>NZ_JBLRVS010000005.1:148308-168745 GCF_047915635.1 Rossellomorea sp. FS2 | reverse complement strand
TCCCTCGCCCCGAGGAAAGCCGGACGACCGCAGCGAAACGGAACGTGCCCCTCTTTTCACTCCACCCATACCTACTGGATGGGAATGAAGATAACCCCCAAAAAAAATCCCCCACCGGCATCAAACCAGCGAGGGATTTCCCTTATCCTCCAAGAAACACAGCACCGTACACGAGCGCCCCGCCGATCACCAACGCAGGACTCACCTTCCACCTCTCCAACAAGAGATAGCTGGCAACCCCGATGATCAACGTCTGCACAATCCCGATCCCACCATACGAATCCACCAGGAATTCCATCGTCATGATACCAAGCAGGATCGCAATCGTCGGCCTGACGATCGTCGTCATGTTCTTCACCTTAGGAGAATCTTTAAATTTCATCAACAACCCGAGCAAGAACAACATCAGCAGCAGCGAAGGAGCAATCGTCGAGAACAACCCGATCGCGGCCCCAAGCACACCGCCCTGCTGATAGCCGATATAGCCGGCCATTTTCGTATTGATCGGACCAGGAAGCGCATTGGCAAGAGCGAGCATTTCGCTGAACTGACTATCCGTCAGCCAGCCGTATCGGTCCACGACCTCCGCCTGGATGAGCGGGATCGAGGACGGCCCGCCGCCATACCCCAAAATATTCGGAACAAAGAAAGCCATGAATATATGCACGTACGTCATGAAGCTTTCACCTGCTTTTCATTCACAGGTTTCTTGGACATCAGGGCAAGACCGAGAAGGACTGCAATGACAATCCCAGGGTGCACCCCAAGGCCTGAGAGAAGAAGAAGGCTTACGGCAAGGAGACCGATCGTGATCTTCCAGCCAAGACTTTTCTTCGACTTCTTCACAAAGTCCCACGTCAGGACACCGAGCATGACAGCGACCACCGGGACGACGGCCTGGGACATTCCGTGTACCCAAGGGCGATCTTTATAGGAATTCAGGGCGGTCAGCATCAGGATCAAGAGCAGGACGGTCGGAACGCTTGTAGCAACGATGCTCACAAGCATGCCGATCACTCCTCCGACCCGGTGTCCGATATATCCGGCCATCTTCGTTGCAATCGGTCCCGGAAGGGCATTTGCCAAAGCGAGGGTATCCGAAAACTCATCATCACTCATCCATTTATATTTCTCGACTACTTCTTTATGAAATAGTGGTATGGAGGAGGGACCTCCCCCGAATCCAAGCATCCCTACGCGGAAAAATGCCAGAAATAACTGCCACTGTTTCATTCATCACACCTCATTTCAATCGTTAGCGGGGTCTCCTACCAAGCGGAGATGGCCCCGTCCGTACGGGATTCCGTCCCTCCCATTAAAACACCATTGGTAGGGTTTCTCCAAATGATTTGCCCCCGGCCAAATGAACCGTGATCGGTCGCGACCTGAATCTCGTGACCGCGCCGGGCGAGTGCTTGTGCGATGTGATTCGGGAATGTCGGTTCGACAGCCACCTGTTTCCCCTTCATCCACTGCCATCTTGGTGCATCGAGGGCAGCCTGTGGATTCAAATGAAAATCAATGGTGTTCATGACGACTTGAAAATGACCTTGAGGCTGCATGTAGCCCCCCATGACGCCGAATGGCCCCACAGCCTCACCTGCTTTCGTCAGGAAGCCGGGAATGATTGTATGGTACGTCTTCTTTCCAGGTTGAAGGGCATTCGGATGGGTTGGATCCAACGAGAAATCATGTCCGCGGTTCTGCAGTCCGATCCCCGTGCCAGGCACCACGATGCCGGATCCGAAGCCCATGTAGTTGCTTTGGATAAATGAAACCATATTCCCTTCCCCATCAGCAGTGGCTAGGTATACGGTTCCCCCTTTGGGAGGCTCATATTCCGTCGGCGTGATGGCGTCTTCCCCGATGACAGAGCGCCTTGCTTCGGCATATTCATCACTGAGCAGATGCTCAACGGAGACAGGCATATCCTTTTCTTCTGTAATGAACGCTTTTCCGTCGGTAAAGGCGAGCTTCATGGCTTCGATTTGTTTATGATATGTATCGATGCTCTCCTTCTCCGTGACGTCAAATCCCTTCATGATATTCAGACCCATGAGGGTAACAAGGCCCTGGCCGTTCGGCGGGATTTCCCACACGTCGTATCCTTTATAATCAGTGGATATCGGCTTCACCCATTGTGGACGGTAGGAGGCGAGGTCCTCTTTTGACAGGAATCCTCCCCCTTTTTGGACAGCTTCCGCTATTTGTCCGGCCAATTCACCCCGGTAGAAGCTTTCTGCCTTCGTTTCAGCAATGGAGCGGAGGGTTTCCGCATGGCCTTTCGAGGACCACACTTCCCCGATTTCCGGGGCCCTGCCTTCAGGGGCAAATGTGTCGAACCACGCTTGATATTCCTCCCCTTTAAAAATCTCCCTGAACTTCTTATGGGCGAGACTCCAGTACTTGCCGAGTACAGGGCTGATCGGGTAGCCTTCTTCCGCATAGGCGATCGCCGGTGCCAATACCTCGGTCAATGGCAGCTTGCCGAAGCGTTCCGAGAGTTCTGCCCACGCCGACGGTGCTCCCGGGACCGTGATGGGAATCGCGCCGTGTACCGGCATGGTCTCGTGTCCCTTCTCCTTCACAGCCTCAATGGAAATGGATGCAGGCGATGGACCACTTGCATTGAGTCCGTGCAATTCTCCCTTCACCCATACAAGGGCGAATGCGTCACCGCCGATTCCGTTCGAAGTCGGTTCGACGACCGTTAGGGCTGCAGCTGTGGCGATGGCTGCATCAATGGCGTTCCCTCCTTTCTGGAGGATCTCCAGGCCGGCCTGGGAGGCAAGTGGCTGAGAAGTCGCCACCATTCCTTTTTTGGCAAATACCGTGTTCCGGATGGAGGAATACGGTTGATACAGGTGATCCATGTTCATAAAACGTCACGTCCTTTTTCTACATGATGACAGGCGACATAATGCTGATCGCCCATGTCCCGCCATTCGGGTTTCTTCTGTTTGCACAAGTCTGTAGCGATGGGACATCTGGTATGGAATGCGCATCCTGACGGTGGATTTGCCGGGTTTGGAATCTCTCCCTCCAGTCGGATGCGCTTACGGTCCTTTTGAATGGACGGTCTTGGAATCGATGATAATAGTGCTTTCGTATAAGGATGTAGCGGATTGGTGTATAGCTGTTCCGCAGAAGCAAGCTCAGCCGTATTGCCAAGGTACATCACCATCACCCGACTGCAGAAGTAGCGAACGACACCGAGATCATGGGAGATGAAGAGATACGTCAATCCATACTTGGACTGCAAAGTCTTCAGGAGCTTCAGAACCTGCGCCTGGACGGATACATCAAGTGCCGACACGGCTTCATCACATACAACCACGGATGGATTCAACGCAATCGCACGGGCAATGCCGATCCGTTGGCGCTGACCGCCACTGAATTCATGGGGGAGACGATCATAGTGATCTTCCTTCAATCCGACCTCTTTCAATAAGTCTATCACTTTTTTCTTCCGCTCTGAGGCGGAAAGATCCGTGTGGATGACAAATACTTCTTCAAGCGCCGCTCCGATCTTTTGCCTTGGGTTAAGGGAAGCGTACGGGTCCTGGAAGATCATCTGCATCTGTTTCTTGAATGGAAGGCGCTGGCGATTCGACAGGCTCTGGACCTCTTTCCCCTGGAAGATAACCTTCCCGTCCGTGACATCCTCAAGTCCCAGGATCGTCCGGCCGAGGGTCGACTTCCCGCACCCGGATTCCCCTACGACCCCAAGGCTCTCTCCTTCGAATAATTCAAGGGAAACCTCTTCTACAGCCTTCACATGACCTTGGATGCGTTTCAGCATCCCGCCTTTGATGGGGTAATATTTTTTGACTCCTTCGAGTTTAAGAATGGACGGTTTCTCTCGTAGTGCAGACATCCTGATCAGCCTCCTGTAGCCAGCATTTCACCTTGTGTTCACCCGCCACGGTGTATTCCGGCGGTGTCTCGGATTTGCAACGGTCCATTGCAAATGGGCAGCGGGGGTGGAACCTGCAACCACTGATTTTCTCATCGATGTTCGGCAGGGATCCCGGGATCGCTTCAAGTTCGAAATCCGGGTCATCCAGATTCGGAACCGAATTCAGCAGCCCCTTTGTGTAGGGATGCTGCGGATTTTCAAAAATGGACTCTACGTCCCCTTCCTCAATTTTTTCTCCTGCATACATGACCATGACGCGGTCGGCGACTTCCGCGACGACACCCATATCATGGGTGATCATCATGACACCCATCCCGTACTGCTCTTTTGCGTCCTGGATCAAGTCGAGGATCTGGGCCTGAATCGTCACATCCAGCGCCGTCGTCGGTTCATCGGCAATCAGCAGCTTCGGGGAGCAGGCGAGGGCGATGGCAATCATCACCCTCTGCCTCATCCCGCCGCTCAGTTCATGAGGATACTGCTTCATCCGTTTTTCGGGATAGGGGATCCCTACCTGCTTCAAGAGATCGATCCCTTGCTTGGTCGCCTCGCTCTTACCGATTTGCTTATGCAGCATCAGCGGCTCCCTGAGCTGGTAGCCGATCGTAAGGACCGGATTCAAGGCGGTCATCGGTTCCTGGAAGATCATTGACATATCTTTTCCCCTGATCTTCCTGAGCTGCTCAGGTGAATAGGTAACAAGATCATTCCCGTCGAATTCAATGCTTCCTTCTTTAATCGAGCCATTGCTTGGAAGCAGCCCCATGACGGAGAGGGAGGTGATGCTCTTCCCGCATCCCGACTCTCCTACGACACAAAGCGTCTCACCCTTTTTCACGGAAAAGGAGATGCCCCGCACGGCGGAAACTTCTCCGTTAGCCGTGCGGAAGGCTGTGACCATATTCTTTACAGATAATAGATCTGTCTTCATCGTTATCCCTACTCTCTGTAAACGTTATAGAGTTTCCAAGAACCTGTCGGATCGAGCTTCAAGCCTTTGACGCTCTTATCAGTTGCGGATGTATTCACACCGTGGTTCATGACGACGATCGGGGCATCTTTCACGATCAGCTTGTTGGCTTCATCAAGCTTCTTCGCACGGACGTCTTCATCAATATTCTCACGTGATTCATCTACAAGCTTATCGAAGTCTGGGTTGTTATACTGAACGCGGTTGGATGAACCGATATTATCTGAATGGAAGTTCGGGTAAAGAAGTTCACTTCCGTCAGAGGTCGAGTTTGCCCATCCGAGGAATGTGATGTCGTACTTGCCGTCACGGACCGTGTCGAGGAACGTCCCCCATTCCATGGATTCGATCTTCACGTTGAAGCCTGCATCCTGAAGCTGTGATTGCGCAATTTCAGCCATGAGCATGTAGTTATCACGATTCGGCGTCAGGATGGTCAGCGCTTTGCTTCCAAAGTCGTTTTTCTTCACCATCTCTTTTGCTTTCTCAGGATCATAGGCATATCCTGCATCATCTGCTGTTGCATCATATCCGAATACTTTCGGGCCGATGAGGCTGTTGCCCTCGACGCCAAGGCCATTCATTTTCTTCACATAGGATGCACGATCAAGGGAATAAGCCACTGCTTGGCGGAATTCAGGGTTGTTCATCGGTTCTTTACTCATATTGAAGCCAAGATACGAAACCGGTGTCCCTTCTTCCTTGGAAACATTGACGTTCTTCAAGGCTTCAATCCGTTTGACCTGTTCCGTCGGAAGGGCATCAAGGAATTGAACCTTCCCGGTTTGCAGCATGGAGATCGCCGTCGATACTTCCGGTACGACTTTGTAGGTCACCTTGTCTAGCTTTGCTGGATCTCTCCAGTAGTCTTTGTTTTTCTCAAGAACGATCTGATCGCCAGGCGTCCAGCTGACGAATTTGAATGGTCCGGTCCCAACCGGCTCTTTCATGAGATCCTGGGATTGATCCGCTTCAGGGCTGACAATCGCTGCGTTCGAGTGGCTCAACGCGGCAAGAAGGGGTCCGTACGGATATTTGGTCTTGATCTCCACCGTGTAGTCATCGACCACATTCACAGACTCGATCGGCTCGAGGAGGGAAGCCCTCGGTGCCGCTGTCTTTGGATCTCTGAACTTATCAAACGTATATTTGACGGCCTCAGCATTGAAGTCCGTTCCGTCCTGGAATTTGATGTCCTTCTTCAATTTGATGACCCATGTCTGGTCATCAGGCGTTTCATATGATTCTGCAAGGAGCGGTTCAATTTCATTGGTCTTGATGTTCCGTTCGAACAATGTCTCATACACTTGATCGATGACATTCGCCGAAACGGAATCATTCGTCATGATCGGGGAGAGTCCCACGGCATCGGATGTTGTCGCATAGGTCAACTCCTGGGCTGCGCTTCCACCACTCTTCTTCTGTCCCCCCCCGCTACAGGCAGCGGTTACCATCATTACGATTGCGACCACTAGTACCAACCATTTCTTCATCTCTTCATTCCTCCTCTGATTATTGGTTCAAGTTCATATTCGGATCGAGGGCATCCCGAAGGCCGTCCCCGACAACATTAAAAGCAAATACGATCAGCATGATGGCGATACCTGGAACGATTGTCATATGTGGTGACGTCCACATGAAATCCTGCCCTTGTGAGATCATTGCTCCCCACTCCGGTGTCGGAGGCTGTGCCCCGAGGCCGAGGTAGCTGAGGGAAGCGGTGGACAGGATGGCCGTCGCCATCCTCATCGTAGCGAAGACGATGATCGGTGCCGAGCAATTGGGCAGGATGTGCTTCACAAGGATCCGGAAATCACTCGCACCGAGGGATTTCATCGCCTGCACGTACTCCTGCTTTTTCACGGATAAAACTGATCCCCTGACGATTCGTGCACACGTCGGAATCGACCAGATCGAGATGGCGATGGCTACGTTCACCAGGCTTGTGCCAAGAACGGCGATGATCAGCATGGCCAGCAGGATCCCCGGGAAAGCGAATAGAAGGTCGACGATCCGCATGATGATACCGTCAAGCTTCCTATAGTAGCCTGCGAGTAACCCAAGGGTCACGCCTCCCGCCAATCCAAGGCCGACTGCTGTAATTCCTACCAGCAGGGAAATCCTTGCTCCGTACACGATCCGGCTCCACAGGTCGCGCCCGAAATTATCGGTCCCAAGGAAATGCCCTTCCGAGAAGAGAGGCAGTTCGCTTTCTGCGAGATTCTGCTTGAACGGACTATGTATCGTGATGACCGGGGCTGCAATGGCCATGATCACCTGAAGCAGGATGATGATGAGACCGATGATCGCCAGTTTATTCTTCAGCAATCGTTTCATAGTGGTGACAAACGTACGGTCTTTTTTCTTTTTCGTCTGGATGGCTGTTGTACCAGCCACGGCTTCTGCACTCAATTGCTTCTCCCCCTCTATTAGTCGTAGCTGATCCGCGGATCAACGAAGACGTAGATGATATCCACGATCAGATTAACAAGAACAAACAGCGTTGCGACCAGGAGTACCGACCCCTGTACCATCGGGAAATCCCTGGCAGCGATGGCATCGATCATCAAGCGGCCGACACCGTTGATGGCAAATACCTGCTCTGTGATGATTGTGCCCCCGAGAAGGAAACCGAAGTTCAATCCGATGACCGTGATGACCGGTATCATGGAGTTTTTCAATGCATGGATCCAGACGATCGTTTTTTCCTTCATCCCCTTGGCCCTGGCCGTCCGGATATAATCTGCCCGGATGACCTCCAGCATGGAGGACCGGCTCATTCGGGCAATCATGGCGGCCGATCCTGTCCCTAGCGTAATGGCCGGAAGGATCAGCTGTTTAAATCCTTCCGCCGTCCAGAACGGAGCGTCCAGCCCGCCCACCGGCAGGATCTGCAGGTTCACTCCGAAGACGAGGATGAGGAGTGCGCCCAACCAGAAGTTAGGAATGGAGATCCCTGCGAGTGCAACTACTGTACTCGATACATCCAGCCAGGAATTTTGTTTCAGCGCAGAAATGATCCCTGCACCGAGCCCGATGATCACAGCCACGATCATACTGGCCACGGCCAAATTCAGCGTATTGGGGAACCGGACAGCGAGAGCTTCTGAAACGGATTGCTTCGTCTGATAGGAATACCCAAAGTCCCCTTGGAAAATATTCTTAAGATAGTCCCAGTACTGCACCAGGAATGGGTCATTCAATCCAAGGCTATCGCGTATGGCGGCGATATCTGACTTCGTCGCCGTTGGTCCTCCGATGATCGATGCCGGATCACCGGGTGCCAGATGCATGCTACCAAATACCAAAAATGAAATCCCCACCAGTAACAGCAGGAGTTCTATAAATCTTCGTCCAATCATTGCAGCCACGTGGACCCTTCCCCCTTTATAAAATAGAGAATAATAGAATTTCATTTGTTAGGAAAAATATTTGATTAACCTAACAAACGTAACCGTAATTACGATAAATTCGATTATATCGGATGCCGAAAGAAAAATCTATACATTTTTCTAAAAAATAAATTAATTGTGAATATTCACTAATTGTTAGCGTTTTCACTGATATATAAAGAATGGCGGAGTGACGATTTCACAACCTCACCATGACCTTGGTCGCATAAAAATGTTGGCGTTTGCATATTTAGTCGTACATACAAAAAAAGAACCCAACCATCGTTGGATTCTTCCTGTTTCCTATAGTTTCAAGCCGCTGCGGCTTTTAAATCTCCGGAGAAGGATATGACTCTCCACACGGGTGATGCCCTCCAATGAATAAAGCTCATTGTTGATGAATTGTTCAAGAGCCGCGAAGTCCTCTACCAGTACATGCATATGAAGAGTACTGGGGCCCGTCATCTGATAGCAGCTGGCTACGGTGGGATTGTCAGCGAGATTCTGAGCGACTTCCACGAGGAATGCAGGCTCGCAGTCGACCTCGAAGAAGGCCGATACCCGCTTCCCCACTTTCTCCGAATTGATGACAACACTGAAGCGCTCGATCACGCCGTTATCCTTCAGTTGATGAACCCTCTCCCTCACCGTGACCCTGGACAGTCCGAGTGACTTTCCAATATCGGCATAGGACAACCTCCCATCTTCCGTCAGGAGCTGCAGTATTTTTCGATCCGTCTCATCTATTTTCATTCCAACACCTCTCAGTTTCTGACCCTCAATCGTATCCCTATTATATCGATAAACTAGTCTTGTGCAAGTATTTTATCAGAATCTTCCAATAAAACACCGTAAAATAGAGGTTGAGACAAATCAAAAAAGGGATCATGTAATGACGACCATTATCAGTATAGGTTCTTACTACCGCTCATGATTTCCGTGCAAGACTTCGCTTTCCGCGGGTAGCCCGTGAGCCTCCTCGGCACACCTGCGGGGTCTCACATCAGCTACTCTTCCTGCTGGTGTCTTCGTCTTACACTCCAATCAACCGCTGGAAATAATGACATCAAAATACTCATAAATGAAAAAACCGAACTTATTTGCCTGATCGAAGGCAAATAAGTTCGGGTTTTACTATGACTAAAACACGTTTGTCCCAGCCACCTTCCATTACCAGTCCAGTCGCAGTAAAAAATCCTTCACATCTTCATACACTTGCTGTCGCTCTTGATCCAGGGTAATGATATGACCCGATTCCCCGTACCATCTCAATTCCTTCTCTTCACTGAGGATCTCATCATGGATCCTGAAGGCACTTTCCTTATAGAGCGAAGCATCCTTGGCTCCTTGCAAGATGAGAGTCGGATCCTTGATGGCGGAGAGGCGATTGCCTGTATCATCAATGAAGGATTGAAGCTCATCAAGAAAACTCATGTCCCTTTGTGCCAGTCGATCCATCTCTTCCTTCTGCAGCTCTTCCTGTTTACCTTCGAATGTCTTGAACCGCTCCGCGTAATCAATGACCCTGGCTGCAAGATCAAAGCGGCTTTTACCTCTTGTCGGTGCGCACATGGAAACCATGCCGGAGACAGGGTGCATCATGGCAAGTCGCAGTGCGTAGGTTCCTCCCAACGATACACCGGCAACGGCAATCTTTCTGTATCCCTGCTCATGAAGATACCTGAATCCATCCTGCGCATCCTGCCACCACTCCTCGGGTGATGTGCCGATCAGGACTTCTGCTTCCCCGCCGTGGCCCGTATAAAGCGGTGCGTGACACGTGAATCCGGCTTGCCGAAGCACTCTCCCGAGACCCTTCACATCCATCGTCGATCCTGTAAAGCCATGAAGCAGAAGGACGGCCCGATCCCCTTCTTTATATGTAAATGGTTTTGGCGCCACCACTTTCATTTCGCCATTCCCCGCTTTCGCTTTTTGATGATTTCATTATAGGCTAAGAACAATGTCCTGAATAATGCCTGGTAGACATCGATTTGATGCATAACAACCATTAGAAGTCATTGCCAATCAGGTGTATGATGGAATTAAAAACATTTTATTAAAGAGAGGTCTCGGCGTGGATTGGCATCAAATCAATTATTTTAGAACGGTTGCATACACACAGCACATCACAAAGGCCGCCAAGGAGCTTGCCATTTCACAGCCGGCCCTTAGCCGCTCGATTGCAAAGCTCGAAGACGAACTTGGCGTCTCCTTATTCGACCGCAAAGGACGTCGGATCTACCTGAACCGGTACGGAAAGATGTTTTTAACGCGGGTGGAGGAATCCATCATGCAGATTGAAGAAGGGAAGCGGGAAATATGGCGGGAAACCCATCCAGAACACGGTACCATCTCCCTTTCATTCCTGCCGTCCCTCGGGGCAAGCATGATTCCGGAAATGGTGAGTGCCTATCAGAAGGAACACCCCCATGTGAAATTCCAGCTGGCACAGTCGTCCAATCGACAGATCATCCATCAGCTCAAGGAGCGTCAGGCAGACCTTGCGCTGATCTCTTATTATCAAGAGGATGAGGATATTCTGTGCTTTCCTCTCCTTACAGAAGAACTTTTTCTCGTTGTCGCAAACGATCATCCCCTTGCCTCCGAGGAAAAAGTGGATCTCCACATGGTGAAAGATGAACCTTTCATCTCGTTCAAAGAAGCGAATGAGCTTGGAACCATCATCCATGAACTGTGTGTATCGGCCGGCTTCATCCCGAATGTCGTATTTGAAGGGGAAGACATCGGGACGGTGGCCGGACTCGCGGGCGCACGCCTGGGCGTCTCACTTGTTCCGGACCTGAAGCTTCTTGACAGGGAGAAAGTCACCCTCGTGCCGGTGACCTCGCCGGTTTGCACACGGGAGCTTGGACTGGCCAGTTTAAAAAACACCTATCAATCTCCGGTTGTGAGAGAATTTGTTTCGTTCGTCCAAACCTTCATGACCGAAAAACAGAATCAAAAGGAATGACAGCCATGAGCTATTTACAACGGAATACCCCGGCTTTCAGGAGGGCCAATCTTGCCCTCTTCGCCGGAGGCTTCAGTACATTTGCCATCCTGTGGGGAACCCAGCCGCTCCTGCCGGAGATTGCGGAGGAGTTTCACGTGTCACCTGCGATGGCGAGCCTGACCCAATCATCGGCAACCATCGCATTGGCGGTTGGGCTTCTCGTTGCAGGATCGCTCTCGGAAGTCTTCGGCCGCAAATCGATCATGGCCTTTTCTCTCTTCATCTCATCCGTCATCGCCCTTTTCACCGGGCTTTCATCAAGCTTTGAATTACTCGTGCTGTCCCGGGCTCTGCAGGGTCTGACGCTAGCAGGACTTCCCGCTGTCGCCATGGCCTATCTCGGGGAGGAGGTCGAGTTCAAGAGCCTGGGAATGGCCATGGGTCTCTATATCAGTGGGAACTCCATAGGCGGGATGTCAGGAAGGATCCTCAGCGGGATCTTGACGGACTACTTCAGCTGGCATGTCGCCTTGGCCGGAGTCGGTGCCCTGAGCCTCTTGGCAAGTTTCGCATTTTTCTTCCTTTTACCGCCCTCCAGGCATTTCGAAGCGAAATCGTTCAATCTGCTTCCCTTGATCCGCTCCATGGGAAGTCACCTAAAGGTAAGGGGGCTTGTGTATCTGTTCTTGATCGGATTCCTGCTGATGAGCGGATTCGTGTCCCTATACAACTATATCGGGTTCGAGCTGACCGCCCCGCCTTATTCCCTGAGCCAGACCCTTGTGGGCTTCATCTTCATCGTATACATCGTCGGCACATTCAGCTCCACCTGGATGGGGATGCTTGCAGACCAGATGGGGAAGAAGAAGATCCTGTTGCTCTGCTTGTTCATTTTTCTCGTCGGAACGGTATGCACCCTTCATCCGGCTCTGTGGATCAAGATCCTTGGCATCGCCATCTTCACATTCGGCTTCTTCGCCGCCCACTCCATTGCGAGCAGCTGGGTCGGTCTCCTCGCCACCCACGATAAAGCTCAGGCGTCTTCGTTATATCTGTTCGGATATTATGCAGGATCGAGTATCGGAGGAACCGTCAGCGGTTCCTTCTACCACGGTTTCGGCTGGGCCGGGATTGTCGGGATGATTGTGATCCTCGGAGCGATTTCAGTGGTCCTGGCCCTGTCGTTAAGCGAACGGGGAAAAATGCAGGAAATACACTAAAAAAACATCCCGCGGGAACCCCCGCGGGATGTTTTTTTGTTCTGCAATCAGTGCATGCTGACCATGACCCAGATCGTTCCAAGAACGATGATGAGTACGATCACCGTGGCGGAAATCATCTTTCCGACCTGCCATTTACCTTCGCCTTCGGTCACGTGCATGAACATGAACAGCTGGATCGCTGCTTGAATGAATGCAAGGACGAATACGAGTGGTACCATGACATTGTATGCAAGACCTGCATATAAACCGAACCAGATGGCTAAAAAGGTCAACGCGATCGATAGGATGAACCCTACCACCTGCGTCCAAGGAAATTTACTGTGATTCGCTGTGTTATGTTCCATTTATCCCACCATCCCTAACAGGTACACACTTGTGAATACGAAGATCCAGACGAAGTCAAGGAAATGCCAATATAGACTTGAGATAAAGATCTTTTTGGCATTGTCCGGGTTCAATCCGTTCTTCATCACTTGGATAACCACAAGTATGATCCATAGAATACCTAAAGATACATGGAGACCATGCGTTCCGGTCAACAAGTAGAAGGAAGACCAGTATGCGTTCGTACCGAGTGCCGCACCTTCATGAACAAGGTGGATGAACTCAGTGATCTCCATATAAAGGAAACCAAGACCGAATAGCAATGTGACGGCGATCCAGAAGATCATGGCCTTCACGTTTCTTCTTCTAAGCTCATTGATGGATAAACCGGATGTAAAACTACTGAAAAGTAGCAGTAAAGTCATAATGAGTGTGTTTTTCAGTTCGAATAAATCACTTGGGAGTGGTCCTCCCGCCATGACGCCGTGATCCTTAAGGGCAAAGAATGTGGCGAAGATCGTTGCGAACAACGCCATCTCCGCACCAAGGAAAACCCAGAATCCGAAGATATTCAGTTTACCTGTTTCGGATTGATATTCTAACGGCGTGTTTGGATCTACATTTGTATTATGTGCCATACATCACGCCTCCCTATTCGTCGGATTTTCAAGTTCTTTGATTTCTTCCACCGTTACATAGTAACCTTCATCCTGCTTGCTTGAAGTCATTGAACGGTATGCCATGCATCCAACGGTACCGATACCGCCGAGGATGGCCATCCACCAGATTTCAAAGACAAGACCAAATCCTGCGATGAAGAAGAAGATGCTCATGATGAAAGGTGTACCCGAGTTGCTAGGCATGTGGATCGGCTTGTATTCAACTTCAGGCTTCTCATCGATCTTGAGTGCATGACCGTCTTGTTTAGAGTACCAGAACGTATCAACACCAGTGACTTCAGGAAGTTTAGAGAAGTTGTAGTGAGGTGGTACTGCTGTTGTTGTAGCCCACTCAAGTGTTCGGCCACCCCAAGCATCACCAGTAGTCTCACGTTTTTCAAAGCGATAGCTGTAGTATACGTTGTATACGAAGATCAAGAATGCTACACCCATTGCGAATCCACCGATTGTGGATACAACGTTCAGTGCTGTCCAACCGTCTTCTGCTCCGTATGTGTACACACGACGTGGCATACCGGCAAATCCAAGGATGAATTGCGGTAGGAAACATACGTTGAATCCGATTGTGAAGAACCAGAACGCCCAGCGGCCGATGCGCTCATTCATCTTAAGACCAAACATTTTCGGATACCAGTAGATGAGACCCGCGAAGCAGGCAAATACAACACCGGCAATCAATGTGTAGTGGAAGTGAGCCACTAGGAAATAGTTATTGTGATATTGGAAATCGGCTGCGGCCATACCAAGCATAACCCCGGTAACCCCACCGATCAGGAATGTCGGAATGAACGCGAGAGACCAAAGCATCGGGGTGGTAACCTCGATCCGTCCCTTATAAAGCGTACCGAGCCAGTTGAAGATCTTGATTCCCGTCGGGATCGCAATGGCCATTGTCGTAATGGAGAAGACGCTGTTTACTGCGGCTGTTCCACCCATTGTGAAGAAGTGATGGACCCAAACGACGAATGACAAACCTGAGATCGCCACAAGGGAGATGATCATGGATTTGTAACCGAATAGCGTTTTTCTTGAGAATGTTGCAATGATTTCTGAGAAGATACCGAACGCCGGCAAAACGACGATGTATACTTCCGGATGTCCCCATAGCCAGAACAAGTTCGCCCAAAGCATGGAGTTTCCTCCACCCGCCAAGGTGAAGAAGTGGGAACCGAATAGACGGTCAAATGTCATAAGGGCAAGCGTCACAGTCAAGATCGGGAATGCAAACACGATGATGAAAGCTGTGATAAGCGTTGTCCAAGTGAACATCGGCATGCGAAGAAGCGTCATGCCTGGTGCACGCATCTTGATGATGGTCACAACGAAGTTGATCCCCGTCAGAAGCGTACCGATACCTGAAATCTGAAGTCCCATCAGGTAGTAGTTGATTCCTGGCCCGGAGCTTCCTTCAACGGCCAGCGGTGCATAGTTTGTCCAACCTGCATCCGGTGAACCACCGAATACGAAGGAGATATTGAAGATCATGGCACCAATCATGAATGCCCAGAAACTCAAGTTGTTCAAATAAGGGAATGCAACGTCACGCGCCCCGATTTGAAGCGGTACGGCAACGTTCATCAAACCAATCAAAAACGGCATCGCCATGAAGAGGATCATGATCGTACCGTGCGTAGTGAAGATTTCATTGTAATGCTGAGAGGATAGGAAATCGTTGTCTGGGACTGTCAATTGAGCCCTCATCAACAACGCATCGACTCCTCCGCGGAATAACATAAGAAGTGCTGCGATAATATACATGATACCGATTTTTTTATGATCGACACTTGTGATCCACTCGGTCCAAAGCCATTTCCATTTTTTGAAATAGGTAAGGACGGCTACAACGGCGACGACTGTAAATGCTATGGATACGTTCGCCCCAAGGATGAGGGGATCGTTTAAAATCAAATTATCCTTAATAAAGTCAAACACCTAGATTCCTCCCTTCTTAATGTGCATGCTCGTGAGAGTCGGAGCTGTCCATGTCCATGTCGCTGTGATCCATGTCACTGTGGTCCATGTCACTATGGTCCATGTCGTGATCCATCTCTTGATCGGATTCACCATGTTTGCTCTTCTCTTTCACGCCATATTTCTCTCGTACTTTCATGGCATAGTCGGCAGAACCCATCTTGCCATGGTCGACATACTCAAGGTGAGTAGAAGAGAATGTCATCTTATCTGATGAACCTGGGAGAAGAAGTTTTTCATACTGTTCCTTCGTCAGTTTCGGTTCATTTTCTTGTGCGTCTTTCACCCACGCGTTATACTCGTCGTCACTCATGGCGACAAAGTCGAATTTCTGCTGTGCCATTCCTTCACCAGTGAAGTTGGAGTTACGGCCGTCATAGACACCGTCGTGGTCAGCCTGGAGATACATTTCATTCATCATCCCCGGCATGCCGTAGATTTGACCGCCAAGTTCAGGAACCCAGAAAGACGCCATTGAGTCAGCAGCACTGATTTTGAAAAGGACCGGATGACCTGTAGGAACGTTGACATAGTTGACTGTCTCGACGTTTTCTTCAGGATAAGAGAAGACCCATTTCCAATCGACGGCTGTTGCATGAATGACGATAGGTTCTTTATGTGCGGTGGCTTTAGGAGCCTCTTTCAATTCATAGAGCGCCTGTGTATTCGGAATGCTCAATGCGATGACGATAGCAACAGGAATAAGCGTCCAGATGATTTCAAGCTTATTGCTACCGTGCATGTTCGGCTGATAATCACCGTTTTTACCCTTACGATACTTAATGACGATAAAGGTAAAGAAAGATAATACAACAATCATGATTGCAAGCATATAGTAGATTGATAGCATGATTAAATCCTTTTGAATTTCCCCGACAGGTCCTTTAGGATTCAGGATGATCATATCCGTCCCGGCTCCCAGGATGACGATGACGAATAGGGAAATCAAACTAATCAATATGATCAGAAAAGGTTTGAATTTATTAAACATGTATAATCACCTTCCTTTATATAAGATTTATATCGACTAGACATATACTATCAAATTCTCGGGAAAACGAAATACGTTAGAGATCATTTCATGTCGATTTGAGTAGATTTTCGAAATTTAGACAAATTTTTTTCACATATCAGTAACATTCGTGGAAAAAATTTCTCTAAGCACAAAAATATAGCCCACCATGGATGATCTTCCAAGAAGATAGATAGACTAGCGGTGAGGTCATACCTGTTACATAACCCCAATTGTTTCATTCTAAACTATTCACAAGCCTATTTAAACAAATAAACCTTTCCAAATATGTACTTGGAATTTTCCGAACATAGTCATTATTTTGTTCTGCATTGAAATCCTGCTAGAACCGCATCATTTCACACCTTTGATAATCACTGTTCCGATGTATATTTTGCAGATGCCTTGCGCATTCTTTTACATATGGGGATGAACGTACATACTATTCCAAAATAACATCCCGACCTTCCGTGAAGGAGACCTCGCATAATGAACAGCACACCGAAAATTGCTTTTTTATCCGTTATCAGTAACTCGTTCGTCGTCATCTTGAAAGTCGTGGTCGGACTCATTACAGGGTCTGTAGCCGTCCTGTCTGAAGCCATCCATTCTTCTCTGGACCTGATGGCTTCCCTCATCGCCTTCATCTCCGTCAGGGTATCCGGAAAACCAGCGGATCCCGAGCATCCGTACGGCCATGGAAAGGTGGAGAATATATCCGGCACGATCGAGACCCTGCTCATCTTCGTGGCCGGATTCTGGATCATCTACGAGTGTATCCACAAGCTGATCCACCCTGAACCGATCAAGCTTCCGATCCTTGGCATATCCGTCATGATCATCGGTGCCACCATCAATTTCATCGTCTCCCGGATCGTAAGCAAGGAAGCGGACCGCGTCCATTCTGTGGCCATGAAATCGAACGCTTTCCATCTCCTGACCGATGTGTACACATCTCTCGGGGTTGCAGGAAGCCTTCTCCTCGTGACCTTGACCGGTTGGCACTTCCTGGATCCGATCATCGGGATTGCACTGGCTATCTATATCATGATCGAAGCCGTCAAACTGATGAAAGAAGCCTTCCCTCCCCTCATTGACGCGAGTCTGACGAAGGAAGAGGAGGCAGAGATCATGTCGATGATCCAAAGCTTCCATGATGAGTACATCGAGGTCCACGACCTGCGCACAAGGAGATCCGGTGCCCATGAATACATCGACTTCCATCTGGTGGTGAAATCAACCGACAGCATCGAGAAGACGCACCGACTCTGCGACCGCATGGAAGAGATGATCATGAAGCATTTCCCTCATGCCCACGTCCTGATCCATCCGGAACCGGAGAGCAAGCGGAAATCGTGATCAAAGGTTGGGACAAAACGAAATCGTAATGGCCATGAAACAAATTAAAAACCCGAATTCATTTGCCTGATCGGCAAATGAATTCGGGTTTTACTATGACTGAAACACGTTTGTCCTAGCCTCTTTCCCTTTAGGACACCTGGTCGGTTTCCCACCGTTCATCCTGATACGTAAATAACAGACCGAGTTCATGATGGTCCCCTTCATAAAGGGCACCCTGGGTGAAACGATTCTCTCCATTCGTCCCGACGACTTCGAGTTTGCAGTATGCACCGTTCTTCTGCAGGGCCTCATAAAACTCCCTCTCATTGGAAATCTCATTCCCATTCACCTTCAGGATGACCTCACCCACTCTAAGGGATAGGGTTTCAGCAGGTGAACCTGGGATAATCCCAAGGATCATCAGTCCGGCAGGCTGACGTTTGAAG
Source organism: Rossellomorea sp. FS2 (assembly GCF_047915635.1). Lineage (NCBI taxonomy): Bacteria > Bacillati > Bacillota > Bacilli > Caryophanales > Bacillaceae > Rossellomorea > Rossellomorea sp. FS2. The sequence continues at coordinate 150,511 of NZ_JBLRVS010000005.1, read as the reverse complement.
TAATACGGTTTCTCTGCTTCTTTTCTTGAAATGCTGACGGCCATCCAGATGCGGCCGAGCACCGCCAGTGCTCCGGCAGCGATCGATGCCTCTGTCACCCAGTAGCCCGCAGCGGCCACCGTGGTGATGAAAGCACCGAACCAGAATACATTTCCTCCGACCGGTCTTACCACGATCGCCGGCAGCGCGCTTCGAACGAGAAGGCTGAAACCAAGCAGGAATGGTACGCATACAAGAGCCAGATCCGCCGTCCCGAGTGAGACGACAGGCCACCAGTCAAAGATCGGAGGCAGGCTCCCCTCCGGCACGAACAGGATCATCGGCACCAACCAGAGCTTCTTGCTATGAAGCGCCCCGACCTTCATTCCCCGCGGACTTTTTATCCATCTAGGTGAGGTGTTCTTCCAACCCGAAAGCCTGATAAGGGACCCCTCAATCATAAGGAGCAGCCCTGCCAATAGTGGAAGGAACCCTAACAGATTCCCATTTTCGAGTTCAGATATGTACGGGATGTCAAAGCCAGAAAATTCCCATGCCCACAGGAGCAGATAAGAGACACCGACCGTGATGCCGGCCGAGAGCAATTGAAAACGGCCTGTAAGGGCAAACAGGATCGTGACGGCTCCGATGACGACGAGTGAGATGACCGGTACGGTTAATCCGATGGCCAGGGTCACAATGGAAAAGGCAAGGCCCAGTACAAGCCCATATGACAGCAGGACCCTCAAATCATTGTAGCCGTCTAGCAGCCTTGTATGAAAATCGCTTCTTTCCCGCTTCACCCGGAAGTATCCTACCAGGATGGCGAATAGGAGCGAGAGGGAAAATAATGGGTTCAAGACGAATTTCCCGAGGCTTTTTGCGATTTCAAGTAACCATGTTTCCAGCAACGAAACGTCACCACCTTTCATGTGTGTATCTATGTTTCATTCTATCAAATTCCCCTACTAAAGCCTATTGCAACTTTGTGGGATTGTGCCTTTGTTTTCGACACCATTCCCCGGGAAATGATGGGGAGGTATGTAGAAAGAACGGGCTTGCCGTTCTTTTAGAGGTGGTTCTACATCCCATTTATGACTGGTGGCGAGTCCTTCATTAATCATTATTTCCTATGCAAAGCGTTCCGTTTCGCTGCGGGAGCCCGCTTTCCACGGGGCTCGCGGTGAGCCTCCTCATTCTTGCGGGGTCTCACCCTGCTCGCTATTCCCGTTGGAGTCGGACTCCCTCCGCTGCACTTCACTCTTTGATATTGGAAGGGGCTGGGAAATGTATGTGGCACTGGTTGTTTGACTCATTCTGTCCTATGGAAATGTTGAGGTTCAATGGCTTGCTGGTTCATAGCAAGTTTAATTTTGTTTTGAGAAACAACATTTTTCAGGAAGCATTTACATCACATTTATAATTGGCGACGAGTCCTCATTAATCATTATTTCCTATGCAGAGCGTTCCGTTTCGCTGCGGCAGCCCGCTTTCCACGGGGCTCGCGGTGAGCCTCCTCATTCTTGCGGAGTCTCACCCTGCTCGCTATTCCCGTTGGAGTCGGACTCCCTCCGATTCACTTCACTCTTTGATATTGGAGGGGCTAGGAAATGTATGTGGCACTGGTTGTTTGACTCATTCTGTCCTATGGAAATGTTGAGGTTTAATGGCTTGCTGGTTCATAGCAAGTTTAATTTTGTTTTGAGAAACAACATTTTTCAGGAAGCATTTACATCACATTTATAATTGGCGATGAGTCCTCATTAATCATTATTTCCTATGCAGAGCGTTCCGTTTCGCTGCGGCAGCCCGCTTTCCACGGGGCTTGCGGTAAGCCTCCTCATTCTTGCGGGGTCTCACCCTGCTCGCTATTCCCGTTGGAGTCGGGCTCCCTCCGCTGCTCTTCACTCTGTGAAATGGCAGGAGGCTATAAGAACAGGTCGAGTATTCCTTGTTTAATTTATTTCCTTCTCTTCTGTGAGGTAGCGATGTGCAACGACTGGCTGATCCACGGTGGGTCCAATATAGTTCTGAAAAACTCCAATCGTTATGGAACCCATCTACTTTATCCTTCTATTGGTAGCTTATTTCATCTTGAGGTGACTTACATTAACTAGTATAGGAACTATCCTGCACCCATATATAAATCACTGAGTGGATTGAAGCGGAAGGCGCTTGACTCCTGTGGAATAGGAGGGTGGCGAGACCCCGCAGGCACGAGGAG
>NZ_JBLRVS010000005.1:123565-148208 GCF_047915635.1 Rossellomorea sp. FS2 | reverse complement strand
GACACCCTCCCCACTGGAAAGCAAGCGCCTGCAGCGAAAAGGAACGGTCTCTTTTCAACCTCTCACTACTATACATAGGGATTCACCACTCATACTGCGTTATAAACCTTTTCTTCCATATATAAATCACAGAGTGCATTGAAAAAAGACGCTTGATTCCAGCTGAGAATATCGATTCCTCCCCGCAGAAAGCAAGCGCCCGTAGCGGAAAGGAACGGTCCCTTTCCACTCTTTCATTCATATAAAATCACCATCAATACCAAATACTCTTCACAGTCTCCCTAAACACAAAATAACCAAACCCTAAATATTCATACGGATACATAATGCACCTCCTTTCTACGAATGCTCTTTCAGCCAGTCCATAAGACGGGGAGACACCCCATCCTTGATAAGGCTCGCGTGCCCCCCTGGAACCTCGATGAACTGTTTCTCCTCACTTGAAGCAAGCTCCATCAGTGGATAACTGATCGCAGCCGGTACCATCTGATCAAACTTTGAACAAACCATATAAAGATTCGATTGAATCGTTGCGGGATTGATTTCCCTCCCCCTGAGTGTCATGCCTCCGTTCATTATGGCATTTTGCTTAATGAAGTAATGAAGCAGATCACGGAGGAACGCCCCCGTCATCGGGATGTGGTCATTAGTCCACTGATTGAATCGGTACCAGTGCTCCGTGTAGGCAGGGTCGTATCCGCGGTTGAGGAGGGACAGATACGGGGAATAGTAGACGGGTGCCGTGATGAGGCGCATCCCGTAGCGGATCTGTTCGGCAGGGATGATGCCTGTGACCGGTGCAAGGACAGCCGGATCGATGTCCCCAGATTGGATGGCTTTGATCCACTCCCGGAAGTCCGGCAGCTGGTTGAAATCGATGGGGGTCACAAATAAGAGAAGGTTATGGATGCGGTCCGGGTAGAGGGCTGCATAAAGAGCTGCAAGGGTTCCGCCGAGGCAGAAGCCCGCAAGCGTCAGCCGGCCGGTTTGTTGATGCTGTAATACCGTCTTCACGGCTCCATCGATATAATCGAAGAGATAGGATTCAAGACCTGTATCCTTGTCCCGCTCATCCGGTATCCCGAAGTCGAGGAGGAATACGTCATAGCCATTTCTCAGGAACTCTCCGATCATGCTATGCTGTTCCGTAAGGTCAAGTATGCTTGGCTTATTGATATGGGAGTAGACCATCAAGATCGGGAGTGCCCCGTTCCTATCTACCGACGGATAATGCCATAGGGTGGCCCTGCCGATTTCCTGGATGGCATTCCGCGGGTGATGAGGTTTCCATTCTTCTTTTCTTGTCAAGGTTTCGAAAAAACCCATCCATCTGTCTTTCTCGGTTTTCCTTTCCATTACAGTTCCCCCTCTGACCGGACGAACTGCGGGAAGAGCCAGTCGATGATCTTGCGGATGAAGGTGATGATCAAGTCGGCCAGGACCATCCAGTTCTTTGCCATTTCCACTACCTCAGGCTGATCGAGTTCTGATTTGATCAGCTGATTTGCGGCATATTCCCACTCCCTCCCTGTCAGTTTCAGTTGCTCATAAAGTGCTTCCATTTTCCTTTCCTCCTTATGCCATGGCCTGGATGCCGCCGTCGACGACGAGGATATGGCCGTTCATGTAGTTTGATGCCCTTGATGAAAGAAACACGGCTGCGCCTCTCAGGTCATCGCCTTCACCGAATCGTCTTGCCGGGATGAACTTCCGAATTTGATCGCCTTGCTTAGCAAAGAGCTCTTTCGTGATCTTGGTCGGGAAGAATCCCGGTGCGATGGCGTTCACTTGGATATTGTGATACGCCAGCTTCACGGCGAGATCTTTTGTGAGGGTCATGACGGCACCTTTGCTCGTGTTGTAGGGAAGGGTGTCCATCACAAGGGGGCTCGTCCCCCCGAATCCCGAGACGGAAGCGATATTGATGATTTTCCCTGCCTTGCGGGCCATCATGGACGGTGCGACTGCCTGGGAAAATAAAAAAGCCCCTTTCACATTCACTTCCATGACTTTGTCCCACTTATCCTCTGGAATATCCACCATCGGACCAGCCCACGATGTGCCGCTGTTGTTGATGAGGATATCGATTTTCCCGAAGACGTCCAATGTCTTTTCGACCACGGATGTGACCGATGCTTTATTGGTGACATCGCATGCCATGGCGAGGGACCGTACCCCCAGCGCTTCGATTTCCTTCGCTGTGGCATCGCAAGCCGGCAGATTCCTTGAACATACCACTACATGTGCACCTGCCTCTGCTAGAGCGAGTGCCATCTCGCGCCCGAGACCCCTGCCTCCTCCAGTGACGATCGCCACTTGATCTGTCAATGTAAACATCATCTTGCTCCTTTCTAGTAATCGAGGCTGCACTCTTGCAGACCATGATTGTCTTCTAGTAAACTAGTTCTCTTTCTATAATAGTGAGGATTGATAGAATCGGTTCCTCTTTTGCGAAAGAAAAGGCGCTCATCACCAAAAAAGGACTGCAGGCCATGGCCCGCAGTCCTTCCTCCCTATCGATTCGAACGCTGGATGTATTCAAGTGCCGCCTGCAGCTGGGTATCGTTCTCTTCATCTTTGACAGCTTCATAGATGTCCGACTGAAGTTTTTCAGCCGTATCAGGCGTGATGGTCCCGGTTGCTTTCATTTCATTTTTCTTCTGGAATTGCTTTACGGCCGCTTCGGTCTTCTTGCTGTAGTACCCGTCGGTCCGGTCGATCTCATATCCGAGGCCCTGGAGCATTTCTTGGGCGTTCTTCACCTGTTCATTATTCATCTCGGCCTTCAGCGGTTCTTCCACTTGAAGCGGATGGGCGTAAAAATAGGCAGGCTGCCTGACCGGGATATCCGGTTTGATCCCTTTCTTATGGATCCAGTTGCCGTCCGGCGTCAGCCACTTGAACATGGTCAGCTTGATGTTGCTTCCATCCCCCATCGGCACGGCCTGCTGGACGGTTCCCTTCCCGAAGCTCTTCGTACCGATCAATGGATAGCCTTCCGTTTCCTTCAGGGCACCGGCTAGGATTTCGGAAGCGGACGCACTTCCTTCATCGATGAGGACCACCACCGGGTAGGCTTTTTTCTTCTCTTTATCGGAGAAGCTCTTCATCACTTCACCGCTCCGCTCCTGGATCTGGACGAACGGCTTATCTTTCGTCACGAACTCCTTGAGGATTTCATTGACGGATGACAACAGGCCGCCTGGATTTCCACGGACGTCGATGACCAGACCCCCGAGATCCTTCCCTTCAAGCTCTTTGAGCTGTTTCTTGAAGTCCTTCGCCGTATTCTCGGAGAACGTCGTGATCTGGATGTAGCCCATCTCCTTTCCGTCCACTTTCTTTACGTCGGAGTGGACGGTTTCAACCGGGATGTCGTCCCGTTTGACCCCGATGATGAGAGGTTCAGACAAGCCTTCCCTCTTGATGCCGAGCTTGACTTCGGTCCCTTTTTTGCCTCGGATCTTCAAAGTGGACTCAAACAGATTGAGTCCCTTGATGCTCTCCCCGTTCACGGAGATGATTTCATCATTCGGCTTGAGGCCCGCTTTTTCTGCAGGTGAATTTTTAAATGGCGCGACGATTACGAGCTTCCCGTCAAGAATCGTGATTTCAGCTCCGATCCCTTCGAAGGAAGAATCCAATGCGTCATTGAACTGCGCTGCGGTTGCCGCGTTCATATAGACGGAATACGGATCATCGAGCGTTTCGAGCATGCCCTGGATGGCTCCTTCCACCAGCTCCGATTTATCGACGTCCTGGAAGAATTTATCGCTGATGAGGTCATAGGCGACCTCCACCTTATGGAGCTTATCATTCGCGCTCTGATCCAGTTCCGCAGTTTCATCGGGACTGCCCGTCCATTCCAGTCCCCCATACATGGCTCCCGCCCCCACAAGCATGCTGAGTGTGATGGTCATGAGCTTCTGGCCCTTCCTGTTCATACGTCTCCCCCCGCCTCTTCATAGAAAAAGACACCGCACAAGAACGCGCTGGTCAGCGGTGCGATGTCTTTGCTTATTCCACTATATGATGACGGGGGACAAGTTATGATCATTTCACCCTTGAAACAAGGGGCTTGTTTTCTTCAAGATGGGAAGACAGGAGACCTCCCCATTTCTCGAACTCAACCAAGAATCCATCATGGCCGAACTTCGTCGGGATGAAATAATGCCTTCCCTTCGGCACGGAGCGAGCGAATGCTTCCAGGGAGGCAGATGGATACACGAGATCTCCTTCGTAGCTGATGGCAATTAGTTCCGGATAAAAGGAGTCAGCGGGATCGTGATCGCGCCCCCTCTGGAGGTCATGTGAGTTCATCGCCTTCAAGAGGGTCAGATAGCTGTTGGGGTCAAAACGCCTTCCGAGCTTCACACCCTGATAGTCCAGGTAGCTCTCCACGTTATAGACGCCTTCCTTCTCCTGCCGTTGGAATCGATGATCGAATAATTCAGATGTGCGGTAGGTGACCATCCCCACCATGCGCGCCACTTCAAGCCCCTTCAGCCTGGTGCCGGGAGGATAGTCTCCTCCGTTGAAATCAGGATCCTGCTCGATGGCTGTGATCCCGATATGATTGAAGGCGAGGCCATAATCGTTCAGTGCAGGCGTGACGGCGAGGGCGAAGATCTTTTTCATGAAGCGTGGATGCAGGATGCCCCATTCCAGGGCCTGCATTCCCCCGAGGGATCCTCCAACAACGGCTTCCACGTTGGTGATAGCAAGCTCCCGGAGGGCCAGGTACTGGGCATTCACCATATCCCGGATCGTGATGGTCGGGAAACGGGAGCCGTACCGCCTGCCGGTGCCTGGATTTTCGGATGCGGGACCCGTTGCCCCCTCGCAGCCCCCGAGGACGTTGAAGGCGATGACGTTGTAGCGGTTGGTATCGATGTAGGAGCCGGCACCGATCAAGCCGTCCCACCATCCCCTGTCTTCACTCGTCCCTTTCACGATATGGGTGCCGGTGAGGGCATGGCAGACAAGGATGACGGGACCTGATTGATTTCCCGTGCGTTCGTAGGGCAACTTTACATGTCGGAGGGTTTCTCCATTTTCAAGGACAAGGGACGGAAGGGTGACGGTGTTCAATTCATATGGTGTCGTATCGCTACTCATTCCTCCGCCTCCTTCACACGTTTGACGTTTCTCGCGCCTTCTCGATGGCTTCATCCAGGGAAGAGATCAGATCCTTTGCCGATTCCAGGCCGACAGACAGCCTGACAAGGTCTTCCGTTACGCCCGTTGCCCTGATCTCCTCATCGTTCAGCTGCTGATGGGTCGTGGAGGCGGGGTGGATGATCAGGGACTTCGCATCCCCTACGTTGGCCACATGGGACCATAATGAAATATTGTCTACCACCTTGCGTCCCGAATCGCGGCCACCTTTGATGCCGAAGACGACGATGGAGCCCGCACCGTTCTTCAAGTATTTCTTGGCAAGGCTGTGGGACGGGTGTGAAGGGAGGCCAGGATAGGAAACCCACGCAACCCCTTCATGGGATTCAAGATGCTCGGCGATTTTCCGTGCATTCTCTGTATGACGTTCGATGCGGAGGTGAAGCGTCTCCAGTCCCTGCAGGAGGAGGAAGGCATTCTGCGGACTCAGGCAGGCACCAAGGTCACGCAGCAGCTGGACCCTGAGCTTGGTGATGAACGCGGCTGCCCCCACATCCTGCGCATAGCGGAGGCCATTGTAGCTGCGGTCCTCTTCGATGAATCCAGGGAACTTCTTGTTGTTCCAATCGAACTTCCCTCCGTCGATGACGACACCTCCGATCGCGGTCCCGTGACCGCCGATCCACTTGGTGGCCGAATGGATGACGATATCTGCCCCCCATTCAATGGGCCTCGTCACATACGGTGTGGCAAATGTGTTATCGATGATAAGCGGGATCTGATGGTCATGGGCCACTTTGGCGACCGCTTCGATATCCAGGACATGAAGGCTCGGATTGCCGATCGTTTCGGCGAATACGGCCTTTGTCTTCTCATTGATGGCACTCCGGAAGTTTTCCGGATCCGTCGGGTCGACGAAGCGCACGGTGATGCCGTATTTCGGCAGGGTGGTGGAGAAGAGATTATAGGTGCCTCCGTACAGATTCGTCGCAGCTACGATCTCGTCCCCGGCTCCTGCGATATTCAAGATCGAGAGGGAGATGGCCGCCATGCCCGATGATACCCCGAGGGCTCCGATGCCGCCTTCAAGAAGGGCCAGGCGTTTTTCAAGAACGTCTACTGTCGGATTCATGATCCGCGTATAGATGTTCCCCGGCTCTTCCAGTCCGAAAAGCTTCGCTGCGTGCTCGCTGCTGTCAAACACATACGACGTAGTCTGATAGATCGGCACCGCGCGCGATCCCGTCGCAGGATCCGCTTCCTGTCCTCCGTGAAGCAAAAGTGTGTCAAAATCGAATGAATTCGTCATGGTACATTCCTCCTGAGTGTTTGTTTTAATGGTCGGGTTTGATCTGTGATGGATGATGGTCGGGGCTGAAAAGGGGCAAAAATAAAAACCCCCTTCCTAAGAAGAGGGTCTAATTGAATAGGGTCCTCCTCTTATCTTTCAGGCAATGCGCCTGCAGGAATTAGCACCTTTTCATGGCAAGTATGCACATGAAGGTTGCCGGGTTTCATCGGGCCTAGTCCCTCCACCTCTCTGGATAAGAGCATTAAGTTGTAAGTGTTCGTTAGCATGAATTATAAAGGGTTGCCATGCCGGGAGTCAAGGGTATTTTTAGAATTTTTTGTCTTATTACCCATTGACGCCTGTCACGGCTGGTTTCATGGCTTGTTCTTTTTTAGATTTCATGGCATTTGCTGATGGCTGAAAGCATTTGGGATTTGATGTCTTCGGGGTCTTCGATCCCAAGTGAGATGCGGACCACATGCGTATTGATCCCGAGCTTCTTCTGTGCTTCCTCCGGCAGGGACCTGTGAGATGTACCCAACGGATAAGAAACAGTCGTTTCAACCCCGGCAAGGGACGGAATGATCTTGATCCACCCAAGGGACTTAAAGAAGGTACTCATATCGGCAGATGGTTCAAGCTCGATGGTGACGATGGCTCCGTGACCTTTTTCAGATAGATTATTAGGATAGTAGACGTGTTTGACCCATTCGTGCCTCCTGAGTTCGACGGCAAGAAGTTCGGCATTCAGGGCCTGCCTTTCCATACGGAGGGCAAGGGTCTTCGCTCCCCGGCATGTGAGCCATGCTTCAAACGGGCTGAGGTTGGCACCAAGGTTGACGATCTTTGCCCTCACCTTATCCACCAGATCCTGCCTTCCGGTCACAACACCTGCTGTGACGTCGCTATGTCCGCCTATGTACTTCGTTGCGCTGTGGGCAACGATATCAATGCCTTCAGTGAAAGGCTTACGGAGGAACGGGGTCGCAAACGTATTGTCGATCATCGTCGTAAGCCCGTATTCTTTGGCCATTTCCACCATGGCCGGGATATCCTCGACCCGCATGAACGGATTCGTGACCGTTTCACTGTAGAGCAGCTTTGTCGAGTCCGTAATCGCCGACTTAACCGCCTCGCGATCGGTGAAGTCCACGAATGAAGTAGAGATGCCGAAGCCGGCAAGCTCTTCCTTCAGCATATGGAAGGTACCGCCGTATAGATCTTCAGCAGCGATGATATGGTCCCCCGCCTGGACGACAGACAGGATCCCAACGAGGATCGCAGATAACCCGGATGAAGCAGCGACTCCCGCCGGTGCCCCTTCAAGGGCTGCTACAAGACCACCCAATTCATCAGGATTGGGATTCCCTGTCCTTGTATATAGATAAGGTGATTTCCCTTCATAGAACCCTTCCAGTTCCTCCAGTGAGGAAAAGGAAAAGGCGGATGTTTGATAGATCGGTGTTGTTTTACTTTTGATTTCTTCTGTTCCTTTCAGCTGGCTATGTACGACCTTGGTGGTGAAATTCATCTTGTGGCCATCCTCTCTCTACGAAAATAGGTATGTAGAAGAGTGTACCATATTCAGAAGATTCCGAGAAGAAAAGAGGTTCAATTCATGCCTTCTACCATCTCTTTCATCATTTCCTGATTCATCGGGCCAAGGATCTTGTGCTGGATGATCCCTTTGGAGTCGATCATGAATGTGGTCGGAATCGTAATGATGCTGTAGGCATCCCAGACGGCTCCGTCTTCATCAAGAAGCACCGGGAAGGTGATCTTGTATCCGTCCACGAACTTTTGCGCCGCACCGTCCACATGCTCCTGAGACGTGAGATTCACGGCCAAGATCTCTGCGTCGGGTTCTTCCTGATAATATTCCTCCATATGGGGCATCTCAGCCTTGCAGGGAGGACACCACGTCGCCCAGAAGTTCAAGATGACCTTCTGTCCCTTGTAATCCGAGAGGCGCACTTCTTTTCCCTCCAGTGTGGTCAAGGTGAAATCCGGGGGCTGATCGCCTTTTGAAAGCCCCTTCTCCACATCGGACAGATCCATGGATTCACTCGCAAGCTGGGCTGCTGCTTCCTTTTCCTTCTGATCCTGCTGATGCCGGACAAAATTCACCAGGAAGATGGCGATCAGGACACCGACGAGTGCCAATGATAGTATTCGTTTGTTCATATGATCCCTTCCTTTATAGGCCGGGCCTCCGCACAGCCTTTCTGGCAATCAAATAGTAAATGGTCTCTCTCAAATAGCCTTTTTCCACTTCATAACCCGCCGACTGAAGCTTCCTCATCAGATCATCGGAAGGAAGGCGGTCCTCCTGTGGGAGCGCTTCCGTTTCAATGATCAGCCACAGACCGTCATCCCGGAGCATATCCCTGAGATCCTGGATCACTTTGACGAGGTTCGGCAACTCATGCAGCACGAATCTCGTAATGACCTTATGAAGCGTGTTCTGTGAAAAATGGATGTATTCAAGTGACATATGTTCATATAAGATGTTTTCTACCCGCATTTCATCTGCGCGCCTCTTCAGTTCTTCAAGGGCTCCCCGATCGAGATCGACGGCATGCACATCTGTATTCACGATGCGCGCAATCGGAATCGTCAGAAACCCTGTGCCACAGCCAAGGTCGGCTACATGATCCCTTTCATTCAACTTCAGTAGGTCCAGCAGCTCTTCTGGCGTAATCGGTTGTATTTCGGCAGACATGGGGACTCCTCCTTTAGCATGAAGATATCCCTAGCTTGCCCCTCATATGAATTATTACAGATGGAGGCGAAAAATCAACCCGGATCAACGCAAAAAGATCCCATGAATGGGATCTTTTTGTGAACGTACGTTGGGTTGTGGCGGGATGAAATAATATTTAAAACAAAATCATTCCGATTTAAACCATATAGAAAGGGATTTTACTTTTCCTCAGGTTCCATGGAGAAATAAAAGTATTGGGTATCCCCCTTGTTGAATCGGTCTGTGCAATCGATCCAGGTCATGCGGCTGAGCCGACGATCCATTTCATGATTGATTGTCTCTTCAATCCTTCTCATCGTCTGGATGAATTCACCGAATGACAGGCTGAAATGGGCTGCTGCCTGCCTGTGAGGGGCATGTTTGACCAGGAGCTGCATGAACTCCTCTGATGTGGCAGACATGCTCGCATATTCATCCTCCAGGGCCGTGACGAACTCATACATGCTTCTCTCCGGTGCCGGCAATGCCGCCACGATTTCCCTTCCGATGATTTCCATTAAATGCTCATTCATCCCAACCACTCCGATCGTCCTTACTTCATATTGTATTTTTTCATGAATCGTTCTGCGCGTCCATCCCTGTCGGTGAATTTTTCCCTGCCGGTATAGAATGGGTGACTGTCAGAGCTGATTTCTACCTTCAAGAGTGGATAGGTTTTCCCGTCTTCCCACTCCATGGTTTCATTCGACTGTTTTGTTGAGCCTGTCAGGAAGGTGAATCCGCTGTTTGTATCCATGAACAGGACCTCTCGATACTCTGGATGTATGTTCGTTTTCATGTTTCTTCCTCCTTACCAGCTTGATTTTTTGACGCCAGGGATCTGACCCTTATGTGCATATTCCCGGAAGGCAATCCGTGACATGTTGAATTTCCTCATATACGCCCGCGGTCTGCCGGTCACTTCACAACGGCTTTTGAGCCTGGTGGGGGATGAATCCCTCGGCAGCTTGGCAAGGGCCGCAAAATCTCCCTTTTCTTTCAATTCCCTGCGGAGTTCCGCGTATCTTTCCACCATTTCACGGCGTTTCTTTTCTTTGACCACTTTTGACTTCTTGGCCATGTCTTCACCTCTACTTCTTATATTCGTCGAATCAACAAATCGTAATCATTACGTTTTATAACGTATGACTATATTAAACCACATCATTTTATGAAATGCAACCACCCTGCTTCGCACATGAAAAAGACCCCTTCCACTAAGAGAACGGGTCCATCTGCACAGGTCCATCAGTCATCAATGAACCAGCGAATCTTCATTTTCCAAGTATTCCTTCAGGGCATCCAGAATCAGGATCAAGTAAGAGGTCGAGTTTCCTCCCCTCTGGTCGATGAGGCGGATATCTTGTACAATCCGTTTGACTTCTTTCAATTCGAGCGTTTGGACAAGGATGTCGCTGACCTGTTCTGCTGAGTAGTTACCAAGATAGGTTTGCTTGAGGGTGGTGCGGCTTCTTCTGCAGAAGCTCTTCAGTAGCCTTCTAGCTTCATGTGCCTTGAGCGTTTCCATGTTTTCACCTCGCAAATGAAAATCGTATGTACCATAAAAAAAGCCTGCCAAAAAAGAATGGCAGGATTAAATGCTTGGCATTTAATGGTCATTCCTTTTCGGTAACCCGGCGATCGTAGTTTTTCCAAACCTTAGACCCGTGGCTTTGCGTCCCGGCCTTTCAACCGGTTTGCCTTTATCGAAGAAATTCGCTGGCTGGCTTTCCTATTACTAGGTATTAAAACAATTATACTAGAAAACGTAATGCTTGAAAACAGAGAGTTCATATATGTTCTAAAATAGACATTTTTTCACTCTGTGACCACTCTTTAGCAGGTACAAGCAACTACTTGAGGCTACTCCATCAACTTCGCAATCGGTTTTGATACGAAAAGGACGATGACCCCAAGGACAATCGTGACGATCCCGATCAAACCGAAGATATCGAAATATCCAAGAGACTGGGTATAAGTGGCGAGTACACTTGCCAGCTTATTGGCTACGGCAGAACTTGCAAGCCATACGCCCATGAGTACCGACGTCAATTTGAGCGGAGACAGTCTGCTGACCATGGATAGACCGACAGGTGAAATCATCAGTTCCGCCAATGTATGAAGGAAGTAGGTGAAAACCATGAACAGCATGTTCACCCTCACCTGTGAATCATCGCCGACCATCACAACAGCCGGGATCAGGACAAGGAATCCGAGTCCAACGGTGATAAGACCCATTCCCATTTTAGTCGGCGTCTTGAAATCACCGTTTTTCGTCTGGGAAAGCTTGAACCACAGCATGGACATGACCGGTGCCAGCAACATGATGAACAGTGAGTTCAGTGACTGGAACCATTCTGTCGGAATAATGAAATCCCCGAGATGGCGGTCGATGTTTTCTTCTGTGAACAAGGTAAGTGAGCTTCCTGCCTGCTCAAATGCCGTCCAGAACGCGATGGTGATCACGGCCAGGATGACGATAGCAATCGTACGGCGCACTTCCTGCTTCGTCAGGGGTGCCTTGCTGACGGCCTGTGTGTGCTGCTGTACTTTCTTGGCTGATTCTTTACCGATATCCCCAAGGTATTTGTTCCCCAGCGCATTGAATAGCACCTGACCGACGACCATACCGATCGCGGCTGTCAGGAAACCATATCTGTAGTCCATGAGACCGACCACAAGTGGCGCGACGAACGCCCCCAGGTTTACACCCATGTAGAAGATGGTGAACGCGCCATCCCGTTTCGGGTCATTGATATGATAAAGTTCGCCGACGATGGTCGAGATATTCGGCTTGAAGAATCCATTACCGATGATCAAAAGGGCAAGACCCAAGTAAAGGGCCCCCATGCTTTGATGAAGGAAGATCGAGAAGTTCCCGAGTGCCATGAGGACTCCACCGATGGTGATGGCCGTCCGCCGTGGCAGGAACCGGTCCGTCAGATAACCCCCGATGATCGGGGTGAGATATACCGCAGAGGTGAATGTACCGTACAAACTGATGGCGGTCGTCTTATCGGTGCCCAATCCTCCGTTGACGGCTGTAGCAGTAAGATAAAGAACAAGGATGGCCCTCATCCCATAATAACTGAATCGTTCCCACGCTTCTGTTGCAAATAGAAGATAAAGTCCAGGAGGATGCTTCTTTCTGAACTCCGTTGACTGCTCTTGATGAATGTTTGCTTCCACGATGATGAATCCTCCTTTGAAACTGTAAAACACGAACTCTGCACATATAGCAGAAAACGCAGACCGGCGCCTTGAGGCAGCCAGTGAGACTTTTTGAAATTGAAAGAAAATAACCTAGCTGCGAGGGGGTATTTATTCATTCTAATGAATGTTTATAATCATTGTCAAACATATATTATGAATTCATAATATTAAATTAATAATAGTTAAGTTAGTTATCTAGTATTTAACTCATGTTCCGTTATTATCCTTACGTAATGATGAAATGAATGAGGAATTCTTTTTAAAAGAGTGAAACTTTCAGGGGGTTTTTGCGTACGTATTAGTAGGGAAGCCTGGAAGATACCCGAAAAAAAGCATAAAAAAACACCCCCTCCGATTGGAAGGGATGCTTGGGAATTAAAATTAGAAGTTGATGTATTGACGCGGGTTGACAGCATTGGATTTCGCTGCGTTCCAAGGTCCTGCGTGAAGCTCGAAGTGCAGATGCTGACCGAATGAGTAACCTGTGTCACCCATGTATCCGATCTGCTGTCCTTTTTTGACCGATTGACCATTACCCACAAGTGCAGAAGACATATGAGCATATACAGTCGTGAAGGTTTTACCGTTGATGGAGTGAGTCATGTACACAACGTTACCGTAGCTTGAGCTGTACTCGCTGCGGATGACGATTCCATCAGCGGCTGCAACGATCGGAACACTTCCGCGGGCGGCAACATCGATACCCCAGTGCATACGTGGCTTGCCGTTCAGGATATCTGTACCAAAGTTTGTTGTGATAGCTCCAGATGCCGGACGAGTCCATGCGCCTGAGCTAACTGCTGGTGCGGCTGCAGCCGATTTAGCTGGTGCTGAAGAGGCTGATGCAGATGATGAGCTGCTGCTTGCACTTGACTGAGCTGCTGCCTGCTCTGCTGCACGTTTCTTGGCTGCTTCAGCTTCCTGACGCTTACGCTCTTCTTCTTGCTTACGAGCAAGTTCTGCAAGACGCTCTTGTTCAGCCTGGATTTCACCTTCGATGCTCTTTTCACGCTTGGAAAGCTCATCTGATTCTTGTTGAAGGTCAGCTTTTTCAACTTCCAATGATTTCTGTTGTTTTTCAAGCTGCTTGAACAATGAAGCTTTTTCAGCTTTTTGGCTGTCCAGTTCTTTTTTCAAGGTTTGAAGGCTCGCTTTATCCTTTTCAAGGGATGCAAGCTTCTCTTCTACCTGTTTTTGTTTCTTTTCAAGTTCTGCTTGATCACGTTTTTGCTCGTCCATGATCTTTTTGTCCGCACTTACAATTGTGTTGACTGCTGTTACACGGTTGACGAAGTCTCCGAAGCTATCAGCTCCAAGAAGGACGTCTACATAGTTGGCTGAGCCGCCTTTTTCCTGGATGGCACGCGCACGCTCTTTCAGAAGTTCATTACGCTCTTCGATCTTCTGTTTCAATACCTCAATCTCTTCTTTTAGCTTATTGATTTCGGCGGTCGTATCATCGATTTCTTTCTCTTTGTCTTTGATTTTTGACTCTGTATCATTCAGCTGTTTACCAAGGACATCGATCTGCTCTTGGATATCTTTCTGTTTGCTGATGTTATCATTGATCTCAGACTTCTTTGAATCGATTTTACCGTTGACTTCCTCTTTCTTTGAAGAAACGTCATCCTGTTGCTTCTTCAGATCGTCCACTGAAGAGTGGGCGCTTGCAGAGGTGCCAAGACCTCCGATTGTCAATACTGCTGCGATGGATAATGAGACGAAATACTTCCTGTTCAAGCGGCATGCTCCTTTCAGCTTCTATCAACCTATCAAATTTTACACTCTCAAGAATTTACGTACGGACATGAAGCTTCCCCATGCCCCGATGAGACAACCCATCAATAGGATCAATCCGTTTACCTGGTAGATGAACGGGGTAAAATCTAATACCTGAATAAAGTGACCTTGTAGTTTTGGTTTAATAAACTCATATGCGTAGTAATAGCCTGATGTAACAAGAGCAATCGGGATAATAGAACCGAGGATTCCGAGCCAAAGCCCTTCCAGTATGAATGGCCAGCGTACGAACCAGTTGGTTGCACCGACCAGTTTCATTATCTCGATTTCTCTTCTTCTGGCAACAATCGTAATCTTGATGGTATTCGAGATGAGGAACATCGC
Source organism: Rossellomorea sp. FS2 (assembly GCF_047915635.1). NCBI lineage: Bacteria > Bacillati > Bacillota > Bacilli > Caryophanales > Bacillaceae > Rossellomorea > Rossellomorea sp. FS2. Next base: position 133,719 of record NZ_JBLRVS010000005.1, on the reverse strand, counting down.
CGTGAATAGTAGTCCGATGATGAGGACGAGCCCCACGTTCCTGCTCATTTCCAATACATTGAATAACTTCTCTACTTTCGCTTCCCCGTACAAGGCTTCATCGACGTGATCATACGTGCTGATCTCTTTTGCGATTTTACCGGTTTCGACTGGGTTGGTCGCTTTTACTACATATACATCGGATAGTGGATTATCCTGTTCAAAGAGTCGGAAGTCATCTCCCATATCCTTGACAAGGTTCTTGAGTTCATCTTCTTTGGAAGAATACTCGATCGATTCCACTCCGTTGAGTTTTTCAATCTTATCATTGATTTCCTGTGACTGTTCTTTTGTCGTCCCGATATCAAGGAGTACCCGTACTTCTACGTCTTTCTCGATATCTGTCGCGACTTTGTTCATATTGAGCATCAGTACGACGAATACTCCTACCAACAGGAGCGTCACCGTCACTGCACTGACCGATGCAAAGGTCATCCAGCCGTTACGTCCGATACTCTTGAAACTTTCCCTGAAATGCCGGCCATACGTTCTAGCTTTCATAACCGTAGTCACCTCGCTGTTCGTCTCGCACGATCCTGCCGTTTTCGATGGCAATGACACGGTGCTTGATTGTATTTACGATTTCCCGGTTATGAGTAGCCATGATGACCGTAGTCCCACGGTTGCTGATTTCTTCAAATATATTCATGATGTCCCAAGAGGTCTCCGGATCGAGGTTCCCGGTCGGCTCATCGGCAATGACCAGCTGCGGGGTGTTGACGATGGATCGTGCAATCGATACCCTTTGCTGTTCCCCTCCGGACAATTCATCCGGCAGCATCCTTGCCTTGTGTTTGAGTCCCACGAGATCCAACACTTCCATCACACGCTTCTTGATGTTCTTAGGGTGCTCTTCGATTACTTCTAATGCGAAGGCTACATTCTCGTATACGTTCATCTTTGGAAGCAGTTTGAAGTCCTGGAAGACCACTCCGACATTCCTTCTGAGGAATGGAACCCTACCATTTTTCAGCTTCGCCAGATTAATACCGTTTACGACGATATCGCCCTTGGTCGGTTTCTCTTCGCGGTACATCATCTTAATGAAGGTCGACTTACCGGCCCCACTTGGTCCGACGACATAAACAAACTCTCCTTGTTTGATGTTGACGTTGAACCCGTTCGCAGCCATGACCCCATTGGAGTACTGCTTATATACGTCTTTCATTTCGATCATTCAATCACCTAATTTTTTATGTAGTTCCCCTCTTGGCTGTCGGTCATATGTACACGCAGGGATGATTCTGTTCTGTTCTCCCATTTTGGTGAAAAAACTCGAATCGTGCTCCCGAAAATTATTATAACATCACTTCTTTCGATGTTAAGGAAAAAAATTATTACAGTTTCGTTTCAAGAAAAGGGTAAATGTGTAATATATCCCTTTTTTCACGTGGTTTTTGAAGGGTTTTCATGAGTTTGATAGGAGGAATTAACTAGTACCTGGTAATAATGACTGATCATGATACCTGAAGGGGTTAAGGGGATAAACGTTGATAGATAAGAGGTTTACTATAGTAGAGTTGGTTATAAAAAAGGGAATATTCTGACGAATAATAGGGGAGGTCAAGTTGTTTCGAGGTTTGTAATCTAATCTTAAAGAAAGGATTGGGGTAAGAAGAATCCACTGGGGATCCTTCTTGATGTTGCGTTATTTTTTGTTGGAAAGCCACTCGGCAACGGCATCCGCCTCTTCACCTTTTATCAGGTTCTTCGGCATTTGGCCTTTTCCATTTTCAATGACGTGAAGGATTTCATCCTTACTGAGCCTTTCGCCTACGTTATTGAGGGCCGGACCCATGCCGCCTTCAAGGTTGCCACCATGACAGCTTGTACACTTGTTGTTTACGATCTTCTCGGGATCTACCTGACCGGTACTTGTTTCCGTACTTTCGTCATTGCCACAAGCAGCGAGGACAAGTGAAGCGCCAAGGAGGGCACCAATGAGTTTCTTCTTCATCCATTCTCCCCCTAGGAATAATTTAGTGAGGTTCACTTCCCCATTATACGATCATTATACCAGCGTTAGACCCGTTTGAAACCTTCCCCGAGGACCTCTGAAGCATCCATGGTGACGACAAATGCTGATGGATCAATGGTTTTAACCAGTTGTTTCAGTTTTGTGAATTCCGTTTGATCGACGACGACCATAAGGATCGGGCGTTCATCATCGGTATAACCACCGTATGCTGATAGTTTTGTCACACCGCGATCAATCTTATGCAGGATCCCTTCACGGATCTCTTCCTGTTTGTTCGTAATGACCAGCGCCATCTTCGACCGGCTGATGCCGACTTGGACGAGGTCGATGGTCTTGCTTGTCACGTATAGTCCGATGAGGGCGTAGAGACCACGCTCGATATCGAAGACGATGGCCGCCGAAAGGACGATCATCCCGTCGATGAGGGCTACACATGTACCAAGGGAAAGACCGGTAAACTTATTGACGATCTGAGCTGCCAGATCGGTCCCTCCAGTAGATGCTTTCCCCCTGAAGACGATTCCTAAACCTAACCCGACTCCGATTCCACCAAAAAGTGCACCCAGGAGCGGATCCGTGGTCCACGGTTCCCAGTCCTCCGTTAAGAAGACGACTAATGGAAGAAAAATGGTTCCAATCGCTGTTTTAACACCGAACTGAAGACCGAGGAAAATCAATCCGGCAATGAATAAGGGAATATTGAACGCCCATTGCACGTAGGCAGGCTTCCAGTCAAGGACCCCTTTCAGGATCGTGGAAATTCCGCTCACCCCGCCGGAGGCTACTTCATTCGGCAGTAGAAACACGTTGAAGGCAATGGCCACGATGGCCGAGCCGATGATCACAAATACATATTCAAGCCATTTCTCACGGACGGGATCCAAATCCCGCCTTCTCCCCTTCAGTACCATGTATCTCCGACTCCTTTTTATCCGTTACGTTAGTATGAGTACTCTGAACGCTTTACATGCAGGGGATGGATCCCCTCCATATCAACCTTTGAGAGTATAGCATGGGGTCGGAGCGGTGTAAATGACAGTCCAATGCCGTATTAAAGTGGTAGTGCAGCGGGATGAAAAAAGGCCGATCCCGTTTTGGGACCGGCCTCAGTCTTATTGGATTTTCGAACGCAGGTACGCGTTGATGAACGGATCAAGATCTCCGTCCATGACCCCTTGCACATTTCCTGATTCCGTATTCGTACGGTGATCTTTCACCATGGAGTACGGATGGAATACGTACGAACGGATCTGGCTTCCCCAGCCGATCTCTTTCTGCTCTCCGCGGATCTCGGCAAGCTCTTGCTCCTGCTCTTCGATCCTGCGCTGATAAAGCTTCGCTTTCAGCATCTTCATGGCTGATTCACGGTTCTTGATCTGTGAACGCTCGGACTGGCAGGTCACGACGACGTTCGTCGGAAGATGCGTGATCCGCACAGCGGAGTCGGTCGTATTGATATGCTGACCACCGGCACCACTTGCACGGTACGTATCGATCTTCAGATCCTCGGTACGGATTTCAATGTTGATTTCTTCATTGAACTCCGGCATGACCTCACATGACACGAAGGACGTGTGACGGCGGCCTGACGAATCGAACGGCGAGATACGGACCAGACGGTGAACGCCTTTTTCCGCTTTCAGATAGCCGTAGGCGTTATGCCCCTTGATGCTGAGCGTGACGCTCTTGATTCCGGCTTCATCGCCTGGAAGATAATCCAGGGTTTCCACTTTGAATCCGCGTTTCTCTGCCCAGCGCGTGTACATACGGAGAAGCATGGAGCCCCAGTCCTGTGACTCGGTACCACCAGCACCCGGATGAAGCTCGAGGATGGCATTGTTCTTATCATGTTCTTCACTGAGTAGAAGCTGAAGTTCGTAGTCGTTCAAACGGGTGATGAGCTCTTCAAGCTCGCCTTCAAGCTCCTGTTGAAGCTCTGCATCCGGCTCTTCTTTCAATAGTTCGAGGGTCAGCTCGAGATTCTCATGAGATTCAAGGAGTGCCTTGTATTCATTCACGAGATCTTTCAGGCCGTTCCCTTCATTGATCAAGCCTTGTGCTTTCTGCTGGTCATCCCAAAAATCGGGTTGGACCATGATTTCATCGAGCTCCTGGATTCGTGCCTCTTTGTTTTCTAAGTCAAAGAGACCCCCTGAAGTCCGCTAATGTCTTAGCTGATTTTTCTAACTCTGATCGAATTTCTGCATGTTCCATTTTATTCACCTCAAGTAATATTTGGGTCCTTCTTTTCAGAAAAGTACCCGGAGCAAGGCTCCAGGCAGGTTTTCTCTTATCCGGTTATCCCATGGCAATGCTTATATTTCTTCCCGCTTCCGCATGGGCATGGATCATTTCGTCCGATGCTTTCTTTGCGGCGGAGGGGCTTCCTTTTCGCCTTCTCACCTTCTTCCTTCGGGTTGACGGCCTGCCCTTTGGCCACTTCCTGGCGCTCAAGGTTGTTTTTGATTTCAGCCTTCATGATGTATTTCGCTACATCTTCCTCGATGGAGATGATCATGTTTTCGAACATGGCGAATCCTTCATGCTGGTATTCACGAAGCGGATCGGTCTGACCGTACGCACGGAGGTGGATACCTTGTCTGAGCTGATCCATGGCATCGATATGATCGATCCACTTTTGATCGACAGCGCGGAGAAGGATGACTTTCTCGAACTCACGCATCTGTTCTTCAGACATCTCGGCTTCTTTTTCATTGAGCTGGTGGTGGACATCCTGGAAGATGATGTCGACGATCTCTTCCGGCTCTTTGCCACGTAGCTCGTTTTCATTCACTTCACCTTCAGGGAGCAGGTTCGCATTGACGTAATCAATGAGACCTTGAAGGTTCCAGTTTTCCATCTCTTCTTCCTGCGTATGGGCAGCCACCTGACGCTCAATGACCGATTTGATCATGCCGTCCACGATGTCGCGGAGGTTTTCTGAGTCGATGACTTCATAACGCTGCTTGTAGATGATCTCACGCTGCTGGCGAAGGACATCATCATATTGAAGGAGCTGCTTACGGGCATCGAAGTTATTCCCCTCGACCCGTTTCTGGGCGGACTCAACGGCACGGCTGACCATCTTGCTTTGGATCGGCTGCGTATCATCCATCCCGAGGCGCTCCATCATGCTCTTCATGTTGTCGGAGCCGAAGCGGCGCATCAGCTCATCTTCCATGGAGAGATAGAATTGGGTGACACCCGGGTCCCCTTGACGTCCGGAACGTCCACGGAGCTGGTTATCGATCCGGCGGGATTCATGACGTTCTGTACCGATGACGGCCAGTCCGCCAAGCTCGATGACGCCTTCACCCAGTTTGATATCCGTACCACGACCGGCCATGTTCGTGGCAATCGTAACGGATCCAGGTTGTCCCGCTTCCAGGATGATTTCCGCCTCGCGACCGTGGTTCTTCGCGTTGAGGACGTTATGGCGAACGCCTTTTTTCGTCAGGAGCTTCGAGATGAGCTCAGATGTCTCAACGGCAACTGTACCGACGAGGACCGGCTGTCCCTTCTCATGACGCTCTTTGATATCCTCGACCACTGCAAGGAATTTCCCTTCCATGGACGCATAGATCAGATCGGCACGGTCATCACGGACGATTTCCTTATTCGTCGGGATGACGATGACGTTCATGTTATAGATATTGCGGAATTCCTCTTCTTCCGTCTTCGCCGTACCGGTCATACCGGAAAGCTTTTCGTACATACGGAAGTAGTTCTGGAATGTGATGGTGGCCATGGTCATGCTTTCGTTCTGGATCTCCAGGCCTTCCTTCGCTTCGATAGACTGGTGAAGACCGTCGCTGTAACGGCGTCCTTTCATCAGACGTCCCGTGAAGGAATCGACGATGATGATCTCGCCTTCCTGTACCACATAGTCCACGTCGCGGTGCATGCTCACATGAGCCTTCAGCGCTTGCGTGATATGGTGGTTCAGGGTGACATGGGTGATATCGAAGAGGTTGTCGATATGGAATGCCTTCTCGACCTTGCTGATCCCGTCTTCGGTCAGCTGGACGCTCTTCGTCTTCTCATCATACGTAAAATCATCCTCTTTGTTCAGGGTGCGCACGACGGCGTTCGCCTGGATGTAGAGTTGAGGCGTGCGCTGTGCGTTTCCGGAGATGATAAGCGGCGTACGGGCTTCATCGATCAAGATGGAGTCGACCTCATCGATCACGGCGAAGTGAAGTGGACGCTGTACCATCTGCTCTTTGTAAAGGACCATGTTATCACGCAGGTAGTCGAACCCGAATTCATTGTTCGTACCGTATGTGATGTCGGCGCTGTATGCTTCGCGCTTCTCTTCTTTCCCCATGGAGTTGAGGTTCAACCCAACGGAAAGACCGAGGAACTCATACAGTCTGCCCATCTCTTCGGCATCACGGCTGGCCAGGTATTCATTGACCGTGACCACGTGGACGCCTTTGCCTGTGATGGCATTCAGGTAGACCGGCATCGTCGCCGTCAATGTTTTACCTTCACCGGTTTTCATCTCGGAGATGTTTCCTCCATGAAGGGCGGCACCCCCCATGAGCTGGACGCGATACGGATAAAGACCGAGTACACGGCGTGCCGCTTCACGAACAACGGCAAACGCCTCGACGAGCATATCATCGAGTGTTTCCCCTTTTTGATAGCGCTCCTGGAAGCGGACCGTACGCTCACGGATTTGATCATCCGTCAGGCGCTCCATTTCAGGACCGAGGGCTTCTATTTGATCAGCAAGCTTTTCGAGCTTCTTGATTTCTCTTTTATTTCCATCAAACACTTTATTCAATAATCCAAGCATTCATAAACGCTCCTTTATCTGTGTTTACGGTGAGGGCTTCATCCATTATAAACGTCTTACATGAGATTCCCATGAGAAATGTGCTCTATCCTTATTCGAGACAGAGTCCTTGAATTCCTTCATGCGTATACCTACTAATCTTACCACTATCATAGGGGGGTTACAACATATTGGGAAAATGGGACCCTTGTAAAAAGACCGCCACTTCTGAATGAAAGGGCGGTCTCCTTTTATGTCTTAAGCCTTTTGTTCCTTCAGCATGCTGTACACAGTGTCCTGATAGCTCTCCCAGATCTGCTTGCTCCGTCTCGAGATGCTGTTGGCCGACACGTCGAAATGCTCGGCAAGCTCCTTCTGCACGTGACGGATGCTGATCTCGTCGATATTCTTCGCCATATCGACCATGGCACCTGAATAGATCTTCGGATTGCGGATCGTCGGACGCTCGGTGTAGAAATACTTCTCCAGTACTGCAACAAGAAGGGCGCTCTCTTTCTTGTTCTCCCCTTTTTCCTCCAGGTAATCCTGAAGGGCCTTGATGGCCTCTATGTACTCAGGGGTCTTCCAGATCTCGACGCCTTCGATGGCTCCCGTCGTCTCCTCTTTCTCTTCTGTCGGGGCAGGCGTTTTCGCAGCCTTGCGTTTCTCTGCACCATACAGGACGAAGCCGACATCTGCAAGCTCAAGATACTGCCCGGCAAGGTACTCTTGCAAGTCGTCAAACTCGCCTTGCTCGAAGCGGATCTTCACCATCTCCGAAGCCCCTTTCTCGATGATCGGATAGATGAAGTACTGAGCGAACGGGATGTAGCTGTCGCCATTCGGCAGCAGAAGCCCAAGGAAGAAGCTGCCCTCTTCCATGTGTCCGAACGCTTCCTTCACCAACAGCTCATCACCCGTGATGGCTTCCGTCACGCGAAGCGTCTCGTCATCGACCTTCTCCACGCTACCTGCTGTGATCCGTACCTTCTTCCAAGACTCAAGACGTTCTGCCGTCTGTGGACGGGTCACCGTCTGCTTGTCCACGAACCGGTCGATGAGACGGAGTCCCTCCTCATCCTTCTGGGTCACCCCATACCAGCTCACAAACGCCATCTCATAAATATCGGGATCGGCCTTCATCAGTTCCATCTTGGAAAGATACTGATGATATAGCTCCTCCATATGCGGTGATTGCGTCGTCGCAATGAAATCATACGCCTGTGCCTGAAGCACATCCAGCTCCTGCTTCACCAGCGCATCGATATCGATGGCATTTTCTTTTCCATGACATTTCTTATATTTTTTCCCGCTGCCGCATGGGCAAGGTTCATTTCGTCCAACTGTATTCATTTCTGTTACCTCATTCATTGTTGTTACCTCCAAAATAGTTCACGACCTTCACACAAACATTCATTATATAACAAGTAAGCCTTACTATAAACCGTTTTAACGCAAGAAAAAAGAACCAGCCCCTGTTCCAGGCCGGTTCCCGTCTCCTCAGCGTCCCTGATTTTTCATGAAATCGAGGACATCGAGGTCGATATAGCTTTCATCCTGCTCCCGCATCTCAAAGTTCTCTGTATGAAGATAATCCGTCAGGCTCTGATTCAGCGACTTCTGAGGGTCCTTGTACCCTAAGCGCGTGAGTTCCCTGTCCAATTCATCACGGAGCGTCCCTTCAATCAGGACGACCCTACCGGAATCGGACGGTTTGAAGTAGAGCTGGTGCATGCGGAAAATCCGTTGAAGCTCCTCGATTGGCGTTGGATGGTCGTCCACGCGCAGATCGATGTAGCGATCATTGAATCCTCCGTATCCGCCCTCTTCTTTTACGACGAGAAGGGCCGCAGACTGCATCCCCCTCGAGTCCCCACCCGCATCCTGTCCGGCACTCAGGGCGGTGAGAAGCCTTTCAGCAAGGGAGCCATTGGTCGCTTCGAAGGTATCAAGCATAGCCTGTACCGTTTGTTCGTCCACAAGGATATTCCCCTGAACGGCCACATGCTTCCCGGTCATACCTCCCGCCCAGTCATAGCAGCCTTCTCCTGTATACGTGGCCGAATTGCCATGGGCATCGATGATCCCTACCTGGCGCAGATGGCGTTCAGGATCGTCTTTAGTAATAATCTCCAAGGCTTCCTCTGCTGTCTTCCCTTCTTCAAGGAGACGGAGTGCTTCGGGACCATAAGCCGTATTGGCATAGGACTGGGTGGCGATGGCGCCCACGCCTGCTTTCGCAAACGGGACGACAGAGCCGACGGCCAGGAATTTGGACTGGACGGCAATGCCCCATTCCTGGGTTTCGGGGTCGTGGGCGATGATGGAGTAGGTCATGAGTGGGTTCCTCCTTTATGATAGGTAGTGAAGTTCATGCCGTGCAGGACTAAGTGTGCGTCACGATGTTGAGTGTGTCATTCTACACCGCTCAGCGTGCGGGCCGGACGCCTTCCCGTAAACGGAAAGGGTCCTGCGGTCTGGTGAGACCGCAGGACCCTTGGCTATTCATTAATGCGTTTCGATTAGGCCGTACTTGCCGTCTCTACGCTTGTATACGATATTCGTTGCGTTCGTCTCCGCATCCGTGAAGATGAAGAACGTGTGCCCAAGCATATTCATCTGAAGGATCGCTTCCTCGCTGTCCATCGGCTTCAAATTGAAATTCTTCGTACGCACCACTTCCGTGTCATCCTCGAGCTCATCCACCTCAGGCTCTGCCACCCCATTCGGTGCCACATTCCCAAGATCCTCCTGAGCCGCGAAGAACTCCTTCGGACTGCCCTTCTCACGCATCTTGCGGTTCACCCGCGTCTTATGCTTACGGATCTGACGCTCAAGCTTATCGACTATTAAATCGATCGCCGCATACATATCCGTGTTCCGCTCTTCCGCGCGAAGCACCAGATTCGGCATCGGGATCGTCACTTCCGTCTTCGTATTTTTATCAGGATAGACTTTCAAGTTAACGTGCACATTTGCATCAGGAGTTTCATTGAAATAACGCTCCAACTTACTGATCTTCTTCTCCACGTGCTCTCGAATAGCTGGAGTTACCTCAATGTTCTCGCCACGAATGTTGTAATTCAACATGTAAACTCCTCCTTTAAAAATAAAGCTATGTTGTATATATTCTGCATTCCCTTTCGTATTCCTGCTTAAACTTTCTTAATTATTTGTCAATATTGTGGAGGTGGTGTAGAAAATGGTAGATTGGTGGCGGGGATTTGGGGATTGGGGCGGGTTGTTGTGGGGTGGATTGGCGGGGTTTGTCGAGGGGTGGTGTTGGATGGCGGATTTTGTGCCTGGCACCTTTTAGCCTTTTTGTGCCTGGCACCTTTTAGCCTTTTTGTGCCTGGC
>NZ_JBLRVS010000005.1:70789-123465 GCF_047915635.1 Rossellomorea sp. FS2 | reverse complement strand
ACCTTTTAGCCTTTTTGTGCCTGGCACCTTTTAGCCTTTTTGTGCCTGGCACCTTCATTTCATTCGGTGCCAGGCTCACTCAAAATGTATCTAAATGCTTTATTAGATATTCCATTCATTAATCTTCCGCCGGGTTTCTACAAATAATTGATATTTATGATGAGGATCCTCACCCAGTAACGATAGAATCTTATCCGTGTGTATGATTGTTGACTTAGATGGAGCAAGGAAGGCTCCGTAACTACTCCACAGGTAATCTTCCGGTAGTTTCGTATAGTTTGCTTTTACAGGGTTGAGGTGAATGTAGGCACTTGTGTCGAGGAGTTGCTTGTGGTTGCGGATTTGTTTTGAATAGAATCTGCCTTGAAACAGGTGACCGACGTAGTCATAACGGTGGTTGAAGTAACGGGCATAGACGGAGTGAAGGTAATGGATTAAATCAGTCGGGGTATGGTTTATCGTGCCGAGGATAAGATGAAGGTGGTTAGGCATAAGACAGTAAGCGTGGAGATCTGAGGGGTAACGTAGTATCCAAATTCTTTTCGGTCTTGGCATATCATTCTCCTTTCAAACTAAGTTAGGTTTTGTATTCGACAACTTCCCACAAAACCCTCCAAGTGAATCAAAAAAACCTCCCAATCAAGAGAGGTCTAATTCCGCTTATCATAAAACATTCCATCCGTTTGCAAAGATTCAAATGGATTATTGTACTTCTGCGCCGTCACTTTCGTTTTATTCAGCCCGTTAATATCCCGCTGAATGAGGCCTTTTAACGCCTTCATTTTTAAGTTAATCACTTGATTCCACTTATTCATCTCAGCACCTAGCATTTTCTCCTCTTCTGTAAAAGGAGGAACGATACTCGGAAGCAGGTCCTCCCTCTCTTGAAGGAGGGAGTCGGCCCGCTTCATGATATGGTCGTCAACTTGCTGGGCTGAGATTAGCAGTTGGTGGAGCTGGTGGGTGATACTGTGACACGCTTTAACTGACATCAGGCTCTTCCGTCATTTCCTGCGTGCTGGCGGGCGCGGTTGAGCTGGATGACTTGCTTCCATGTGTCGCGGAAGTCGGTGACCATAGCTTCTGCCTCTTCGATAGCAGTGATATCGTTCTTGATGTTGCCATCGATGAGGCGACGGTTGATGAAATCATAGAGGGACATCATATTTTTGGATACATCCGCTTTTGAATCGAGGGTGACCATCAATTCACTGATGATGTTTTGGGCTTTTTGGATGTTTGTATTCTTCAGCTCGATGTTCCCATCCTGGATGCCTTTCTTGGCCAGGTTGATGAACTTCAGGCACCCGTTATAGAGCATGAGCGTCAACTCTCCTGGTGATGCGGTCGTAACGGAGTTGTTTTGGTACGATTGGTATGGATTTTGGACGGCCATGGTGACACTCCTTAGCGTAATGATTACATGCTGAATTGCTGCATGAGGTAGGCAGATTGACTGTTGGCTTGTTGGATCGCTTTTTCCATGGCGGTGAACTGGCGCCAGTAGCGGTCTTCGACTTGTTTCATCCGGGCTTCGAAGCTATCAATCCTGGAATCTACGTCTTTCAATTCACGACCCAGGGCAAAGGTGGATGCAGTAGATGTCACGTTACCTGCCTTGTCTTTCAGCTTTGTCATCGTATTGTTGACAGAGTCATAGAGACGGTGAATGATTCCTTTTTCTGACTCGTTGGTTGCACCCGCCCCCCCGCGGAACAGGTTTTCAACCGCGGTTGGATCTTCTTCAATGGCTTTCTTAAGCTTCGCTTCGTCTATTTGAAGCTTTCCACCTTCAAGGTAATTGGCAGTGGTGGAGATCCCTATGCTTGATAGCTGCTTGTACATGGCTTTCGTTTCGGAATTGTTGACCGGCTGCGACATGTTCATCCTCATGGCAGATAAGACCGAGTTCAACATCGGGTCACGACGAAGAAGACCGCTTTTAGCCTTATCTTCCCATTGTTCCTGCTGCTTGTCGCTCAAACTCTCACGCTGTTCGTCGGTAAGCGGCCCATACGAGCGATAATACTCTTCCGACGTCTTCTTGCTGATCGTATCAATAAGCGTATTATACTTGTCTACGAATGATTTAATATTATCAAATACATCCGTTGTATTGTTCTGCACGGTTGTGGTAACACCGTTCGGTACCTTGGATGAATCGAATGTGTCCTTGATCGTAAAGGTCACACCACTCATCTCAAACGTATTAGAGTAACGTTCAGTCTTCAATCCGTTAATTTCAAACTGGACGTTGGTTCCTCCTGTTTCGGTTGAGTTACCGAATTTCAAGAGGGAGTTCAGGAAATCTCCATCCGTGATGATTTCATCTCCACCCTTGTTAAAATCACCCGTTTCGCTCCGAGTCATGGTAACCCGGTCAGAAAAAGAATCATAGAGCATGGAAACCCCTGCTGTCGAGCTGTTCACCTTACTCATGACAGCATTCAGTGATTCGTTCCCCTGGATAAAGAAATTCGTATTCTGCTCCCCATCTTTGGTAAACGTTTTAAGGGAGAATGTCGAGTAATTCTGAGTGTAGGAGGCAGAGATGGTTGCTCCCTTATCCAATTCCTCATTGAAGGTGATCAACCCGGTTTCTTTATTAATGGTACCGATGACGCTGCTATCAGCTCCAACTAGTTCGGTATTTCCACTTGCATCCGTTGCTCCGAGTGTATACTTCGCCCCATTGACATCAAGCTCCAGACTGTTGATCGATCCGTTTGCCAGTTGGACGAGCTTAGCCTTATTCTCAGGGAACTCGAACGTTTGATTCTTGTTATCCGTGATGTATTCCACTTGAATGGACGTGTCTTTCTTCACTGTTGTGCCGAATGTCAGTTTCCCGTCTTCTTCCACCAACACCTGATTGGCTCCCAATCCTTCAGCTGGCGTCGCCGTAACGACCTCGAATGATTTTCCATTCACCTTCACACTCATCTTGTCACGTTCGATAAATTTAGAGCCTGCCAGATCGATATCCACTGTTGTCGAATCGGCATCTGTTTTCACAGTATGCTTTCCTACCACACCTGTAGACCAGGTAAAGCCACTCCCGTTATCAAAGTTACCCGTTTCTCCATAGAGGCCCTTGCTCGGATTGAAGTTCTTTCCAGAAGCTGAAAGTTTCTCGCCATTGCTTCCACTGCTCCCGCTTACACGGTTTGCCGCACTCGCAAGCCCGGTAACATTATTAATCGTGTAGGACGCTTGAGATGCTGCACTTGTCGCCGTTGCCGTCACTTTTGATTCATCTGACGAAGCCGTCATCCGTGCACGATATTTTGTAGTCAGTTTATACTGAGTTAATTCCGAACGAAAATCAAGAAGCAGCGTGTTCATGGAGCGATAGTCATCCCGCTTCCATTCCAGTGTCTGCTTCTGCTGCTTCAATTTATCCAGGGGCATGCGTTCTGCCTTCATCAGGTCTGCCACGATGGAGTCGATGTCCATCCCGCTCGCCAATCCTCCTACTCTCACATTCCTTCACTCCTTTTAGATCTTCTCATCAACCACCAGGCCGACAAATTCCGTCATGGCCGCAAACATATCCAGCATTTTTTTCGGTGGAATTTCTCGTACAACTTCACTCGTGATATCGTCCACAACCGTGACGTAGTATTCATTTAACTGCTCATGATATTCAAATTTCAAATGGGTATTGGAAGAGGATAAAAACTCATTGGCCCCTTGAATCGCTACCTTCAACCTGTCTTCAGTTACAGACTGTTGAAGACCAGGCTTCATTTGTTTTTCAAGTGACTCTATTACGCTTTCAACTTCCGCTCGATTACGGGGTTTTTCAACAAATGATTGGGTGCCGGTTGCACTCCCTGCCGTTTTTTCAATCATTTTGAAGGTCCTCCTGTGGGTTATATGGGTTATATCGGAAGAAGAGTGGGGAAGTTTAGGGGAAGGTAAAAAAAGAAGAGACTCTCAGAGAGAGCCACTTCTAAAAAGATTAACGTAGAAGTTGAAGAACACCTTGTGGTTGTTGGTTTGCTTGTGCAAGCATAGCTTGGGCTGCTTGAGAAAGGATAGAGTTTTTAGTTTGCTCCATCATCTCTTTTGCCATATCTACATCGCGGACACGTGATTCAGCAGCAGTTAAATTTTCTGATGCAGTTCCGAGATTATTTATCGTATGTTCCAACCGATTTTGGTTTGCTCCTAGTTTAGAACGTTCTGCAGATACTTTTTGAATAGCACTGTCAATTGTAGTAATTGCAGCTGTAGCTGTTGCTGCATTCGTCGAAACATCAATCCCGTTTTCTGTTACTGCTGCACCTGATGTTCCTGCTGCATCAGCACTTACATTATTAACATTAGATGCTCTGTGTACCCCCAACGATACTGCATCCATAGCTCCAATAGTTAATTGCATGGTTTGAGCGTTATTAGCACCAATTTGGAATGTTAAATCACCTTCAACACCAATATCACCGTTATTAGCAAAATCTTTGGAACCATCTAATAACTTCATTGTATTAAATTCTGTAGTATTAGAAATTCTGGTAATTTCCTTTGCCAATTCATCTACTTCCTTTTGTATTTCATTCCTATCTGTGGAAGTATTTGTGTCATTGGAAGATTGGACTGCAAGTTCTCGCATACGTTGTAAAATTGAATGAGTTTCATTAAGTGCACCTTCAGCAGTTGCAATTAATGAAATTCCATCCTGTGAATTCTTTGATGCCATATCAAGTCCTCGTATTTGACCACGCATCTTTTCAGAAATAGCTAGACCAGCAGCATCATCTCCGGCTCGATTAATACGTAAACCTGAAGAGAGTTTTTCCATTGAGCTAGATTGAGCACTATTAGCACTATTTAATTGGCGATGTGTATTTAAAGCAGCAATATTATGATTAATTCTCAAGGTATTTCCTCCTATTAAAAATTAGTAAGTAAATGAATATTTTAACGAAGGAGTTGTAAAACACCTTGGGGTTGTTGATTTGCTTGAGCCAGCATTGCTTGAGCAGCTTGGGAAAGGATAGAATTTTTAGTTTGTTCCATCATTTCTTTTGCCATGTCTACATCACGAACACGTGATTCTGCTGCAGTTAAATTCTCGGATGATGTTCCTAAATTGTTTATAGTGTGATCTAGGCGATTCTGATTTGCTCCCAAATAAGAACGTTGTGCAGATACTTTTTCAATAGCATTGTTGATAACAGTAATTGCAGCTGTAGCTGTTGCAGAGTCAGTTGAAATGTTAATTCCATCTGTAGTATTAGCCTGCGTAGCTCCAGTAGCTGCAGTACTAGTAGTTCCTGCTACGAGTAAACTTGAAGCATCCATTGCTCCTATAGCAAGAGTCATAGTTTGACTTGCATTAGCCCCAATTTGGAATGTTAAATCAGATCCAGTAACTCCACTTACTGCTGTACTTCTAGAACCATCAAGTAATTTCATAGTATTAAACTCTGTAGTATTAGCAATTCGCGTGATTTCCTTCGCTAGTTCATTAACTTCTTTTTGAAGTTCACCACGATCGCTAGTAGTATTCGTATCGTTGGAAGATTGAACTGCAAGCTCTCGCATGCGTTGGAGAATTGAATGTGTCTCATTAAGTGCACCTTCGGCGGTTGAAATTAAAGATATTCCATCCTGTGCATTTTTAGAGGCCATATCCAATCCACGAATCTGACCACGCATTTTTTCCGAAATTGCCAAACCGGCTGCATCATCTCCAGCTCGATTGATTTTCAAACCTGAAGACAGTTTCTCCATAGATTTTGATTGATTAGTTGAAGCTGTATTCAATTGACGATGTGTATTCAAAGCAGCGATATTATGATTGATTCTCATTTCTTAATTTCCTCCTTGAAAGTAAGCCCACATCCTTGTGGACCGTTGGTTTTTTGGTTTGCCGGGGAGGAAGAGGTCGGCCGCCCTTTCCTCTTTGGCTTACATTAGTAGTATCGGTCGTTTTTCCTAGGTGTTTAATAGTTTTGGAAAAACTTTTATTCGTTTTTTGGGAGGAGGTTGAAGAGGTCGGCGATGCCTTTGGAGGCTTCGGTGTTTTCGTTCTGGATGGATAGGTAGACTTCTTTCCGGTGGATGTCGATGTGCTTGGGTGCGTTGATGCCTAGTTTGATCTGGTCACCTTGGACGGAGACGACGGTGATTTCGATGTTGTCACCGATTTGGATGCTTTCGCCGGTTTTTCTGGTGAGTACGAGCATGGTGTCATCCCCTCTTTCTTTCTGTTTGGTTGAAGATCGGGTGTTGCGTTTGGTAGTCGGTGCCGGTGAGGATGACCTGTTTGCCGAGCTGCTGGGCCGGGTTGATGATGACGGGTGCCTGAAGGTTGGCGGTGGACCTGTCAAGGGGTTCCCGGATGGTAAGGATCGAGAGGATCTTCAGGTCTTTTCCTTCTGGGTGTCTTAATGTTTCGATGCTTGCTTCGTCGAGTTCGAATTCGTAGTCAGGGAAGAAGCTGAATGGTTCCGTTGCGACGAAGCCGAGCTCGGGTGTGGCGGTGGACTGGAGGATGTGGAACCAGTCGTTTCCCGGGAACGGCAGAAGGGTGAATTCTTTTTCATCCTGAAAGCCCGGGATGCCCTGGGGGAAGGTAAGAAGATTTTCTTGTTCCACGTTCAAGCTCCCGTGGTATTTTGTTTGGATTTCCATAGGTATCAGTCCTTTTCTGGTTGGTTAGGTGGTTTCAATCGTGAGCTGCTGGTGCTGTTGGATGGAGTAGGTGACGCGCCCCGGATGGTAGGATATGATCGGCTTCTGCGGAGTGGTCTGGTTCTGGACGGGACGATTCTGGACCTGGATGTTCAGGGAGCCCGGCTGATAGTACGTTTTGACGCTGAAGGGCGACGGGATGTAGCCGATATTGACCTCATAGGTCGGCGATTGGCTGTTCCGTTCGGCCTGGGAGGCGATTGCTCCTGACCCTGCTTCGATGCTCATGAGTTCATCTCCGTCCTGGGCTTTGTTGCCCAGGAATTCAAGCCACGCCTGGTAGCCTTCTCCCGCAGCTTCTTCAATGCTCCTGAGGGCGCTTTTCAGATTCATATCCTCCCACGCCTGCGACTGGTCGATGGAAAGCTGCGGGAGGGTCGTATCCATGGTCATGACGGGACCTTCCTGGTGAAGCTCCATCACGGCTGCCGGCTGCTGGATCGAGATGGACGCGGGTGCGATGTCGATTCCCAGTTTAGCCGGTACCTGAGACATGCGGATTTGTGGCACATACATGGCTTTTTCCCCTTTCAAGCAGAAAGGACTGACTCATTGAAGAGGTTCAGTCCCTGCTGTTTCGTTATCGTAGAAAGTCCATGAGGGTCGGCTGGATGATCCTCGCTCCTACACTGAGGGCGGCCCGGTGGACGCTTTCCTGGTTCTTGAGATTGGTGATGACCTGTTCGATGTCGGCATCTTCATTATCGGAAATGATGGATTTCGCCATGACTTCGGTCTTGCCGAGGCGGTTCTCGATCATTTCGAGGCGGTTGTATCGAGCTCCGGCTTCTGATCGCTCTGCCTGGAGGGTGCTGATCTGTCCCTCAAGGTCTTTGAGGAGGTTGTCCATGCCCTCTGCACTGTAGGTGTCATCACTGAATCCCTGTTTGATGCCCTGGAGGGTGTTGAACAGAGCCTGGTTGAATACTTTATCGCCGTTGACGTTCACTTTCAGCTTGAGCCCTGCGGATACCTCTACTGCATAATCCTCGGTATTCATGTTGACGACGGGAGGATTCCCCTTGGCAACGGGCGCATGGTCGACGTCGGTTCCGTTGTAGATATAGCGGCCGGCAACTTTTGTGTTCGCCACTTCCACCATATCCTGCTTGATCTGTTCGATTTCCTGGGCGATGGCCACGCGGTCCTCATCAGAGTATGTATCATTCTTACCCTGGATGATGAGGTACTGGACACGCTCGAGTGCCTGGGAGGCGTGTTCGAGGCCGGCTTCGGAGTTATCCATCCACAGATACGCTTCGGAAAGATTCCGCTGATATTGTTCGTTCTCCGTCAGATTGGAGCGGTAATACATCCCTTTCATGGCGACGACGGGATCCTGTGAAGGCCGTGTGATCTTTTGACCTGTGGCAAGCTGATCCTGATAGTTTCCGAGTTTCTCGTAGCTGCTGCTCAAGTGACGCAGTGAATTAGATGAAAGCATGCTTTGTGTGACGCGCATCATTTTTCCTCCTATCTACCACCGGTACCCATACCGTTGATGATTTTATCCAGTAGTTCGTCCTGCAGGGAGATCATCCGGGCGGACGCGTTGTAAGCGTGTTGGAACTGAATCATATTCGTCATTTCTTCATCAAGGGAAACGGCGCTCATGGACATGCGCTTGTCGTCCACCGATTGGCGCAAGGTCCCGCTGTTGTCGGTTAGGCGCAGGGCGTTCTGGGTCTTGACGGCCATACCGCCCACAAGGACCTGGAAGTAGTTGCGGAAGCTAGCCATCTCAGAGTTGAGTCCGTAATCGAATTCTTTGTTGATGAGGTCTCCCAACTCGAGTAGCACGCTTCCATCACCAGTAGTGGCCTTCGACGGATCGGAGCCGTCTGCGTTGGCAATGTTGTCGATGCTTTCTTTGATGGCATCCGCCAAGTCGATCCGTTGGGCAAACCCTTTGCGATTGGCTTCTGAGAGATCCCCGTACTTTTTATCCTTGAAGAAATTGATATCCTGGTTGACCGGTTCAATCTCTCCCGCTGCATTCTTATGGTTGATCTCGTTCGGACTCATACCGGCGGAGTGTACCTTGTTGAACTCGTTGGCGAAGGTGAAGGCCAGGTTATCCAGTTCCTTCAGCATGTCAGGGTAATCGCCCTTGATGTCCCCATTACTGGTCTTCATTCCGAAGGACTCCATCAAACCTTTCAGACTGCCATCCGATGTGAAGGCATCAGCTGAAAACGTCTTGCCTCCTACGGTGACCTCCGTTACATAGGTGTCCTGTCCCGGTGGGGTGAATTTCACATCAATATGTTGAACCCCTTGTCCATCAACAAGGCGTGCAATGGCGGCACCGCTGGTATCAGCAAGGGAAATGATCGCCCTGCCTTCAGCAATGGCGGCAGGCTTACCACCCGACTGTTGATAGGAAACCGTAATATTGACGATCTGAGAAAGGTCATCAATCATCCGATCACGTTCGTCATACAGGTCATTCGGCACCATCCCGTGGGGCTCCACTGCGGCAATCTGTTCGTTTAGGGAATTAATGCGGTCCAAAAGGGCATTCGCATTCTTCTCTGTCACATTCAGTTCGTTCTGAAGATCCTGCCTGATCGTCGAGATGGAATTCGAGAGATAGTTGAAGGTCTCGGCAAGGGCGATCCCTCGCTCCTTGACGACGGCTCTTGCTCCAGGGTTTTTCGGATTGCCGGCAAGATCCTGGAGGGACTGCCAGAACATGTCGATCGTTTTGGCGAGGCCGGAATCTGTCGGTTCATTCATGATCTCTTCCATTTTGGTGAGGGCGTCGGCTTTTGATTCCCAGTAGCCGAGCTTATTGTTTTCTCCCCTGTACTGTACATCCAGGAAGCTGTCGCGGATCCGCTGGACGGACCCTGCTTCCACCCCCGTACCAATTTGTCCCGGGAGCATCGGTTTATTGAAAGCCGGTGATGGATAGGCTTCGGTTTGCTGGAAATTGATGCGCTGTCTCGTATATCCCGGCGTATTGGCATTGGCAACGTTATGTCCTGTCACCTGGAGTGCACTCTGCTGGGTGTACATTCCGCGGCGTGCCGTTTCTAGTCCATGAAAAGTTGATGCCATGGGTTAACCTCCTACAGTTAAGCTTTAGAATTGAAGATTGAATGAGTCCGCATGCTCTGGATATCATCAGGGTCCTGTGAGTAATTCCCTGTCTCTTGTTGGCCCATGACGAGGTCAAGGCTCAGATTGACGAACTGGAGGGATTGATTGAGAAGATCCTGATTTAATTCGTTTTGGTTTTTCAAACGGAGGGTGCATGCCGTGAGTTCAGCATGTTTCTCTCGCAGATTCTCTTTTCCTGGCAAGGAATCAATCCCAAGTAACTCCGAGAATGTTGTGACCGGCGTTTGGTAGGTCAAGGAAATATCCTCCTGGAGCTCCTCACGCCGTGCATTGAGGGATTCCATAGCGCGGATATGGCTCAATTCTTCTTTTAAAAGACGGTTGATTTCATCTATATCGTTTTCCTTCAAAGCCTCCATCTTCCGATTGGATACATGCAGAAGGCTTTTTTGTAGCGTGATGAGTTTATCCAGGATCAGGGTCAGTTGTTCTATCACTGGTTTCCCTTCTTTCCATTCACTTTTTTATCGGTTGTTTCACAAGATTCTTAAGTATAAATATTGATTAATAGGCCTTGGACTTCCCCGACAAGATTGAGGATATTCAGGCCTTTTTGTTCTTTCTTCAATACTTCATTGGTAAGCTGCATGAGTTTTGAATCGACTTCTTTGACGATCTTGTACACCTTCGTCCGGCCACGCCTGTTGAAGCCGCGTTGGTTCTCAAGCTGCAAGCCGTTTTGGATGGCCTCCTCCATGAAGGACTTCACCATCTTCTTGTATCTCTTCAAGTCTTCGACTGTACGTGATTCAGACAATACTTTTCCCTGATGCTCTATATCTCCCGCCATCTTGGCGAACTTTTCATAAAGGAGCTGTTCCCTCTTGTTTCCCATCACTTCTGTAAAAGAGACGGATTCCCCAGCCACCGGTGCTTTCGTTTCAACTTTGTGGGGAGTGGTGATTTTCCCGACTTTCTGTACGTCCATTCCGATTCCCTCATTTCAGGTATATTCCATATTCTTATCATAGAGGAAAAAGCCGTCAGGCAAAAGAGGCGGGCCACGGTCGGCCACGCCCCTTTTGTCTTATTTCAATAGTTGAAGGATCCCTTGTGGCAGCTGATTTGCCTGGGCAAGCATCGCTTGCCCTGCCTGGTTCAGGATATTATTCTTCGTGAAGTTGGTCATTTCCTTCGCCATATCGGTGTCCCTGATGCGTGATTCCGCTGATGTCAGGTTTTCGTTGGCCATCTGGAGGTTCAAGGTGGTGTGTTCCAATCTGTTCTGGATGGCTCCTAGCTTGCTACGCTCTTCTGATACCATGCGGATAGCTTGATCCAACCTGGTGATGGCTGCCCTTGCCGCTTCAGTAGAAGAGACATCTACTCCTTGCACCGCATTTACTCCAGTGCTGAGATAAGAGCCGTCAGCCGCTCTTGCTAGACCTAACTTAGCCGCATCCATAACGCCGATTGTGATCTTAAGGGTTTCGGACGCATTAGCACCGATGTGCATATCAAGCTCGAGATCTTTCTCCTTGTTGGCTTCAAAATCAGCATCTTTCAACGCGATATCCAGACCATTCGTGGCACCATTGTCGGTCCGGTCTGTTGAAAGTACCAATGTATTCCCTACAACATCGACAGAGCTCATAGCCACCACTCCGCCCCCTGCTTTTGTCGTTTCAAGCACGGATTTGATTGAGTCTAGTACATCAAAGACATTTTTGTCCTTCACATTGATGATAGCAGGGTTCCCAGTCAAGTTGGCAGTGCTTTCCGAGAAGCGGATCGTCTTCCCATCAATGATGAGTTCATCTCCTGCATAAGGTACTGTATCACTTGCTGTCGGCACGCCACTGAACGTAAGCTGTGTGGAAGTCGATGTCGTCGTGACAGGATTTCCGACCAATGTAGTGACTGCCGTTGTCGTCCCTGGGGAGTAAGCTTTTACCTGATTGAAGCCGGTAAAGCTGAAGCCAATCTTTTCCCCTTCTGCGACAGACAAATTGTTGAGGGAAGAAAGAGTCAGCTTTCCTGTGAACGGTGTACCTTCAGTTCCTGTTACACTATCGGTTGCGTTAACAATCTTGGAATTGGTCGTTGGGCTTGTAGGGCTTTTGAATACCGGATCATTCGCTTCGACTGCCCCTTTAATTGCAGTCATAAGGTTATTAACATTGGCGATCTTCGTTGCATCGTTAGTCGGATTTGCCCAGTTTACTTTGACTGCGATGTTTCCGTTTGTAGTGATATTTGTTGGACTGGCTGAAGTAACCACTTCGTAACGCTTATTATTGATCGTAAATACCTTACCTTCTATCTGGGAAGGAGTGGTTGAATCCAGCAAACCTCCGATTGTCTGATCAAACACTAATTCCACACTGGCCGGTTCTGAAGGCGCAGCATTAACCGTTCCCTGCCACGTACCATTGCCCACATACGCGACTTGGGATGAGTTCACTTCGGCGAAGGCTGTTCCTTGTTCAGAGCCGCTCAATAGTTTCTTTTGGTTGAATTGGGTGGTGTCGGCAATGCGGTCGATTTCGAATGTGAGCTGGTCGATTTCATTCTGGATGGCCGTGCGGTCCTGCTCTTCCAAGGTACCGTTCGACGCCTGAACTGACAGCTCCCTCATGCGCTGGAGGATTTCGTGTGTCTGGTTCAACGCGCCTTCGCCCGTTTGGATCAGGGAAATGGCATCCAATGTGTTCCGCTCTGCGATATCGAGTCCGCGGATCTGGGACCGCATTTTTTCAGAGATGGCAAGACCTGCCGCATCATCGGCTGCGCGGTTGATCCTTAGACCGGATGATAGTTTTTCCAGGCTTTTGGACGTATTGTTCATATTCTGTGCTAGATTCCGGTATGCATTGAGAGCTTGGATATTATGATTGATTTTCATTGGTCATTTCCCCATTTCCACGGTTTCGATATGGTGGTCCATCATGATATTTTTTTCATAGGCATTGGTTTGTTTATATCGCTGTTTATTCGGCTGCTGGGTTTTGTTTCTCATGGTATGCCTCCACGCAGTCGAAAGCTCCTTCGTGATATCCACCACTTCTTTCAGATTGGTAGGATCTTTGCTCATATTCGCCTTGATCACAAGGTCAGCCATATAGTTGTATAGGGCGTCTAATTGATCTGCGATAATCCCTGCTTCGTAATTCAGTCCCACACCGAGACGATGAAGGATTTCATTCATTTTTTTCATCTTGATGTTGGCATCGATGAACAGGCTGTTATGTATATCTTGGATACTATCATTGGCAGTCTCTATTAAAACTTCATATAAAAGCGCAGTGATTTCCTGCGACGATTTTTGATAGATGAACTCTTTGGTCAAAAAATCCATTGTGCATCCCTCCACTAGATGTATCGGATATTTCTTCCTGTTTTTTAGTCTTTCATTCCCATTTCTTCAATAAGAAGAAGAACTTCCGCAATAACGGAATAGAGCTGGGGAGGGATGTTGTCACCAAGATCAAGATCAAGGAGATGCTGGACGAGCTGTTCATCTTCCTGCATCTGGACACCGTGCTGCCGGGCAAGCTCGATGATCCTTTCCGCGAGGACTCCTGTTCCCTGAGCAATGACGGATGGCGTTCCCCCATCCGTTTCATCGTACCGGATGACGGCCGCCGACTGACCATTCTGTTGGCGTCTCTTCGTGCTATTAATATAGTTCATATGGTGAAATCGTATCCTTTCTCGTTCATCCTCGGGGCACTGGCCTTCTTCTCTTCCCTAGGCTCTTCCTCGTTTCGGTTAAGAGGCGAGAACTGAAGTTTACTGATGGTATATCCGATTTGCTCTAAGCGGTCTTTTGCTTTCTCTGCCAGGGGTTCCATCCGTGAACTGAACCCTTCCTGATCATTCTTCACCTGAATGGAGAGATTTCGTTCAGAAGCTGTAAGGGAGATTCCGACTTCTCCGTATTTTTTTGTGTCGAATAAGAAGAAAAGGCTGCAGTTCTGCCAGTCTACCTTTTGTTGATCTGCTTTAGAGTTGATGTAAACCTTCACGCCTTCCACTTTATCCTGGAGAAGATATGGGAGGGTGAACATCATGGTTTGCAGGCCGGATGAATCCGTTTTGCTCATGAGCTGCTGCCCTGTCAGATTGCCGAGCATCCCTTCAGCTTTGGATGAAACACCGGCATCTTCATGCCGTGTCATCTTCAAAAGCAAGTCTTTTAGATTAGCGGGAGGATCTTGATTTTTATCTCTTGCCAATAGACTCATTGCTTGATCCGATTCACGCGTCAGTCCCGCTGAACGGATCAGTTCAAAGGCTGAACGGGCAGTGGGCTCCTGTTTGACCGCGTGCATGGCCTGCTCAAGGTTCTGCAAACCCCTTTTATCCGATGGGGTTTGAGTCATCTTCGCCCACTCACCTTCGACAAAGTTCTTCACTTTGATTTCGGAAGGCTTAAATTGGAGTCTGTCAATCTCTTGTTTGACGCTTTCCACGATCTGTTTGGCGGCAGCCATGTCCCCTTTTGAAAGGAGTTGCTTTGCCTGAGCGAGCTGGGTGCTTGCATTCAGCAGCTTTTTCTCAGTCTTCATGTCGGCATAGAGCATGAAATCCCCTCTCAGCAACACACCGTCGAGTTTATTGATGGTATTTTCAAGCAGGGGTTTTGCGGACACTTCAGCCATCTGCTTATGACCGTTGATCAAACGCAGCACCTGCTGAAGGCTAAGTGATACCTCATTCTTCGTCTGCTTAAAATCCATGGACAGTTGGGACATCTTCTTCGTCACCGTTTCCACCATGATCAGCTTAGAATGTGCTGGTATCCCTTCATACCAGTCTTCCTGCTGCATCACAGCGATTTGAGGAGCAGAATCAGCTGCCGGTCCACTATGGGATTGCAATGCAGCGACCCCTTTGGCAATCTCTTCTCTTGCCTTCAATTCCCTGCCCTCTGAATCCAGGGACTGTGCGGTTACTAACGATTGCTCAAAACTTGTTTTCGCGGTATGGGGAAGATCAGGAGTCGCATCCATTACGACAGAGAGCTTTTGAATCAGCTGCTCTGTATTCGCCTCTTTACGCATCAGAGTCTGCATATCCTGGAGAGCCTTTTGGAGAGGATTCATGGACGCAGACTGTCGATCAGGAACCG
Source organism: Rossellomorea sp. FS2 (assembly GCF_047915635.1). NCBI lineage: Bacteria > Bacillati > Bacillota > Bacilli > Caryophanales > Bacillaceae > Rossellomorea > Rossellomorea sp. FS2. The sequence goes on along the minus strand of NZ_JBLRVS010000005.1, from coordinate 108,563 downwards.
CTTGAACGCCTGTAGACATCTGCTGTCTAAGAAGGTTGGTCAGTTTCATTTCCTCTTGCGGCATCAAGCGCAGAATGGCTCCGAACTGCGATTGGAGTTTCTTGACGGCTCCCGATACATCCACGGTTGCTGCAAACTCTTTGCGGATGGATCCGAGCAGGGCTTTATCACCCTCTGATAACCGGTGCTCTATGGCATTCAATACCTTCATGATCTGTTGGAATGGGCGTTCAATTCCTCCTTTAGAACCAAAGGAGGGATCCAGCCCTTTCACGAGAGAATCCATGGTTTTAGAGTAAGAGTGGTCATGGATTGCTGAATGGACGGTTTTCAGCTGATTCGCGGTCATGTCCAGTCCTTTTTTAAGCAAGGAAGATATGGTCTCCAGTTTCTGTTCCGGAGTTCCTTTCGTTTCCTTGAAAAACTGATTCAAAGCCTCAATGGTTTTCCTTGTAATGGGAGTCCCATTCTGGTTCAACAGCTGGAGTGCTGTTTTCACGTCCTGGTTTACTTGGGGGAGAGCTGGTAATGAACGCGCTGGCTTTGCAGAATCAACGACTCTGACGACAAGCGGGTTCGATGAGGTTGAAACCACTTCAATGGAGATGGCTTTGGCCTGAGGGAGTTCCCCTTCAACCTTTGCTTTCACCACTTGTCCTTTTACTTGGAGAAGGGCTTCATTTTGGGGAAGACGTTCTTTCACGATGGCAGTCGAAAGATCCCCTTCCTTCAGTTGAGTTCCGTTTCCAGAAGGAATAGGGGCTTCGATCTTTATATCAGGATTAATTTGCACGGGTCATTCACACTCCACATTCTTAAAGGATTACAGCTCATCCTTGAGCTCACGCTTCCATCCTTAGAATCGGTTTGGTCATCGATAAAAATCAAGTAATTTTTTGGCGATGTCCTTAGGGTTCGGGCTATAGGTGCCCTGCTCGACCTGAGACTTAATGGCATTTACTTTTGCTTCTCGATTTTTCTCAAACATAGAGATCTCCTGGAGATTTTTGGCGTGTGAAGAAATTTCCACTTTATCCACCGGCTTTTTACTGGTTTCCATTTGTGTTGCCTTTTCGGCATTCCGCTGATAGGGATTTACTCCATGGTTCCCGATCTGATTAATCTTCAAATCCGTCTACCTCCTTTTTCCGTACTTTCCGAGTCTTATAGTAAGTATATCGGATGATTGAGAGGTTTGTTTAGTGATAGGATATGGTTCATTTTTCCTTTCTGTGGGTGTAGTACGTATGACCTGATTCCTTGAGGGTTTGCTTCCATTGTTCGTCTGATTCGTGCTGTTTAAGGTCTTGGATGAGGGACGTTTGGCACCCTTCGCAGATCCGTGCACTGTGGATGATCTTGCCGCACCGGTCGCATGGGTAGCCCATATTCGGGAATTGTCTTGACTGGATGCGACCTTTTCTTACCCAATTATGAAGGAGTTCTTCCTCTACACCAGTGACATCGACGACACGTGCGATGGACGCGGCCCGGTTTTCGCGTTTTTTCAGGAATCGGATGACAGAGTCGAATAGCGTTTCTTCTGCTTTATGGCATGCTTCACACACTTCGCGGAAGCGGGTTTTCATGAATAGCGCGTTACAGCGCGGACAGTTGTTCACTTCTGACATGATTCATTCCTCCGTGTTTGGCAGGTTCCCTTCTTTTATCGGCAGGTAAGGGGAAGGATTTAACCCCTGGCGATCGTGAACGATGAGACTTCCCTTGCACCTGCTTTCTTGAGGAGAATCGCCGCCTGTCTCACGGTGGTACCCGTCGTATAGATATCATCGATGAGAAGGATATTCTTGCCTGAGAGATCCGTCTCGGGGAGCCGGAATACCTGCCCACCTGTCATCCGCTCTCGTCTCGTCTTCTTCGATTGCTTTTCGGTGTGGACCCTCGTGAGGAGCTCATGGCACGGGAGGCCAGCTTCGGTCAGGACGGCCTTCGACTGATTAAATCCGCGTTCGTATAATCGCTCGGGGCTGAGGGGGATGGGGACAAAAAGATCGGCTTTCGGTATAGCCGTTTGCATGAAAGACGCCAGTGCCTTAGCGAGAACGTAATCTCCTCTATATTTGTAGCGTGCGAGGACCTCTTTCATGAACTCATTGTATTGGAAAAGGGAGACATTCCGCTCCAGCACCCCGTTCCATTCAGGGTTCCCGTTCCACTCCAGGCAGTCACGGCAGAGGTCACCCTCCGCTCCAGTTCGCGAACAGCCCGGGCAGCCGCCCTCGATCCGCACTAATCCCCTGTCACATTCGTCGCACATAAGTCTGGTGTCGCTTTGAAATAAAGACCCCCAACTCATTTTTTCATCAAGGTCTCCTCCGCAGTACAGGCAGTCACGTGGCATCGATGAGCCCCCTCTTCCCGGCCTCCCTGTTCATATCATGGATATGGGCACGGGCTTTGATCATCTCGCCGGTCTTGCCGTGGTGAAAGTACACGATATCACCGCCCGGGTGATCGGAACTCCTACCCACCCGGCCCGAGATCTGGACAAGGGCACTCTCGGTGAAGATGGTTTCCTCTGCCCCGAGGACCGCCACATCAATGCCAGGAATGGTGACTCCCCGTTCCAGGATTGTCGTGGTAAGGAGGATCGGCATCTCGAACTTACGCATCCTCATGACTTTCTCTTTCCGTTCCGGATCCTCGGCATGGACGGACTCGATCAGGGGGTGAATGGCTTTGAACAGGGAGAGCGCTTTGTTCATGATGGCTACGCTGGGGAAAAAGATGAGGGCTGGGGTTGAGGTATGCAATCTTTGTAGCATCCACTTCTTCAGTGGCGGGGGGATCTTGCCTTTTTCCAACGATTTCTGCCAGTTTCCGCACCAGGCAAATCGCGGGGATGGAATGGGGTGACGATGAAAGCGGGCCGGGATCCGGAAATGGTTCCGCCGTCCCGATCGGCACTCCCGCTGCGTTGCAGCATCGGGCGTCGCCGTAAGATGGATCATGGAGGAGGACGGTTTTCTTGCTTTCTCCACGGCATACTGAAGGGATGGATCGAAGGAATAGGGAAACGCATCGACCTCGTCGACGATCATGACATCGAATGCCTCCTTGAACCGAAACAGCTGATGCGTGGTGGTCAGCACGATTTGCCCGTATGACTGGCGTTCCTCGGAACCACCGTACAGGGTGATCAGATCCGTCTCAGGAAACACCTTCTTCAAACGCGGGGAAAGCTCCAGGATCACATCGGTTCTAGGAGTTGCAAGGCAGACGCGCTTACCGCCCCTGATAGCCTCATGGATCCCCTCGAACAGCACCTCCGTCTTCCCGGCACCGCACACGGCCCATATCAGCAGGTCCCGATCCTCTTTCACCGCCGTAACGAGCTCGGTGGATGCTTCCTGTTGCGCAGGCGACAGCGTCCCTTCCCAGGTAAAGAAGACATCCTCTTCCGTACGGGGAGGCAGACCATTCCAAGACAGGAGGGGCGTGCACTCGGACACCCTCCCCATCATCAGACAGTTCCTGCAATAGCGGCATGACTTCCCGCAGCGGGCGCATTCAAACTCACCAAAACTTCCGCGCGAACCGTTCCCGCAGCGCTGACAAATGCCAGCCTGCACACCGGGACCGTATGATACGTATCCATGACGATAATGCTCATGAACGAGCGCCCCATCGAACAGGATCTCATCCATCAACAAAGCCCTGCCGCAAAGAAGCAGTTGTAAATCTTGAGAATAAGAGAAGGATTCATTAAAAGGAGGAGAAGGGATTGCTGGAAAATCTGAAATACGTAAAGCCTTGGAGTCAGGGTGACCAAATGGGGGAATCGGGGTGATAAAACCATCTTGATCTGTAAAAAGCATGGCTTCATTCCTTTCTATAGGGGATGTAAGAGTAATTCTCCACAGGGTGTGCGAACTCCTTTATTTTCATGGAGGGGCTGTGCCAGACCTCTTCCTCCCCAAATAGTGAAGTGCAGCGGAGGGCGGCCGACTCCGACCGGAAAAGTGTGCAGGGTGAGAACCCGCAGGCACAAGGAGGCTGACCGCACGCCCCTCGGAAAGCGGACACCCGGAGCGAAACGAAACGATCCTCATCCCAATAGATTCAAACTCCGGACCACTCATCCAAACAAAAAAGGCCTGGACCCAAGTCCAAACCTTCCTCACCCTGCAATTATTCCGTCATCTTACGCGCCCATCCCATACCCATGGACCCTTCTCCAAGATGCGTCCCGATCACCGGGCCGAAATAACTCACACCAAACTCCACATTCGGGAACTGCTCCTCAAGCTGTGCCTTCCACTCCAAGGCCTCTTCCTCACGATTGGCATGGATGATCGACGCTTGATAACGTCCACCGTCGGAAACAGCTTCACCCAACAGGTTTTCGACGCGCTTCAATGCTTTCTTCCGCGTACGGATCTTCTCGAACGGGACGATGACCTTGTCCACAAAATGAAGTAGAGGCTTCACCTGCAGCAGGCTCCCGATGATCGCCTGGGCGTTCGACAGTCGTCCTCCACGTTGAAGATGGGCGAGGTTGTCCACCATGAAGTAAGCCCTCACCGTTTCCTTCATTTCATCAAGAAGGCTGACGATTTCTTTGGCATCCCGGCCTTCACGGCTCAGCTTCGCCCCTTCAAGAACATAGAAACCCTGGACCATACAGCTGATCTCGGAATCATACGGGTACACCTCGATGCCGCTTACCATTTCCCCTGCCTGCACAGCTCCTTGGTAGGTGCCGCTGATGCCGCTTGAGAGATGGATAGAGATGACGGCGTCGTAATCGTGTGAGAGCTTCTCGAAAAGCTCCACGAACTGGCCGACTGGCGGTTGTGAAGTGGTTGGCAGTCGATCCGAGCTCCGTACTTCTTCAAAGAACTGACTTGCGGTGATATCAACTTCTTCCTGATAGGTTTCCCCTCCGATGATGACGCTCAAAGGGATCATATATATGTCCAGCTGATCACGCAATTCTTTCGGGATGTAGGCTGTACTATCCGTTACAATTGCCGTTTTCATAGAATTATTACCATCCTTATATGTTATTTTCATCGCTATCTGTAATAGCTTATCTTATGTATCCCTCTCATTTTATATGAAAAGGAATCGATTTGCACCCGTTAAAAGGCTATGAATGTCTAAACGGCTGTTTAGACAAAGGACGTGATCATTACGATCTTCCCACCGTTCCATCAAACGTTTGTTTAACCTTGATCGCCCTCTTTTTCCGTGATGAAAGGTACACACCCGTGAAGATGATGAGGAGCCCGATGATCAGGTTCGGAGTGATTTCCTCCTGTAGAAGGACGAATCCCCATACCATGGCGCTTGCCGGGATGAGGTACGTCACAGTGGACGCGAGCTCAGGGCTTCCCTTCGTGACAATATAGAAAAACAGCAGGGCCGCTATACCCGAACCCAGGCATCCGAGACCGATGACGCCTGCCAGTACCTCAAGGCTGAACAGTCCTTCATACGAGTTCGGTCCGCCCGTGGCGGCAAGCCCGATGAAGCTGAAGACACTTCCAATCAGCAGCTGGAAGGTGGAGATGACGACGACGCTTGTTCCACCGAGGTACTTTTTCGTGAAATGGGACGAGAACGCATAGCACATTGTGGCGGCAAGCATCGTTCCCACCCCAACAAAGTCCGATGAGAAGAGACCGGTGATCTGAAAGTCCATCAGCACCAAGATCCCGAAGAACCCGATGGCGATGCCCAGCCACTGCGAGCCGGTCAGGATGACGGAAAACAATAAAAATCCGATCACCCCTGTCCAGATCGGCGTCGTCGCATTCAGGATCGACGCCGTGTTGCTGTTGATCTGGGTTTCACTGAGAGCGATGAGCGTCCACGGTAAGGCTGCGTTCCCGATGCCCACGACGAGGAGTTTCTTCAAAGGAAGCTTGGTCTTCCCTGATTTCTTTCTGTGCATGAAGTAGATTGGAAGCAGAATCAGAGCTCCTGCAAAGCAACGGATGAATACGGTCCCCCATATACCTGCAGGCTCCACGAGCCATTTAATGAACACAAACGACATCCCCCAGATGAGGCTGAGCCCCACGAGGGCACTATACAATCGGACCACTCCGGTCCCTCCTCCCTTTTACCTTCTATCATCCTATCCTATGCGCCAGGAAATGGATAGACCCCACTGTAAAATCCCGGTTTCCGGTTTACACAAATGATACTTTTCCACCATTTCAACTTTACAGCTTTATGCTAGGATGGAATTGCTTTCATATCATGACAACATTAGGAGAGATGAACATGCAGTATACGAAACTGAAGTGGATCACCGGTACCTCCCTTGCCCTCACCCTCCTCGCCCCGAATGTACATAGCGCCAAGGCTGCAGAAACGGATCTCGTCAACCTCCGCATCCTTGAGACGACGGATATCCATGTGAATCTGGCCAACTACGACTACTATCAGGACGCGGAAACGGACAAGTACGGACTTGTCAAAACCGCAAGCCTCATCAAACAGGCCCGCACCGAAGCAAAAAACAGCCTCCTTTTCGATAACGGGGACTTGATCCAAGGAAATCCACTCGGCGATTATGTCGCGAAAATCGACCCGCTGCAGCCTGGGGAAACCCATCCTGTATACAAAGCCATGAACCTGCTTGATTATGATGCCGGGAATATCGGAAACCACGAATTCAACTATGGACTCGATTTCCTGAAAACGTCCCTTTCAGGCTCCAACTTCCCGTACGTGAATGCGAACGTGTACGTGGATGACGGAACCGGGGAAAAGAATTACTTCAAGCCTTATGAAATCCTCGACCGCGAAGTCGTCGATGAAGACGGTGAAACCCACTCAATCAAAGTAGGCGTCATCGGGTTCGTCCCTCCTCAAATCATGCAGTGGGACAAAGCCAATCTTGAAGGGAAAGTCGTCACAAAGGATATCGTAGAGACCGCCGAGCATTTCATTCCAAAGATGAAGGCTGATGGAGCCGACATCATCGTCGCCATCCCCCACTCCGGAATCGGGACGGTAACGAGCGAAGGCATGGAGGAAAACGCGACCTATGATCTCTCAAAAGTGGACGGCATCGATGCGATCCTCTTCGGCCATTCCCACGGGACCTTCCCTTCTGCCGCTTATGATGGGATTGAAGGCGTCGATACGGCGAACGGGACCATCAACGGAACCCCTGCCGTCATGCCGGGCTACTGGGGCAGCCACCTCGGCCTCGTCGATCTTCAGCTGCAGCACGCAGACGGAAAATGGACCGTATTGAACGGGAAATCATCCACCAGGGGCATCGCCGATAAAGACGGAGTACCTCTTGTCGCACGAGATGAAGAAGTGTACAAAGCGATTGAGGACGATCATCAGCACACCATCGACTGGGTGCGCAGCGCCGTTGGCGAAACGACGGCTCCTATCACATCGTACTTCTCACAGGTGAAAGATGATCCATCGATCCAGATCGTGACCAATGCCCAGAAATGGTACGTGGAGAAATATATCCAAGGTACGGAATACGAAAACATCCCGGTCCTTTCAGCGGGAGCACCGTTCAAAGCAGGTACCCGAGGGGACCCGACATACTACACCGATATCCCTCAGGGTGAACTGGCCATCAAGAATGTAGCCGACCTTTATCTCTATCCGAACACCCTGCAGGCCGTCCTCATCAAAGGCTCTGACGTAAAAGAATGGCTCGAAATGTCTGCCGGTCAGTTCAACCAGATCGATCCGAAAAAACGCGGAGAACAATCCCTGATCAATCAGGAGTTCCGCTCCTACAACTACGATGTCATCGATGGCGTCACGTACGAAATTGATGTCACCAAGCCGGCAAAATATGATGCTGACGGGAATGTCATCAATCCGAAATCACAGCGGATCAAGAACCTGAAGTTCAACGGCAAAAAAATCAATCCTAAGCAGTCCTTCCTGGTTGCAACCAACAACTACCGTGCAAGCGGGGGCGGTCACTTCCCGGGCATCGATGGCACCAACATCGCCATCCAGGCACCGGATGAAAACCGCAACGTCGTCATCGACTACATCATGGAGCAAGGTAGCATCAACCCGGAAGCGGACGGGAACTGGTCCTTCTCTCCAATCAAAGGTCCGGCCACCGTCACCTTTGAATCATCACCAAAAGCAAAAGAGTACATCAAAGATTCTCGCACATTCAAATACATCGAAACCAAGGAAGATGGCTTCGCTAAGTACACCATCAAGCTTAAGAATTCAGGCAAAGACGAACAACCAAAAGGGTTCATCGCGAACCTCATTTCTTCCATCTTTAAATAAAACTGTGAAAAGGCGCCCAGCGTTTGGGTGCCATTTTTGCATTCAATTTTAATGAGTATGTCTTGTAGAAAAGTCCGTTCCTTTTCGCTGCAGACGCCTGCTTTCCTGCGGGAATGGCGGCAAGCCTCCTCGTGCCTGCGGGGTCTTGCCACCATTCTTTTCCGCTGGAGTCAGACGTCTTCCGCTTCAATCCACTCTTTGGTTGAAGATTGGAATTAAAGTAACCTTAGTTTGGTAGGTCTATTGTGAGGAATAGGGGATGGTCGACCTTGTCCTTCTTATTTGATATGGGAGAAAGATAAGTTCACCTCAAAATCTTCCCTCTGTATCCAAAATGGGCTTGATGCAGAATGGTATTCCTTTATCTCTCCACCACAAAGTATAGTGCACTGAAGGGTGAGACCCTGGAAGCGCAGCTGAAGCGGCTCACCGTCCACCCCGCAGGAAAGCGGCCGACCGCAGCGAAACAGAACGGACTCTTCTCCTCTTCACCCCTAATCAAAAGTAACAGCAGACCCAAAAGAATCCCTCCAAACAACGACGCTCACCCCTAATTCACCCAACTGTCAAACGAAACCATTTAACTTTCATGGGTTTTCGTCATATAATGGTGTGGTAACTTCATTCACGGATAAAATATTCTATAGGACTGATAGAGATGTACAATAAAGAAATCGTTTACCAAGAACTTTCAAACGTAATGAAAAAAGAAAACATCAAACGCGACGAACCGCTTCGCGATCACCTCTACACGCGACTTGGCGGCAACGCCGACTTCTTCCTCACGCCGACCACCTATGAAGAAGTCCAGGAAATTGTGAAACTCGCAAACAAGAGCGACGTACCCTTCACCCTTCTCGGGAATGGATCCAACCTTATCGTCAAAGACGGTGGGATCCGTGGAATCGTCCTTCATTTGAAAAATTTCTCCGACATCAGCGCTACCGATCAGCAGATTGTTGCCCAGAGTGGAGCTGCCATCATCGATGTGTCTAGACGTGCCCTTGATGAAACCCTGTCCGGGCTCGAATTCGCTTGCGGCATCCCTGGAACCGTCGGCGGTGCCCTCTTCATGAATGCCGGAGCGTACGGCGGTGAAATCAAGGACGTGCTGGACTACTGCTATGTAGTCGACCGTGAAGGCAACCTTGTGAAAAGGACAGCCAAGGACCTTGAGCTGGATTATCGCCACAGCAATATTTCCGAAAAAGGGGATATCGTCCTTGAAGCGACATTCAGCCTGAAGCCGGGAGACCATAAGGATATTAAGGCCGTCATGGACGACCTCACATTCAAGCGTGAGTCGAAGCAGCCCCTTGAGTATCCTTCTTGCGGAAGTGTCTTCAAACGTCCTCCAGGCTATTTCGCCGGGAAGCTGATTCAGGACAGCGATCTTCAGGGCACGAACTTCGGAGGAGCAGAAGTATCCACGAAGCATGCCGGTTTTATCGTCAACAAAGATAACGCATCTGCTTCCGATTACATCGCCCTCATCGAACACGTCCAAAAGACGGTCAAAGAAAAATTCGATGTAGAGCTTGAGCGTGAAGTACGGATCATCGGGGAAGATCCCCAATAACACAAATAAGGCGCCGGGGAGTTGATCCCCGGCGCCTTATTTATATCCCATAGATGACCCCTTAACGTCCGCTATTTCTTCGCTACTTTCGCCACTGACTTCTGTTTGTTGTCGTCTTTCATGCTCGCGGCCAGAGAAGCCTTGGAATCACGATCATATGCTTCACGAGCCTTCATATACAACAAGGACACGGGGATGCCTCCTTCTCTTTGGGATTATATGGTCTCAGTTTAACACACACACCTTCGCTAAAACCATTAAAATGGAAATTTCCCTTTATCATTTAAAGTGATAATTCCACAGGACCTTCCATTTGCCTTTATAAATGGCCACATAGCAGGGCTGACTGACGATCAGCTCACCGAACTGGCTATCGTAAGACATATCCACTTGCGCTTTCCTCACATCTTTGAATACAATTCCCTCATCGTCAAAAGCAAAGCGCTCCACCTTTTCGAGCTTACCGATTTCCACATCGAATTCCTCCACACCCATATGCCCCATGAATACATGGTTCTTGGTCTGGATGTAATTCGATTTGGAGAACTTTTTCTTCATTTCAGGATGAAACAACTCCCACGCATTGCCGAAATCGCCCGTCGACTCAAACTCATAAAAGTCCCGGATCACCTCCTCCGGTGAACCCGAAGCATCCCCCCTGCCAAACAGCATGAACGCCACGACCGAGAGGAACAGCACGGCCACGACCACGACAGCCACCAGAGGGAAAGGGCTCCTCCTTCTCATCGGTCACCACTCCCTGCTTATCCTTACATAAATATGAGGGACGCGCTTGGTGTATGTAGAAAGATTTTAAATGTCCTTCTTCTTCAGTTTGGCTGCATAATCAGCACGTTTAGATTGAAGAAAATCAAGATAAGGACAATCTGGATTCAGTTCAAATAATTGAATACTATAGTCCAAGTACTCCAATGCCTTCTCGTAATTATGTAAAAGCTCATGGTTATATCCAATATGGTAGTGCAGCTCTGCCATTAGATAGAGATCTTCACATTCGATGCACCAGTCGATGCCTTGAAGAGCGTAGGAGATGGACTCCTGATAATTTTTCAAGCGGGTGTTCACACGGGCAATATTGTAAAGTAGGCGGCTCTTTATAGACTTTACTTTCAATACACGATCAGTTGTAGCGATGATCTGTTGAACAAGCTGATATTTCTCCATGGCCCGGTCGTACTGTTCTCCATTAAATTCAAATGCCCCCAGGGTCAGGAACATTTCAAGTTCGTTTTCCGTATATGCGCGTTTCTTTCGATCTACTAAATCCATCGCTTTCTCCAATAATGATATGGCCCCGTCATGATCCCCTTTCACCTCGTATATATACACACTCTTATGCCAGTAAAGAAATTGCATGGCCCTGTTATCATTAATGAACAACGGATTTTGTTCCTCAACCTCAACGATTTCCATCATTTCCTCATGCTGACGATTGATTCGAAGTCTTCTTAGCTGAGTTACCACTTCACGTACATAATCTAACCTGGGAGTAGAACCAATTTGAAAGAAGTAATTAACATCCACTCCCAGCTTCCTGGATATTTGGTATAGGACCGTGGCGTTGGGATCCAATTCGCCTTTTTCAATCAGACTGACCAATGCCTGTGTGCAGATCCCGTCTGCCAGTTCGCCTTGAGTTAAATTCATTTCTTTTCTCAGTTCACTGATTTTCTTTCCGATTTCAGCTAGTTTCATTATATCCACCCCTGTTGAAATAAAATGGGTCGGTACTCTTACTTTTCAAGCATATGTAGGTAATTTAATCTTTTGTCTCGAACGAAATTACCCCCAGGGTTTTCTGGATATAATTCAAACAATTGAATACTTTGATCTAAAAACTCCAGTGCTTTTCCATAGTTATTCATAAGCTCGTAGTTGTAAGCCATCTGATAATGCAAGACTGGCATAAGATAGAGCTGATCATACTCTAAGCACCAATCGATCCCTTTGGTTGCGAGTGATATTGAATGGTTAAGGTTTCCCAAACGTGTATGCGCTCTCGCTGAATGATAATAAAGACGACTATATATAGACTTGTCTGCAGGAATTCTTTTCGATCCTTCCAGAGCTTCTTCCACTTCATTAAAATGTTTTATTGCTTCTTGTAAGTTCTCCTCTCTGTATTCAAACACACCCAATGTCAGAATCATTTCCATTTCAAGCTCAGTATAGGCTCTTTTACTATTCTTAGTGAGATGAAAGGCTGATTGGATATGTGAAACAGCCTGTGGGTGGTCTTTTTCTACCTCAAAGGCGTAAATACTCTTATGCCAAAGGAGCAACTGCATTTTATTCGGATCACGGTAAAATAGCGGATTCTTTTCTTCTGTTTTTATATATTCCATCATTTCTTCATATTTATAAACTACTCGAAGTGCCCTAAGCTGCTTTTCGACCTCATTGACGTAGTCTAGTCTTGGAGTCGAACCAATTTCAAAAAAATAGTTAATATCTACTCCCAGCTTCCTTGCAATCTGACTAAGAGTTGAAGCATTCGGTTCCAATTCGCCTTTTTCAATCAAGCTGATTGAAGCTTGTGTGCAAACCCCCTCCGCAAGCTCCATTTGGGTGAAATTCTTTTCGCTTCGAAGTTCACTGATTTTCTTCCCGATTTCCTCCATCTTCATACATCCACCCCAACCCACACATAAATTTGAAACTTCATCTTATTGTTTATTTATAGCGTTCAAATAACCTATCCGTTTTTCCGTAAGGAATCCATTATTGACTGGATGATCGGGTGTCAAGGCATATAGAAGGATGCAGTAGTCCAGATATTCCAAGGCATTTTCATAGTCATCCGAGAGTTCGTAGTTGTATCCGATTTGATAATAAAGTCCCGCCAAGAGATAAAGTTCCTCACACTCGATGCACCAATCGATTCCTTCGTTTAATAGCGCAGTGGACTCTTCCAAGTTACCCAACCTGGTATGGGCTCTCGCAAGATTATAATATAATCTCGTTTTAATCGACTTATCGTTGAGTACTCTATTGGTACCGTCCAGGATTTTTTGAATCTTGCCATACTCTTCGATTACGGCTTCGTAGTTACCGAGGGAAAACTCATAAATGCCAATGGTTAGCATCATTTCAATTTCGAGCTCAGTGGTTGCCCTTTTTTTGTTTGGGAATAGCGCAAACGCTTCTTCTAATATGGATACAGCCTGTTGATGATCATTCTTCACTTCAGAATAATAAATGCTCTTATGCCAATATAAAAACTGGAGATTTTTAGGATCATTATAAAATAACGGATTTTTTTCCTCTATAGAAACAATGTTCATCATCTCTTCAAACTCATTTAAAATCCGTAGCTTCCTCACTTGTTTCTCTACTTCGGTAATATAATCCAGCCTTGGAGTCGAACCGATATGAAAGAAGTAGTTCACATCCACTCCGAGCTTTTTTGAGATTTGGTATAAGCTCGTCGCATTCGGGTCCAGTTCCCCTTTTTCGATCAGACTGATTGAGGCTTGTGTACATATTCCCTCTGCCAGTTCACCTTGAGTCAGGTTCATTTCGTTTCGAAGCTCACTTATCTTTTTTCCGATTTCGACGAGTTTCATTGAATCCACCTCCGTCCACTTAGTTGTTCTCATCCTTATATTTTGGCAAGTCCAAAACCTCTAAATAGGTGGATCTTTTGTCAGATAAGAACGTTGTGTAGTTATGACCTGGGGACAATTCAAATAAAGATATACTATAATCAAGAAACTCTAGTGCTTTTTCATATTCCCCCATCAGCTCATAATTGTAGCCAATCTGATAGTGAAGGGCTGGCAAAAGGTGAAGTTCCTCACTTTCAATGCACCAATTGATCCCTTCGTGAAGGAGAGCTTGCGATTCTTCTATGTTTCCCAATCTGGTATGAGCTCTTGATGAATTATAATATAGTCTTGTCTTTATAGTTTTATCTGCAGGTTCTCTATTTGTTTCATCCAATATGGCTTGGACCCTTTTGTATTGATCTATGACTTCTTGATAATGCCCTAATGTAAATTGATAGGTCCCAAGAGCCATCATCATCTCCATTTCTAGTTCAGTAATAGCTCTTTTTTTATTCGGCAATAATTCAAACGCTTTTTCAATAACAGACACAGCTTGTTGGTGATCCTTTTTCACTTCGAATAAAAAGATACTTTTGTGCCAATACAAAAATTGAAGTTTTGCGGGATTATTATAAAATAATGGATTTTTTTCCTCGATAGAAACTATCTCCATCATCTCTCTGTATTTATGTTTTATACGCAGTTTTCTGAGCTGCTTTTCCACCTCGTTGATGTAATCCAACCTCGGAGTAGAACCTATATGAAAGAAGTAGTTCACATCGACTCCAAGCTTCTTCGCAATCTGGTAAAGGATCGTAGCATTCGGGTCAAGTTCTCCTTTTTCAATCATACTAATTGAGGCTTGTGTACAGATCCCCTCTGCCAGTTCACCTTGGGTGAGATTCATTTCATTCCGAAGTTCACTAATCTTTTTTCCAATTTCGGAAAGTTTCATGCTCAGCACCTACCTTTATGATTGAGCTACCCTTACTGCTTCTATCTTTTTATCAATAAAGTCAACGAAGCGGGTATTCTTTTGGATCTGGAAGTAGTCTCTTCCCTTCTGAAAATATAAAAGCGCCGAATCGTAATTACCTTTCAACTCAAAGTTGTATCCAATTTGATAGTTTAATTGAGCAATTCCATATAATCGTTCTTCACTAATGGTCCATTTCAGCCCTTCCTTGCAATACTTGATTGATTCATCATAGTCACCAAGACGCGTAATGATTCTAGCAGTATGGTAGTAAAGCCTTGTTTTAATAGACTTATCCTGCAAATAAGGATTTTGATCTACTGCTTCCTGAGCCTTCCCATAAGCAGCTAACGCCTCATCATATCTTTCCAGAAGGGCTAACATATTGCCCAGTGTAATTTGAAGGCGCATTTCCCTCTCAGTCATGGCCCTCTTAGTATCCTCCGTCAGTTTGATAGCATCCAACACCATACCCACTGCTTTTTCTTTATTTCTTTCCACTTCACTCACATAGATAGCTTTATTCCAAACCAATAGCTGTTTATTTTCCTTGTTGTTCACAAACAGCGGATTTTGTTCTTCCTTCTCAATCAGCTTGATCATGTCCTCATACTGTAAATTGAAGCGGTAGGTGTGAAATAGACGCTCAACATTTTTGATATAGTCATGTCTTTCGGTAGAACCTATTTCAAAGAAATAATTCACATCCACCCCAAGTCTTTGAGAGATTCGATAAAGAACCGTGGCGCTGGGATAGATGTCTCCCTTTTCGATTCGACTGATCAAAGCCTGGGTACAGATTCCTTCTGCAAGTTCTCCTTGAGTGATGCCGATTGCTTTCCTGAGTTCTTTTATCTTCTTTCCAATTACTGAGTAATCCATGAAATTCCACCTCTATCTATCGTTTTCTGTTTCCAACCTCACCACCTACGTTTTTCCTTCTGCGTGTACTGAGCTCTTTGTCTCTTCAATCTTATGATCTATGAATTCGACAAGCTTCTCATTCTTTTGAATTTGAAAGTAATTTCTCCCTTTTTGAAAATAGGAAAGCGCTTCTTCGGGTTTCCCTTGAAGCTCCAGGTTGTAACCAATTTGATAATTCAATTGTGCAATTCCAAATAACCGTTCTTGGCTTATGGTCCATTTTAATCCTTCCCTGCAATAGTTGAGAGATTCTTCGTATTCTCCAAGTCTTGTAAGAATTCTGGCCGTATGATAATAAATTCTCGTTTTAATCGACTTATCTTGAAGGAAAGTATCCTGACCGATGGAATCTCGCACCCGGTTATACGTCTCCAAAGCTTCTTTGTCTTTCTCCTGGGAAGATAAAATATGGCCCACCGATAGTTGAATCCGCATCTCCCTCTCCGACATCGCCCTCTTCGGGTCAGCCGTCAGGTGGTAGGCATCCAGCAATACGCTGATGGCCCGGTCTTTGTCGTTTTCGACTTCTGCTATGTAGATGGCCTTATTCCATTCGAGCAGCTGCTTGTTTTCTTTGTGATTGATGAAAATCGGATTTTTTTCTTCTTTTCGCACGAGCTCGATCAATTCGTCATACTGCAGTTTAAATCGGTAATTGTTCAATAATCGCTCCACGTTTTTTATGTAGTCAAAGCGCTCGGTGGATCCGATTTCGAAGAAGTAGTTCACATCTACCCCGAGCTTTTGCGAAATGCGGTAGAGCACCGTGGCGCTGGGATAGATATCCCCTTTCTCCATGCGACTGACCAGTGCCTGCGTACAGATTCCATCAGCGAGTTCCCCTTGGGTGATGCCGATGGCTTTTCTCAATTCCCTTATTTTCTTTCCTATGATTGAATAGTCCATTCTAATCCACCCCTGCTGTAGATATGTTCGTTTCGAATATGGGTTTGCACGATGAGTAAATATTAATATTCTTATAGATTCTGAGATTTCCGCAATGCCCTATCATATTGACCTCCTACACCGGTCAAGGTAGGACGAGAGCAGAATTACATGTACTTTTGGAATATGGTTTAATGAATTCAACGACAAATTACAATACCTTTGGACGGCGCTCTTGCTTAGGGAGCGTCCTTTTTTTATGCAAAAGAAAAATATTAATATCCTTATAACTTCTGAGAAATTCGCGCTTTGATTATGAAATATTGAAGGTCCTGCCCTGCCGTGTGTCGAGAGTGGGAATCCACTGAATTTCCGGATATGGTTTAATGAATTCAACGACAAATTACAATACCTTTGGACGACGCTCTTGCTTAGGGGGCGTCCTTTTTTTATGTAAGAAAAATATTAATATCCTTATAACTTCTAAGAAATGCACGCTTTCATTATGAAATACTGAAGGTCCCGACCTTCCGTGTGTCGAGAGGCAGAATTCACTGATTTTCCGAATGTGGTTTAATGGATTCAACGACAAGTTACAATACCTTTGGACGACGCTCTTGCTTAGGGGGCGTCCTTTTTTTTGGGCCCATAAATATTAATATCCTTATATTCTTTTAGGAATAAAGGCTTTTATTTCGCAAAATACGTTTTATCCCGAAGGCATTCCTTCACAGCAGGATTCCATCCATTTTTGATCTATGGTTAAATAGACCCAACGACAAATTTCAATACCTGTGGATGACGCTCTTGATCAGAGCGTCTTTTTTTTATTCTTTTATACGTACGAAGCAGCCGGTGGTTTCAGGCCAATTGGTGAGCGTCTTTACTCAGATTTCATACAGTTCCAACGGGAGACCATCGGGGTCCGAAAAAAAGGTGAAGCGTCTGGAGGTGTAAGGATCGGTGCGTATATCCTCGACTTCGATGCCGTAGTGGCGTAGTTCGTTCACTGCGTCTTTTATATTCATCACTTCAAAGGCGAGGTGCCTGAGTCCCCTGGCTTCCGGATAGCTGGGTCGCTCCGGGGCATCCGGGAAGGAAAAGAGTTCGATGATGTAGGCACCGTTCAGGGCAAGGTCGAGCTTATACGAGTCACGGTCTTCCCGGTATACTTCCCTGATGATCGTGAAACCAAGGAGATTGGTGTAGAAGGCCTTGGAGGCTTCGTAGTCTGAACAGATGATGGCAATATGATGAACAGCCTGTAGTTGCATATGTCTCCTCCATGTAAAAAAGGAGCAGCATGTTTCAGCTGCTCCTTGATGATTATTTGATGGTTTCGGTCAGGACCGGTACGATTTGTTTTTTACGTGAAACGACGCCTTTAAGAAGCGCACGGTTGTTCTCAAGCTTCACGTTGAAGGCTTTCTCTACTTCTCCTGCCTTGCTTCCAAGTGCAAGGGCCGTCGAGTCGTTCTCAAGGATGTCAGTGACAACAAGAAGGAATAGATCCAGGCCTTTTTGTTTGATGAGGGTTTCGATGGCTGCCTCCACTTCTGCTTGGCGGCCGAAGACATCGTTCAGGTCGACGACATTGATCTGAGCGACTTCAACCTTTGCTGTACCCATGGAGAACTCCTTGGCATCAAGCGTTACAAGCTCGGCAACCGTCTTCGTGCTCATATTGGCTCCTGCTTTCAGCATTTCAAGACCGTATACCTGTGCGTCAACACCGGCGATTTCAGCCAGTTCATTCGCTGCAGCCACGTCTTCATCCGTGCAGGTCGGCGATTTGAACAGGAGTGAATCTGAGATGATGGCAGACAGCATGAGGCCCGCCATTTCCTTCGTCACTTCCACGCCTTTCTCTTTGTACATCTTATTCAGGATCGTCGCCGTGCAACCAACCGGCTCGGCGCGGTAATACAACGGGTCAGCCGTTTCAAAGTTGGCGATACGGTGATGATCGATGACTTCGAGGACGCGTACGTCTTCAATGTCTACGGCACTTTGCTGGCGTTCGTTGTGATCAACCAGGATGACCGTGTCTGCTTCAGGCGCGACCTTTTCCACAAGGCGCGGGGCCTCCACTTTGAAGTGGTCGAGGGCGTATTGGGTTTCCCCGTTCACGTCGCCGAGGCGCACTGCTTCCACTTCTGCTCCAAGTTTGCTCTTGAGATCAGCATAGACAAGGGCGGATGTAATCGTATCGGTATCGGGATTCTTGTGTCCGAAAATAAGCGTTTTACTCATGATCATACTCCTTTTATGTAAGGTTTGGTGAATTCTCTTATTCATTTTCTTATATTACCATATTTGACGACAAAACCGAACGGAGATCCGACGAATTTTTCATGGAAAAATGGCACGTTATAGGGAATTGGGACCCTTCCTGATTCAAAAGAAGCCCGCCGGGAGCACCGGCAGGCCATCTCTTATTTCAAGCTGTCGTAGAACTTCTTCGTCACCTGGACGGTATGGGTGCTCCCCCCGTTGTCCTGGACATTTTCCAGGAGCATGGCAAGGACCATATCGGGATTGTTCTGGTCATAAGAGACGAACAGTCCATTTTCTCTTCCTTTTGATCCTTGTTCCGATTTGATTTCAGCTGTACCGGTTTTTCCGGCAATGGCTTTACCGGCAGAGTTCGCTTTTGTGGCGATTCCTTCTGATACGACCTTCCTCAAATCCGTTTGCAGCAGTTTTGCCTGTTCCGTTGTCACGACTTCTTTCTTCCACACCTTCGGCTCCTGGTCGAGAACGAGCTGAGGTTCCATCATGTTCCCGTCATTGATGATCCCTCCGTAAGCACTGGCAAGGTGGACGATATTCATGAGCACCTGCCCCTGCCCGAAAGCGGAATCCGCAAGCTGGACTTCTTTCTCGATCTTTCCGTCATTGGATACTTGGGAGTTATAGAGTGGATACTCAAACGGGATATCCTCTCCGAATCCAAAGTTCTCTTTCAGACCCTTCACGAAGGTGTCGGCACCCATATCAAGTCCGGCACGGGCAAAATAGATATTATCTGAGTATTTCAGGCCGCTTTCGAGATCCACCGAGCTGTCGTTATCAAATACGCGGACGACCTTGTAATTCCCCCATGACTCATCCTTCTTCCACGTCTTCCCTTTGATGTCATACGCCTTATCCGGATCAAGCTTGCCGGATTTCAACCCTACGGATGCGGTGATCCCTTTCATTGTGGATCCAGGTGAATAGGTGATCTGGAATCGATTCTCAAATGGCTTATCCGGATCTTCCGAAAGTTCTTTATAGCGGTCAGAAGATATTCCGAGAATCATTTCATTCGGGTCAAAGGACGGGGTGCTTACCAATGCAAGGGCTTCACCCGTCTTCGGATTCATGGCTGCCGCCGTGCCCGGTTCCTTCTTCATCTGGGCATAGATTTTCTTCTGCAGGTCTGCATCTATGGTAAGCTTGACGTTCTTTCCATTCTCCACTTCCTGCTCGGCGACCGTCACTTCATCGCCATTTTCCTTCGTGAGGAAAATGCGCTGGCCGTCTTTCCCCCGGAGTTTGTCTTCAAATACCTCTTCCGTTCCACTGACCCCGATGAGGGAATCGGCTGTGTATCCTTTATCCTTCACTTTCTCCAGCTTCTCTGCTGTAAGCTTTCCGATATAGCCCGTCAAGTGGGCCGTCGCTTCTCCGAACGGATACTCCCTTGCTTTCACACGCTTGGAGTAGAGTCCATCGAGATCGATGACCTCCAGGGCAAGGGGACGCTCGGAAAGGGGCAGCTTCTTGATCGGAACGAAATACTCCGGCTGCACCCAGCTTTGATCGAGTTCTTTTTTTATCGCCTCTTCCGACGTATCAAGGAGATCGGCGACCTTTTTCAAATTGCCTTCATCAAATTCACCAGGTACGATCCCGATCTGGAACGCTTCACCGTTCACGGCAAGGGGCTGATCATTACGGTCGTAGATTTCCCCGCGCTGAGCGGTGATCGTGTCGATCCCTACCTTATCCCCATCCTCAAGTTCAGGCAGGATAAAGGAAGGATCCCAGTTGACATACCAATCCTCTTTATCATCCCGCTCTTCTTTTGTAAGCTTCACGTTCTGATCGTACTTCACTTCACCGGCAGATGTGTTGAAGCTGATGGTGACGGGAAACTCAGCTTCCTTCTTTTTATCCCAGTCCGTATCATCCTTCGGTGCTTTAAACGTCACCTTCAGATCCGATACACCGGTGTCCTCATAAATTTTCTTATACCGGTCGACAAAATCCTTCTTTTTATACGAGTCCTTTGTCTCGGTACTCAAGTAGCTGCCGTACATGTCATCAAACGTCTGTTTATTCCACAATTTCACATAATCCTTCAGGCGATCATCGGGCTTCGATTGCTCCTGACACCCCGCCAGTACAAGTCCGAATACCAAAAGGAAACATAGTAAGAGTATCTTGCGCATGAAATCGTCATCCCCTAATGTAGATTTTTCCTCTATTTTCATTCTTTCAAAAAGACCGGTAACTTTCAATAAAAAGTCACCGATCTGTACCATTAAAATCCACCGCTTCCTAAGGATTCTCTTCAATGGATGATGCATTTTATAAAAAATTTGTTATAATAGACAATCGTAAGAGTAATAAGGAAGAAATCCTAAGATTATATCTTGCAAATATTAATCGACAGGTGGAATAAAAATGAACGACTATCGCGTTTTACTGTATTACAACTATGTAAATGTGGAAAATGCAGAGGAATATGCTCCTCAGCATAAAGCCAAGTGTGAAGAAATCGGACTGCTCGGACGCATCCTGATTTCTGAAGAAGGAATCAATGGAACATGCTCCGGAACAGTTGAACAGACTGACGCCTACATGGAGTATATGAGAAACGATCCGCGTTTCAAAGACACGGTTTTCAAGATTGAAGAAACAGATGGCCACGCGTTCAAGAAATTGAAGGTCAAATACCGTAAAGAACTGGTTACCCTTCGCCTTGAAGATGATGTAGATCCGAATAAACTTACTGGCCAGTATCTTGAGCCGAAAGAATTCTACGAACAAATCCAGCGTGAAGACACCATCGTCCTCGACGCACGGAATGATTATGAATATGACCTTGGACACTTCAGAGGCGCGATCCGCCCGGATATCCGCAACTTCCGCGACCTTCCGCAATGGATCCGCGACAACAAAGAAAAGTTCATGGATAAAAAGATCATCACCTATTGCACAGGCGGAATCCGCTGTGAGAAATTCTCCGGATGGCTCCTGAAAGAAGGATTCGAAGACGTTGCACAACTTCACGGAGGCATCGTGACGTACGGTCAGGATCCAGAAGTGCAGGGTGACCTATGGGACGGCCAGCTCTACGTATTCGATGAGCGTATCTCAGTACCGGTCAACCGCAAAGAGCACGTGGTCATTGCCCGTGACTTCTACGACGGAGAACCATGTGAACGCTACGTCAACTGCGCGTACCCGCCATGTAACCAAAAAATTATCTGCTCTGAAGAAAATGAGCACAAATATATGAGAAGCTGCTCTCACGAATGCCGCACACATCCTGAAAACCGTTATGTACAAGAATACGGTCTCACAGAAGAAGAAGTGGCAGAACGCCTCGCTGTAATCGAGCGTGAGAAAGAAACAGCTGCGATCTAAATAGAATCACAAACAAGCTGCCGGATGTCGGCAGCTTGTTTTTTTATTTTGCCAGTTTCGAGTTTCTTTAATAGATTTTTGAGGGATTAGGGGAAAATTCCAGTTCGCTTATTACTTTTAAGTTCATCTACTTTGGTAAACATTAGTACTGTTATTTTTAAGAGTGAACGGTTTGTATCTAGTCCGTTCCTTTTCGCTGCAGGCGCTTGCTTTCCTGCGGGGAGGGCGGCAAGCCTCCTCGTGCCTGCGGGGTCTCGTCACTCCTCCTTTTCCGCTGGAGTCAAGCGCCTTCCGCTTCAATCCACTCTTTTGTTTTAATAAAGGGTGATATATGAATTGATTTTCAATTGAGATCTTTAGAGCATCCAGAATAAATTGTCTTAAACAAATCAGTATAGAAAAATGTACTGTGGCCCCCTCTTGTTCTAATCACCATGGAAGATAGTATCATTTCCATGAACAATAGCAATTGCTCCTCCAAAATACACAGTGCAGTGCAGCGGAGGCCGACCGACTCCCGCGGGAATAGTGGGCAGGGTGAGACCCTGCAGGCGCAGCTGAAGCGGCTCACCGTCCACCCCGCAGGAAAGCGGACGGCCGCAGCGGAACGGAACGCCCTATCCCCTCTAAACCTAATACAAAGGTGGATTGTCAGACAGCGATCACTCATCCTCTTCCACACAGTGCAGTGCAGCGGAGGCCACCCGACTCCTATGGGAATAGCGGGCAGGGTGAGACCCTGCAGGCTTGCCGAAGCGGCTCACCGCACGCCCCATGGAAAGCGGGTGGCCGCAGCGAAACGGAACGCCCCTTTTCTCATCTATACCTAATGAAAAGGTGGGTTGTCAGACAGCGATCACTCATCCTCTCCCACACAGTGCAGTGCAGCGGAGGCCGGCCGACTCCCGCGGGAATAGTGGGCAGGTGAGACCCTGCAAGCGCAGCTGAAGCGGCTCACCGTCCACCCCGCAGGAAAGCGGGTGGCCGCAGCGGAACGGAACACCCCATCCCTCATCCATTACTAATCAAAAAGAGAACCAGCTTATCCTCCTCCAATACAAAACCTTCCAACCACTCACCCAAGCAGATTATTAGTCAAACACCCCGTCCATCCACTATGATTATTCCCGTACCAAACGAAGGAGGCAAACCACATGAACGAAAAATTCAAAGAACTGCTATCTCCATATACATTCAAAAACGGAATCGAACTCAAAAACCGCGTGATCATGGCGCCGATGACGAACTTCTCATCCGATGACAACGGCCACGTGACAGACGCAGAAGTCGACTATTACGCCCGCCGCTCACAAGGTGTCAGCATGGTCATCACGGCCTGCACCAATGTGACACCGAACGGAAAAGGGTTCCCAGGTGAATTCGCCGGTCATTCAGATGACATGATCCCAAGCCTTGAGCGTCTTGCTAAAGGCATCAAGGACCAAGGCGCCAAAGCCATCCTGCAAATCTTCCACGGCGGCGTTCAATGTCCACCGGAACTCGTGGATGGCGACGTCGTGAGTGCAAGTGACCTCACAGGCGAAAACGGCGAGAAAAAAGCCCGCGGTTTATCTCAAGGTGAAATCGAAGAAATCATCGAAGCATTCGGTGAAACAACACGCCGTGCCATTGAAGCCGGATACGACGGAGTCGAGATCCACGGTGCGAACGGATATCTTCTTCACCAGTTCTTCTCTCCGATGACAAATCAGCGTGAAGATCAATTTGGTGGAAGCCTTGAAAACCGCATGGCATTCCCACTTGCTGTTGTAGATAAAATCAAGAGTGTGGTGGATGAGCATGCCACTGCTCCATTCCTTGTCGGCTACCGCTTCTCACCTGAAGAGCCGGAAGAGAACGGCTTCACCATGGGTGAAACCTTGAAGCTTGTCGATGCCCTAGCGGATAAAGAACTTGATTATCTCCACGTATCACTCTTTGACTTCTTCTCTACACCGCGCAGCGGAGTGGATGATCTTGAGAAAACCCGGATCGACTACCTGCTTGAAACCATCGGTGACCGTGCGCCCCTTATCGGCGTAGGTTCCATCTATTCAGCAGAGGATGCGTATAAAGCATTCCAGACCGATGTACCGCTTTTAGCAATCGGCCGCGAGCTCATCATCGATCCTGACTGGGTTCAGAAGATCGAAGAAGGTCGCGAGAATGAAATCATCACGGAAATCGATAAAGAAAAACAAAAAGAACTCGTCATCCCGGATCCACTCTGGAATGCCGTCTTGAATACTCCAGGCTGGTTCCCTGGCGTTTAATACGTGATATTCAACAAAAAGGACCCTTGCGCTGCATGTTGCACGCAAGGGTCCTTTTTCTATTATGGTCGGCCACATACTCCTAAGAGCTTGCACAGCCAGTTCTTCAATTTCTTGATGATGTCACGGATCTGATCTCCCCAGCCGCCGTGGCCGTCGTCGTCACCGTCTCCATCATCACCGCCGCCGTCACCTGGATCATCTTGCTTGACCTCTTGTACGATGCGGTCTTCCAGCTCCGGTGATACCGGGCTGTTCTTCTCAAGATATTCTGTCATGACTTCGAAGTCCACTTGGAATAGCTCCGTCATGCGTCCATCGTCTTTTGCTTCCTTCAGCATGGAATATCCGTCTCCACCATCTGCTGTGAACGCATTTGTTGCCACTGTGTACATCGCTGCTGGATCAAGCTTTTCGAATCCGTTGTCTGTTTTCACATCAACAGACCATACACGCTCTCCAACAGGCTGATTCACATCATACTTGAATTTGATTCCTGAAACCTGCAGGAAGCGACCCTCGCCGGACTCGACGGCGCTTACGCTATGCTCGAGTGCCTGCTTGATTTCTTCTCCTGTCAGATCGATCGCAACCAAGTTGTTGCCGAAAGGCAGGGTTGTCAATACATCTCCGAGCGTGATGTCTCCTTCATCGATTGACGCCCTGATTCCTCCACCATTTTGGAAGGCGATATGTGTCTTCACCGATTCGTTGGCTTTAGCCACCATTCCATCGGTGATCAGATTTCCAAGGTTCGTTTCCTTCGTACGGACGTCAGCGCGTTCTCCATTCAGTGGAACCTCACTTGAACCGACCACTTCAGACATAAGCTCATCAAGAGGTGCTTTGTATTCCTGTACTTTTGCTTCTGCTTCAGGGTCTTTTTCGTAATTGGCAAGTGGGACAAGCTCCCCTTTGTATTCCTTGATGACACCTTCAGGATCGAATGTGACATCGAGATTACCGATGTTGTTCAAGTATTCTCCTGTCTGCACGATCAGTGTAGGCTCGTCCTTTTCAACGAATGTCGGTTCTTTCAAAGCCGTGTGGGAGTGACCACCGACGATTACATCAATGCCGTCCACTTCTTCTGCAAGATCCTGATCAGGTCCGTATCCAAGGTGGGACAGGACGACGATCTTATTCACACCTTCTTCTTGGAGCATGGAGATCGTCGCATTGGAAGATTCCACGACATCCTCGAACACGATGTCTTCACTTGGGTTGGCAAGGAAGGAGGTGTCAGGCGTCGTCAATCCGAAGATTCCGACCTTCTCACCGTCGATTTCCTTGATGATGGCAGGGTAGATCTTCCCGCCTTCAGCCGGGTCACCGATTTCATCTTTGTAAAGCGGGGACAGGTCCTTATCGGCTGTCACGTTCACGTTTGATGATACCATCGGGAATTTCATTTCTTTGATGAAATTGGCCAGGACGTTTGAATCTTTATCAAATTCATGGTTACCGAATGTCATGGCATCGAAATTCAGGTCGTTCATGAATGACAGATCTGCCAGACCAAGATACTGGCGGAAATAAAGTGTGCCGGAGAATACATCCCCTGCATCCACCAGGAGGGAATTCGGTTTACGAAGATCATCCACTGCCGTCACGAGCTGCGGGTATTGCTCCACATGGGCATGGCTGTCATTCGTATGAAGAATCGATAGATCAAAGTCCTTCGGCTCTTCAGGTTCCTGTTGCGCATTCAGGTCAAGCTGTGCCACCAGGGCATCATGATCGCTTGCACGCCCATGCTCTTCCATATAAGGAGAGTTGAAGTTGACGATGTCAAACTCGGCTTGATCAGCCAGGCGATTCGACACAAGCATATGATCGAGCACCTGTGCATTTCCTTGATACGAATACGTATAGCGCTCGTTTGCAGGAAGTGTCTCGATTAAGTTCGTGAGCTCTTCCCCTTTAAGTTTTTGAAGCGGTGCAGAGAATTCAAAGTCATTCAAGTCGCCAAGTACCACGACGTTTGCCTCTTCATTCTTCGCTTCGATATCTGACACGAAGCCGTTGATGACTTCTGCAATCTTCAGACGTTGTGTTTCACTTCCAAGGGTAGGAGGCTGGTTGCGTCCGAATAGCGGCTCGTCTCCACCTTTGGAGTTGAAGTGGTTGGCGATGACGATGACGTCTTCACCGTTGAAATCAAACTGTGCTGCAAGGGACTTACGACTACTGCGGAATGCATCGTTCGTCGGATCGATACGCCCAGGGTTAAGGGTCAGGGAGCCGTTTTCGTATCCCACTGCAGTCGTTTGATCTCCTTTTTCACCTTCTGCCAGGGTGACGCGCTCAGGGTTGTAGAGATACCCTACGCGGATATTCCCTCCTGGAACCCCTCCGTCCTGCTTATCCTGTGGAGCGATTTCCGTCCACTTGTAAGCTGGGCCGCCGAATTTCACGGAAGCATCGCTCAGTGCTTTATAGTTTCCATCAGCCTTCACCGTACCGTCATCTTTCGTTCCGCTGTCATCTAGTACTTCCACAAGACCGATGATATCAGGAGATCCAAGATTTTCGACCATGGATTTGGCCAGTTTGTCACGCTTGGTGGCGTCAGACGCGTCAAAGTTTTCGATATTGTACGAAGCAATTGTGAGCTTGTCTTCATCTTTTTCAATCGTCGTCGTTTCAGGAGTGAACTCACGCTCGTTCAGAGCAGGAAGCTCATCATCATTCACAAGAATTTTGAAGTTGCTGAAGCTGTAGCTGACGACACCCGTCACGGTACCGTCGAACTGATCGCCGGTCTTCGCTACGTAATTGCGGTCTTGAAGCTGGATGAACATTCTTTCCGGGTTTTGGTTGTCCGCCGTCAGGAGCGGAGCACCTTCTTTGGTATAGTTCTTCCCTTCGACCTGTTCAGTGATGACCGGAAGCTCTCCGTACTTCTGAGGTCCTGTAACCGTTGGGTCTTCTAGGGAAATGCGCATGCCTTCAATGCTTTCATAGAAATCGATGGCATCCACATCAGGGTTGAATTCTTCCAGGCCGTCACTGTCGATGACATCTGTCGGAGGGAAGATATTCTTTCCGATCACGAGGGCTTCAGGAAGCTCGTTACCGGAAGACTGGACAACCACATTCCCGTTCTGGGAATTGATTTCCGTCGTGGTAAGGTCGGTTTGAAGCTTTTCCGCATATCCATCAAGGACCCATTCTTTCACCTGTCCGTCAACCTTCACGGCATCCCCTGTACGGACTCCGTGGGACGGTTTATAAACGAGGATCCCTTCTGATGTCTTCTCGTTATCATCAGGTTGATCATCCTGCATGTAGAAATTGCTTCCATCCACAACGTGAGTGACGATCCCTTCTACCTCTTTGACGTTTTTCAGGTTATAAGGGGACGTATGACTTTCACCTTGGATGTCATGGATACGAAGCCCTTCGATCCCTTCAAACGGATCGGGTTCACCCGGCTCCGCTCCATCAACGGTGATGGCCGTCGGATTTTTCAGCCCGGGTACGTTGAAATAGGGTGTAAGCTGGCCCGTCACGACGATTTTTTCGCCGATCATATCCGGGTTGGTCTGCAAACCGAACTGTGCACGGAACGAGCTTGGAAGCTGAACCGGCAAAATCTTCGCCGGATCCGTCTCATTTGCCGAATCGGCTATGGCAATATTGAAATCATTACTGAAAGGAGCTTTATTATTATAATTGGAACCAGATATCGTGTGGCCCACGATATATCCAGTGACCGTTCCGTTGCCTGTGTTGTTATCGATGGCTTCTTGTACCGTCATGGTGCCGGCCGCACCAGCCGCTGCAGGAAGCATGGCAATCAACATGACAAAAACGGTCATCAAAGCGAATAATGGCTTTTTCATGGTTTTCACTATTTCTTTCCTCCTCCGAATTCAACAATCGGAAATGAGCTGATATCGTCATTATGTGCCCATTTCAAAAAACCTACCCTCGAATAACCCTGTACCTCCAAAATGTAAGCGCTTTCTTTTATCTACATTCCTTTTGCCGATAAACCCGATTCTCTCTCTGCATATAGGTCCGGCAACCCACCACCGATCCTTTCTTCCCGCATGGTTTCAGCGGAACATACCAAGTTTCCCATTTAATATATCATTTTTCTGTCGAAGATTAAGGAATAATGAAAAGATTAACAAAAATGAGACGATTGGTTTATGAAACCTTCATATTTAAATGTGTATTTTTAGTGAAATAGTCTTACATCTGGTAAGACTTCTTTACAAATTCGGTATTCCGTAAGCACATGAACGAGCTTCCGAACCTCTTTTCGATGGCGTCATTAGGTACAAGTGTTTATCTTGCAAACGGAATCGCCTCCTCCTTCATTCCCCCAGTTGTTGAAAATAAGAATCCTCCTTTCTTTACTAAAAAGAAGTCCGAAGAACCCAGATCACAACCTCCTGATTAATCTTTTTATTGTTTTTTCCACGCAGACAATGTAATATATACATTACATTAAGCAATATATATGTTACATACAATAGGAGGAACTATGCAGACGAAGGTTAAGCAGGCCCGTATGGAAAAAGGAATGACACAGGCAGAGCTCGCCAGGTGCGTTAATGCAACGCGGCAGACAATCGGACTGATTGAAAAGGGATCATACAATCCAAGCCTTCAGCTCTGCATCGCCATATGCAAAGCAGTAGGAAAGACACTGGACGAATTATTTTGGGAGGATGATGAACAATGAGTTGGTTGACTATATTTTTACCAGAGGATGAATACAAACAAAGGAGATTGATGTCATTTTTGGCAGAAGCGGCCGTCATCGCTTTTCTCACGACATTGATCGGGGCAGCATTGATTCGCTTTACGCTCATACCCGTGATTGGTTCGGAAAAATCTTTTTTGATCATAGCAGCCGTCCTGATCCTCTACCCCCTTATCCGCTACATTCTTTCAGGCATGGAGTATGGTGATATCTTCACACCACAGCAATACAAAAAGCAGATGAAGCACATCACCTTCCGATCCATCACATTCTTCATCCTATTCAACCTGATTTATACCGTCGCCACCAACTACCAAGGATGGGCATCCACCCTCCAAACAGCAGGTCTCGCCCTCATCGCCACGACCCTGCTCTTCCTGATCGACATGAGCTCACTCACCACTTCATACAAGAAAAACAAGAATCTGGAACCGTAATACTCGTTAGGACCAATATAAATACGAATGGAAAAAAGACGTAGAAGGGCTTTAACCCTCCTACGTCTTTTTAATCGAATAACGCGATATTCGATAACAGCGATGATCGGCATGAACGTTCAAGAGAATACAATGAACTTTGCTTTAATGGGAAATATTCATTGGGCTTCCTTTTGACAATTGATGCAGAAAAATACTTTATTGTTTTCAATTTATCGAGGGGGGAAAGCAGCCACCCGCAGCGGAGGTGGGCTGACTCCTGCAGAAAAGGAGGAGCGGTGAGACCCCGCAGCCACGAGGAGGCTCAGCGCCCTCCCCGCGGAAAGCAGCCCACCGCAGCGGAAAGGCACGGACCCTTCTCAACACAATCCCCTTCAAAAACAAAAAAGAGCATGACCCAAAGGCCACACTCCCAAAACTCATTCCATCCAATCCGGTTTCCCGAACCCTTTAAACTCTTCATCAATCACTTTCTCAAACTCATCCGACTCCACAACCGCCTTGATATCCTTCGACACCTGTGAATCCTTATCATCCGTATTCACAACCACCCGGTTGCGATACTCATCCGGCATATTCTCAAGCTGAAGTGCATCTAGCAAATCCATATCCGCCGCAAGAGCAAAGTTACCCGGCACAGCCGCTAAATCCACACTATCCACCGTACGTGGAAGCTGAGCCGCCTCAATTGCCTTGAACTTCAGATTCTTCGCATTCGTCTCGACATCCTTCTCCGAAACCGTCAACGGATTGCTGTCCGCCTTCAGCGTGATCAGCTTCGCATCGGCAAGGATCTGGAACGCACGCGCCGCATTCGTTGGATCATTCGGGATCGTGATTTCGCTTCCTTCCTTGATGCTGTCGATGGAATCAAATTTATCAGAATAAATGCCCATCGGAGCCGTCGGGACGGAAATCAGCTCGGAAAGCTCGATTTTGTTTTCTTTCGCAAAGTTTTCCATGTAGATCTTGTGCTGGAACAGGTTGGCATCAAGATCTCCCTGTGCCAATGCATTATTCGGCTGGATGTAATCATTGAATTCCTTGACCGTCACTTTGTAGCCCTTTTCCTCAAGACCAGGCTTGATGGCTTTTGTCACCATATCGCTATATGGTCCGGTTGTCGCTCCGATGGTGATATCTTTTTCATCTTTTTTGTCGCTGCTGTTGCCGCATGCCGCCATGAGGCTGACTGCGATGGCAAGGCCGAGTAGTAATGTCCATTTCTTCATTGTGTTTCCTCCATTATCTATCGTTTGTCTACTGCTTTGGCGAAAATGTCGCCGGCATATTGGATGACTTGTACAAGACAGATCAGGACGACGACCGTCGTGAACATGACGGTGTTGTCATATCGGTAGTATCCGAACCGGATGGCAAGGTCACCGACTCCTCCCCCGCCGATCGTACCTGCCATGGCGGAGTAGGCGATGAGGGAGATCGCCGTGATGGTGACGCCTTGGATGACCGCCGGTTTGGCTTCCGGAAGAAGCACGTCCTTGATGATCATCCACGGGCTTGCCCCGACCGATACAGACGCTTCGATGACGCCCTTGTCAATTTCCTTCAGGGCGGTTTCGACGATCCGCGCGAAGAACGGAATCCCAGCGACGGATAGGGAGACAGAAGCCGCAGTCGGTCCGATCACATCCCCTGTGAGGAACTTCGTCAGGGGAAGGAGCGCCACCAGAAGGATGATGAACGGGATCGACCGGACCATATTCACAATGAATCCGACGATTGATTTCACGAAGCGGTTTTCGAGGAACAGCCCCTTATCCGTGGTGAAAAGGAGCACTCCGAGAGGAAGTCCGATGACAACGGCAATCAACAGGGAGATTCCCACCATATACAACGTTTCTAAAAATGCCTGATTCAGGTCCGGCAAGATATCAATGATGGCTTCAGGCAGCATCTTCAAGCACCTCCAGACTTTGTGTGCGCTGGGTGATGAACTCGATCGCGGCATCGATCTCGGCACGTTCTCCGATCAGTTCCATGATGAAGATACCGAGTGGCACTTCCTGGATGTATTCGATCTTCCCGTGAAGGATATTCCCTTTCACGTGGTACCGCTGGAAGACATCGGATACGACGCTTTCTTCTGCAATGGAGCCTTTGAATTGGATCTTGATCAAGGTTCCTTTCCTCGCTTTCGCCAAGTGATCCGGCAGATCGAACTGAAGGATCGTCTCGATGAACTGCCTGGTCAGGGGCTCCTTCGGATTCGAAAAGAGGTCATATACGGGACCTTCTTCAATGATCCGTCCATCCTGCATCACGGCCATGCGATCGCAGATCTCCTTGACGACTTCCATCTCATGGGTGATGAGGACGATGGTCAGTCCGAGCTCTTCGTTCAGCTTTTTCAATAATTTCAGGATCGACCTTGTGGTATTCGGGTCGAGGGCGGATGTTGCTTCGTCGCACAGAAGAACGGATGGATTGTTCGCAAGCGCCCGGGCAATGCCGACGCGCTGCTTCTGGCCTCCGCTCAGCTGAGCGGGATAGGCATCTGCCTTATCCGATAGACCCACCATGGCGAGAAGCTCTTCCACACGCGGCCGGATCTCGGCCTTTGGTACCTTGGCCGCTTTCAGGGCGAATGCCAGATTGCCGTAGACCGTCTTTGCTTTGATCAGGTGGAAGTGCTGGAAGATCATACTCGTCTTCTGCCTTGCCGACCTGAGCTCGCGCGGAGACAGCTTCGTAAAGTCCAATCCGTCAATGATGACTTCTCCAGAAGTAGGTCTCTCCAACAGATTCAAGCAGCGGATGAGGGAGCTTTTCCCTGCTCCGCTATACCCGACGATTCCAAAGATTTCACCCTTTTCAATCTTGACGGAAACGTCATTGACGCCGATCACTGTTTGTTTTTTCGTTTTATACTCTTTCACAAGATGGTTGATCTCGATCATTGCGCTTCACCTCTTATTTCCAATAAAAAATGCCTCTTTCAGCTGAAAGAAGCATCGCATATCGATCATCGACTTATCTCTCAGAATGAAAAACATCCTGCAGGAATTAGCACCGTTCCATATGGAGGTTGCCGGACGTCATAGGGCCTGATCCCTCGGTCGCTCTTGATAATTTGAATACTATATAATTTTAGAAGATTTCATCTAAAGAGATATTAATGGGTATTTGGTTGGGTGTCAACTGCCATCCCTACCTACGGAAGCCATGTAAGCGCTACCTTTACTTTAAGATTAGGCTTAAAATTTTTTTGGTCCTTTCAAAATGTTTGCTCATTTTCGCCAATGAATGGTCCCTCTTCATGCTGCCACCACTTTGACGAAGCCTTTCATTTTCCATATGATAGGCTTACATCATCATTGATCCGGAGGTCACTATGAACATTCTATTAGTAGAAGACGATAAGACGATCGCAGCAGGACTCGAATACTCCCTGCAGAACGAGCAATTCGGCACATTTGTTTGCCATAATGTCGCTGCCGCTGAGGACATGATCAACACCCGCTGGACAGAGATCGATCTGTTCCTATTTGACCTGTCCCTTCCCGACGGCAGCGGCTATGACCTGTGCTCCCTTGTGAAAAAAAAGAGCGATAAACCGGTGATCTTCCTGACGGCCATGGACGAAGAAGTCAATGTGGTCATGGGGCTCGATATGGGGGCAGATGATTACATTACAAAGCCATTCCGTGTCAGGGAGCTCCTGTCGCGGATCAAATCAGTCCTCCGACGCTATGACAAGCAGACGCCGGCCCATTTCACACTCGGCGACATCAGGGTCCTGCCGGCTGAAGGCAAAGCATATAAGGGCAGCGAAGAAATCCAACTGACTGCCCTTGAATACCGTCTTCTTCTCATCTTCGCCCAGCATAAGGATCAGGTTCTCACACGTGCACAGCTCCTCGAGAAAATCTGGGATGTGGCAGGCGATTTCGTCAACGATAACACCCTTACCGTCTACATCAAACGGCTCCGCGAAAAACTCGAAGACGATCCGCAGAAACCGGTCATCATCAAGACGATCCGCGGAATGGGCTATAAGGCAGGCGACCGCTGATGATGAGGAATAAAGAAATACGGCTGTTCCTTGTGACGGTCGTGATCATCGCGGGCATCGGCATCCTTTGCACGTTTTACATAAGTCGATTAGCGCCCCTGATCACGGCGGTCACCTCCCTCCTGCTCATCGCATGCTTCATGCTTTACACTGCATGGCGCTACCGTGAGATCGGGAAGCTTTCGAACTACCTTCGAAAGATATCAAATGGAGACTACTCCCTGGATGTCCGTGACAACCATGAAGGAGAGCTCAGCATCCTGAAGTCCGATATGTACAAGGTGACGCTCCGATTATCAGAAAACAGCTCACGCCTCCAGGAAGACAAGCTTAAACTGACCGATGCCATCTCGGATATCTCCCATCAGCTGAAAACGCCCCTCACTTCCATGATGGTCATGTCCGACCTATTGAGGGACCCCGGCTTGGATGAAGGAAAGCGCCGGGAATTCACACGCCGTATCCAGGTCCAGCTTGAACGGATCGAATGGCTCGTCTCCTCCCTTTTGAAGCTTTCAAAGATCGATGCGGGAACGGCACGTTTCAAGAAGGAAAAGGTGGACGTACGTACCCTCATACAGGACGCCGTCGACCCTCTTCTCATCCCCATGGACATCAAGGGTGTCACACTCCAGCTTGAAGGCGAACCGGCCTCTTTTGTAGGCGATGCGAACTGGACGAAGGAAGCCATCATCAATATCTTGAAAAATAGCATCGAGCACTCAGCAGAAGGCGGGCTCATCACGATTACATCACAAGAAAACGCCCTTTTCACCGAACTCAGAATCTCCGATGACGGGAAAGGGATCTCGAAGGAAGACCTCCCCCATATCTTCAAGCGCTTCTACCGGGGAAAGAATGCATCGGAAGACAGCGTCGGAATCGGCCTTGCCATGGCCTACAGCATCATGAAGAACCAGGACGGTGACATTGAAGTATCAAGCAGCCCTGCGGGAACGACCTTCTCACTAAAAATCTACAAACATACCATCTAACCAGGTGACAGAATTGTCACTTTCATAGTCACAGAGAAGTCATTTTAGGCAGATATACTAAAAGCATCAACCAACTGGAGGTACAATTTCGTGAATATCTTACAAATTGAAAATCTGTCTAAAGTGTACGGAAAAGGGGAAACGGCGGTCAAAGCACTCGATAATGTTTCGTTCACAGTGAAACAAGGGGAATTCGTCGTCATCATCGGACCGTCGGGTTCTGGAAAATCGACGCTACTTCACATGCTCGGCGGAGTCGATCGTCCAAGCTCGGGACGCGTCCTCGTCAACGACACCGATATGTACAGTCTGAACGAAACCCAGCTTGCCATATTCAGAAGGCGGCAGATCGGGCTCATCTATCAATTCTACAATTTGATCCCGATCCTGTCGGTGGAAGAAAATATCACACTTCCAATGCTTCTTGATAAGCAGAAAGTGGATCCGAAGCAACTCAATGACATCACAACCAGACTCGGATTGACTGAAAGGCTCGGCCATCTGCCGAATCAGCTCTCCGGTGGACAACAGCAGCGTGTATCCATCGGCCGAGCCCTCATCAGCAATCCGGCTCTCATGCTTGCCGATGAGCCGACGGGGAACCTAGACAGCAAGAACTCCGAGGAGATCATGGAACTCCTCAAAATGTTCAACAAGACATACAAACAGACGCTGATCGTCATCACCCATGACGAGCGCATCGCCATGCAGGCGGACCGCGTCATCTCCATCGAAGACGGCAAGATTTCCAAAGATGAGGTCCTCCGTCCATGAATATCGTAAACAAACTGACCCTCAGACATTTGAAAGAAAACAAGCGCAGGACTATGGTCACCATCATCGGTGTCATCATTTCCGTCGCCATGGTGACCGCCGTATCGACCCTGTTCGTCTCCTTCCTTGATCTCATGAAGCAAGACAACATCAACAAAGGCGGAGAATGGCACGTCCAGTACAAAAACATCAACCAGGAGCAGCTGGATGCCATTAAGAGTGAAAAGAATACAGATCATGTTTTTCTCCGCAAGGACCTGGGGTATTCGAAAATCGAGGACCCTCCGAATGCTTCAAAGCCTTATTTGTTCTTTACTTCACTTGATGAAAAGGGCCTGAAGGAAATGCCCATCAAGCTCAAAGACGGCCGCTTCCCTAAGAATGATGGGGAAGTCGTGGTTTCAGAGGATATCCTGAATCAGAAAAACAAGCTTAAAATCGGCGACTCCTTATCTGTCGAGCTCGGTGACCGATTGATGGATGACATGACATTGTTTCAGGACAATTCATTCAATGGAGAGGAAGAAGAATTCCGCACGAAAGAAAAAGCCTCCTACACCATCGTCGGCACGATAAAACAGCCTGAATGGGAATACCCATGGGCGCCGGGCTATACGGTGATCAGTTCCTTAGACGATAAGCAGGCAGGAAGCACGGCGTTTGTAGCGGAGAAAAAGTTGAGCAAACATCTCTTTGATGATGCTAAAGCCTTCGCAAAAAAGCATGACATCACGACCGTTGAGTTCAACCACGAGCTTCTGCGCTATTACGGGGTTTCGAATAACGACAACCTTAATGCGACACTTTTTGGGATGGCTTCCATCATTGTCGGGATCATCCTGATCGGCTCCGTCGCTTTGATCTATAACGCTTTTGCTATCAGCGTTTCGGAGCGTGCCCGCCACCTTGGGATGCTCTCGAGCGTCGGGGCGACAAAGATCCAGAAGCGAAACTCCGTCTTCTTTGAAGGGGCTGTCATCGGCTTGATTTCCATCCCGATCGGCCTGATTGCCGGAATCGGTGGTATGGCCGTCACCTTCTGGTTCATGAATACGACTTTGACGAACGTATTCGCAGACGGATTAAAAATATCTGTTTCCATTACTCCGTTTTCTATCCTTGCGGCATGTGCAGTCTCGATTGTTACCATTTTCAT
The DNA here is from genome assembly GCF_047915635.1 of Rossellomorea sp. FS2. Classification (NCBI taxonomy): domain Bacteria; kingdom Bacillati; phylum Bacillota; class Bacilli; order Caryophanales; family Bacillaceae; genus Rossellomorea; species Rossellomorea sp. FS2. The sequence goes on along the minus strand of NZ_JBLRVS010000005.1, from coordinate 72,337 downwards.
CTCCACATTGATTCCTGCGAGAAGAGCATCGAAGGTATCAGCCATTGATGCGATCAGGCAGACACAGGATGTAAAAATGAGCGGTCGCAGCGTGAAAACTTCCAAACTCACCCGCAAACTGTTTGGCATTGAAGGAGAAATAGGGTTAAAAAACCTGAAGCGTAACAAGAAACGATACATCGCTACTGTGTTCTCACTCGTCATCTCCATCATTTTGTTTCTTTCCGTATCGTTTTTCACTGACAACATTAAGAAATCAGCGGGCATGACACAGGAGAACTATGATTTTGACATTCAACTTACTGGTCCATCCAACAACCTTGAAAGCCTGAAGCCATTTGTGAATGCCGAAAACGTCACCGATTCCGTTTTATTGGAATATGTCTCGTTCCAAAGCTGGCTAACCAGTAAGGACGTTCCATCGGCATTAAAGAAAGATCCTGATTACCATGCGAACTTAAATGATGGGAAGTATGCGTATAACCTCCAGCTGCATGGCCTTGACGAGGAAGATTTCAAGGAGTACCTCAAGAAAACCGGTAGTAAAGTCGATCCTGACGGGGTTGTTGTAATCAACATGCTTAAATATCAGGGATCAGATCGCAAATTCTATCAATCGGAAGCACTGAATCTTCAAAAAACGAAGAAGCTGGACTTGTATGAATTTAATGGAGAGGAGGATGAAAAAGTAGGATCCATTCAAATCGACGGAGAAACTGATGAGGCACCAATGGGCGTCAGAGTCGGTTATGGGCTAAACCTGATCATGAGCCGTGATACACTTCAGAAAATCCAAAAGGAAACCGGCTCAACTAATTCCATCCCTTTCCTTTATCTGAACAGCTCTGATCCTTCCGCAACCCAGGAGGCGATTGATGAATCGAAAGGCGGAGACGTTGAGGTGTTTAACATCACGAAAATGAAGGAAGAAAACGAACAATTCTCCCTTCTGGTCTCCATCTTCGCCTACGGATTCATCACTCTGATTTCAGCCATTTCAATCGCGAATATCTTCAATACGATCTCGACGAGCATCTCGCTCCGGAAACGTGAATTCGCCATGCTGAAATCTGTGGGCATGACGCCGAAGGGCTTCAATAAGATGATTCATTATGAGAGCATCTTCTATGGGTTGAAATCGCTCCTTTACGGTCTACCAATCGGGTTTGCAGCCATGTATCTCATGCATATGGCCCTGAATGAATCATTTGAATACAGCTTCTCCCCTCCTTGGATGAGCGTGCTGTTCGTGGTCGTTGCCATCTTTGCAATCGTGGGATCCGCCATGCTCTATTCCACAGGGAAGATCAAGAAGCAGAACATCATCGATGGATTGAAGCAGGAAAACATTTAATAGGAAAAATCGGCTGTTAGCCATAGTAAAACCCGAATTCATTTGCCTGTGATGCAAATGAATTCGGGTTTTTAATTTATTTCATGAACATGACCATTTTATTGTCTCTAGCGGTTGATTGGAGTGCAAGACGAAGACTCCCTCGGAAAAAGTTATTATGACGGGTGTTCCCAACACTTTTCTTAGGTGAAAAT
>NZ_JBLRVS010000005.1:51329-70689 GCF_047915635.1 Rossellomorea sp. FS2 | reverse complement strand
GAAGAGTAGCTAATGTGAGAAGGCCTGCCGAGGAGGCTCACGGGCTACCCGCGGAAAGCGAAGTCTTGCACGGAAATCATGAGCGGTAGTAAGAACCTATACTGATATTGGTCGTCATTAAATGGCTACTTTTAAATTTTGTCCCACTCTCTTTTTCCTTACATATCCTTACTTCACCGTCACTTCAATCGGCTCTGACACCACATTCCACTCTTCCCCGAGCATGGTGAACGTATGCTTTGCGAATACTTGTGCCGTTCCTGGGGCGGTGGCTTCAATCGTATTGCCGTTGACTGTCACGACGCCATTTCCTTCGGCGACGAACAGTTCGGTCTCGATCTTCTCACGCTCGGCGACGCGGTAGCTGACGCGTGCTTTTGCATGGATGGTGCGTGTTTTTCCAGCTTTCAGATTTACTTTTTTGATTGGGATTTCAAGCTGTACAGGCGATTCTGTCAACCACTGCGTATAATCCGTAATCGGCCCGATGAGTCCGTCTTTCAGCTTATCGGCAAACGGAGGCTCGGCACGGAACGTCCAGTGCATGCTCAGCATCCCACGCTGCCTCATGTATTGAATGAACTCTTTGTACAGGGAACCATAACTGGAATTAAGGGTCACATCGTTGATCGTTCCGTAATCCACGAGCTTCTTCGCATTCTTCAGCTTTTCCTGCAGGGTGCCAGGGACGGCAGAAGAGAACAGATATCCTCCCGGCAGTTCAGGGGCAAGCTCATTGGAGCGCTGCATGCTGTCGAGGTAGAAGCTTTGAAGGACCACCTGATCCATCATGCCTTCTTCCTTGATCTCCTGAATCGTCTGCTCCTCCACATCATGGGCTTTCAACTCCACAAGGAGCATGACATTCTTGCCTTTGAACTCCTGGAGATATTCCTTGAAGGTAGGTACCTTTTCACCTGCGAATTTCTCGTCAAATTTGATACCGGCATCGAGCGCGCGAATTTCAGCGAGGGTCAGATCTTTGACCGCACCCGTTCCATTCGTGGTCCGGTCTACCGTTTCATCATGGATGACCACGAGGTGACCGTCTTTCGTGCGCTGCACATCGGTCTCGATCTGATCGGCACCGAGCTCATAGGCAAGGCGGTACCCCGCCATGGTGTTCTCAGGAGCAAGGGACGGAACACCGCGATGGGCAGCCACCATCGGTCGTTGGACGATCGTCTGATCCGGATACTGACCGAATGCCTTCACGGCAAGCTCAGGTGCGTTCGTGACGATCCCGTCGACCCCAAGGTGGATAAGCTCATGTGTCGAGGCCATTGTATCACCGCCTACGCCCCATACAGCAACCATTCGGTTATGAAGATAATACATGCCTTCTTCCGTCAGGACATTCTGAGGGATCATGACCATCTTGCTTTCACTCTTATGGACATCCTGGACAATCTTCTTCAGATCATGTTTATTGAGATGGCGCTGATCATAATAGAGTCCCCCACGGATCCTCGGGTTCAGGTCTTTCATTGCTTCAATGATCCCCGTCTGACTGGACACGACATGGACATCACTGATGGACAGATCATTGAGCAAACCGACGACGGATTTTTCAAGGCCACCCTTCTCCATATGTAACACCGGGATTTTCTTTCCTTTGAGCGTCATCAGGACGCTACGAAGATCCTTTCCGTTTCCTTTCAGATTACCTGAATCCCCATCCACTTTGATCAGGGCGGAAGCCGTTTCATCACGCGGGACATCGACACCTTCCCCGTTGATGATGGTAGGGGCGTTGATCATGGATGTTTGAGCTTCCTGAGGCAGAAGGGCCCCTTCACCGTCTACTGGCGGCAGCTCGCCTTCGAATGAGGTCAGCTTCACATTATCGTATTCCACCTTAGACCCACTCGTCTGGAACCCGACATCGCCATTGAGATATTTCCCGGCTTGGTCTGTATCGATGACCAGCTGCCCGTTGACATACTGCTGGACACGGTTTCCGCTTGCGACCACTTTCAACCGGTACGTCTTCCCGTATTCCATGTTTTCAGTGTAAAAGTTACGCTCCGGCACGAGCCATTTATCAGCCGGCGTCCGCTCTGCGAATTCCAATCCGTTCACGTCCGAAGCTCCCCGGCGCACGGCAAACTGATAGTATGGATAGTTTTCATTTTGGATCCGGTACATGAGCGATGCCCATCGCTTATCTTCCACGGCCGACTGGAACGTCACATCCGCTTCGAATACATAGTCCCCTTCATCTTCTTCCAAAGGGACGATGACCCTGGCCGGTTTCGAGGTGGCGGAGGAATTCAGGACGAGCTTTCCGCCCTGGACGGCCCCTTGTCCTTCTAAGAGCTTCCATCCATCGGGCAAACGGCCATTCGCGATATCATCAAAATCCTCTTCCAATAGAACCGGGCTTGCAGCTTGTACGGAACTGGTCTGGACAGGGGCAAATAAGCCCAATGCCAATGTGGAAACGGCCATTGTACTGAATAATTTCTTCACGTGTATAACTCCTCCCATGATTGGTTTTACTAGACTGATAGACGGACTGATCCAAAGGGCCGCACCCCACCTCCTTTCGTTCGGGTATGTTGCATTTAAGGGCAGATATGGTACACTTCAAATAGGTAAATAGACAGATAATTCTTAATATGACTGGGTGTGACTTCTTTGGAAATTGTAAACATGGTAGAGTCTCAGATCATCGCTTCCATCAAAGAAGAAAAGGATATTGATAAAGCGATCCGGAGCTCGGCGAACATCGCCTTTCTATTGATTGGGGATATCCTGACGGTCAAACCCTACATAGAGAAACTGAAAGAAGCGAATATGTATATCTTTATCCACCTCGACTTCATCGAGGGGTTGTCCAATACCAAGGGAGCGGTGAAATTCGTCGCAGACGTCTGGAACCCGACGGGCATCATCTCGACCAAAACCAATATGATCCGCTATGCCAAAGAAGAAGGACTCGTGACCATCCAGCGCATCTTCCTCATAGACAGGGGTGCCCTGCAAAAGGGGATTGAAATGATCAAGTCGTGCAAACCCGATGCTGTTGAAGTGCTCCCGGGACTCATGCCGAGGGTGATCGACCAGCTGTCGCACCAGCTCAAGCTCCCCCTCATCGTCGGGGGACTCATCCAGGAGAAGAAAGATATCCTGGATGCCCTTGAAGCCGGTGCCCTGGCTGTCTCATCCGGTGACCCGAATATGTGGAAATTCGACTTATAGATTCACGATCTCCTTAATGCTATCAAGCACATATGAAGGCTGATATGAAGATTTTGTTAACATTTCTTTATTTGTTACCCCGGTGAGCACAAGGACCGATTGCAATCCATTTTCGATTCCCATCCGGATATCCGTCTCGAGGCGGTCCCCGACCATGTAACAGTCTGCTGGATCCAGCTTCAACACTTGAGAGACTACGTATTCCGCCATCCATTTCGACGGTTTGCCCGTGATGGACTCGATCCTCTCACCTGTCACCCCCTCAAGGGCACCGATCATCGCGCCGCAATCAGGAATCTGTCCGCCGAGTACGGGACAGGTCCGGTCAGGATTCGTTGCGATGATCGTCGCCTTATTGAGCCATGCCTGAAAGGCCAGATTGATTTTTTCATAGCTGAACTCCCGGTCCCATCCAAGGACGACGACCTTCGCCTGTCCTGCATCCTGGGTGAGGGTGATCCCCTCCTCCTGCAGTTCATCCAACAGGGGCTTTTCCCCGATGACAAGTGCCGCTTCCCCCGATTCCAGTGCATCCTTCAGAAACTTTGCCGTGATGAAATTGGAATTGATCACTTCATCAAGCTCCACTTCAATCCCGAGCTTCCTCAGCTTCTGCACATAGTCCATCCTAGTGGAGATGGACTTATTGGTCAGGAAGACGACCTTATCGCCCCGTTGTTTCAGGGCAGCGATGGCATCTGCCGCCCCTTCGATCATTTCTTCATCCAAATACACCGTTCCATCCAAATCAAAGATAAATCCTCTAGTCACGTTCTATCTTCACCATCCTACAGTTGATTTTTCGACATGCGATTGGCTATTGCCTGGAGCAGGAGGACAATGATGACAAGCACCACAGACATCGCTGCCGCCGTGTAATATTCCCCTCGCAGGATATTCTGGAAGATTGCCAGACTCATAGGCGCCCAGTCGGCAGGTGCCAATAATATAGATATACTCGTTTCCTTGATAACGGTGATGAAAACGAGGATCGATCCGGCTGCAATTCCCGGAAGCATCAGCGGACCAATGATCGTGATCGCCGCCGTCAGGGGCGTCGCCCCGAGGTTCACGGCCGCTTCTTCAATATCCTGCTTGATGGCCCTCATCGTTCCCATCGTGGATCGCACCATATACGGAAGCCTGCGGATCGTATAGGCGACGATGAGGAGGACCGCAGTCCCTGTCAGGTGAAGAGGCGCCGTGTTGAACGTCTGGATCAAGGCAATCCCGAATGCGATCCCCGGTACGACGAGTGGGATCGACGTCATGAAATCGAGCTTGTTGGAATTCTGCCTGACGACGAAATAGGATACAAATGTCGCGATGATCACGCTCAGAACAAGGGCTCCGAGGGCGAGGACAATACTGTTCTGGATATTCCCAAGGGAACTCGTGAAGATCGTCTTATAGTGGTCAAGAGTATAGCCGTTCGGCAAAGGATTCTTCCCCCAGGTGGTCGCAAGGGACTGTAGCACGATCGACAGCATGGCAAGGAGCGGGAACAGAACAAGCACAAAAGAGTACACGGAAAGCGTGCGCGTCAATCCCTTTGAATCATTGAGCTTCTGCTGCTTCGGTTTCCCTGAAACGGAGCCGTAGTTTTTACCCTTCGTGAACAGATGCTGCAGCCAGAAGAAGAAGGCCGCCACAAGGACCATGATCACCGTCAGGATCGCAGCTCCGCCCCAGTTGAAGAATCCGGCGATTTCCCGGTACGCTTCGACCACGAGGAGGTTCATCTCCTTCGGTGCCAGGATGATCGGCGTCCCGAAATCGGAGAACGAAACCGTGAAGATCAAGAGTGCACTTGAGATCACACCCGGAATGGCCAGGGGAAACGTGACGAAGATAAACGTGAACCAGTTCTTCGCTCCAAGGTTCAAGGATGCCTCCTCAAGGGAGATATCACTCACCTTGAATGCCGCCACCATCGGCCACAGGGCATACGGGAAGAAGAAAAACACCTGCACCAGAACGATTCCGGCCATGGAATAAGGGTCGATCAGCATCCCTTCCCCGCCGAGCTTCTGATAGATGTACGTCACCCACCCCGAACGGCCGAACATGATGATCACGGCATACGCCGAGATGAACGTCGGAACGATGAGGGGGATCGTACATAGTGCTGAGATCGTCTTCTTGAGCGGCATCGTCGTCCGTGCAATCCCGTAGGCGATCGGCACGCACATGACGATGACAATCAGTGCCACCAGGACGGCGAGTCCCAGGCTGTTTTTAACCGCTGAGAAATAGGTTTTATTCGTAAAGATCTTTTCATAGTTTTCAAGGGACACGGCCTTGAACTTCTCCACCGTGGAGCTGAAGATCGCCGGATCCGTGATGGAGCCGAGTAGGTTCACGGGCTGCCCCGTGAAACTGACAAGAAACACCGACAGGAGCGGAAGGATCAGGAATACACCAAAGAAAAGATAGATCAGGATCTTGACGACGCTTAGTCCATTCCACCGTCCCTTCATATGAGAAGCACCCTTTCAGGATCGATGGTGAGCTGGATCATTTCCCCTTCGGCGAGGATCGGTTCACCTGGCACGAAGGTCGTGTCCACGACAAGCTGATACTCATCGACTTGAACGTCATAGCGGACGATGGACCCGAGGTAGGTGGAGACGAGCACTTTTCCTTCGATGATGTTTGTCGCTTCACTTGTGATGGTCCCGGGCTTGAAGGTATTGATGTTTTCCGGACGGACGATGACATTGACCTCTTTATGGTCCACGCGGTGGGTCGATTTCAGCACATAACCTGCACCCTTCACGACGGAATAGCCGTTTTCCGTATCCACGACGGTCCCCTTCATGACGTTCGACGTACCGACAAAATTCGCAATGAAGGGAGTCGAAGGCCTGCTGTAGAGCTCGATGGGCGTCCCGATCTGTTTCACTTCCCCGCTGTCCATGACCGCTACCCTGTCCGCCATGCTCATGGCCTCCTCCTGGTCATGGGTAACGAAGATTGTCGTGATGCCGAGGTCCTGCTGGATGCGCCTGATCGTGTTCCGCATGGAATGGCGAAGCTTTTGGTCAAGGTTTGAAAGTGGCTCATCCATGAGGAGGACCGCTGGCTCCATGATCAGGGCGCGGGCAAGGGCGACACGCTGCTGCTGGCCTCCTGAAAGCTCGCTCGTCAGACGCTTCGCATGCTTGTCGAGTTCTACGTATTCCAGGATCTCCATGACCTTTTGCTCCATGGCTTTCGGATACCGGCCGAGCTTCCGGTTCAAAAGCCGCATGTAAATCGGAAGCTTGGCGGCTACGTTGCTCGCATTCAGCTGTTTGATGTTGAGGCTGTAGGCGACGTTTTCAAACACATTCATGTGGGGGAACAAGGCGTAGCTCTGGAACACCATCCCGCAGTTCCGCTGATTGGGCGGAATGCGGTTCACCTCTTTTTGTCCGATGGTGATGATGCCGGATGTCGGCTGTTCAAAACCTGCAATACAGCGCATCGTTGTCGTCTTCCCGCACCCCGAAGGGCCGAGGAGGGCGAAGAATTCCCCCTCCTGAATATCAAGATCGACGTTCTTTAGCGCCTGCACTCCGGAAAATTCTTTTGTTAGTTGTGTCACTTTGACTGATCCCATTCTTATCTCATCCCCTATTTTGGTGTATTACTGAAACTTATCTTTCCATTCGTTCCTTACGCGATCGTAATTCTCATTCACCCAGTCGATATCAAGATCGACGGCATGCGGTTTGACTTTTTCAAGTGTAAGAGGGGTCTTGGACTCCACTTCCGGGTTGATCGGGATATGATACCAGTTGGCTAGGATCTGCTGACCATCCTTGGAGAGAAGGAAATCCATGAGCTTCTTGCCGCCATCGGGATTCGGTCCGCCTTCAACAATGGATACAGGGTTCGTCAGGATCGGTGTTTTATCCGGAACAACGAAATCGACGCTTTCTCCTTTTGCTTTCTGCTCGTAAGCCATGAAGTCGAAGCCGACTCCGATATGGGCTTCACCCATTGAAACCGCTTTCGTTGGAGCGGAACCTGAATCCGGCATGGAGTTTGCCTGATCTACGAGCTTTTCAAAGTACTCCCAGCCCTCTTTCTCACCGCGTTGCATCATCTGATTCAGCACCATGAGGGTTGCGGTCCCAGATGCAGCCGGGTTGGAGAATTGGATCTTTCCTTTCCACTTCGGATCAAGAAGATCATCCCATGTCTTCGGCGCTTCTTCCTCCGATACAAGTTCTGTATTATAAGCAAATCCGAGAACGAAGATTTCCGTACCCACATATTTGCCGTCTTCATGCTTCACCTTGATGCCATCTTCCACTGTGTCCCAATCTTTGGCGAAATCCGGAATGTAGGAACCGATGATCCCTTTATCCGCTGCCGCTTCAAACGGAAGGATCCCTCCGCCCCCATACCAGACGTCCCCTTGGGGATTATCCTTTTCTGCCATCATCCGGTTTACCAATACGTTCGTTCCCGCATACTGAACGTCAACGGAACCACCGTGGAGTTCCTCGAATTTTTGACCGAGCTCCTTCGTCATATCCGGTGTTTCCGGAGAATAGAACGTAATCTGTCCCGTTTTGCCGTCTCCATCACCGGAACTCTTGTCTCCTGCGCAACCTGCAAGCAGGCTTCCTGCCAGGATCATGGAAGCCACGACCGATAGTGATTTTTTCATCTTGAAATCCCCCTATTTTGTTTTTCGAGTTTCCGGGCAAAGAAAAAGAGAAGACGCACCAATGTAAACCCTTACATTTTAAGGGTTATCAATTGGGCTTCTTCTCAAAGTCTCTTCCCAGTCCTATTCGATTACATTTATTATACAAAAATATCTGAATTTTACAACATATAATTTACAAATTGTTTACAAATGGGAAGAAGGGCATGGATGCCCACACCCTTCTCTCTTACTCTATTCGTTTCGTAAATAAGTGGAATGAAACGCCAAATGGATCCCTCACGAACCCATATCCTTCCGTATAAAACTCCGGGGTGAACGGCTTCAGGATCTCAGCTCCACGGCTCACCAGCTTATCATATATTCCCCTTGCTTCTTCAACCGTTTCAAATGTGAGACATAAGGAAATATGACTACCTGGTGTAACGGGTAATCCTTCCGTATCATCGGCAAGCATCAATGTGATGTTTCCGAATGAGAGGACAGCTTGGTCGATCCGATTCAATCGATCTTGCTCTATGCCGATTTTCGCACCTTCAGGTCTATCGCTTATTCGTTGGATGTATCGTGTTTCGGCACCAAATATGTCTTCATAAAACGTTCTTGCTTCTTCTGCCTCGCTTGTCATAAGTACATAAGGTGATACGTCGAATGTCATGATTCTTGCCCTCCTTTTCGGTATACTGATAGTATAGAACTGATCGGTGTCAGTTTCCGGCACCGTTGGGAGGATGACAGTGAAAAAATCTACTCGTTTGTATCATATGATCCATTACATGAATGAGGTGCATCATTTCACGTTGAGTGATTTGATGGAAGAATTCAATATTTCTAAAAGCACGGCACTTCGAGATATGAGAGACCTGGAAGAGCTTGGCGTTCCATTCTACAGTGAAAGCGGTCAGCATGGCGGGTATCACATCATCCGCGAAAGGGGCTTAACGAAGATCGATCTCACTCCTCAGGAGCTCCTCGCCCTTCTCTTCGCCTTCGGAAGTATCTCCCAGCTTCCAACGATCCCCTTCAACGCTACATATGACGGGATATATCGCAAAATCATCAGCCATTCAAGTACTGAACAAAAGGCGGAAATCAACCGGTTTTTAGGCAAATTTCAGTATTTCAACAAAAGTGGCCAGGCAACGATTCCACACTTTGAGCAAATGGTTCAAGCCTCATTCAGCCAGCAAATCTGCATGATCCATTATCAAGGCCGATCCCTGGCCTCCCCCTACTCAGTGGTCGGTTTCCTATTCAAAAACAGCAAATGGTATGCAGTGGTGCTGGAGATTCAAACGGATCGTGTCAGACTGTTCAGTATGGAAAAGATTGAAGATGTAGAGCTGAAAGACGATGTGACCGATGCTGGCGGCGTTACCCTTGAAAACTTCACTCACTATATGAGTCAAGGTTATATGGAAATCGTAGTCCAATGCACGGAAAAGGGGCTGTCCGATCTGACCTCTTATTTATGGTCAAATCAAAAAGTAATCAACCAAGAAGGACGGATAATCTTCACATCCTCCATACATCCTCGGGACATTCCTTTTATCGCCAAGCTTCTCACGAGATCAGGAAGGGAAGTGAAAGTCCTCTCCCCTCCGGAGCTAATAGAGGCCGTGAAGGAAGAACTCGCCCTCTCCCTCGCCCAGTACCAATAAAAAAACACCCGTGAGGCGAACAGCCTCACGGGTGCCTGATCCTATTTTCTTTCTTCACAGCTCTCCCGCTTCACCAGATGATTCGGGACAACCACCTTCTTGGCGAGCTCCCGCTTGGATTGGATCTGATCCAGGAGAAGCTCGACAGCGGATTCGCCCATGAATTCCGTGTACACTTTCACCGTGGTAAGGGACGGCTGCAGGAATTTTGATGTGGCGATATCATTAAATCCGACGATCGATACCTGCTCCGGCACCTGATACCCTGCTTCATGAAGGGCGCGGATCGCCCCGATCGCCATGGAGTCGGAGGCGATGAAGAAGGCGGTTGGAAGACGTTCCCCCTTCAAGGCTTCCTTCATGAGGCGGTAGCCGTCTTCCGAAGTGAAGTTCCCCTTCGTCCACGTGAATTCCGGATGGTACATCCCCCGGAGGGCCTGGTACTGGTAGAACGAGCATTCACGCTCGTCACGGATCGGCTGGTCTTTCGTGACGAACTCCTGTCCGCCTATGTATCCGATATCTTCGTGGCCGAGGGAGGAAAGGTAATCAAGGACTTCATTCATCGCCTTCCGGAAGTCCACGACCACGCAGTCATAATCATCACTCGGGGAGTAATCGACCAGGACGAGATGGCGGGCGGCGCCTTCGAACAGATCGATTTCCTCCTGGCTGTATTTACCGACGGCAATGATGCCGTCCAGTCCTTCAAGGCGGGAAGGATCGAGGTCGTCCCCGCTCTTGAACAACTTGATGAGGTCGATGTTCCTCTCCTGGCATTCCCGTTCGACACCTGACCGGATCGCCATATAATACGGATCCGCCATCTCCTGCTGCTCGGAGTACCAGTAGACCAGGCCGAACAGCATGCGTTCCTTCATCTGCTGGGGATCTTTACGGTTGCGGAGTGTCTTATAGTTCATATCCTGAGCGATCTGGAAGACCCGCTTCTTTGTTTCATCGGCGACAGAGAGCGTTTCATCGTAGTTCAGGACCCTGGAGACCGTAGCAAGTGAGACACCTGCCTTTTTTGCAATATCCTTCAAAGTGGCCATCCCACTTCCTCCTTCTGATTACAAGCATTCGTTTCTATTATAGCGAAGAAGCGGGCATCACACACTTCATTCTCTGAGTTATTTCCATTCCACGATGGTGCTGGCATAGGGTGCAAGCGTGTGGTTCCCAACGGTTTTTTCGTCTCCCGTATGATTGAGGAGGAACAGATGGTCCTTGCCATCCAGCGTCCGCTTATACACTTCGACACCTGGCCCTGTTTCCATGGACCAGATCCCGTGGCGATCGATGACGCTCTTTCCGATTTCCTTCATCGACTCCCGGTCAAGTCCTCCACCGATGTAATACACCTGCCCTTTGCCATAGCTGTTCCGTGTAACGGCAGCTTTCTCTTCATAGAATGGATCCTGATAGCGATAGAGGACCTCGGCAGTGTCTGGTGTGATGAGATCACGCCAGACCGTGACCGTCCCTGACCTCTCCCCTTTGACGGTCAATTCCTGCCCATCGGCAAGCGCCTCGGTTTCGTGGATCCGGATGCCGCACAGATCGGTCACCATGCCTGGCAAGGCTTCCCCGAGACGGATGTTATTGTCCTCATCCCTCAACCCCGTCCTGAAGGAGAAGAGAATCGTCCCGCCGTTATCGGCAAACGTCCGCAATCTGTCAGACAGCTTAGAATCCATCATCTGCATCACCGGCACGACCAGTACTTTATAGGAATCAAACGGTCGGTCAACGGGGATCACATCAATCGAAGCGTTCCAATCGTAGAAGGCCTGATACATCCGCGTCAATTCCTTCGTGAAGTCGAAGCCTGAGCTTTGGACCTGCGAGCGCCATGACCAGATGTTTTCATAGCTGTACAGCACGGCGACATCGGCTTGGATCGGAGCGTTCAACAGCTCTTCATAAGGCTTGATCTCGGAGAAAAGGGACTGGACTTCCTTGTATTTGCGTCCCCGATGATTATCATGGTCCACGACCCCGAAGCAGAACTGCTCTGCTCCCTTGGTCATCCCCCTCCAGCGGAAGTACAGAAGGTCGGTACAGCCGTGTGCAAATGCCTGGTATGACCACATCTTGGCCTGATTCGGACGCGGCAGATACCCGATGACGTCATGTCCCTGTGCCCCCATCAGTTCCTCCACGATCCAGTAGTTCTTCCCGAGGAGACCACGATTGAAGTCATGGTTCATGGCCACTTCTGCCGGGGAAATCGGTTCCGTCAGACCACCCCACACAGGATAGTTATCGTACGAAACGACATCAAGCTCCCGGGCATGTTCCGGGTGATCGAACCACTTATCAAAGAATCCTCCTGACACATTCGTCGTGACAAGCTGATGATCGCCTTTGAATTCCCTGACGATTTTCACCATTTCCTTCGCATAGCGATTCACGGAGAACGAACGGAATTTCGCCCAATCGAGCTTCAGGGACGGGTTGTGCGTCGTAACGGTAGGCGTCGGCATCGGGATTTCGTCGAATCCATTATACGTCTGCCCCCAGAAGATGGTCCCCCAGCGCTCATTGAGCTCGTCGACCGTCTTGTATTTATCCTGCAAGAATGTCTGGAACCCTTCATGACACTGTTCACAGTAGCACTGATCACTGCCTTCGTGGCCGAACTCATTGTCGATCTGCCAGACGGTGATGCCCGTCTCCGTGCTGTAATGCTTCACGAGTTCCTCTGTGATGCGCGAACTGTAGGTCCAATAGTCCTTGGAGTTGAAGCAATACTGCCTCCTGCCCCCAAAGCTCCTGGTAAGTCCCCTCTCGTCCTTGGACAGGATGGACGGATGCTTCTTCGCTAGCCATGCCGGGAACGTTGCCGTCGGGGTCCCGAACATGATGGACAGATCCCTCTTTTTTGCTTTCTTGATCACTTCGTCAAAGAAGGAAAAGTCGAATTCCCCTTCCTTGCTTTCCATCAGATGCCAGGCGAATTCACCGATCCGGATCATGGTGGACCCCATTTCCTTGATGCCATCAAGGTCTTCATCCATCATCTCTTTCGGCCAATGCTCCGGATAATAATCCACTCCCAAATACATATCGTTTCCTCCATTCTATCGTTACCTGATCGGTGTCACTTCACTTGCTCCCGCTCCGGCTTTCACCACATAGAAACTGGCGGTCCTGCCGGTCGAGCCCTCATAGGCACTTCCTACTTCCTGAATAAAAGACGGAACGGCGGTTTCCGCCACCAGATTCACGGTGCAGCCCCCGAATCCCGCTCCCGTCATGCGCGCCCCGATCGTTCCATGATGCTGCCAGGCCGCATCGACAAGCGCATCAAGGGCATCACCGGTCACCTCATAATCGACCCGCAGGGATTCATGGGACTCCTTCATCAACTGTCCGAATCCATAAATGTCCCCATTCCTTAAAAGCTCTGCTCCTCTGCGCGTACGGTCATTCTCCGTCACCACGTGTCGGACCCGCCTTGCTTCCTCGTCCGATAACTGCGCCATCACCCGTGAGAAGTCCTCCGGCGTCAGCTCTCCAAGCGACGCAATGCCTTCAAGTTTCAAAAGCGCATCCTCACATGTTTTCCGCCGCTCATTATAGGCAGAACCCGCGAGTTCACGCCGTACATTCGAATTGGCAATCACGATGGAGATGCCTTCAAGAGGCAAAGGGATGTAGTCATATTTCAAGCTGCCACAGTCAAGGAGGATCCCCCGCTGTGCTTTCCCGAACCCTACGGCAAACTGATCCATGATGCCGCAGTTCACCCCGATATATCGGTTCTCCACTTCTTGACTGATCAGTACGAGATCTAGGGTGGAATGCCCGAGGCTGTACCACTCATTCACCATGACCGCGGTCGCAATCTCGATGGAAGCAGATGAGGATAGTCCGGCCCCATTGGGGATATTCCCCTGATAGTACAGGTCCTTCCCACGTGGTTCCCCTTGAAGCAGATGGTGAAAGATGCCCTTCGGGTAGTTCGCCCAGCCATCCTCCGGATCATACGCGAGGTGATAAACCGGGACTTCAATGATTCCCGCTTCAGGAAAGTTTTCTGAGAACAGGCGAATCAGATCGGTTCCATTTTCCCTGGCTGATACATAGGTGCCGACACCGAGAGCGCACGGCAGGACAAGGCCCCCTGTATAATCCGTGTGTTCACCGATCAGATTGACCCTGCCGGGGGCGAAGAAGGTACGGATTCCTTCGTCCTTTCCTCCAAATACATCGGTCAGTTTCTTCATCGTGCATCCCCCACTTTTTCAAACTTCCAGATCGCCGATTGGAAATCTCCTGTCATTATGGTATTCTCTGTCCTCACAGTCCCACTGAAGAACGGTGGAATCAGGAAGCCGACATTCATCAGTTCATCTCCATAGTAGCGGGTCCCGCTTCCCTTCAGCTCATAAAGGCCATCGGGGTCAAGTCCCCGCATGGGAACGCGGATGAGAGAAGGATTCGGCTTCGCCAGTACCCGGTAAAAGGCAAGAATGGCCTCATTGGCATCGGATACCATCCACGCTGCATCACTTCCTTCGAATGGACTCACAAGGCGGTGGAACGATCCGAACTGAATGAGCTTGCGATTGGCTTTGAAGAAGGTCACCTGCTCCCTTACCGCCGCTTTCTCTTCATGGGAAAGGGCCGTTGCATCAAGCTCATAGCCGAAAGCCCCGAACATGGCCGCATGGAACCTCGTCTCGATCGGTGTCGAGCGCCCTGTCTGGTGATTCGGTGAATTGGAAACATGGGCCCCCATGGAAGACAGGGGATAGACAAGTGAAGTTCCCCATTGGATCTTCAATCGTTCCACAGCGTCAGTATTGTCACTCGTCCACGTCTGGGGCATGTAATGAAGCATGCCCGGATCGAACCGGTTGCCACCGCTTGCACAGGATTCAAACAAGATATGCGGGAACGCCTTCGTCAATCGTTCCAAAAGGGAGTACAACCCCAACACATAACGGTGGGCCACCTCTCCCTGCAGATGTTCCCTGGAACCGACTTCCGTCATATTCCGGTTCATATCCCATTTCACATACATGATATCCGCCGAGCTGAACACATCGCTGAGTACGCGATACAAATGCTCGACCACTTCATCCCGGGAAAGATCGAGAATGAACTGATTACGCCCGTGGGACAGGGGACGGTCCTCCACGCCCAGCACCCAATCGGGGTGTTCTTCATAAAGGGAACTCTTCACTGAAATCATTTCCGGTTCCACCCAGATCCCGAACCCCTGATGCGCAGGCATCCCTTCTCGCAAACCATCCAGTCCACGAGGCAGTTTCCTTTTGTCCGGCGTCCAGTCGCCGAGGGAGGATGTATCATGATTCCGTCCTTCAAACCACCCGTCATCGAGGACGAACAGTTCTATGCCAAGATCCGCTGCCTCCCCGGCAATGTCGAGGAGTTTATCTTCATGAAAATCAAAATATGTTGCTTCCCAGTTATTGATCAGGACCGGACGCTCACGATCGCGCCACTCCCCTCTTGCCAATCGGGTGCGATAAAGCTCGTGATACGTGGCACTCATCCCTCCAAGTCCCCGGTCGGAGTAGACCATGACCGCTTCCGGCGACTGCAGGCTCTCACCCTTTTCCAGTCGCCACTCAAAACCGAACGGATTGATTCCGATCATGGCACGTGACACATCATGGGCATCGACTTCGACGCCCCCGAAGAAGTTCCCGCTGTAAACGAGGCTGAATCCGTAGACCTCTCCCGCATATTCCGTCGACGCTTTAGAACAAAGGGCAAAGAACGGATTATGCTTGGAGCTTGAAACCCCCTTCTTGCTGTCGATGGACTGCAGTCCTTTCCTCAAGGCCGTCTTTTCCACATGCCCTTCCCGGATCCACGCTCCGTTCAAATGAAGGAAGTCATAGTCTTTAACCGGAAAGTCCACTGACGCGCTCAGCAGACGCTCCACCGTAATCGGTTTATCTCCACCGTTCACGATGCGGGAGCTCCTGATCACTGCATCGCGATCATGGAACACGGTGTAGAGAAGCTCCAGACTGACATCGGCAACCCCATCATGCAAGGTCAGGACGAGAGTCTCCGCTTCCTCCCCGGAATGCACATACACACCCGGAAGCCCTTCCAAAGAGGGCTTCCCCTTTTCGATTCTATGAGATTGATAGACAAACCCTGATGTCCGGCTGCCGTTTGCATGCTTCACCACGACGGCGGGCTCCCGGAAATCGGATGTGCCGTACACAGGGAATTCCTGTTTTAAGAACTCCAAGGAAAAGAGCTGATCCCCCTCATAGGGGAAGCACATATTCCCAAGCGGCTCAGACGGGAGCTGAAGCAGATGGGAGAAGTCCTCGCGGTGGCGGATTTTTTTCCCGTAATATAAATGCCCAGGGTTCCCGTTTTTCAGGATGGTGAAGATATAGCTGACGTTCTTCCCCTGGAGGTGGAATTGATTGGTTTCTTTATTGACAAAGATCGGCACTCAAATGGCCTCCTTTATTTCACCGCGCTTCCGAGCATGCCAGAGATGAACTGGCGCTGAAGGGCGAGGAAGAAGATGATGATCGGGATGGTGGCAATGGTGACCCCTGACATGACCTGACCGTAGTCGATCCTCGACAGGCCGAACAGGGAGGACAGTGCAACCGGGAATGTGTACATTTCATTCGATGACAAGGCAATCAATGGCCACAGGAAGCTGTTCCACTGATACAAGAATAGGAAGATTGCCGTCGCGGCAAGAGCGGGCTTCATGGACGGCATGACGATCCGGAAGAAGATCTTCCATTCCCCGGAGCCGTCGATACGCGCCGCCTCGATCAAGGAATTCGGGAATGCCAGCATATTCTGCCTCATGAGGAAGATGGCGAATGGATACGCCAGGTTCGGCAGGATCAACGCTTGATACGTATCGAGCCAGCCGAAGTTCGCCATCATCTTGAAGAGCGGGATGATGGTCGCGTGATACGGCACCATCATGGATAGCAGGAAGATGCCAAAGATGATGTTGCGTCCCCTGAAACGGAATTTGGCAAAAGCATAGGCTGCCATGGAACAGATCAGGAGGCTGAGGACCGTATAGACAATCGCCACGAACAATGAGTTGAACATGACCCGTCCGATATCGATCGCTTCGTTGAGATTCTTCACATTTTCCACGAGCTTTGCGCCCGGGATCAGGACCGGCGGCTTAGAGAACAACTTCCCGCTCTCGTTCGTTGCCCCGATTGCCGCCCAGTAGAACGGGAAGAGGGAAATCAATGCACCGATGGCAAGGACGACGTACATGGTGATTTTTTTACCGATTGATTTTCTCATTCTTGATCCCCCGTTACTTTGAATTGGATGAATGTCATGATGGCGATGAGCACCACGATGACATAGGCAATGGTTGAGGCATATCCGAAGTCGAAATACCGGAAACCGGTTTGATACAGGTACATCCCGATCGTCAGCGTCGCATCACTCGGTCCGCCTTTCGTGAGCACGAACGGCTCATCGAATAGCTGCAGGGTCCCGATCGTCGACAGGACGACGGTGAAAAGGATGACCGGCTTCAGCTGCGGGATGGTGATGGAGAAGAACTGGCGGACCTTCGATGCCCCGTCCATGCTCGCTGCTTCGTACATTTCTTCAGGGATGTTCTGGAGCCCTGCAAGATAAATGACCATATTGTACCCGACCCATCTCCACGTCATGGCGAGGATCAGGGAAGCTTTCGCCCAGAATGGATCGTTCAGCCATGGGATGGCATCAAGTCCGACGGCCGCCAGCACCTGGTTGATGACTCCATCGTTCATGAGCATGATGGAGAAGATGATGGAATAGGCAACCAGCGAGGTGACCGCAGGCAGGAAGAATGTGACCCGGAAGAATCCTTTCATCCTGAGCAATGCGGAATTAAGAATGGAAGATAAGATGAGGGCGAGCAGTACCATGATCGGTACCTGAATGATCAGGAGGATGAACGTATTCTTCAATGCTTTATGGAAGATTTCATCCGACATGAGCCGCTTGTAGTTATCAATGCCGACAAAGGCAAGATTCGCCCCCTGTCCCGATTGAAAACTCATGATCAGGGACGAGATGATCGGATACAGCATGAACACACTGAACAGCACAAGTGCCGGTGCGACAAATAAGTAGGGAATATAGGCTTTCGTCTTCATACATCAACCTTCTCTCTATGATTCAATAAAAAAAGAGAGAGACACGAGGTCCCGGATTGATCCTGGCTCTATCTCTCTCATCATCGTGAATCGTCAGTTATTGATATCCCGCTTCGTGCGGTCCTTCAATCGTTTGGCCGCATCTTCGAGGGCCTTATCTGCTTTGGCGCCATTGAACATATCAGCCTGTGCTTTGATCGCTTCATCAAGTGCCAAGGAATAATCCTTTGTATAGTAGGCAGTCGGGATATCCTTCATCTCATCTGCGAACAATGACCAGATTTCCTGACCTCCGAAGAACTCGACGCCTTCAGTAAAGACTTCAGAATCATAAGCCGTATTCAAGGAAGGGAACAGACCGTAGTCTTCCATGGCCATGATCTGTGTATCGGTATCTGTGGAGAAGAACTCCATGAACTTGTAAGCAGCATCGGCATTTTTAGAGGAAGCAGGAATCATCCAGCCACCGCCGCCGAGGTTTGCCGCACGATTGCCACCTTCTTCAATGGCAGGAAGCGGGAACACACCCCAGTCGCCGCTTGTATCTTTCGCTTGATCCACAATCGTTCCGTAGTACCATGCACCGAATGGAATTGTTGCAACCGATCCGTCAGCCGTGGCAGAAACTGTTCCGTTCCATCCATCGACGTTCTTGATCAAGTCGGCATCGGCGAATTTCTTCTGAATTTCCATCGCCTTCACGGCTTTAGGATTTGTCAGGTCGATATTGCCTTTTTCATCAAAGTAGAATGCACCTTGCTGGTTCAGCATCATCCGGAACGTCGGATCATCCTTAAACATATCAAGCGGCATCGCAGCTACACCTGTTTTATCCTTGATGGTCTTACCTGCTTCCAAGAAATCATCCCATGTCTCGATGTCTTCTGCTTTCACGCCCGCTTCTTCAAAAATGCTTCTGCGGTAGAACATTCCTGAAGGACCGGCATCGAATGGCATGGCATAGTAATCGCCGTCCACTTGGGCAAGGTCATTCTTGAAGGAAGGGAACTTATCTTCATGGTCCTTGAATCCTTTTTCGGAAAGGTTCACGAATCCATCCGGGAACGCTTCCACATAGCCGTGGATCCGGTCATCTTCCACAAGTACGATGTCCGGCAGGCCGACACCGCCGGCTGCAAGGCCAGTGGAGAGTTTGTCATATACGTCAAGGCGTCCGATATCCTCGACTTTCAACTTCACATCAGGATTTTCTTTTTCATATGTTTTGATTGCTTCGTTCAATGCCCCGACGTTCACGTTCCACGCCCAGGCTGTGAGGGTCACTTTGCCGTCCTTGCCTTTTCCATCGCCACCGCTGCTATTGGAGCTGCATCCGGCAATGATCAGGGTCGCGATGATCCCCATCAATACGACTAACTTTTTCATCCTCTTCATCCCCTTTGTGTTTCGATATGTGTTAAAGGTTATTACCAAGCTGAAAAACTTCTAGTAAGCGTTTACATCTTACTTTTGATTTTAGTAAACTAGTTCGATCAGGTCAAGAGATTTTTTACTAAAAATTTTAATAGTTTTTTACTTTGTGAAAATAGAAGTCGTTTTGGTCGTTTGATCCTCGTTTATTCAAGGAGTTTGATTGCCGATAAGGACGTTCCTTTTCGCTACGGCGGCTCGCTTTGAGGCGGAGGCAGTTGAGCCGCTTAGGCTACGCCTCCAGGATCTCCACCTTG
>NZ_JBLRVS010000005.1:3131-51229 GCF_047915635.1 Rossellomorea sp. FS2 | reverse complement strand
GCCGCCTAAGCTTCAATGCGCTCTTGGTTAAGAGTAAAACAAACCTTATGTATTTGGTACAAGCTCAAATATTAGAGATTGATAGACCTTGAGGGTGCCTGCTTGGGGAAGGATGATGAATGCACGGAAGATTTAGCATGGAATCTGGATTCAATGG
Source organism: Rossellomorea sp. FS2 (assembly GCF_047915635.1). Taxonomy (NCBI): domain Bacteria; kingdom Bacillati; phylum Bacillota; class Bacilli; order Caryophanales; family Bacillaceae; genus Rossellomorea; species Rossellomorea sp. FS2. The sequence goes on along the minus strand of NZ_JBLRVS010000005.1, from coordinate 51,072 downwards.
CCGATAAGGACGCTCCTTTTCGCTGCGGCGGCTCGCTTTCCGGCGGGAGGCAGTTGAGCCGCTTCGGCTGCGCCTCCAGGGTCTCAACCTTGCCTCTTTTTCCGCAGGAGTCGAGCCGCCTCCGCTTCAATACGCTCTTGGTTGGGATGATGGTGGCCATTCTTTATGGGGAGAGACCTTTCGTGCGGATAGCCTAACGGGAAAGAACGAGTTTCAGAGATCTTAACCTATTACTTTACTAAAATATTTTATCTGCATCTAAAAAAGGAGAGTGAGTCTCGGACAGAGTTACTTACCCTATCCTGGAACGCCCCCCATCACTTCTCTACCTTATTAAATTAATCCAGGAGCTGGATGCAATCAGGGCCACTCACCCTATTTTTACCAAAAAGTGCAGTGTAGCGAAGGACGGCCGCAGCGGAATGGAGCGATCCCATCTTTCCACTCCCTACATTCCAATTTCAATAAAGGGGTGCCCGCAATCAGAACCATTCACCCTACCTTTACCGAAGAGTGCAGTGCAGCGGAGGCCGGCCGACTCCGAAGGGAATAGAGTGCGGGAGAGATCCCGCAGGTACGAGGAAGCTCGACCCACTCCCCTCGGAAAGCGGACGGCCGCAGCGGAACGGAACAAACCCATCTTTCCTCTCCCTCCATCCCACTTTCAAAAAAGAAGGGTAGTCTGCGGATAGAATCACTCACCCCATCTTCACCAAAAAGTGCAGTGCAGCGGAGGCCGACCGACTCCGAAGGGAATAGAGTGCGGGAGAGATCCCGCAGGCACGAGGAAGCTCGACCCACTCCCCCCGGAAAGCGGACGGCCGCAGCGGAACGGAACAAACCCATCTTTCCTCTCCCTCCATCCCACTTTCAAAAAAGAAGGGTAGTCTGCGGATAGAACCACTCACCCCATCTTCACCAAAAAGTGCAGTGCAGCGGAGGCCGGCCGACTCCGAAGGGAATAGAGTGCGGGAGAGATCCCGCAGGCACGAGGAAGCTCGACCCACTCCCCTCGGAAAGCGGACGGCCGCAGCGGAACGGAACGCACCCATCTTTCCTCTCCCTCCATCCCACTTTCAAAAAAGAAGGGTAGTCTGCGGATAGAACCACTCACCCCATCTCTACAAACCAAAACAAAAAGAACCCCTACCAAAGGGGTCTCTCCTCCATCAGTACAGCTTCCCCTGCCGATACAGCACGGTGGACAGCTTCATGACGGAATGAATATAGCAATTCTGCCGCAGGGAGAACGGGTCGCCGAAGAACATCGGAAGCACCGTATCGAACGTATGCGTCATCTTTTCATACAGCATCTTGAACACTTCTTCCTCCGAATAAAACTGCGTCTCCCGGCCCTGCAGCCACTCGAAGTACGACACGATCACCCCGCCGGCATTCGCCAAGATATCCGGGATGACAATGACACCGCGGTCATTGAGAGAAGCGTCGGCCTCCGACTCAATCGGGGCATTCGCTCCTTCAACGATGATATTCGCCTTCACTTTTTCCACATTATCCTTATGGATTTGGTCTTCCAGCGCGGCCAGGATCAGCACATCCAACTCGAGATAGAGCACGTCGTCTCGGTCGTGGACCTCGGCTTTGACCTCTGCTTCCTCCAGGGCCACCTCTGTATCAGGCAGATCGCCGCGGTTCTTCTGGGCGTATTCGATGAGACCCGGTATGTCGAGTCCGTCTTCATTGTATAGCATCACATTCCGGTCGCTGACGGCCACGACCTTGATGGACAGGTGGGTGGACTGATGCGCTTCGAGGGCCGCGACCGATCCCACATTTCCGAATCCCTGGACGGCCACTTTCAAGGGGCGGTCTTCATGTTTCAACAGATTTTTGGCGAATAGGCCATCGTTTTTCGTCAGGAAGCTTTTCTTATCCTTCATGAAGTCATGGAGAAGATACTTCAATGAAAAGAATACCCCTTTCCCGGTTGCTTCCCTCCTGCCGAGGGAGCCCCCGTTCACGACGCTTTTGCCCGTGAAGCTCCCCCTGTATGGGTGCCCGGGGCGGATGCTTTTGTATTCTGCCATCATCCAGTCCATCTCCCGCTCCCCGGATCCCATGTCGGGCGCCGGGATGTCTTTGTCGGGACCGAGGATATCACTGAAGTATTGGACATATTTCTTTGAGATCAGATGAAGCTCCTTCTCGGAGTAGTCCCTCGGATCAAGGAGGATGCCCCCTTTCCCTCCTCCGAACGGCACGTCATGAAGGGCATTCTTCAGGGTCATGAGGGAAGCGAGATTCTCCACTTCCTCTTCATTGACGGATTCATGGAAGCGGATCCCTCCCTTATAAGGACCGAGGGCATTGTTATGCTGCACTCGGAATGCAGGGATCCTTTCGACACGGCCGTCCTCGAGGGCGATCCTCAGGAAGGACTTATGTATATGATTGGGGGTCGACAGGATCGAGGTGAGGGAGCTGAATGCCTTCTTCCTCGATTCACCCTTCACCCCGGGTAAAAATGATTCATCTTCAAGCAGTGCATCCAATGATTTTTGAACGATCTTCCTTGTTTGACTGATCACGCAATCCCTCCCAGTATGAAAATGCTTTCTTTATCACCTTCCCCTCCAGTATATGTTAAAAACATTTCAAGCTCAAAAAGATGGAAGCGCAAAAAAAGAGTGCGCCGACACAGCACACCCTCCGTTCAATCCTGAAGCATAAATCGATACCTGGTCCTTGCCCGGTACTCTCCGCCCGCTCTGACCATGATAGTCGGGAAATCGGAATGGTTCGGGGCATCAGGATAGCCTTGGGCCTCAAGAGCAATCCCGGGATGACGGCTACCATCTCCACCAGCAAGCTGAGCCCCCTCCAGATCGGTACCCGTATAGACAATGACGACAGGCTGATCCGTTTCAATGACCACTTTCCTCCCAGAAGCGGGATGATGCAAAGAGATTTCTTCACTGAAGTGCTCATCAAGCAGGAAGGGATGATCGATGTCGGGTCTGTTTTCCGAAAACGGCCCTTCAAACCGGAAGCCTCCTTGTGACAGGGGAAGGATATTCCCGGTGGGAAGCTGCTCATCGTCAAGCTCCAAAAACCTCTTGGATTTCAACCGAAGCTCGTGATCGGTACTATCGGAGCGGGGATCGCCGCTCAGGTTGAAATAGCTGTGATTTGTCAGATTGATCGGGGTATCTTGATCCGGGATGGCCAAATAAGAAAGGGTGAGTTCATCCTTGTCGGAAAGGGTATACGTGACCTGGATCATGACGTTTCCGGGGTAACCGCCTTCCCCGTCTTCACATGCGACCTCCAACGTCACAGAATTTTCCGTCACTTCTTTCTCCGACCACACCTTTTGATTGAGTCCGTTCCATCCTCCGTGTAAATGATTTTCCCCTTCATTGCGATCAAGCAGGAATTCGTTGCCCTCATACGAATATCGGGCTGCGGATAGGCGACCGGCCACCCGGCCGATCATCGCCCCGATACAATACTCATCCCTGCGGTACCCTTCAAGGGAATCGTAGGAGAGCACGACATTTGCACGATTCCCTTCATGGTCCGGCATCATGATCGAGGAGATGATGCCGCCATAGGTCAGGATGGATACCTTCATGCCCGCGGCATTTTCCAGCGTGTATTCAAATACCGCTTCTCCGTTGTGTTCGCCTATTTCATTTTTCATCATGCGTATCCCACCTTATTCAAATTGAGCCATGAACCGCCGGAATGCTTGCATCCCTTCTTCTGTCCACTTAAATACCCCCGCATCCTCCAGCACCCTGGAGAACTTTTTCCCCAGTTCTTCCTTGACGATCGACGCTGAAGTGTCTTCAGTAATCTCTTCACCACGCCTTTCCCGGATCTCCCTTACCCATTCCCGGTGATGGGCAGGAGCCTTTTCCACATTTCCATGAAGGGCATCCTCCACCAGTGAGAGCTCTGTTTTCAGACGTGCCGGGAGGACGGCCAGCCCCATCACCTCGATCAGGCCGATGTTTTCTTTTTTGATATGATGGACATCTTCATGGGGATGAAAGATGCCTGAGGGATGCTCATCACTTTTCCGATTGTTGCGGAGGACGAGATCAAGCTCATATCGCCCATCCCGCTTCCTGGCAATGGGGGTGATGGTATTATGGGGTTCTCCATCTGTGGATGCGAAGATACCTACGGAAGGATCACTATAGGCCCTCCATCCCTGCAGGATATCATCTGCGGCATCGAGGAGCGGTCCCGCTTCATCTGCGCTCAGCCTCACGACCGACATCGGCCACTTTACGATGGCGGCACGGACGGACGGATGGGACGTAAGAGGATACGTCGCCTCTTCCTCCGCTCTTGCCATGGCAAATTCGTAACGTCCACCCTGATAATGGTCGTGGGAAAGGATCGAACCTCCCACAATCGGCAAGTCGGCATTGGAACCGGCAAAATAATGCGGGAATTGCTTCACGAAATCCAGGAGCCTCCCAAAGCCATCGCGGTTGATTTCCATCGGTCGATGCTCCTCTGAGAGGATGATGCAATGCTCGTCATAATACACATACGGCGAATACTGAAGCATCCAGTCCTCCCCGCCGAGACCGAGTCTGATCATGCGGTGATGGGCTCTCCCGGGATGATCCAACCTGCCTTTATATCCTTCGTTTTCTACACAGAGGAGGCACGCGGGGTAACGGTGATCGTGCTTCGGCAACAGCCGTTCCCTCGCGATCTGGGCAGGATCTTTCTCCGGCTTCGACAGATTGATGGTGATGTCGAGTTCACCATACAGACTATCTACCTTGTAATGGACATTTTGGGCAATGCGTTTCGTCTGGATGTAATTGCTCAGGCGGCTCAACTTATAGAAATAGTCCGTCGCCCGGATGGGATCTTCCCTGTAGAGGGTGCGGAATTGGGCATTCACTTCGGACGGCTTCGGCATGAAGCAGTCCATCAGCTCAGCCATCAACACCTCTTCCCCTCCCGGCTCGATGACCCCTTGATCCAGGGCTTCCGCCGCAAGGGCGGAAAGCAGATCGGGGATGTCCATTTCCGTATCCACTCCCCCTTCTTCTACATAGGAATCCCGGTCAAGGACGGCGAGGAGCCGGTTCCTGACGTATACCGTATCTTCTTCCCTTATGAGTCCCGCTAAAAACCCCTTACCAACGAGGGAATGGAGCAGGCGATTGATCGTCATGAAAGATCAGCACCTTTCTGATCGTTATATCCACGGGGATGGCCCTTATGCCATTCCCACGCGTCTGAGATGATCCGTTCGATGGTCGTCCTGGAAGGAGTCCATCCAAGGACAGACCGTGCTTTGTCAGAAGAAGCGATCAGCCTTGCAGGATCGCCCTTCCTTCGCGGAGCAACCTTCTCCTGGATCTGCCTCCCCGTCACCTGCCGTGACGTTTCAATGATGTCCTTGACGGAAAACCCCTGGCTGCTCCCGAGGTTGAAGATCCCACTCCCGTTGCCTTCTTCGAGGTAGCGGATCGCAAGAAGATGGGCATCAATGAGATCTTCTACATGAACGTAGTCCCTGATACATGTTCCATCTGGAGTGTCATAATCGTTCCCGAAAATCGAGATGCTCTCCCGCTGCCCCAGTGCCGTCTTCAGTACCAGCGGGATCAGATGCGTTTCGGGATCATGATCCTCCCCGATCGAACCACCGGCTCCCGCCACATTGAAGTAGCGCAGGGATACATAGCGGATCCCGTATGCTTCATCACACCAGCGCATGAGTTTTTCCATGGCCAGCTTCGTTTCGCCATACGGATTGGTCGGTCGCTCCGGCATATCCTCTGTAATCGGGACACGTTCCGGCTCTCCATACGTCGCAGCCGTCGACGAGAACACGATATGCTTCACGCCCGCCTCCTTCATCACATCCAGGACCACACGGGTACCCGAGACGTTATTATCCCAGTATTTAAGCGGCTCCGTCACGGATTCCCCAACCAGGGAAGAGGCGGCAAAATGAATGACCGCTTCCACGTCTTCCCGATGGAATACCGATGTCAAAAATGACTGATCCCTTATATCCCCCTCATAGAATCTCGCTTTCTCGCTTACCGCCTCTCGATGACCTGTTACGAGGTTATCTACGACTGCCGTGTCATATCCTCTTTCCACTAACGCCTTGACGGCATGGGACCCGACGTATCCCGCTCCTCCTAGTACCAAGATGCTCATACGATCACCCTCCCTTTCCATTCTTTGGCGCCATCTGCGCTTTCTGCTGTAAAAAATGATGCCTCATATCCTATCACTCTCTTATATTCATCCCCTACCGACCGGACAAACGCCTGAACATGATCATTCTCCACGAGGGCAATGGCACACCCTCCGAACCCTGCACCCGTCATCCTCGCCCCGAGTACACCGGTTTGTCTCCATGCCGCCTCCACAAGGACATCCAGTTCACGTCCCGTCACATCGTAGTCTTCTTTCAGGGAGACGTGGGATTGATTCAAGAGCTGCCCGAATTCAGCTAATCGATGCTGATTCAACAGATGGAACGCCTTCACCGTGCGGACATTCTCTGATACCGCATGCCGGGCCCTTTTTTTCAGGACGGCATCCGGGATGGCATGCTCGTACTTCTCGAACTCACCAAGGCTCAAATCCCCGAGGCTCTCGATCCCGACAATCCGTCGCAGATAAGACAGTGCCTCCTCACACTCCTGCCGGCGCTCATTGTACTTGGAAGAAGCGAGCTCCCGGCGCTTATTCGTATTCACGATGATAAGGCTGTGCCCTTCAAAGGGTAACGGAGCATATTCATGTTCAAGGGACTGGACATCCAGAAGGATCCCATAGCCTTCCCTTCCCATGCCGATAGCAAACTGATCCATGATCCCACTGTTCACACCGATAAAGTCGTTCTCCGTCTTCATGCCCAGCTGCACCAATCGGATCCGATCCACATCGAGGTGAAACAACTCCTGTAAAGCCACCCCCGTCACAAGCTCAATGGATGCTGAAGAAGACAATCCCGCTCCGTTGGGAAGATTTCCGTAGAATAAGAGATCGATACCCGTTTCCAACCGATGCCCATCCTGTATAAGGGAAGCCATCATCCCTTTTGGATAGTTGGCCCATCCATCGCTTTTATCATAGTTCAGGTCATCAACAGAGAACGTGATGATCCCCGCTTCGGAAAAGTTCAGGGAATGTACCCTGACCAGCCGGTCTTTCCGTTTCTTCGCTGCCACATATGTGCCGAGACTGATGGCACAGGGAAACACATGGCCTCCGTTATAATCAGTGTGCTCGCCTATCAAATTGACCCGGCCCGGAGCAAAGAACACCCGGTCTGCCGCGGACCCAAACACCCGTTGAAAATCGTTCAGTAATTCCACCCTGATCCCCCACTTTCACGCACAATAGAAATCGCTTTCATTTAAATCATAAATGAAGTCGGGTAAAAGCGTCAATTTATTTTAGTAAAACTTTTACTAATCGAGTCTTTAGAACGATGACGGCAAATGGGGGAAGAAGAGAATAACGGCATCCGGAAATCAGGATACCCCTTCCTATTCAAACTATAAACAGAGCCTGGGACAAACGTGTTTCAGTCATAGTAAAACCCGAATTCACTTGCCTGCGATCAAGCAAGTGAATTCGGGCTTTTACTTTGTTTCATTTCAAGAATATCCCTGATCCAGGTCCGAGAGGTAATCCGAGATAATACCATAGGACAAAGAACAATGCCCAGGAGATGGCGAAGAAGATCGTATACGGAAGCATCACCGATATGAGTGAGCCGAGTCCGAGGTTCTTATCGTATTTCTTCGCTAGGGCGAGCAGGATGGCAAAGTAGGCGAACATCGGTGTGATCGGGTTCGTGATGGAATCGCCGATCCGGTAGGCGAGCTGCGTCATGGCCGGGTCAAAGCCGAGGATCATGAACATCGGGACGAATACAGGTCCGAGGATGGCCCATTTCGCCGAAGCGCTTCCGATGAAAAGATTGAGGAAGGCCGTGATGGCGATGAATCCAAGGATGAGGGGCAGCCCTTCAAGTCCAAGGCCCTCGAGGACGCCCGCTCCTTTGATGGCAAGGATGACACCCAGGTTGCTCCAGTTGAAATAGGTAATGAACTGTGCCGAGAAGAAGGCGAGGACGATATACATCCCCATTGTCCCCATGGAGGTGGCCATCGCCTGTGCCACATCCTTATCGTTGCGCAGCTCTTTCGTGATGAAGCCGTAGACCACTGCCGGGAGGAGGAACAATCCCATGATCAGCGGTACAAGGGAGTTCATGAACGGGGAGATGATGATGGAACCATTCTCTCCCCTAAGGGCACCGTTTTCCGGCACGATCGTCCAGGCGACGAGTGCGAGGAACAGAAGCGTTGTGACTCCTGCCCACTTCAATCCCCTGGACTCGAGGGCCGACAGCTTGTCCATTTTCATCTGCGGTCCCGTATAGGCAGGCAGACGCGGTTCGACGATTCTTTCAGTCACCCATACGGCAACGGGAATGATGATGACGCAGGATGCCATGAGGAAGTACCAGTTCATGGCCGGATTTGCGACGAAATCCTTGTCGATGATTTGAGCCGATGACTCAGTGAAGCCGGCCAAAAGGGCATCAAGCATGTTGACGATGAGATTGGCACTGAAACCGCCCGCGACCGAAGCGTACGCAGCCACCATTCCGGCGATCGGGTGCCGCCCGACGCTTGCAAACACCATGGCAGCGATCGGAGGAAGCACGATGAATCCGGCGTCCCCGGCGATATTGGCCAGGATTCCCGAGAAGACGATACTGATGGTGATCAGTTTAGGTGACGTGGAGTAGACAACCTTTTTCAAGAGCGCTGAAATGAGCCCGACTCCTTCTGCGACACCGACACCAATCATGGTAACTAGTACCACCCCGAGTGGCGGGAAATCGGCAAAGTTTTTGACCATATTGGTCATCATCCGCTGCAATCCTTCTGCCGAAAGGAGGCTGACCACGGTGACTTCTTCACCCGTGGACGGATGGATTGCTCTCCAGCCCGCTGCAGAGCCTATGTAGGATACGATTATGACAATGAAGGCGAAGAGGATGAATAAGGTGACGGGATCGGGAAGCTTATTCCCCGTTTTCTCCACAACGTCTAGCATTTTTCCAAACCAGTTCTTTTTTGTTCTGTTCATCTCCTGATTCGTCTTTCGAACCGATTCCATCTGATCACTCCTGTTGTTTTCTGAAAATTTGTATTACGACCGATTATAAAGGAGTGAATGAAAATTGCCATGTGATATTCCACAAAATAGAAGCTAATTTTTTGTGTAATCATACAAATTTTCAGATTTAATCGTTTACATTCAAACTTTTCCCTAATAATCCCCACAATCCTTGTAATTTTTGATATGATTTTACCTATTATTCAAACTATTTATACTATTTCACACTACATAACGAAAAGGGGTTTTTTCATGGAACAACTACTCAGTCAGCTTGAACAGCATGCACAGGAAATGATCTCGATTCGCCGTTATTTGCACGAACGTCCCGAACTCTCTTTCCAAGAAGTCCATACGCCTGAATACATCGCGAACTACCTGAGCGAGCTCGGCATCGAGGTGCGGACCGGAATAGGCGGGAACGGTGTCGTCGGGAAGATCAAGGGCGGACTGCCAGGGAAGACGGTGGCCCTTAGAGCGGACTTCGATGCCCTCCCCCTTCACGATGAAAAGGATGTCCCGTACCGCTCTAAGGTTGACGGCGCCATGCACGCATGCGGCCATGACGCCCATACGGCAACCCTTCTGGTCACAGCAAAAGTCCTCCAGCAGAACCGGGAGCACCTAAAGGGCGACGTAGTCCTGATCCATCAATTCGGGGAAGAAATCGCCCCGGGCGGAGCCAAGCCCATGATCGAGGACGGCTGCCTGGACGGAGTGGATGCCATTTTCGGCACCCATTTATGGAGTACGATCCCTGTCGGGAAGATCGGCTACAATGCAGGTCCGATCATGGCGGCAGCTGATAAGTTCGAGGTGACCATCCAGGGTAAAGGTGGTCACGGTGCGTCTCCCCACGAGACCGTGGACAGCATCATGCTCGGCACGAACTACATCCAGTGGTTGCAGCAGATCGTAAGCAGGCGCATCAATCCATTGTCCCCGGCGGTCATCACCGTCGGTTCATTCCACGCAGGGGATGCATTCAATATCATTGCCGACAAAGCGTCCATTGTCGGAACGGTGCGGACATTCGATGAGGGTACCCAGGAATTCATCATCAAAGAGATGGAGACCTTCTTGAATGCCCTTTGCTCAGGCAGTGGCGCTTCGTACGAATTCAAGTACGATAAAGGATATCCAGCGGTCATCAATCATATAGCCGAAACGGCACACCTCGTTTCATGTGCGAAGGAGCTTTTCGGGGACGACGTATTCGAACTTGAACCGATGATGGGTGGAGAAGACTTCTCCCACTATTTGAACGAGGTGCCTGGCACCTTCTTCTTCACAGGTGCCGGCAACCCCGAGAAGAATGCCATCTACCCGCATCATCACCCGAAGTTCGATATCGATGAGGATGCCATGATGAATGCAGCCAAGGTCCTTCTCAGCGCATCCGTTTCATACTTGGAGAAGGCGGCCTCCACTCCGGAAGCTGCAGTGAAAGAAAGCTGACGGATCCATATCAAAAAGGGGAGTGTGTCGATAGACACACTCCCCTTTTTGATTACATCAGTTCATAGTCAGTTACATTCCGTTCCACGATGCGCGCTCCTTCGATGGAAACGAGCGATCCGCCTGAACTTCCGAAGACATCCTTTGCAATCAGATTCTCCATGGCGGCTTTCACCGCGTCCTGATCCACCGGCTCTTTCGGCTCGATAACGGAGATCTTAGCCTGTTTGCCCATTTCGTTCTTGAAAATCAATTCCAATGTTTTTGCCATCCTTTTCCCCTCCCCTCTTCATGATAAGCACATGCATTACGCGTTCACGTCGAATCGTTTGACCACTTCCACATTGGAAAGCGTCTTTTCCGAAAGACCCGCCAATGATTCAGCGGCGCTGTTGACATCATCTGCAGATGCAGTTCCGTTGATGTAGCTGTAGGACTTGTACTCGAAAACCGGCTTGCCATCACCATCAAGTCCTTCATAAAACTGGAATCGGAGACGCGTATCCTTTAAGTCGATCGCTGCCATGTTTATCACCCCCTTCACCCTTTATATAGGATTCGGGAGCGTTTAGGGGTACCTGCCCCGTAAACTTTTTTCAAACAAAAAAAGAACCGGCATCAGCCGGCAGATCATGGTTGAAAAACGGATGATTCAACCGGTATGCGTATGATAAAAGTCGTCTTCTCGTCGGTGGAACGACAGGTGAGGGTGCCGTTATGCTTCTCCACAAGCTTTCTGCAAATGTAAAGACCGATGCCTGTACCAAGATCCTTCGTTGTGAAGAAAGGCTCGAAGATCGCTTCGATTCTCTCTTCCTCGATGCGGGGCCCGTTATTGCAGAACGTGACCACCACATCATCCTCCTTCATTTCGCAGCTCACATTGATATGGCGATATCCTTGCACTTCCTGAAGCGCATCGATGGAGTTCATGATCAGATTCAGGAATACCTGTCTGATCTCATCCTTGTTCCCCACGATTGTTACATCCGGGGAGCAGTGACTCTGAATAGACACATCTCCATCCAGGAGGGTTGGATAGAGAAACTCGATCAGTTCTTCAAGAAGGCTCATGAGGCTCATGCTTTCCTGCTTGCTTTCGATGAGCTCCTTACGGGAAACATGGAGAAACTGGGAGATGCGATAGTTCAATTGATCAAGCTCATGCTGCATGATATCCATGTATGGGAGCTCGGGATAGTCATTTTTCAAAAGCTTCATGAATCCGATGATGGAGGTCAGGGGATTCCTGAATTCATGGACAAAGCTTGAGCTCATCTGTCCAAGGATGGTCAAACGCTCTTTATGGGTCTGGTCGATATAGAGCTCCTTTTCCTTCAGCACCTGATCCTTGATCTCCGTATACCGTCTCACCGCCAGATAGGAAAAACGATCAAACAGCTCATTCACAAAGTCGAGCTTGGGCTGAAATCCACCATGCTCCATAAAGGAGTGATTCAACCATTTGATGATCGTGCTTTTCCCGATGTTGACGTTGTACACGAACTCACTGATGTTCACATCGGCATCGACACGCTCCTGGGCTGTCTTATTGGCAAGGAAGAGCATTTCCTCTTCCGTCAGTGGCCTTTCCACCGCGCGCACGACAAGGTGGAACATCCGCCTCGCATTTCGCTCAACCTCTTCCTTATGCTTATCTGTATCTGAAATCACGATGTCATCGAGCCAGTTCTGGATCATCTCATTTTCGTGCCGCTTCAAAAAATCTATCATCATTTCACTGGGACTAGTCATCTTTTGGTCAATCTCCTTCATTCAAACACGATACTCACTAGTAATAACCCTATCATACCATTAATAAAGGCGGTAAATGGATGAGTTTGGTTTTTGGTGATACTTTCTTCTACTGTAAAAAGTGGAATTCCCCTTCCACCCGGCAGAATACTGTGTATTCCTCTGCTAGTCTCCTATTTCTATAGAATATTTCATTATAAAGAACTAGTAAACGTATAATAAAACACAAAAAACGACACTATATGACAAGGTTCTTTGCAAACTATTTCTTTACCTGATGAAAAATACCTGCTACTATAGTTCTTAATCAAGAACAAACCCTCTTATCCCTCACTCTCACGTATGAATCTTGAAGCCACTATACTCTCACACCCCCATTCGAATATGAACGATCGGCCCATCAAGGTTTTTCTGTTCACTATTAAGAACTTGAGGTGATTTCGTTGAAGGTAATCATCGGTATTCTGTTCCTATCGCTTATCCTCTCTCTCACATCCGACGTGACACCGGAGCGCCACGTTGAAGTACAGACAGACGAGCCCTTCCCTCTTACATTGCGGGATTCTCCCCCACGCCCCCATCCCCAAGAAGAGTGGACCATGATCTTTGAAGAAGAATTCAGCGGGGACGCATGGAGAGATAAATGGAACATCCAGGACTGGCCTTCCGACAAGAACGAGGAACTCCAGTATTATACGCCCGATAATGTCTCGACGAAGAACGGATACCTTGTCCTTTCCTCGAAGTCGGAGCGGTATAAAGGCAGACATTATACATCAGGGGCCGTGACCACGGAAGATTTGTTTGAATTCACGTACGGTAAAGTGGAAATACGTGCAAAGCTCCCTACATCAAGGGGGGTATTCCCCGCCCTCTGGCTAGTGAACTCCGAAACCGGGGATTGGCTGCCGGAGATCGATGTAATGGAGAACATCGGACAGGAACCGAACAACCTCTACTTCGTCCTTCACTGGAAAGATGATCAAGACGTTCAGAAGCGGGATTACTTCACCTATACAGGAAAGGAAGCCTTTTATGAACATTTCCATACGTACGGGATGATTTGGGAAAAAGACAGAGTCTCCTGGACGCTTGATGGAGAGGTAGTATTCGAAACCACCTCCTTCTCTCCGAATCTTCCACTCTTTCTATATATGAATACCGCCATCGGCGGAACGTGGCCGGGGGATCCCGAGCGTTGGGATTTACATGAAGAATTCCTGATCGACTATGTGCGGGTCTATCAACACCGCGGGGAGGAATGAATATGGTATTGCTCTTACTCACCTTCACACTTTTTATCGCCTTCGTCCTGTTTCAAACCGTCTATATCCTGATTCCACTGTTCAAGAATGAAAAGAAGAAACGGAGCCCCATTACAAGACAGCACTCCTTCTCCATCATCGTTCCCGCTTATAATGAAGAGAAGGTGATCGAGAATTGCATTCAAGGATATTTGCATCAGGCCCATGGGGATGCAGAGCTCATCATCGTGAACGACGGGTCGACCGACGCCACCTTCGATGTCCTGAAGGAGCTGCTCGATCTACATCTTTACCATAGACCGTGTGAAGGCGGATTGGTTCATAAGGAGGTCATCAATGTCTTCCGTTCTTCCCTCCACCCATCGATCTATGTCCTAGATAAAGTGAACGGCGGGAAAGCCGATGCCCTGAATGCAGGCATCACTTTCAGCCGCAATGAGCTGGTAATCACCCTGGATGCCGACAGCATCCTCGGGGAAGATGCATTAGTGGAGATGAACGCTGCCTTCCAGGATCACAGGGTCATCGCCTGCGGTGGAAACGTGCTGATCTCTCAGGCATTCTCCGGTGAGATGGGCCATTTGAAGCCAACATTTACGATCCCGAATGTGATCCGCTATCAGTTCCTCCAGTATCTGACCGCTTTCCTTCTCCACAAGCGGGCACAGGCAGCGGTCGGAGCCATCACGGTCATCGCAGGGGCTTTCGGCACGTTCCGCAGGGAAACCCTCTTCCACATACAAGGCTTCCGCAGTACGATCGGTGAAGATATGGATATCACCCTCAAGCTTCACCGATGGATCGAAGAGAATGGCCGCAGTTCCCGGATCTCCTTCGTACCTTCCGCTGTCTGCTACACGGAATGCCCCGATACATTAAAGTCCATGTTCAAGCAGCGGGTCCGCTGGCAAAAGGCGTTCATCGACTGCCTGATTCACTACCGCTCCTCCTATTTCACCCGATTTTCCTGGAGATTCTCTCTTTTCTTCCTGGTCGACCAGTTCGTCATCGGTACGTTGAATGCTTTCACTGTGATCGCGGCACCTATCGTCTTCATCTTCCGCCATGATGGGATGACGCTGTTCCTGTTCCTCGGGCTGACGGCCGTCATGCTCTTCATGTATCAAAGCATCACCACCATCTATATCAGCAGGCTTCACGGCATCCGGTTTTCCAAACGGGACATCATCCGGATCCTCTGCTTCCTCCCTGTGGAAATCGGCGTTTACCGGATGATCAATCTTGTCTTCGTCGTGTACGGCACCCTCTCCTACTTCCATCAGCCCCAGTCATGGGATAAGTTTGAACGGAGCGGTACGGTGGGCTGGAAGGGAGTGAAACGGGCATGATTCTGAAGAGCCTTTTTGCATCCGGTTTCCTCGCCCTTCTTTTCAGCATCTTCGCAGGCATCTTCCTGTATCTCACCGAGCTTCACCTCCCTGAGCCTGTCACCACTGCCTCGGCAGACAGCAACATCGAGATCGATTCCTGTGCGAAGGAGCCAAGGAGGTTCAACGCGAGCACGAGACATGACGGTACGGTCCCGATCCTCACCTATCATCGCATCGTGGATGAGAGCGACCTCTCTTCCCGGCACATGGTCGATGGAAGGGTGAACCAGATGATTGTCACAAAGGAGGAATTCGAGAAACAGATCGCGTTTTTGAAAGAAGAAGGGTTCACCTCCCTCACCCTTCCCGAGCTCCATGAATTCCTTATAAACAAACAGGAGATTCCGAAGAAAAGCGTGGTCATCACCTTCGACGACGGGTATAAGGACAACGTGATCGAAGCATATCCGATCTTGAAGAAGTACGGATTTCAAGCTGCGAGCTTCCTGATCGCAGGTATGATCACTGCGGAAGATCGTCCCTTCACCCCCGAGTACGTACAGTACGCGACCACGGAAGAACTTGCCTCCGCCTGTAGCGTCTTTTCCTATTACAGTCACACCTTTGACTTCCATCACCGGAAAGGGTCTTCCACGAAGGATAAAAAAAGCTTTTTGATCACGGAAGAAGCAGGCGCCATCAGAAAAGATGTTGCGAAAAGCATCGGGGTCCTGAAGGGGGAAAGCCTTGCTTTTGCTTATCCTTACGGGGAGTATTCACCCAAGTCAATCAGGATCCTGAATGAACTCGGCATCGACATGGCTTTCACAACGGAAGAGCGTGACGCTTCTCAAGACGATCATCTCTATGAGCTCCCGCGGCATTCGATCTTTCACGATACCACCATGACCCGATTCCAATCCATCTTCAGGCCCCATCATTGAAAAAAGCCGTCCCGGAATGATCGGGACGGCTTTCATTATAGTTTCATCTTGCCGAAGACATTCTTCTCGAAGTCCTCAGGAGACAAGGGTCTGCTGATGGCATACCCTTGGATCACATCGCACTCAGTCTGTTTCAGGAAGTCGTATTCCCCCATATCCTCGACCCCTTCCGCTGTGACCTTCAGTTGCAGATGCTTTGCCATGGAAATGATACTCATGACGATGGCTTTGTGGTCTTCGTGGGAGGTGATCCCCTTGATGAAGGAACGGTCGATCTTCAACGTATCTAGTGGATACTGCTTCAGATAGCTCAAGCTTGAGTAGCCTGTACCGAAATCATCCATGGAGATGGACACACCGATCGCCTTCAGTTCATTCAGCTTCCGGATCATGATATCGAGCTCGTACATGGCGATGCTCTCGGTGACTTCAAGGTCAAGATAATCTGGATTGAGGCCCGTCCGGCTCAGAACGTCCTTCACCATGCAGGCGAATGATTCGTCGAGGAGCTGCTTGATCGATACATTGACCCCCACCTTCATCGGAGGGTAACCAGCACGCTGCCAGCGTACGTTTTGCTTGCATGCTTCCTTCAGCACCCATTCCCCGATTGGAATGATGAGTCCCGTTTCTTCAGCGACCGGGATGAACTCAGACGGCGAGACCGGACCGAGGGTTTGGTTCGTCCATCGCAGGAGCGCCTCCATCCCGCATACCTTTTCGGAAGAAAGATTCCAGGACGGCTGATAGTGCAAGATCAATTCGTTGCGGGAGAGGGCCGATCGGAGTTCTTTCTCAATCACCATTTTTCGGTAAAACTGATGGTTCATTTCATCAGAGAAGAACTGGAAGCTGTTCTTGCCTTTCTCTTTCACATAGTACATGGCCGTATCGGCATTTTTCATGAGCGTCTTGGCATCTCGGGCATCTTGAGGATAAAGGCTGATCCCGATGCTCGGTGTGATGGTATATTCCTGCCCCTGGATCCAGAACTCCCTCCTGAACTGATCGAGCAGGTCATTGGCGATCACCACCGCCTCCTCTTTGGAACGATCCGGGAAGAGAAGAGTGAACTCATCGCCGCCAAGACGATAGACGTTCGCCCCATACGGCCGCAGGAAGGCTGCCAAACGCTCGGCAACTTCAATGAGGAGAAGATCCCCGAAGTCGTGACCGAGGGTATCATTGATGTATTTGAATCGGTCCAGGTCAATGAGCATGAGGGCTCCCCTGGAGGCGTCCTCGAGGAACCCCGTAAGGTCGTCATTGAACTGCCGGCGATTCGGGAGACGCGTCAGTACATCGTGGTTCGCTTGGTAAGCGAGCTCTTCTTCATGCTCCTTCCGCTCCGTGATGTCTGTGGAAACACAGAGTACCAGGGTAGTGTCATCTGTCACAATGGGGATCTTTGACGTCTGGAGCCAGCGGACACCGCCGCACGTGTCGACGAACTTTTCTTCTTCGACATCGATCCCCTTCATCGTCCGCAGAATGAACCGGTCCATTTCCACGATATCCCTGCCCGTCTGTCTGCTCTCCTGTAGCTCAAGATCGGTCATTCCGATCATCTCATCCTTGGAGAGTCCGAACAGGGAGGCATACGCGAGATTCACCAGGGAATACCGACCGTCCTCATCTTTCGCATAAATATAGCTCGGATTCATATCGATCACCGTCCTGAGGAAGGTATGCTGCTCATCGATCCGTTCATTCATCTTCTTCACGGTTTCAACGTGGATGCGATTCGATAAAATCAGGATGGAAATGGCGAACAGCAGCACCGCGAATGAACTCGGGAGCAACATGGAACCGGGATAGAGATTCAACACGCCAAGGGAATAACCCACCACGGTGGAGATGGTGAAGTGGATCAGGAAAGAACGCTGAGCCGGACTCTCGATCCATCTCGATAACAAATACGATACGGCCAGACTGACGGCGAACATGATCGTATTCAGGTAAAACACCCACGAATACTCGCCCGGCACAGGGAAGTAGAAGGGGAATGCATGACCGGGATTGATCACCCGCAGGGAAGCGACCCCCTTCTCTGTCCACCCGATCACATACACGATGAAACTCCAGCAATAGAAGAAGACGAGTATGCCCCTATTCATGAAGAAGCGCCATCTGGTCCCCTTCAAGTGCTTCAGCTCCTGCATATAGACGGTGTAAGCCACATGGAAGAGAATCGGTGCGATCATGATGCTCCCGAACCGGAAGAGCCTGAAGAGAAACTCGACCACTTCCTCAGGGAGTAACGTATAAGCAAATAATACCGATACATCCAACTGCCAGAATGTGGCGAAAACCAGGAATAAGAAAAGCACCCTCGACAAACTGCTTCCCTTGAACATACGAAGTATGGTGGCGCCGATGATGATCGGGATCAATGCGACGATAATTGAGTATAAAAAAAACATGATGCCATCCCTCCTACTTCGAAATTAACATACAGGCGTTATTTCCGCTTATGCCGTGTGTCGTGATACTGACAGTTGAAACCGGCTGATAGCGCGTCTCTCTTACCAAAGGAAGGGACTCAAATCCTTCTTGACTGGTTTTGATGGTGGGGGGGATAAACCCATACTCCATGGAGAGGATGGAAGAGATCGTCTGGATCGCCCCCATGGCGGCAAAGGAATGACCCGTCATTCCTTTAATCGAGGTGATGGGCACATCCCTGTTGAACATGCGATGATGATTCATGGATTCAATCCGGTCATTCACCTTTAGGCCGAGTGCCTGGCTGTTCACATAGGTGGGGGTCACATCCCCGATGGCATCATGGAGGACCGAGAGCATTTCTTCACCCGTATCGTCCACTTGGAGCATCGGCTTCCCTTCATTGCGTGAAACCACCTTTCCGATACTGCCGTGGATCGGGTGCCCCTTCTTCAGCGCATCTTCCCTTCTTTCGAGGACCAGGATGGCCGCCCCTTCTGCAAGGACAAAGCCGTCATGCTGATTAGAGAAGGGGACGCCAGCATCCGAGATGGAGCGTGCTGATTGGATGGCTTTCATCTTCAGGAAGCCATTGATACTCCACTGTCCAAGAGGAGCATCGGTCCCCCCGACAAGGCAGGCATCGACCTGACCGGTCTTAAGCAGTAACTTCCCGAGGGACACCGCATCAAGACTCGCCGTACAGCCTGTAGTAAGTGTATAGGCGGGGCCTTTTGCCCCGATATGCTCCGATACCGTAGAGGAAATCGTGTGCGAATCCACGATGGACACCCCGTGGACCGGATAACCTTTTAATCCTGATGCCACTGGAGCATATGCTTCCACTTCCAGGATCGCTCCTGCCGATGTACCGATGATGACGCCGATCCGCCTGGGATCCGCCGACAATCCGCTCATGTCGACTGCATCCCGTGCCGCTGCGACGGCGAGTCTTGCCGATCTCGGATACCGCCGGTAGTTCCTGTTGCCAAGCGTCTCGAACTCATCGTCGATCAGCCCCGCAATGATATCCCCCTGATTCCTTCCCTTTCCTTTCAGGATGGAATGCGTGCAGATCCCTTTCTCCAATATGTGATGGAATTCCTGTTTATTGTTGGCACCGGGTATCTTCAGACCATACCCGGTCACGACTATATCTTCCAATCGAACCATCCTTTACATATAGTTGAACATATACCCACAATACATATTATATAAGGAAAAGAGACATATTCCATTATAATTCGACATAAATAGGAGTGTCCCTGCTTACGATGCAGGGAAAACGTTGATCCGAAAATAGAAATAGCGCCCGGAGTCCGGACGCTAAAAATCAAATCGTTCTTTAAATCGAAATGGGACCGTGAATTGATGTTCATCACCGGTCAGATAAGGGGCATCGAAATAGCTCCGCTCCTTTTCAGAGATGGAATCGGCCCAAGGGGAATAGGTCTTGAACCGGATCTTATCATGCTTTTCGTCGAACTCAGCGAGCCTCATCCAACCGTTCCCGCCGTTGTAGCTTGATTGATAATCGACGAGGACCTGGATGACGGGATGCCCGAAACGGTTTTCCTTTATCCGGTGCACGGTTCCCTGGTGGTGTCCGTTCACCGTCATGAAGACCTGATCATTCCCATCCACAAGGCCTTCCCACAGGCGACTGCCGCGATTCGTATCGACAGGGAACGTCCCGTCGCTTGTGAGGATCTCATGGGACAAGAGGATGGTCGGTATCCCGGGGTGCTCCTTCAGTACCTTTTTGGCCCACGGCAGGTCTTTCTTCAGATGGCCCATATCCACTGAGAGGAAGAGATATTCATAACTTCCGGCTTCTGTAATGGAATAGGAGCTGAATTTTGAGGGGGACGTTCCCTTATAATAAGGCTTATCCGTATAGCGCTTCGGTCCGTAATAGTAGAGATAGGGGTTGCCAAGCCCGTAATCATGATTCCCTGCGAGGGTGATATAGGGAACCCGGCGTCGGTCGAGGACGCTGAGGCTAAGGGATGAGTGCTCCCACTGCCTGGCCGAATCACTTTGATCCACCATGTCTCCAAGGAATGCCGTCATGGCGATATTCAACTTCTCCTGCATGGTGGAGATCCATTTCACCTGCTGATGGAACAACGCAGGCATATAGCGGACCGTCTTCTGCGGATCGGGCACAAAGAGGAAGTTGTAGTTTTCCTTGTTGCCGAGAAGATGACCTTTGCTGCTCATCCCGCTGCGAAGATTGTTTTTCCTCGGTTCTGGAATGAGCCACTTCCCTTTTGGGAGTGCCTGATCCGAAATGCGGATTTCCTGGATGCTTCCGGCGAATAATGAACCCTTGCCGCTTCCCTTCCCGACCGTCCATACCCCCTTATTGGGTGCCAGGAGTCCGGTGACGGTGGATGCATTTTGGCGGAAATCTTCCGCGCCGTTGATGAATACCCTCGTCTTCTTACCGTCATTGACCACCGCGATGTGATACCAGTCCTTTTTCCCCGGGAGGGCAAAGGATCCGAAGACCCTTGATTTCTTGCCGTTTGCAGGTGTTCCCGTCCACTGCACCTGTTTGAAATGGGTGATGGTCAGCTCAGACCCCTTCCTGCCGAGGATCCCCATTCCACTGTATTCATCCCTTGTGAACGGATCGGGAAGCTTGATGACCGCTTCAATGGTATAGCCTTTCAAGAATGCCTCCCCATTGAGGGGAGCATCTTTCCCTGTCTGAAAGTATTGGCCGCCCTTCAAGCTTTTGCGGTTATGAAAGTCGAGGCTCCCCACGATGAATTTCCGTGCGATATCGTCCTTCGACCAGTTCAAGAGCCCGTCCGTTCCATCGTTGACCAGGACGAGCTCATTTCCTTTCCCGCTCCGATCCTTCAAGATCAGTTTTCCCCCATCAAGGGATCCGCTCTTCACTTCACTTTTGGAGAAACGCCAATGAGCCACCGTGCTATCATTGCCGGCTTCAGCCGTGAAGGGAGAGCCCAGACCCACGAACGCGACAAGGACGCATGCCACCCATATTCTTTTCACTATTCCCCCTCCTCCGTCGTGAATGGTTTGCTCTTAGTATGGACGAAGAGGGTGTATGTATGTGCCATTTTTCCATTACAAAAAGGACCCTGCCGCCAAGACAGGGTCCACTGGATCAAATATATTTTTTAAAGCGAATCCGCTGGGACGGTTTCAAGAATTGAAGGAGCGGCATATGCCGTTCATGGACCCAGCCCACCACGTTGACGGAAGGATCGGCTTCCAATGGGCGGATGACGATCCCCATCTCCCCGCGGTAGCGCCCATAGTCATCATTATCCCTCGTGATGGCTCCCGGCGTGCGCTCAATGCATGCTTCAGGCGAAACGCCGGCAGCCGTCCTTGTGTTCATGATCCTGAGAACATCCCGCCCCGGATCCGGCCTTAGGGAATACTCACCCTCCACCTCACTGGAGCCTTCATAGGAAAGGGTGATGATCCCATTCCCGTCCAGCTCGTGAAGATGGTGCAGAAGCTCTGCCGACCATCCAGGATCACCGATGAATACACCGCTGACCCCTTCATGGAAAAGACCGGCCGCATGTACATACGGATTCCCGTACCTGTGATCTTCAAGCGTCGGGAGCCCCTGGAATAACGGTCCCCTCTGTTCCTCATCACCGGGTACGAAAGCATACACGGGAATCCCGAATGAGTCGAACATCCTCTGCTGGGACCGGAAAAACGCTGAGCTGATCCCCGTTTCCCTTCGCGGATAAAAATTGTGCCATGCGATCAGGGCGGAAGGATCGATTCCCATCCCCAACCAGTCCTCGACTTCTTCCTTCCTGACGGTACTGGCATTGATGGCAAGCTTGAAGTGATGGGAAAGATGCTCCACATCCTCGCGTGAGAACCCATCATCCAGTCTCAGTGCCGTGACCCCAAGCGACCTCATCTCCCTGAAGCATGTAAGGCCGAGCATCTCCGGAGTCTGCCGTGAGACATCGGCGAACACTTCGAAACCTTCATCATGGAAAAGGGAAAGGAGCTGGCGTATCCGCTCCTGCCCGGCAGGTTCCTCCGGAATATGAAAGGATGTGAAAGCCTGTTTGATCCCCATGGCAGAGGCCCGGATGATTCGTTCTTCTGCACGTGGATCAGACAGATAAATCGAAATACCGATCATTCAAACTCACTCGCCATCTCATCTTTGAATCCGAATGCATACGTCAACAGGAAGCCTGCGAGATAGGCAATGAGCAATCCAATGACATAATAGAGGATTTCCCCTGCGTTCACAAGGAAGATCAGCGGTACACCCGAGACACCGATGGCGAAAGTCGCCACATCGAAATGCGCCTGGAAAGCTCCGCCGAAACCGGCGCCGAGACAAGCTGTCAGGAACGGACGGCCAAGAGGCAGCGTCACCCCGAAGATCAACGGCTCACCGATGCCGAGGATCCCGGCAGGAAGGGACCCCCCGATGGCCCGCTTCAGCTTCGGTTTCTTTGTTTTGAAGAAAATGGCAAAGGCCGCTCCAACCTGACCGGCCCCACCCATGGCGAGGATCGGCAGAAGGGGATCATCCCCGATGGAATTGATGAGCTCAAGATGCACAGGCGTCAAGCCCTGATGCAGTCCGGTCACGACGAGGGGAAGGAATGTCGCCCCAAGGACGAATCCTGCACCGATTCCGCCGACTTCGATCAATGATAATAATCCTTTAGTAATAATATCAGATATGAATCCACCCACAGGCATGAATACGGTATATGTCAGTAAACCTGTGACCAAGAGTGCAATTGTCGGTGTAAAAATGATATCGATGGCCTGAGGCATGATCTTCCGTACGTTCTTCTCCACGAAGGCCATGAAGACTGCTGCAATCAAGACCCCGATCAAGCCGCCCCTGCCCGGAAGGAGATTTTCCCCGAAGAGGGCGATGTCACCGATGGCCGGATTGATGATCAGAATCCCCGCAAGGCCCCCGAGTGCCGGTGAACCACCGAACTCCTTGGCAGCATTCACCCCGACAAGGATGCCGAGGTAGGCAAACAACCCGCTACCGATTACGGACAGCATCATGACAAGATTAGATTCACCATTCAGCCATCCGGCCTGGACGAAGAATTTTGTGAAGCCTGTGATCAGACCCGAAGCGATCAGGGCCGGAATGAGAGGGATGAAGATATTGGCAATCCTTCTCAGTAAAAGCTTGACCGGTGTACTGTTTTTTTTCTTCAGTTCGGCTTTCCGATCGGCGGCCCGTGCTTTCAGGTCGATGTCACTGCCATCTTCTGCAACGAGTTTCCCGAACTCTTCCGTAACCTTGTTCACTTTCCCCGGTCCCAAAATGACCTGATAGGTGTCATCTTCCACAAATCCGATGACGCCGTCGATGTCTTTCATCGTTGCCTTCTCGACAAGGCTTTCATCGGCAACCTTCACACGAAGCCTTGTCATGCAATGCTCATAGCTCGTGATGTTCCCCGCACCACCGAACTTCCTCAATATCGCCGCTGCCAGTTCTCTGTTTGTCACTGCGACCCTCTCCTCTCGACCCCTTTTATTTTTTATATCTGACGCCAGCGGGTGGGACTATTCTTCAATAGCCACCCGAACGTACCCGTTGGCATCCCGCAGCCGGTCCTTCGCCTCGTCATACCCGCAGCCGAGCTTGATCATGACGATTGATGCCTTGACCTCATTATGGGCAAGCTTCAACGTCTTCAGCGCCGTATCTTCGTCGGTCCCCGTGATATCACGGATGATGCCGACGGCCCTTCGTTCCAGCTTATAGTTGCTGATATTCACATCAACCATGAGGTTGCCGTAAGCTTTTCCAAGTTTGATCATGGAGGCAGTGGAGATCATGTTGAGCACGAGCTTCTGAGCAGTCCCCGCTTTGAGCCTGGTTGAACCCGTCAGTGCTTCGGGACCTACATTCACTTCAATTTTATGCTCGGCTTCCTCAGATATTCTCGCCCCTTCGTTGCAGGAGAGCGCGACGGTAACGGCCCCGACTTCCCTTGCGTACCTGAGTCCCCCGATGACATACGGTGTCCGCCCGCTTGCCGCAATCCCAACGACCGTATCTTCAGGAGCAAGTTGAAGTGCAGCAAGATCCGATGCACCGAGCCCTTCATTGTCTTCCGCTCCCTCTACCGCTTTGACGAACGCCCGTTCACCACCGGCAATCAAGCCGACGACCACATCGCTCCCCACGCTGAATGTCGGTGGGCATTCCACAGCATCCAGGACGCCGAGCCTGCCGCTTGTACCTGCCCCCATATAGATGAGCCTGCCCCCGGCAGAGATGGAAGCTACCACCTTATCCACGACTTCTTCCACGACGGGAAGGACTTTTTTAACGGCTTCCGCCACTTTATGATCTTCGTCATTCATCATCCGCAACACTTCACCGGTACTGGCAGTATCGATCTTTAACGTATCCGGATTGACCTTCTCGGTTCCCAGTTCATACACATTATCCTGCATTTCAATTCCTCCTAAATCTCGTACGCGCTTTCATTCTTATTATAATCCCTTTTAAAATTATATTTCAACGGATTTGTAAAATTCATAAAATTATATTTTAACATTACCTCGACAACTAAAAAACCCGGTTCATCAAGGAATGGTGACAGTCAAAGAAGAGAAAGTTCTCCTTATGCCATCCTTGATCAACAGGGTTCCAGCAGAAACGATTCTATTTCATACGGATCTTTAAAAGCTTCAATGCGGTCTCGGATAGCGGCTGAAATAATTCATCGTCACCGCGCCGCGTTGGAGCTGTCTATGTAGCACGTCATACGAACAATTCACTTCCATTTTCATCCCGTTGGAGAAATGGACAAACGTCTTACCGCAGGCGACGGTCGTTGAATGGATATGACGGCAGAATAACCAGATGCAATCATCATTATCGGGTGATTGTGTAGGGATGGCCAGGATGTAGTCCATCAGACTGACCAAAAGCGGCGTTTTTCGATCGTACGACAATACTCTTCGAACCGCCCTGATTCGTCCGTTATAATCGGACCCGTGGACGATGCAGGATTCTTCAAGCACTTCTTTCACAGACTTCTTGCTGTACGTGATTTCCCCTGAACAATCGACAACCTTTGACTGATGCACTCCGTCATAGGAAGGATAAATCGCTGCCGTTCTTCCGTTTATCAACACCTCAAACTTTTTCACATGATCACCCCATATTTTTTAGTCCTAAAGAACTAGAACTTTATCATTATTATAGGTATACCATTAAAAACTTCCACTATATTGTTAAAAAGTTTAACTTTATTTGTAAAAAAAGTTTTTAGTCGCCATTTTCCCATAAGAAAACCGCGCAGGGGATGATCCCTGATCGCGGTCATTCAATCATTCATTACCTCTTTGATCACAGCTTCCACAAAAGCAGGCGTCTTCACAAATGCGCTCTCGATATGAAGCCTTTCGGTGCGCTTATGGGCATCCTTCCCGAACGGTCCCACGTTCAGGACGGGGGCGTCAAGGCTTGTCATGGCATCGAACGGAATGGAGTACGTCGTTTCCCACACCGGGGTATTTTCCTCATACACGGTCCAGCCGTGATGCTCATCCTTGAAATTCACATAGCTCAAGTCTGAGATCCCGTTGAAGTAGTGGATCTGCTCCACCTCCAGTCCGAAAGACTTCTCCGCCTCCTTGGTCACCTTCTCCACCAGCTTCTGCACAAGCGGATGGTCAGACGTGTTCACCGCAGGGTAATACGGAGGGGTGTACATCAAGACGATGGCAGGCGTCAACTCCTGACAGTCGATGAGAAGGGTGTCGGCCATCTTGAATGATTTCTCCCGATCATCCCCGATGTATGAGCGGATATCCTGCTTCAATGCTTCGATATATTCCTTCCCCATCTTCATCTCGGCATAACGGAGAAGCTCCCCGTAGCGCAGGACGGATACGTCGCCGATCGACGGGATCCCTTCCCTTTCGCACAGCTCCCGGTACCACTCATTGCACTCTTCTGCCGCTTCCCTGGCCACCTCTTCAAAGGTATTCATCACATCGGCGGCCGAACGCTTCATCGTGAACACATTGTACATGGCCACGGTACCGAACGGCGTCTGGGCCGAATAATTCAGGCGCAGGTCTTCCTGGAGCAATGTGATGGGAAGCGGTGTCGATTCTCCTTGGTCGCTTTCCCGGAACAGGGGATTCCATTCCATCTTCCGGGTCAGGAATGACGCCATGAACGATGAGGTCAACCCGCTGAGAGGCTCTCCGACATGGGTTTCCTTCCCATAGAAAAGCGCTGACGGCATGATTTTCCCGATGGAGCCCGAATAGATCTTATAAGCCGTATCCGTCGGGTTCTGGGAAAAGACCGGCTCCCCGTTCAGGAAGAGGGTGTACGTAAGTCCATGTTCATCCCTCATGTCATTGAGGGCCGTCACGGCAGCCCTCATACCGGAAGAGTTGATCTCCTCATCCGGAACCGTCAAAAGGACCAGATTCACCGGCCACCCCTCTGCTGAAGCTTTCTCGATGGTCGCCATATGGACGGCGAGTCCCGCCTTCATGTCCATCGTGCCGCGTCCCCACAGGAACGTGCCGGCTTCGAGATCTTTCTTCGCTTCGGGATGAAGTTCGGCCGCATATTGAGGAAGCTCTTTTGTGAGCGCCTCTGGATTGAATGCAAGTGCTTCGAGCACCCCGTATTCTTCCGTACTCACCGTGTCGAAGTGACTGATGAGGACAATGGTCTTCGTTGCTTGCGGATGCTTATAAAGGGCCGTCAGGAACGACCGTCCAAGATCGGCTTCCCCAAGCTTAAGCTGCTGCGGATGCTCGGTAAAATACGAAATGCCCTTCATTTTCTCCATCAGCTTCCTCGGGAACTCGATTTCCCCTTCCGTCAATGTCCTGCTGTGCCAGCTGACGAGCTCACAAAGCAGTGCCCGCAATGCTTCCGGCGTTTGCCACTGTGCCATGACCCTTCCCCCTTTTATCGATCTTCTCTATAGTATCCCTGCATGCGCTGTCTGATCTGAGTCATATGATGACGCATTTGCCTTTTCGCTGATTCCCGGTCGCCGACCTTGAGGAATCGGACAAGGCGAACATGCTCTTCGTAGGCTTCCATCGCACTCATCCTGAGCCTTCCCGACAGACCGAGGAAGGCTCGGTTCACTCCCGTATTGGATGATTTGATCATTTCCTTCAGCTTCGGATTCGGATTAGGCGCTGCCAACAGGAGATGGAAGCGCCGGTCCAGGTCAATGAATGCATCGTATCGGTCCTCGAGTATCGCACGGTGCTGTGCTTCCAGATTGTCATCAAGTTCACCCATGAGGCCATCACCCAATCCCGGGATCACATCGAGGTTATATACCTCGAGAAGCTCCCTGATCTCCAGATGCTGCAGCCCATCCTCCTCGGTAAAGGAAGCGACAACGGCGACCTTCGCTTCAGAAATCGTCACCAGCCCCTCGGCGGCGAGTTTCCTCAGCGCTTCCCTGATCGGCGTCCGGCTGATCCCATATTCTTCGGCAAGCCTTTTCTCCGGAAGCTCATCCCCTGAGGACAGCTCCCCTGAAAGAATCTGTTTCCTGAGCATCTGGAACGCCTGACCTGCAAGTGTTTTCTTTATGATCAAACCCGTCCCCCCTCGTTTGAATCATTCCCGGTATACCGTATACATGTATCGTACGGTATGATACCCTACCTGTAAATAGACTTTTTTGAAAATTAGTAAAACGAGGAAGGTGTGATCCCATGGATCCCCAATGGATCAATGAATTAATAGAAGCAATTGGAGCAGACGGCGTAACCATCAACGAAACCGCCTTGCTTCAGCACAGCCATGATGAGTCCTATCATCCCGGGGTCAGCCCGGATGTGGTCGCTTCACCGAAAGATACGGAAGGTGTAGTGGCCATTCTTCGAACCGCTTCCCGGTACGGGATCCCCGTGACCCCATACGGAGCGGGATCCGGATTGGACGGAGGCGCAATCCCGGTCCAGAACGGAATCTCCCTCGATTTCACGCGGATGGACCGCATCCTCCATTTCAGCCCCGAGGATATGAGCGTCACCGTCCAGCCCGGCATCACCCGCCTTGCCCTGAACAAACAGATCAACCGCCATGGTCTCTACTTCCCCATCGACCCGGGAGCGGATGCAAGCATCGGCGGCATGACTGCAACGAACGCAAGCGGGACAACGGCCGTCCGATACGGATCCATGAGGGATCAGGTACTCGACCTTGAAGTGGTACTGGCTGACGGCAGAGTCATCCACACCGGCAGCCGTGCCAAAAAATCTTCCAGCGGATATCACCTCAATGGCCTCTTCACAGGATCAGAAGGAACCCTCGGCATCATCACCGGCATCACCCTGAAGCTGCATGGAACGCCGGAGCATCTGATCGCCGCGCGTTGTACGTTTCCTTCCCCGAAAGCCTGTGCAGAAGCGGCCCACATGATCCTCATGAGCGGGATCCCCGTCCAGCGGATCGAGCTGGTCGACTCCGAGAGCATCCGTCAGGTGAATGCATATGGTCAGTACGAGTTCCCCGAGGAACATTCCCTCTTCTTCGAATTCGCCGGAACGAAGGGCGGCGCTGAGGAAGAAGCAAGTCTCGCAGAAGAGCTCATGAAGGATGCAGGATGCAGCCACTGGGAACGAGCTGCGGGCTCGAAGGAACGGAGCGAAATCTGGCGGGCAAGACATGAGCTCTCCTATGCCTTCAGCCATATTCCCGGGAAGAAGATGCTCGGCTCCGATGTGTGCGTTCCCCTATCCCATCTTGCCGAACTCGTCGTCCATGCCCGGACTCTCATCGAAGACAGCGGGCTCCTTGGGGGCGTCTTCGGACACGTCGGAGACGGAAACTTCCACACGAGCATCGTCTATGATCCGAAGAAACCGGAAGAAAGGAAAAAAGCCCTTCATATCAATGAAGAGCTCGTATTGAAGGCTCTGGGATCAGGAGGGACCAGCACAGGCGAACACGGTGTAGGCATCGGCAAGAAAAAGTATCAGGAGCAGGAACATGGAGAGGCCGCCAAGGTCATGAAATCCTTCAAGCTTCTCCTCGACCCTGAAGGAATCCTGAATCCGGGAAAAATCTTCGACTGATGGCGAAGGAGAGCATCCAATGTCATATCCCCGCTCCTATTCTGATAAGATAGGAGAAAAAGAAGAGGAGGCTAATAGGATTGAAGAATGTCACGAAAGTCATCATTCCCGCTGCCGGTCTGGGGACACGGTTCCTGCCGGCGACGAAAGCGCAGCCCAAGGAAATGCTCCCCATCGTCGACAAGCCGACGATCCAATACATCATCGAGGAAGCCGTCACTTCCGGTATCACGGATATCATCATCATCACCGGCCGGGGAAAAAGAAGCATCGAAGATCACTTCGATAAATCCTATGAACTCGAATCCACCTTGGCAGACAAGGAGAAATGGGAGGAGCTTGAAGAAATCCAATCGATTTCGAACCTCGCAAACATCCATTATATCAGGCAGAAGGAGCCCCTCGGACTCGGGCATGCCGTCCTGTGCGCACGCTCGTTCATCGGGGACTCCCCCTTTGCCGTCATGCTCGGCGATGATCTCATCGACTCCGAGGTCCCGTGCCTGAAGCAGCTCATCAGCGCTTACGATGAGCTGGGCGGTCCCATCCTCGGGGTCCAGCGCATCAACCGCGACGAAACCGGAAAATATGGGATCGTCCAAAAAGGTCCCAAAACTGCGCGATCGGGCTGCCACCTCGTCGACGGACTCATTGAAAAACCCGACCCTTCCCATGCCCCATCAGACCTTGCCATCATGGGCCGTTACATCCTCACACCCGAGATCTTCTCCTACCTTGAAGACCTCGGACCCGGAGCAGGAGGCGAATACCAGCTCACCGATGCCATCAATCACTATAGCAGGACACATCCAGTCTATGCGCAGGAATTCGACGGGGAGCGGTATGACATCGGCGATAAGTTCGGCTTTATACGTGCAACAGTGGACTTTGCGTTGAAGAGGGATGGACTCGGGGACGACCTGCGTGCCTACCTTCGGCAAGTTGGGAGACAAGGATAAAGGAAAAAGGCCGGATCCGGCCTTTTTCCTTTTGTCATCTGGGAAGCGTAAAGATCTCTCCCACCTCACTATAATTCCCTGCCAAGCGCCCCAGGGGAGAAAGACGGTCCAAGTCCACCTTATAATCCCCCAGATACACGTCTTCCTGAATGTGATAATGGGTCACTCTTCCGATGATCAACCAGTCAGAGCCAAGGGAAATCATCTGCTCCAAGCAGCACTCCATCTGGATCGGCGCTTCTTTCACCCGTTTCGCCCTTACGGTACGACTCTCGACAGGAGTAACGCCTGCCCTTTTAAATTCATCTATTGCTTCCTCCACGTTTTCAGCTGTAACCTGCATTTGATTCCCGAGAGAGGAAGGAACCACATTTACGACGAACTCACCGATCGCTTTTATATTCACGAATGTATCCTTTTCCGTACCTGTCCTCTCCCCTACACCTGGTCCGATGGAGAAACAGAGCATCGGAGGATTACGCGAAGCGACCGTAAAGAAACTGAATGGAGCCAGATTCAACCCCCCTGCCTCGGAAATGGTCGACACCCAGGCAATCGGCCTTGGAACAACCGATCCACTTAATAGTTTATACATTTGATTATCATGTAACTGACTGGGGTTGAATTCTATCAATCTGCCATTCTCCTTCCCTGCTAATTGGCTTTAGAGCGTAATGTTTGATATTCCTCCTGTTCAACCGGCTTATCGGCAGCCGACGGAAGCAACCATGATCCTACCACACAGATGACAAAGTTCAATCCAAGACCGATCACACCCCCGTGGATACCATAAATCGTTTTATTGCCTGTAAGAGTAAGGACCCCAGCAAGTAACGCACCGAAAAGCATTCCCCAGAAAACCGCCTTCTTATCAAGCCCTTTCCAATAAAGACCGAGGACAAACGCCGGGAAAACCTGAACCAGCAGTTCAAATTTCAAAATAAAGATTTCATACAGAGTACCTGGAGGATTCCACGCCACCCATAGAAGCAGGAAGACAGCCACAACCCCGACCACCTTTCCAACCATGACCTTCCTGTGCTCAGACGCACGCGGATTCATAAAGCGCCCGTACACATCATTGGAAATCATGGAAGAGAAGCTCAGAAGGACTGAATCCGCAGTCGACACGATGGCCGCCACGATGCCACCGAAGAAAATGATCATCATCCAATAATAAAATGGATTGATGGCCGCGATGTCGTTAGCCATCATGCCGACGATCTGCTCTGAACCGACGGTATCCAGGCCTGGATACAACATGATGGCTGTAATACCTACGATAAACACCAAGCCTGTTGTAATGAGGGGCATCCACGCCATCCTGGAAAAGGATTTCTTAAGCGTCCTTTCACTCTGTGCCGAATAGATCCGCTGCACCGCATGTGGGTATATACTTGCACCTAATCCGACCAGGAGCAGCATGCTAAACCAGTTAATGGATACTTCTGTCGGCGGAACGGCGGTTTTGACCGGCTCCATTTCATGAATATACCGGGTAACTTCTGCAAAATTGCCACCCACAAGATAAAGACCACCGATGAGGAATACAATGATGCCCACCATTAGGATGATCCCCTGCATGACATCGGTGAAAGCAACCGCTTTCATTCCTCCCATCCATTCATAAGCCAACATCACGAAGATAAAAGCAAGAACAGCGATCTGATAGGGGATTGTCCCTCCCGTCATACCTGAAACCGCATGACCAATCGCTACAAGCTGCTCTAATAGATAGTTTCCAAGACCCCACAGCATGAGAAAGATACTCAACAATGTCACGGCCTTTGATTGAAAACGATGATGCACCCAATCCGTTGGTGTAATGAAGTTGCGGCGCTTCGCTACAACATAGAGTCTGGGAGCAAATAAAAGATAGATCCCGATGATGATGGTCATGAAGGAAATGGATTGAAGCCAAGAAAATCCGGTCCGATAGGCCGAAGGGGCGTACCCCACTATCGTATTCCCACTGTATTGAGTCGCATATAAAGTAAAGAATAGCGCGATGATTCCAAGATTCCGCCCAGCTAGATAATATCCTGAAAGAGAATGGTGAAGGTTCTTCTCACCCCTGCCCGAAAAATACCCGATCACCAGCATGATCACGGCAAAAGCCGAGAGTATGATAATCCCATCAGCACCTGCAAACGTAAGTTCCATCCCTTATCGCTCCTCCTTCATTCGCTCAGACTCTTCTTCATCTTCAACAAGATTCCACTGAGTTCGGCACAGCCAGCTCAAATAGCCACACAGAGCAATCGAAAAAATGAGGGAAATAAACGCCCATAAGGGAAAGCCGAGTATGAATGGTTCAACGGCAGCAGAGGGAAAGTACCACGGTACTACGGCCATGACTAATAAAACCATGAAGACCCAAATCCACTTCTTACGAATCGGTTCCTTAATCGATTTCTCTTTCATTCTTCCTCCTCCTGTTCTTTGAACGAATAAAATCAAGCGCTTACATTTTTTTCAGATGATATTCTCTTTTTTGAGCGTTTCCATTTCCTCTTCCTTCATCCCTAACATGCCTGAATAGATTTCCATATTATGCTTGCCCATTTTCTCTGCCCCGGCTTCTTTGACCCTTCCAGGTGTTCGACTGAGCTTTGGAACGATTCCAGGCATGGGGAATTCACCCAGATCAGGATGGTCAACCTTGAGAATCATCTCCCTCTCCTTATAATGAGGATCCTCCAGGATTTCCTTTGCCGTGTAAATCAACCCCGAAGGCACTCCTTTCTCAGCAAGGATCTCCAGTGCCTCTTGTGCATCCAAGGATTTTGTCCATTCCTCTATGATGGAATCAATGAGCTTCATATTTTCACCCCGGGCATAATGAGTGGAAAACCGCTCATCCTCTGCAAGGCCAGGGTTCCCCATTGCCTCACACAAGCGCGAAAATACCCCATCAGAGTTTGCCCCTATCACGATATAGGTGCGATCTTTTGTGAAATAGATATTGGACGGGGCTACTCCCGGCAGGATATTCCCCATCCGTTCCCTTACATACCCGGCAAGGAGATAATCGGGAATCAGACTTTCCATAATGGAGAAAACCGATTCATACAGGGCCGTATCCACCACCTGACCTTTACCCGAATGATTTCTCTCATGTACCGCCACCAAACAACCGATCGTGGCAAAGAGAGCGGCCAGCGTATCTCCTACCGATACTCCTATGCGGGAGGGAGGACGATCCTCAAATCCTGTCACATTCCTCAGCCCACCCATGGCCTCTCCGACACTTCCAAAACCCGCACGATTTTTATATGGGCCCGTTTGACCGAAACCTGATGTCCGTACCATGATGAGGCGGGGGTTGATGGCAGAGAGTTCCTCATATGATAGATTCCACTTTTCCATCGTTCCAGGTCGGAAGTTTTCAATGATGATATCTGTTTCTTTCACAAGCTCCTTTAAGATTTCCTGTCCTTTCTCTTCTCTGAGATTGAGCGTGATCGACTTCTTATTCCTCGATTGAATCGGCCACCATAGACCGATCCCGTCTTTGGACTTCCCCCAATTTCTCATGGGATCCGATTTGCCCGGAGGCTCCACCTTGATCACTTCAGCTCCGAAATCAGCCAGCATCCTGCCGCTGAAAGGTCCGGCCAGCAAGGTCCCCAGTTCCACCACTCGCAAGTCCTCCAATGGAAGCTTTTGTTCCTCCACATGATCCTCTCCTTGTTAGAATTTTCTTAATCTTGTATACAAATTTAACTTCTTGTATACAATTAGTCAATAACTATTTAAATAAAGCGCTTTTATTTATTAAATATTGTGAATTTTAGTTTTATTGTATACAATGTACATGAGGTGTTGGTATGGATGCATACAAATATATTAAAGGCGCAATCATTGACGGTCGTTATACCCCGGGTATGCGATTGGGAGAAGAATTCCTTGCCAAGGAACTGAATCTTAGCAGAACACCGATCAGGGAAGCCATCCGGCACCTTGAAGCAGACGGGTTGGTTGTCCCCCTGAAACGGGGCGTGAGTGTCCGAAACTTCACTAATGAAGACATCCGGCAGATCTATGACCTCAGGACTCTCCTCGAGGGGTATGCTGCAAGCCAGGCAGCCATCCATCGGACAGAAGAGGATTTAGTCAAAATGGAGAGCGCGAACATTCAATATGAAAAGGTCATTCAAGATTATGGGGAATCCGACCTGGTCAGGGTCAAGGAAATCGTTGATGTGAACCAGCAGTTTCATGAAGTGATCATCCACGCAGCGAACAACGCCCATCTGCATTTTCATCTGTCGAAAGTGGTTGTCGTCCCTATCGTTTATAGATCATTCTATTGGTATGATGACAATCAATTAAAACGATCATTGGAAATCCACAAAATCATTCTGCAGGCCATACAGAATAAAGAGCCTGAAAGGGCCAGAATCGCCATGCACGAACACATCTACCAGGGACGGGATCATGTCTTGAAGCATTTGGATAAGATAAAAAGCGCCAAACAGTAAAAGGAGGATCCAGGATGATAGAAATCTGTGAAGTAGGTCCACGTGACGGGCTCCAGAATGAGCCTAAAATCCTCAGCACTGAGGAAAAAGCCGAGCTGATTACACGTCTGATTGAATCTGGTGTTCGTTATTTCGAAGCTGTTTCGTTCGTCAACCCTACCGTCGTCCCTCAAATGGCAGATGCAGAAGAGGTGCTCAACGCACTCCCCAAAGGCGACGGGGTCACATACGCAGGACTCATCCTGAGTCGCTCGGGCCTGACAAGGGCCCTTACGACGGATGTCGACTGTCTCCATGTCGTCACGACGACAAGCGACAGCTTCAATCTCAAGAATGTCAAACGGACGGTCGCCCAATCGGTTACCGAGCTTGAGGACGTCATCCTTGAAGGCTCCGCTGCCTCCAAAGACGTGCTCGGTGTCCTCGGCACCGCTTTCGGATGCCCTTTCGAAGGCAAGGTGGAATCCAGCACTGTCCTTCATGTGGCTGAACGTTTCCTTCATGCAGGATGTACAGGGATCACCCTGGCCGATACAACAGGCATGGCGAATCCCCAGCAGGTCCATGATCTGGTGAAGATGTTCCACAGGGAGTTTGGAGAAGACATGAAACTCGGCCTCCACTTCCATAACACCCGCGGGCTGGGACTTGCCAATACGTTGGCTGGCTACCAGGCTGGGGTCCGCCGCTTTGATTCTTCGATTTCCGGCCTCGGAGGCTGTCCATTTGCCCCTAAGGCAGTCGGTAACGTGTGCACAGAAGATATGGTCAATATGTTTCATCAGATGGGGATTGATACTGGAACCGATCTCTCCACATTATTGCAGACATCATCCTGGACAGAAACCATCATGGGAAGACCCCTTGATGGAATGCTGCTGAAAGCTGGAACGGCTTGATAGACTAATAGTATAGAAAAGACCGTCCAATCTCTTGGACGGTCTTTCCTATACGCTCATACTCCTCAAAGAATGCGCCACCTCTACCTTCCCCACCGGCCTGGCAGGCGCTCCCGCAACGATCACATCCGGCTGGATATCCTTCGTCACGACTGAATTCGCCCCGACTGACACATTATCCCCGATGATGACGGGACCGGCAACGACAGCCCCCGTGAAGATGGTCACATTATCACCGATGATCGGCTTTATTTGACCATTCCGCTCCTGGTCCCTGCCCCCGATCGTGACATTTTGGAACACCTCCAGGTTTGCCCCGGCCTTCACTTTCGTTCCGATCACCACCCCAACCGAGTGGGCAATCCGGAAGCCGGGACCGATTTTGGCACCGTAGGAAATCTCGGCACCATAGAAGATGATACCTGCCGACCGGAGGATCCTGGGAATGAGCGGCACCCGCTTTACATGAAGGGCGTGCCCGATCCGGTACATCACAACAAGCCAGAAGGTCGAAGCATTGAAGAAGCTGATGATCAATCCTTTCGGGGATAACCCATATGCCCTGTAGTCTGATTTGATCAAATGGAACATGCGGTCCACATCCTTCGCCTTTTTCATCCAGTCTAGCCCCTGGATATGAAGGGAATATGGAAGAGATATTAGGGATTTGTAAAGAATGAATGACAAAAAAACCCCCGCTCAATCGATTCTTGAGCGGAGGTTTTTCCTAACCAGCCTTCATGACTTCATTTCCATGATCTGCGTCATACTGTCCTTCTGATTTGGACATGACGATAGCGGCAAGTGTGTTACCTGTTAAGTTGACGACGGTACGGGCCATATCCATGATCCTGTCGACCCCTGCGATGAAGGCAAGGCCTTCTGCCGGTACCCCGATGGTACCTAACGTGGCAAGGAGGACGACGAAGGATGTACCAGGTACAGCAGCCATCCCTTTCGATGTCACCATAAGGACAAGGATGAGGGTGATCTGTTGCATGATGGAAAGGTCGATGCCGTAGACCTGCGCGAGGAACAGGGCGGCGATGGCCTGATACAGGACCGATCCATCAAGGTTGAAGGTGTACCCGATCGGTACGACGAAGGATACGATGGCCTTCGGGCAACCCATCTTTTCAAGCTTCTCCATGACGCGTGGAAGTACGGTCTCGGAGCTCGATGTACTGAAGGCGAGTAGAAGCTCATCCTTCAAGTATTTAAGTAGAGTGAAGATGTTCACTCCGGCCCATTTGGCCACCAGTCCCAATACGACGATCAGGAAGAAGATCAAGGCCGCATAGACGAGGCCGACAAGCTTGCCGAGTGATACCAGGGAATCGATCCCGAATTTAGATACGGTTACCCCGATCAGGGCGAATACGCCGAGTGGTGCGACCTTCATGACCATGTTGACGACGTGGAACATGGCATGGGAAACGGCGTCAAAGAATTGAACGACCGGTTTCCCCCGTTCCCCGATGGCTGCCACTCCAAGTCCGAATAGCACGGAGAAGAAGATGATGGCCAGCATGTCCCCTTCCGCGATGGATTGGAAGAAGTTTGTCGGAACAATATGCAGGAAGGTTTCTGCGATGGTTTTGTCTTTCTGGTCTTCTGATGTATCCACGTAGGATTGGATGTCTGTCTTCTCAACAGATCCTAGGTTGACGTGACTTCCAGGATGGAACACGTTCGCCAGGATGATCCCGAGGATGATGGCGACGGTCGTGATGACCTCGAAGTAGATGATCGTCTTTGCCCCAAGACGGCCGAAAGCCTTTCCGTTCCCGGTACCTGCCACACCGACGATGAGAGTGGAGATGACGATCGGAATGACAATCATTTTAATCAAACGAAGGAAAAGGTCTCCCAACGGCTGGAGATACGTAGCAACACGCGGGTCATTAAACCAGATGACCCCGACAAGGATACCCAGGATCAACCCGACGAAGATCTGGGTGGCTAAACCGAAACGAATTTTTTTCATAGATGGTCCCCCTCTTGGATGATGTGCGTAAAGCAAAAAAAGACCGTTCTTAAGAAAGAACAGCCTTTTGGTTGAAAAATAAAGGTTCTTTCTCTCAACTGGCATACGGAGTTAACTGTCGGATTCGGGATTGAGAGTTCCCTACCTGGTAAAAGGATTCACCCCAAGGTATTGAAATACCACTTGCATGATTCCTCCGCTCGATCGATTAAGCCATACTATTTAGTTGTAGTGGGTTGACTTTATTATCCTAATAAAGTTTTATTTAGAAGTCCACAAAATATAATATACAACTTTAATCGATATACTGTCAAATGTTTTTTAAATAAAGATATTTCAGAATAGTTATTTATTAGGTTTTTTACCTTTTGCAGGATATTTCGTGTATACAAAGATCTATTTAAAGCTAAAAGTAAAACCCGGCACACGCCGGGTTCAATGGGACTTATCCACAAAATAATCCACCATGAAGGACGCCCATACTGCATTCCCATCCTTATTCGGCAGCTCCTTCTTTGTCACCTGAGATTCGACATCCTTCCAAGCCTTCCAATGATCTATGTATGGATAGTGATGATCCTTGGCATACTCTCTCAGCTTCTTCTCTTCCATTGGGTAATAGTGAGCATCGGGGATGGGGTTGGAAGGCTGTAGAAGAATCATGATATCAGGATTCTCTTTCTTGAACGCATCCAGGATGGCAGTAAGATTCTTCAGCCTTTCCTTCATATCGATGCGACTATTATCCGCAAGAAGAAACGGTTCCAAAAGGAGTAGATCCGGCTTTTCTTTCGCCAGTGGAAGATGAAGTCCATCCTTCACCACCTCTCTGGATGTCCTTCTTCCGACTTCATGGATGGAGACGGAGAGGAGCTCTTCTCCGTATTCTTTCGTCAAGGCCTCTTTCACCGTATCCGGCCAGGCTCCTGCTTCATCCGATGTCGAGGATGACCCGGCAATCATCATGCGTACAGGCTTTCCTTGGGCCGCTTTTTCCCTGAAGAGCGGCTGAACATCACGTGGTAACCCATTGATCCTGTCCAATATCTGCATCCGATGCCTTTCCTTTTCTGCTTTCTCCTCCGCTTCTGCACGTTCTCCTGCCAGCACATCCTGGTGCGAGGCATAAGCCGACGCCTGCACTTCCTTCACCTCCCCTTCCCAGTGATACTTGCCTCCGATCACCACCGAGGAGGTCAATAGTCCCAACACAACCAATCCGATTCTCATCCACTCGTCCCTCCAATCTATGAACTCTATCATATAAGAAGACAGTGGCAATATTTGTATATCTGTGTAGACAACCTCACCATAAATTATGACAAATTCATTAATCAATTTTCACTTTTCTTGAATTGACAGAAAACTTGAGGTTTTCTTAAAAGAAACTTCCGTTATCCACAGGTCCAAGCGGCTTTACCCCCTGATGCAGGGCTGATTGGGGCTTTTGCCACCCATCCTTTTCTCCCTTACTGTGGATATACCGGGAAAACAGAGCGGCGCCTGCTCAAAAGGAATCGAAGATGGAACCATTTGAACTCGTCCATGAACAGTACAGCCAGATGATCCACAAAATCATCCACACCCTGCGCATCTATAAGAATCATCATGACTATTACCAGACCGGCTTGATCGCCCTCTGGGAGGCATATATGAAATTTGAACCATCTAAAGGAACGTTCACGTCCTTCGCTTATTCGTATATCAGGGGACGGATTCTGTCTGAGCTAAAGAGGGAAGTACAGGTAGAAGAGCGTGGGGTCGCACTGGAGGAGGGAGCCACGGAAGCAGGCGGTGACGATTTGGACACCCTATCGGTGGAAATCCTCCTCTCCTACTGCGAGAACCTTACGGCCAATCAGAAGAAGTGGGTCATCGCTCACTCCCTTCATATGCTGTCGATCAGCGAAATCGCCGACATGGAAGGTGTGTCACCCGAAGCTGTGAAGAAGTGGCGAAAGGGGGCAAAGGAACGGATCCGGCAGGCGTTATTAAATCAAACGTTTGTTTAAAGTGGATAACCTGTTGATAAACCGGATGTCATTTGCTTAAACGGTCGTATAACAGAACAAAAAAGAAGGATGACCCTATCGTCATCCTTCTTTTTAAAACGTCAATCCATCTTTTTTGCTTTTCGCGTCAAGTCCGGCACCGATGGCGATACCGATTGAAATCCCCAAGGTGAAGCCATAGACCATATTCTCGAGGAATCCCAGGCCGATCAGCATTCCGAAGGTCAGGCCAAGCGGCATGAATACACCAATATAGTAGTTCTGGGGCACCACCTTATGAACCTTATGGACATGATTCAACAGCTTGTTCAGCACTTTCCTATGTGAACGAAAATCCGCTTTCTCCAGTTCAGGCAATCTTGCTCTCAATCTCTTATATTCTTCTCCAAGCTCCATCAGCCCCGATTCACACTCATCGCAGGGTTCCAGATCCGCCATCCTGTTCAGGAGGCGCTCCTCCTTTTCCAGGTCGAGCTTTTGGATCACTCCCTGGCCGGCATCATCCTTGAAAGCATGGAGGTGTTTCCTTACTTCTTCGACGTGCACCTGAATCCTCTCCCTAAAGCCATTCATACCAGATTATACCGCCCAGGGCGGATGAGGTCAAAAGGGATCGATGGCATATTCAGACGCCGGTCAGGATCTCCCACAGCTCGCTTACAGACCGTGACCTGAGACATTTTTGGACCAGCTCCTGGTTCTCCACCAAACCGGTTAAAAAGGCATAGACCATTTGCAGGTCTTCGGTACTTTCCTTTTTTACATTCAGGATACAGACGAGCTGCACAGGCTCACCATTCCATACTACCGGCTTTTCAAGGGAACAGATGGCGAGAAAGGTCTCATCCCACTGTGGAGAAATCGGATGGGGAACGGCCAAAAGAGGACCGAAAGAGGTGGAGGCAATCTCTTCCCGTCGCATTACGCTGTCAAAAAAGGTAGGGTCGACGAGCCCTTTTTTCACCAGTTTATCTGTCAGTCCGGAGAGTACTTCTTCCTTTGTGGAATAGTGTTCATTTACCCACAGGCAATCCCTCCTCAAATAGGCCAGGTGTGAATGCGGCTGGAGATCCAGATGAGACTGGATCCTGGCATAGTCTTCTCCTGATAAGATGGTTCTTACATGTATGACGGGCACGGGGAGGTCTTCTTCCAGGGGAATGGAGGAAATGATGAAGTCGATTTCCTCCAAGTTGTGGTTCTTCAGATGGTAGTATTCGGTGGTGGCCACTACGTCCATTTCATGGCGGAATTTCGATTGAAGCTTATACTTGATCATACGGGCGCTTCCTGCACCGGATGCACAAACGATGATGACGCGCTTTGGCCCTGATCCGGCTAGATTTTGCCGTTCGATGGCCGCTCCCAGGTGCAGAGCCAAGTAACCGATCTCGTTTTCATCGATCTGCACCTCCATGTTTTCATCGATGATCCTGCCGGCGACGACCCCTGCTTCGAATGCAACGGGATAGTTCTTCTTGATATCGTCCAATAGGGGATTGCGGATATTCATGCCGTAGCGGAATCGGTTGATGGCTGGCTTCAGATGGATGAGGAGGGCTGCGCGCAGTTCTTCATCTTCCGTCAGGCGGATCTTCCATTCACGCTCGACTGCGAGAAGGATATCATCAACGAGCGTGGCATACCCCTCACCTTTTACATCTTGCAGATACTCGACTTCAAGCCGCTGCTCCGTCACAAGGCGCGTACCCAATAAATGAAGGGCAATATAGGCGATCTCAACCTGCGGAAAACGCACCTCCAGCACTTCATTGAGCTCCTCCACCATCTTCTCTGCGATGGTGTACTCTTTTTCCTTAAGGATCTCCTCCATCTGGAGGGTGATGGCGGATATGAGATTCCCCGACATCATCCGCTTACAGGCAATCGCAATGTGGATAACCAGGTTGTTCATGGCAATATCGGACATCTGAAGTCCGTGGCGATCCACATACTTTTCCACCACCGTCCAGATCAAAGCCAGACGCTCCTCATCATGCAGATCGGGAAGGGTCTGGATCTGCCTGCGGACCGGCGTGGTACGATCGATGACGTATTCGGCAAGGCAGAACCGGACGTTCACTTCCTCGCCTTCCACCTTCAGGCCGTAATTCGGCTTTTTGACCAGCAGCAGGTCATAGCGGCTGAGGATATCCTTAACATCCTTCAAATCATTCTGCAGCGTGGAAAAGCTCACGTGGATCTCATCGGCGAGGTCCTGGATCTTCAAGTAGCCATCTGTCTGAAGGAAGCGTCTGACAAGATAGCCTACGCGCTGCTCAGGAGCAACCGGCTTATCAGTCCCGACCTCAAGAAGTTGCTGCAGGAAGGTCTTAAAGACGGATTCCTCCTTGACCTCAAGGGTATAGCCCCTTCCACGGACCGCCCTGATGACGGCACCGTGTCCCTCCAGGCAATCATTCAATTGCTTCACATCTTCCCGGACCGTCCGGGAGGAAACCCGGGACACACCGGCCAGATGACTGCCCGTCACCAGGCCGTCAACCGCCATCAATTCTTTTAAAATCCGTTTGAATCGCGTATTCATGCCCCGTTCCTCCCTTCCGCCATCCTTCTTGCCACTGCTCAGAATCCATTTTGCATCGATACTTCCCTGAACCAATGGGCACTCTTCTTCGGCTTCCTCTCCATTGTATCGAGATCCACCTGATAGAATCCATAACGATTTTTATACGCGTTCATCCAGGACCAGTTGTCCATGAACGTCCACAGATGATACCCCTTCGCCTGACATCCTTCTTGAATGGCCGCATGGAGCCACTCGAGATGGCCCCGGATGAAGTCGATCCGGTAATCGTCATGGATCATGCCTTCTTTCTCGAAGCGCCCCTCATCCTGGACACCCATCCCGTTCTCGGAAACGAACGACTCGATATTCCCGTAGTTTTCTTTCAGATTCATCATGATATCGTAGATGCCTTTTTCGTAGATTTCCCACCCACGATACGGATTCATCTTCCTTCCCGGCATCTCATAGTGATCGAAGAACCATTCAGGCATGAACGGTGCCTCCGGATTCGGCAAATACGCTTTCGCCTTGACCCTCCTCGGCTGATAGTAATTCACCCCAAGGAGATCGATGGTGTTCTGCTTCAGAAGCTCCCGGTCTCCTTCAAGTACAGCCGGAAGATGATCATAGTCAGCAAGAAGATCGATCAGTTCCTGTGGATATTCCCCGAGAACCGATGGATCAAGGAAGCTTCGGTTGAAGAAAAGATCCGCTATCCTGGACGCCTTGACGTCAGCAGGGTGCTCACTCCTCGGATAAGAAGGCGTCAGGTTGAGGATGATCCCGATCTTGCCGTCTCCTACTTTCCTATATTCCGAGATCGCCAGTGCGCTTGCAATCATCGTGTGATACGCCACCTGAGAAGCCTTCTTCCCATCCACGATATTGGGATAGTGGAAATCATACAGGTAGCCGCCCTCAACAGGAACAATGGGCTCGTTGAATGTGAACCACTTCTTCACCCGATCACCATACCGCTCAAAGCAGATGTTTGCGTAGCGTGCAAACGCCTCGGCGACACGGCGGTTCTCAAAGCCCCCTTGATCCTGCATCTCCTTCGGCATATCGAAGTGATACAGTGTGACGAACGGCTCGATGCCATGCCTCAGGAGCTCATCGATGACATTCCCATAAAAGGTGGCCGCCTCTTCGTTCACCGGGCCTTCTCCCCCTGGGATGAGGCGTGACCATGAGATCGAGAATCGATACGTATTGTGACCGATCTCCTTCATTAATGCAATATCGTCACGATAGCGATGATAGAAGCCCGACGTTTGCTCCGGGCCCACACCGTCAAAGAAACGACCGGGTTCGATTTCATACCAATGATCCCATATATTCTTTCCTTTGCCGCCTTCAGATGCGGCCCCTTCGAGCTGGGTGGAGGAAGTCGCGCTTCCCCACCAAAAGCCCTCTGGAAATTCCCTTTTCATTTATCCCACTCCTTGTATCGGTAGATTTCAATGATTTCTACAGCCAGATCCCTGACGGTCATCGAGGTCATGAGATGATCCTGCGAATGGATGAGCAGCACATTGAGCGGATTGCTCTGCCCCATGGCTTCCTGCTGGATGAGCTTTGTTTGGTACTCATGGGCTTTCGCCAGTTCCTCCCCAGCCTGGACGATCAGTTCATCTGCACGCTTGAAATCTTTCCGCTTCGCTTCCTGTATGGCTTCCATGGCAAATGACTTTCCGTTTCCTGCATAGAGGATGATTTGAAAGGATATTTCCGTAAGATCTGCTTGCTGCTGTTCCATTACATTCGCCACCTTTTTTGAAATCGCATTGCGTTATGCACTCTTATTGACATCCGTTGATCCTTCTCCTCTGCGTTCAAGCTCATAGTATTGTTTATCCATGAGTCGCAGGAACGGCCACCAAATGGTGAAGACGATGAAGATATTCACTGCCTGCAGCACGCCACCCTGCCATGAATTCGTCGCCAGGGCCCCGTTCAGGATCGTCGGTGTAGTCCATGGGACGATGACCCCTGTCGGTGGGGGAACGATTCCCGTTGCCATGACAAAGTACGTAAACACGGCCACGATCACCGGTGCCAGCAGCCATGGGATGAAGGCAAGGGGATTCATGATGATGGGGAGACCGAAGATGATCGGCTCATTCACATTGAAGAGCCCGGCCG
The DNA here is from genome assembly GCF_047915635.1 of Rossellomorea sp. FS2. Taxonomy (NCBI): domain Bacteria; kingdom Bacillati; phylum Bacillota; class Bacilli; order Caryophanales; family Bacillaceae; genus Rossellomorea; species Rossellomorea sp. FS2. The sequence goes on along the minus strand of NZ_JBLRVS010000005.1, from coordinate 6,605 downwards.
GCGCCCCGATCTTACCCAGTTCTTTCATTTGTCTGCTCTTCCCGATGATGAAGATGCCGAGAATGACGGCAAGGGTCATACCCGATCCCCCCATCCCCACGATGAAGGAATCGATAAACTGCTTGCTGACGATATGCGGTAGCTCTTCACCCGCCTGGAATGCCTGCAGATTTTCATTCGCTAGGGCATACCAGATCGGGTCGAATACAGAGTTCACGATGATCTGTCCATGTAGTCCGAAGAACCAGAACACCTGGATGAGAAGGACCGCCACGATGGTTGCAGGAAGTCCTGAACCAAGCGAGGTAAGGGGAGCCTGAACCACATCATATACAAAGCTCTGTACGCTTCCATATGGAAGGTATTCAAAAATGATCCGGACAATCAGGAAGGTACTCAAGGTCAGGGTAATCGGAATCAACGCGCTGAACGAGCGGGCTACGGCATCCGGGACCCCGTTCGGCATTTTCAGCGTCCACCCTCTCTGGGTGAAGAACCGGTAGAGCTCCGCTGCCGTAAAAGCAGTCAAAATCCCTACGAACATCCCCTGCGCACCCAGACTTGATGTCGGAATCACCCCATTGACCCCTTCAAACGTCTGCGGCGTGAGGATCAGGAAGGCAGCAAGGGCAGCCACTCCTCCATAAAGACTTTCTCCCCCGTAATGTTCCGTCAGCTTGCTTCCGATGCCGATGATCACGAACAAGCCCATGATCGTAAGCGTCGCAGCGGATGCAGGCCCGAGTGCCGACTGATACGTGGCATAGGCATCTTTCCCAATCAGTTTATCCAAGAACGGAAGATTGGCGAGTACCACGAAGATCGATCCGAAGATGATCAACGGCAGGGCCACCATGAATCCGTCCCTAAGCGCCGTCAAATACCGATTATTATTCAATTTATCCGCAACCGGAAGCAACACATTTTCCAATACCTGCATAAATTTGTTCATCCCAGGTCCCCCCTGATCATTTTTTTATAAGATCCATCGCTTTTTCCAGCACCGATTTTCCGTCTACCCTTCCATAGGAAACCGGGTCGATCGAATCCACCGGGATTCCATAGTCTTTCGCCTTCTCCTCATACTTCCGCTTCATGAACCTCATCTGAGGCCCAATCAGAAGCACATCTGCCCGTTCCATGTCGACGAAGGCCTTATCCTGAGCCACAGCCCAAATCTCTGCCTCCATCCCCTTTGATTCAGCTGCTTCCTTCATCTTCGACACAAGCAGGCTGGTGGACATCCCAGCAGAGCATGCCAATAATATTCTTACCACTGTCATCATCCCCTCTTTCAATCGTACTTTGATTATATTTTAAAAGCGCTTTCATAAACACGTATTGATTTTCCTTAATCCAACGGAAGTGATTCCATATGGCAAATAAAAAAGACGGATGGTCTCCCATCCGCCTTGCATGTGCTCTCTTCTTAATCAATAACGCGGCTAACAGGCCCTCCACATTGAGCGCAGGTGCCTATCAACAAGACTTTAAAGTCCGCCGAATCCACGATGTAATCAATAATCCTTGTAACCCCGCAGGTCCGGCAAAATACGTTCCCTTCAAACTTTTCACGGATATGGGCCGGAACCGCCATCCATCGTTTCCTTGCCAATTCATCTTTATCCATAAGCGACACCTCTCATCACGTATCGATTTTTCCCTATTACTATATCATACCGCGGAGGAGAATGATGCCCTCATCCCTTATGGGAAAATGTCTCCCTGATGGCACGCTCTAGCTCAGAACCCCCCACCGCTGTCTTCACGTATCGCCGCGTCACATTGATATCCCGGTGACCAGCAAGCCTTGAGACCACCTCCAGGCTCACTCCCTGGTCCACAAGCTGCTGACAGAAGGTATGGCGCAGCTTCTGGGCATTGACGTGAAACTTCTTCAACATATATTGAACCGATCTCTCCGTCAATCGTTCACGGGACCGCGACACAAACAGGGGTCCAACAGGCTGCACTTCATCCAGGTAGGCTTTCAGAACGGATTTCAACGCATCCGTCAGCGGGATCACCCTCTCATCGCCATGGGTATCCGTCACCCTCACGACTCCCCGGTCCAGCTCCAGATCCGTCAAATCCAGTCCGCACAGCTCCGACACACGTACACCTGTGTGAAGAAGAGTGAGAACGATTGCTTCATTACGTGCATTCCGACTTTCCCGCACCTCGGCAAGGAGGCTCTCACACTCTTCCTTGGTCAGCACATCAATCTCATCCTTCTTTGGCGCATGCTTGATCCTGATATCAAGGCCAACGTCCGGCCGTTTCAAAAAACGGGTCAACGTCCGGATCACACCAAGCACCTTATCGGTCGTAATCGGACTCTTCCCCTGCTCTTCCAAATGAATCATATATTCCTGAACATCATCATGGCCGATTTCTTCAAGGACCACACCGCGCTCCCCCAGCCACTGATCAAACTTCTTAAGCTCCTGCTGATACGTCAAAATCGTCTTGCCTGACTTTCCCTCTTCCTCAAGCCACCTTAAAAACAATTCAATCGTACTGCCAGAAGTTCCTCTCAAGAGACCCACCCTTTCACAGCGAAAACGTTCTTTTGTATAATCCTAGAGAATTGGAAGGAAGAAGTCAACTTCTGTGAAGTTCAGGTATCATGGTGGAGAGCGTTTCATGTAAGTACCCTATCATAAACGCAAACTAAAATGAGACGTGAAGCTATTTCGCAAATAAGCGTGATTCCGGACATGGCCTCATCTCCGGACACCGTTACTGACCGTTCCACTTCAATGATTACATATTATCTTAAGTCATGAAACCTCTAACGGCTTTTATGAGTCAATTGGCCATGTTTCTATTAAAATCATTTGCATCGACGATTATCCAGTCGCTAGTATATAGAGTTGTTCGCAAATAAGGAGAATGAATCGCAAATTGAAAAATGCACAGTGGTACGTTTCGCAAGTAAAAAGTGGAATTCCACAAATAATTTTAAAAATGTCGCAAGTAAATGGTTGAATCGCGCAGGTGTTTTCACGCCAGGAGGGGAACGGCGGTTCTTCGAGTGCGCAAAATGGTGAAAAGACGTTGCGAGGAATGTCGAATTGGGTCACACGCAAACTCCTATACATTTATTGGAAAAACATCACTGATACAAGCACCCTATCCGCAGGTATCATTACCCTTTCGCAAGAAAAGAAATAAAGTCGCAATTAAGCGTGACTCCCCCCATAGCCTCATCTCCAGATAACGCCTCTGTCCATCCCACTTGGCTCATCATATACTCCCACAGGTCATTAAAGCTCTAAAAGTCTGTCTCTTCGCCCTTGCTCACCAATATCATCCCATACTCTAACCGTAATTTCGCCCTCCTAATCAACAACAAAATCTTTCTACCTACCCTATTTCAAACGGTCAACATCACCACCATCAACATTCCCCGCCAACGAAAAAAAACAACAAAAAAAGCAGCCCATCAAATGAGCTACTTTTCTCTATATT
>NZ_JBLRVS010000005.1:0-3031 GCF_047915635.1 Rossellomorea sp. FS2 | reverse complement strand
GCGCCTGCATTACGTTTGGTTAAGTCCTCGATCGATTAGTATCAGTCAGCTCCATGTGTCGCCACACTTCCACCTCTGACCTATCTACCTGATCATCTTTCAGGGATCTTACTCACATAAAGTGATGGGAAATCTCATCTCGAGGGGGGCTTCATGCTTAGATGCTTTCAGCACTTATCCCTTCCGCACATAGCTACCCAGCGATGCCTTTGGCAAGACAACTGGTACACCAGCGGTGCGTCCATCCCGGTCCTCTCGTACTAAGGACAGCTCCTCTCAAATTTCCTGCGCCCACGACGGATAGGGACCGAACTGTCTCACGACGTTCTGAACCCAGCTCGCGTACCGCTTTAATGGGCGAACAGCCCAACCCTTGGGACCGACTACAGCCCCAGGATGCGATGAGCCGACATCGAGGTGCCAAACCTCCCCGTCGATGTGGACTCTTGGGGGAGATAAGCCTGTTATCCCCGGGGTAGCTTTTATCCGTTGAGCGATGGCCCTTCCATGCGGAACCACCGGATCACTAAGCCCGACTTTCGTCCCTGCTCGACTTGTAGGTCTCGCAGTCAAGCTCCCTTGTGCCTTTACACTCTGCGAATGATTTCCAACCATTCTGAGGGAACCTTTGGGCGCCTCCGTTACTCTTTAGGAGGCGACCGCCCCAGTCAAACTGCCCACCTGACACTGTCTCCCACCCCGATAAGGGGCGCGGGTTAGAATGTCAACACAGCCAGGGTAGTATCCCACCGACGCCTCCACCGAAGCTAGCGCTCCGGCTTCCAAGGCTCCTACCTATCCTGTACAAGCTGTGCCAAAATTCAATATCAGGCTACAGTAAAGCTCCACGGGGTCTTTCCGTCCTGTCGCGGGTAACCTGCATCTTCACAGGTACTATAATTTCACCGAGTCTCTCGTTGAGACAGTGCCCAGATCGTTACGCCTTTCGTGCGGGTCGGAACTTACCCGACAAGGAATTTCGCTACCTTAGGACCGTTATAGTTACGGCCGCCGTTTACTGGGGCTTCGATTCGCACCTTCGCTTGCGCTAAGCACTCCTCTTAACCTTCCAGCACCGGGCAGGCGTCAGCCCCTATACTTCGCCTTACGGCTTCGCAGAGACCTGTGTTTTTGCTAAACAGTCGCCTGGGCCTATTCACTGCGGCTCTCTCGGGCTTGCACCCTACCAGAGCACCCCTTCTCCCGAAGTTACGGGGTCATTTTGCCGAGTTCCTTAACGAGAGTTCTCTCGCTCACCTTAGGATTCTCTCCTCGCCTACCTGTGTCGGTTTGCGGTACGGGCACCATCTTCCTCGCTAGAGGCTTTTCTTGGCAGTGTGGAATCAGGAACTTCGCTACTATAATTCGCTCGCTATCACAGCTCAGCCTTCACGATGATGGGATTTGCCTCATCATCAGCCTAACTGCTTAGACGCACATATCCAGCAGTGCGCTTACCCTATCCTCCTGCGTCCCCCCATTGCTCAAATGGAAGAAAGGTGGTACAGGAATATCAACCTGTTGTCCATCGTCTACGCCTATCGGCCTCGACTTAGGTCCCGACTAACCCTGAGCGGACGAGCCTTCCTCAGGAAACCTTAGGCATTCGGTGGATGGGATTCTCACCCATCTTTCGCTACTCATACCGGCATTCTCACTTCTAAGCACTCCACCAGTCCTTACGGTCTAGCTTCGCAGTCCTTAGAACGCTCTCCTACCACTGACACCAAACGGTGTCAATCCACAGCTTCGGTGATACGTTTAGCCCCGGTACATTTTCGGCGCAGAGTCACTCGACCAGTGAGCTATTACGCACTCTTTAAATGGTGGCTGCTTCTAAGCCAACATCCTGGTTGTCTAAGCAACTCCACATCCTTTTCCACTTAACGTATACTTTGGGACCTTAGCTGGTGGTCTGGGCTGTTTCCCTTTCGACTACGGATCTTATCACTCGCAGTCTGACTCCCATGGATAAGTCTTTGGCATTCGGAGTTTGTCTGAATTCGGTAACCCGATGAGGGCCCCTAGTCCAAACAGTGCTCTACCTCCAAGACTCTTACAACATGAGGCTAGCCCTAAAGCTATTTCGGAGAGAACCAGCTATCTCCAGGTTCGATTGGAATTTCTCCGCTACCCACACCTCATCCCCGCACTTTTCAACGTGCGTGGGTTCGGACCTCCATCCAGTGTTACCTGGACTTCATCCTGGACATGGGTAGATCACCTGGTTTCGGGTCTACGACCACATACTCATTCGCCCTATTCAGACTCGCTTTCGCTGCGGCTCCGTCTTCTCGACTTAACCTTGCATGGGATCGTAACTCGCCGGTTCATTCTACAAAAGGCACGCCATCACCCGTTAACGGGCTCTGACTACTTGTAGGCACACGGTTTCAGGTTCTATTTCACTCCCCTTCCGGGGTGCTTTTCACCTTTCCCTCACGGTACTGGTTCACTATCGGTCACTAGGGAGTATTTAGCCTTGGGAGATGGTCCTCCCAGCTTCCGACGGGATTTCACGTGTCCCGCCGTACTCAGGATCCACTCAAGAGGGAACGAAGTTTCGACTACAGGGTTGTTACCTTCTTTGACGAGCCTTTCCAGACTTCTTCGTCTACCCCGTTCCTTTGTAACTCCGTATAGAGTGTCCTACAACCCCAAGAGGCAAGCCTCTTGGTTTGGGCTAATCCCGTTTCGCTCGCCGCTACTCAGGGAATCGCATTTGCTTTCTCTTCCTCCAGGTACTTAGATGTTTCAGTTCCCTGGGTCTGCCTTCCAAGCTCTATGTATTCAAGCAAGGATACTGTTCCATTACGAACAGTGGGTTCCCCCATTCGGAAATCTTCGGATCAGCTCACTTACAGCTCCCCGAAGCATATCGGTGTTAGTCCCGTCCTTCATCGGCTCCTAGTGCCAAGGCATCCACCGTGCGCCCTTATTAACTTAACCGAATTGGTTAAAAACCTAAAATGGCGATACTCGGTAATTTCTTGACTATCAATAAAACTTTATCTAGTTTTCAAAGAACAAT
>NZ_JBLRVS010000004.1:1029033-1072516 GCF_047915635.1 Rossellomorea sp. FS2 | reverse complement strand
AATGTAGAGAAAAGCAGCTCATTTGATGGGTTGCTTTTTTTGTTGGTTTTTTTCGTTGGCGGGGAGTGGTGTTGGTCGTGATGTTGGCCGTTTGAAATAAGGTGGGTAGAAAGATTTTTTTTTTGGTTAGGAGGGCGAAATTACGGTTAGAGTATGGGATGATATCGGTGAGCAAGGGCGAAGAGACAGACTTTTAGAGCTTTAATGACCTGTGGGAGTATGGGATCAGCCAAGTGGGATGGACAGAGGCGTTATCTGGAGATGAGGCTATGGGGGGAGTCGCGCTTATTTGCGACTTTTTTTCATTTCTTGCGAAGGGGGCGTGATACCTGCGGATAGGATGCTTTTATCAGTGATATTTTTCCAAATAAAGTATTCACTTATGTACCTGACACCATTCAACATTCCTCGTAACTTCTTTTGCCCATTTTGAGCAATTTTTTACTTATTACTTCCCTCTTGGAGCAGGAATACCAGCGGAATTCACCGATTTACTTGCGAGATTTTCAAATTTATTTGCGATAATCAAGTTTTCATTTGCGAAACTCCAGATCGACATTCATTCTATTTGTGAACTTCGCTCGTTCGTATCAGTTCGGATGTCTTACTTGCAAACAACCTCAGTCATCTAGCACTTGCATGACAATATTTGCGAACAGGAACAGGAACAGAAACAGAAACAAAAACAAAACAGCAATGAAACCCGATGCTTCACCACCACCCCATCCATCCCTTCATAAAACACCATCCACTCCATACAATTCCCTTCAAACCCGCACTCCTCCCCCGTTTACCAACCCCAAAAAAGGGAACATAAACACCATAGTCGAACGTTGCCAAAAATTGTACGGAACGATTTGATTTCTGTGCTTTCTTCCGCAGACTTTTTCTAGTAAAATAGATTTCAATTTGGCCCCTTCATAAAGGGGATAGGAGGATTAGGTTTTGTTGCAGAATAGTTATATCATGGTCGCCATCATCCTTGTCATCAATATTGTGTATGTATCGTTTTTCACAACGAGGATGATCCTGACGTTGAAGGGGTATCGGTACATTGCCGCGTTTGTGAGCATGTTTGAGATTGTTATATATGTTGTCGGGCTTGGACTCGTCTTGGATAACCTCAATCAGATCCAGAATGTCATTGCCTATGCAGTGGGGTACGGGATCGGAGTCATCGTGGGGATGAAGATCGAGGAGAAGCTGGCTCTTGGATATATTACGGTGAATGTCATCACGAAGGAGTACGATAAGGCCCTTCCCGGTCAGCTTCGTGAACGGGGATACGGTGTGACGAACTGGGAGGCGAACGGACTTGAGGGGAATCGCATGGCGCTTCAGATCCTGACGCCGCGGAAGTATGAAATGAGGCTTTATGATACCATTAAGGAGCTCGACCCGAAGGCGTTCATCATTGCTTATGAGCCGAAGACCATCCACGGTGGATTCTGGGTGAAGCAGGTTCGGAGCATCCGAAAGGGGAAAATCAAGAAATGAGTAAGAAGTTGTTGTTTGAAGTGAAAGACGGTGAGTCGATCGGTGACTGCCTGGATCGCATGAAGGATCAAGGGTATATGCCGGTCAGGCGCATGGAGAAGCCGGTCTTTGAAGAACAGGGGAAAGAAACATATGTCCCTGTAAAACAGACAATTGTATTTGAAGGAAAGAAGATAGAGGAGTAAGGACTCCTAAATACGAACATTAATTTTCAGACTTTTATTATCGTTCGATTATTCGTTGACATCCCCCTGTTATCACGTTATGATGAAGACAAATAAACCGAATACCCTCATATAATAATGGGAATATGGCCCATGAGTCTCTACCTGACTACCGTAAATGGTCGGACTATGAGGAAAGTAGCTGTCTGGATCGAAGCTTGATTTGTGGACCCATTTTGGTGTCCGTGAATGATACCCGGATCGATTGCTTTCTCTCATAATGGAGAACAATCGATCCGGGTATTTTTGTTTTTTAACCACTGGAGGTGCCTTGTTCATGATAGGTGTGATTATGGGAAGTACATCGGATTGGGAAACAATGAAGCATGCATGCGACGTATTGGATGAATTGGATGTTCCTTATGAAAAACGCGTTGTATCAGCACACAGGACGCCTGACTATATGTTCACATATGCAGAGGAAGCGCGAGGACGCGGGGTCAAGGTCATCATTGCAGGTGCAGGGGGAGCAGCCCACCTGCCGGGCATGGTGGCGGCAAAGACCACGATTCCGGTAATCGGGGTGCCGGTGCAGTCGAAGGCATTGAACGGACTTGATTCCCTCCTCTCCATCGTCCAGATGCCTAGCGGGGTGCCTGTGGCGACTGTGGCGATTGGAAAGGCAGGGGCGACGAATGCCGGACTTCTGGCGGCTCAGATCCTCTCGGTTGAAGACAGCCGGATCGAAGAAGCTCTCGAGGCGAGAAGGGACAACTTGAGACAAAACGTAATGGAAAGCAGTGATGACCTTGACTAAGAAAACGATCTTACCAGGACAGACGATTGGGATCATCGGAGGGGGCCAGCTTGGCAGGATGATGGCCCTTGCAGCCAAACACAATGGCTTCAGGGTGGCGGTTCTTGATCCTGCGAGGAATGCTCCTTGCGCCCAGGTGGCCGATCTGGTCATCGCGGCTCCATATGATCAATATGATGCCCTCTACCGGTTGGCGGAAGAGTGTGATGTCATCACCTATGAATTCGAGAACATCGATTATGAAGCGTTGAAGTGGCTGAATGAAAGGGCATATGTTCCCCAGGGCGCGGAGCTGATCCGCATCACCCAGGACCGGATCATGGAGAAGGAAGCCCTTGTCCATGCCGGTGTCGAGGTCGCTCCTTACGCGGTCATTCACCAAGAACAGGATATCTATGATACTATAGAAAAGCTTGGCTATCCTTCAGTATTGAAAACGGCAAGAGGCGGATACGACGGGAAAGGGCAGTTTGTGATCCGGGAACGGGAAGCCATTCCAGAAGCGGCCGAACTGTTGAAGAACGGTGCGTGTGTCCTTGAAAAATGGCTCTCATTCGAAAAGGAGATCTCGGTGATTGTTTCTCGCAATCCCGATGGACAGCAGACGCATTTTCCAGTCGTTGAAAACATCCACGTGGACAATATCCTCCACGAAACCATTGCTCCTGCAAGGGTGACGGAAGAGGTGGCGGATTTGGCGGTGGAAATGGCGACGAGGATCAGTGAGACCCTTGATCTCGTCGGGACGCTCGCCATCGAGATGTTCCTGACGGAAGATGGCAGGATCTTCATCAATGAGCTGGCACCACGCCCTCACAACTCTGGTCACTTCTCTATCGAAGCATGTGATGTGTCTCAGTTTGCACAGCATATCAAGGCTGTCTGCAATTGGCCGCTGCGCCAACCCGTTTTATTAAAAGATGCTGTGATGGTCAACCTATTAGGAGAACATATAGAGCCTATCATGAAGGCCATTCCAGAAAAGCCCGATTGGTTCATTCATCTGTACGGAAAGGACGTCCCGAAGGAAAAGCGGAAGATGGGACATGTGACGATCCTGACCGATGATATGGCCAGCACGTTGGATTCTGTGAACAGTGCAGGGATCTGGAAGGTTCAAGAAAAGATCGGAGGACGACAAGGATGATAGAACGTTATACGCGCCCGGAGATGGGAGCCATTTGGACGGAAGAAAATCGCTTCCAATCTTGGTTGGAAGTAGAAATCCTGGCATGCGAAGCCTGGGCTGAGATCGGGGATATCCCGAAGGAAGACGTAGCCAAGATCCGTGAAAATGCAGGATTCAATGTAGACCGCATCAAAGAGATCGAAGAAGAGACGCGCCATGATGTGGTAGCCTTCACACGTGCGGTATCCGAGACGCTCGGAGAAGAACGGAAATGGGTCCATTACGGACTGACGTCGACGGACGTAGTGGATACGGCCCTTTCGTATCAGCTGAAGCAGGCCAACGCCATCATCCTGAAGGATCTGGAACGTTTTGTAGAGATTCTGAAGAACAAAGCCATCGAACATAAGCATACGGTCATGATGGGGCGTACGCACGGGGTGCACGCTGAGCCGACCACGTTCGGATTGAAGCTTGCCCTCTGGTATGAAGAGATGAAGCGTAATGTCGATCGCTTCAAGGACGCTGCGGCCGGTGTTGAATTCGGTAAGATTTCCGGTGCTGTCGGAACATATGCCAACATTGATCCATTCGTTGAAGCGTATGTATGCGAAAAGCTCGGAATCACACCGGCACCTGTTTCCACCCAGACGCTTCAGCGTGACCGTCACGCACATTACATGGGGACACTTGCACTGATTGCAACATCCGTCGAGAAGTTTGCAGTCGAAGTGCGCGGACTCCAAAAAAGTGAGACGCGTGAAGTCGAAGAGTTCTTCGCCAAGGGGCAAAAAGGCTCTTCTGCCATGCCTCATAAACGCAATCCGATCGGTTCCGAGAATATGACCGGGATGGCTCGTGTGATCAGGGGTTATATGCTCACGGCCTATGAAAATGTACCTCTCTGGCATGAGCGCGACATCTCACACTCTTCTGCTGAGCGCGTGATCCTTCCGGATGCGACGATCGCCCTCAACTACATGTTGAACCGCTTTGCCAACATCGTGAAGAACTTGACGGTGTTCCCGGAGAACATGAAGCGCAATATGGACCGTACACTCGGCCTCATCTATTCACAGCGCGTCCTTCTTGCCCTCATCGATAAGGGGATGGCTCGTGAGGAAGCCTACGATACCGTGCAGCCGAAGGCCATGGAAGCATGGGAGAAACAGGTGCACTTCCGCACTCTCGTAGAAGAAGAGGAAGCCATCACATCAAAATTGTCGCCTGCTGAGATCGATGACTGTTTTGATTACAATTACCATTTGAAGCATGTAGATACGATTTTTGAGCGCTGCGGCCTCGTAGACTGACGCTCTGACAATCGCATAGGGACGGGTTTATATTCAGACCCCTCCCTTTTTTTATGGAAATATAGACTGAAGATTGGCAATGTTTCGAATATGGAGGGACTCAACATGGAAAAAGGCTCGCTGTTATACGAAGGAAAAGCCAAACGGATTTACGCAACGGATGACCCTGATGTCGTATGGATCCATTATAAAAATTCCGCCACGGCCTTCAATGGGGAAAAGAAGGCGGATATCGCTGGGAAGGGCGTCCTGAATAACAAGATTTCCAGTCTGTTATTTTCAAAGCTTGCCGAACGCGGCATCCAGAGTCATTTCATCAAACAGCTGTCGGATGAAGAGCAGCTTGTGAAAAAGGTGGATATCATTCCACTCGAAGTCGTGGTCCGCAATGTGATCGCAGGCAGCCTGTCGAAGCGTCTGGGCAGGGAGGAAGGCGAGGAGATGCCTTCACCGATCATCGAGTTTTACCACAAGGATGATGCGCTGGGGGATCCACTCATCAATGATGACCACATTGATTACCTTGGGGTTGCGACCAGTGAAGAGCGCCGGGAGATCAGGGATATGGCCCTTCAGGTCAACCGCGTCCTGCAAACGATCTTCAATGAGGCTGGTGTGATCCTCGTCGATTTCAAGCTTGAGTTCGGAAAGGACCGGGAAGGACAGATCCTCCTCGGGGATGAAGTATCGCCGGATACATGCCGATTATGGGATGCCGAGACGCGCCAGAAGCTCGACAAAGATGTGTTCAGAAGAGGAATCGGTAGTTTGACAGAAGTATATGCCATCATACTAGAGCGATTGGGAGGAACTGCACATGTATAAAGTCAAAGTATATATCACCCTGAGAGAAAGCGTATTGGACCCACAAGGAAGCGTCGTGAAGAATGCCCTGCATTCCATGGAGTTCACGGAAGTGGAAGAGGTTCGTGTCGGGAAATATATGGAGCTGAGCCTCCCGTCATCTGTAAAAAACGTTGAGGCGGCCGTTGAAGAGATGTGCCACCGCCTACTTGCCAATCCGGTCATCGAAGACTACCGATATGAAATCGAGGAGAGTGTCGCTCAATGAAGTTCGCGGTCATCGTATTTCCAGGATCCAACTGTGATGTAGACATGTATCATGCGATCAAGGATGAAATCGGCGAGGAAGTCGAGTATGTATGGCATGAGGAAGCGAGCCTTGAAGGCTTCGATGCCATCCTGCTGCCCGGCGGATTCTCGTATGGCGACTATCTCCGTTCAGGTGCCATCGCCCGTTTCTCCAACGTCATGAAGGAAGTGATCAAGGCTGCGGGAGAAGGAAAGCCCGTACTTGGTGTATGCAATGGATTCCAGGTACTGCTTGAATCCGGACTTCTGCCAGGTGCCATGAGACGGAACGATCATCTGAAGTTCATCTGCAAGACCGTACCGTTGAAGGTCGAAACCAATGAAACGATGTTCACGAACAGCTATGAAAAGGGTGACGAGATCCAGATCCCGATTGCCCATGGAGAAGGCAATTATTTCTGTGACGAAGAGACGCTCAAGGAACTGAAGGCCAACAATCAGATCGTGTTCACCTACGGCGGGGATAATCCGAACGGAAGCGTAGCGGATATTGCCGGGATCACGAATCACGCAGGCAACGTCCTTGGTATGATGCCTCACCCTGAGAGGGCCATGGAACCTTTACTAGGTAGTGAAGACGGGAAGAAATTATTTCAATCGATTGTGAAGCACTGGAGGGAACAACATGTCGTTAATGCTTGAACCGACTTCAAAGACAGTTAAAGAGGAAAAGCTTTACCGGGATATGGGGTTGACCGATGAAGAATTCACGATGGTGGAAGAGATCCTCGGAAGGACACCGAACTATACGGAAACCGGCCTTTTCTCGGTCATGTGGTCCGAGCACTGCAGCTACAAGAACTCTAAGCCGGTCCTCCGCAAGTTCCCGGTCACGGGCGAACGCGTCCTGCAGGGTCCTGGGGAAGGCGCGGGAATCGTCGATATCGGCGACGACCAGGCCGTGGTCTTCAAGATCGAGAGCCATAACCACCCATCAGCCATCGAACCCTACCAGGGGGCGGCGACGGGTGTCGGAGGCATCATCCGTGATGTATTCTCCATGGGGGCTCGCCCTATCGCACTCCTCAACTCTCTTCGCTTTGGAGAGTTGGATTCTCCTCGTGTTCAGTATCTATTTAAAGAAGTAGTGGCAGGGATCGCCGGCTACGGGAACTGCATCGGCATCCCGACGGTCGGGGGTGAAGTGCAATTCGACGCTTCCTATGAGGGGAATCCCCTCGTCAATGCCATGTGTGTCGGATTGATCGACCATAAAGACATCAAGAAGGGCCAGGCCCACGGAGTCGGCAACACCGTCATGTACGTCGGCGCGAAGACAGGACGCGACGGGATCCACGGGGCGACATTTGCGTCGGAGGAGCTCAACGAAGGATCGGACGAGAAGCGTCCAGCCGTTCAGGTAGGCGACCCGTTCATGGAGAAATTGCTCCTTGAAGCGTGCCTTGAGCTCATCCATAACGATGCACTTGTCGGGATCCAGGATATGGGGGCTGCAGGACTGACAAGCTCCTCGGCTGAAATGGCTTCAAAAGCCGGATCCGGTATTGAGATGAACCTTGACCTGATCCCGCAGCGTGAAACGGGGATGACGGCGTATGAAATGATGCTGTCTGAGTCCCAGGAACGCATGCTCATCGTCGTCAAGAAAGGACGCGAGCAGGAAATCGTCGATCTCTTCTCCAAATATGATCTTGAAGCGGTATCCGTCGGGCATGTAACGGATGACCAGCGTCTCCGCCTCACCCATAAAGGCGAAGTCGTAGCCGATGTGCCGGTCGATGCACTGGCTGAAGAAGCACCGGTCTACCATAAACCATCCAAAGAAGCGGCGTACTACAAGGAATTCCAGGCGATGGAGACCCCGGTGCCGACTGTGGACGATTATAAAGAAACCCTTCTCTCCCTCCTTCAGCAGCCGACGATTTCAAGCAAGGAATGGGTCTATGATCAATATGACCATCAGGTGAGGACGAGTACGGTTGTCAGCCCGGGCTCCGATGCGGCTGTCGTCCGCGTGCGCGGGACAAGGAAGGCCCTTGCCATGACAACGGACTGTAATTCTCGCTATCTGTATCTCGATCCGGAAGTAGGCGGGAAGATTGCTGTTGCAGAAGCAGCCCGTAACATCGTCTGCTCAGGAGCGATCCCCCTTGCCATCACAGACTGCCTGAACTTCGGTAATCCCGAGAAGCCGGAGATTTTCTGGCAGATCGAAAAATCGGTCGATGGGATGAGTGAAGCCTGCCGGGAGCTGAGCACACCGGTCATCGGAGGGAATGTATCCCTTTATAATGAATCAATGGGAACAGCGATCTACCCGACACCGGTTGTCGGTATGGTCGGCTTGATCGAAGACATCGACCACATCACCACCCAAAGCTTCAAAGCGGAAGGGGACCTCATCTATCTGCTGGGTGAAACGCTCGAAGAGTTCGGAGGCAGCGAGCTTCAGAAGATGACGGAAGGGAAGATCTTCGGCCATGCACCGACGATCGATCTGAAAGTGGAGCTTCGTCGTCAGATGCAGCTTCTCGAAGCCATCC
Source organism: Rossellomorea sp. FS2 (assembly GCF_047915635.1). Classification (NCBI taxonomy): domain Bacteria; kingdom Bacillati; phylum Bacillota; class Bacilli; order Caryophanales; family Bacillaceae; genus Rossellomorea; species Rossellomorea sp. FS2. The sequence continues at coordinate 1,063,979 of NZ_JBLRVS010000004.1, read as the reverse complement.
AGGAAGGCCTTGTCGCCTCTGCCCATGATCTTGCAGAAGGCGGTCTGTCTGTCGCCCTTGCTGAATCGGCTTTCGGAACGGAAGGCCTTGGAGCGGAAGTGACGCTGGCAGGATCAAACCCTGTAGCGGATCTGTTCAGTGAAACTCAATCCCGCTTCCTCATCACCGTCAAGCCGGAACATCAGGAAGCATTTGAACGGCTAGTATCTGAAACGACCCTCATCGGTCGCGTAACGGATGATGCGGCCATATCCATCAATTCCGAGGGTGAAGGCGGCCTCATCAATGCATCGGTCCAAGAGCTGGAAGCAGCTTGGAAAGGAGCCATCCCATGCTTACTGAAATCAAAGGCTTAAACGAAGAGTGCGGTGTGTTCGGCATCTGGGGTCATCCCAATGCCGCACAGATCACTTATTATGGACTCCACAGCCTGCAGCACAGGGGACAGGAGGGGACGGGAATCGTCGTATCTGACGGGGAACGCCTCCGCTGCCTGAAGGGAGAAGGCCTCGTCACAGAGGTTTTCCATGAAGGGACAATCGAGAAGCTGGAAGGAACGGGAGCCATCGGCCATGTCCGCTATGCTACGGCTGGAGGCGGCGGGTATGAAAACGTACAGCCCCTCCTCTTCAACTCCCAGACCGGCGGCCTTGCCCTCGCCCATAACGGGAACCTGGTGAATGCCAACGGACTCAAGCATCAGCTTGAAGGACAGGGGAGCATCTTCCAGACGACCTCGGATACAGAGGTCCTGGCCCATCTGATCAAACGAAGCGGATTTTCCAGCCTGAAGAACCGCGTCCGCAATGCCCTTTCCATGGTCAAGGGAGCGTATGCCTTCGTCATCATGACCGAAGATGAGCTCATGGTCGCCCTCGATCCCCATGGACTGCGCCCTCTTTCACTCGGGAAGATCGGGGATGCGTACTGTGTGGCATCTGAAACATGTGCGTTTGATATCGTCGGGGCGGAATTCATCCGGGACGTCGAGCCTGGTGAACTTCTTGTCATCAATGATGAAGGTGTGACATCCGAGAAATTCAGTTTCTCCAGCGGCAACGCCATGTGCACGATGGAATATGTGTATTTCTCCAGACCGGACAGCAATATCCAAGGTGTGAACGTCCACTCCGCACGGAAGCGGATGGGGATGGAGCTTGCGAAGGAAGCACCGATCGAAGCGGACGTCGTGACGGGGGTGCCGGACTCCAGTATCTCGAGTGCCATCGGATATGCAGAGGCTTCGGGCATCCCGTATGAGCTCGGGCTCATCAAGAACCGTTACGTCGGCAGGACGTTCATCCAGCCGTCCCAATCGCTGCGTGAGCAAGGCGTGAAGATGAAACTCTCCCCGGTGCGCGGCGTCGTGGAAGGGAAGCGGGTCGTGATGGTCGATGACTCCATCGTACGCGGAACGACAAGCAGGCGGATCGTCAGCATGCTGAAAGAAGCGGGGGCGAAGGAAGTTCACGTGTGCATCAGCTCGCCGCCGATCAAGAATCCGTGCTTCTACGGCATCGATACGTCCACACATGAAGAGTTGATCGCAGCGAACAACTCCGTGGAAGAGATGAGGCAGATCATCGGAGCTGATTCCCTCACGTTTTTGTCAACGGAAGGGGTCATGAAGGCGATCGACCGGAACGACAATTCCGACAATCGCGGGCAGTGTCTGGCATGCTTCACAGGGAAGTATCCGACTGAGATCTATCCGGATACCCTTCATCCACACGAAAAAGAGCTAGTGAAATAGGAGGAAGATTGATGGCTAATGCATATCGGCAAGCAGGAGTTGACATAGAAGCAGGATACGAATCCGTCGATCGGATCAAGAAGCACGTCAAGCGGACGGCCCGGGAAGGCGTCCTTGGTCAGTTGGGGAGCTTCGGCGGCATGTTCGACCTCTCGGCATTGAACTTGAAGGAGCCGGTCCTCGTCTCCGGGACGGACGGAGTCGGGACGAAGCTGAAGCTCGCCTTCCAGGCGGATCGCCATGACACCATCGGCATCGACTGCGTCGCCATGTGTGTGAATGACATCGTGGTCCAGGGAGCGGAACCCCTATATTTCCTTGATTATATTGCCACCGGCAAAGCCGTCCCTGAAAAGATCGAAGCGATCGTCAAAGGGATTGCCGACGGCTGCGAGCAGGCAGGCTGTGCCTTGATCGGCGGAGAAACCGCGGAGATGCCGGGGATGTATGCAGATGATGAGTATGATATTGCCGGATTTTCCGTCGGCGCCTGCGAGAAGAAGGCGATTGTGACGGGAGAAGAGATCCGCGAAGGTGACGTCCTCATCGGCCTCGCGTCCAGCGGTATCCACAGTAACGGCTATTCCCTCGTGAGGAAGGTCTTCTTCGATGATCATGATTTCAGGCTTGAAGATGCGCTTCCCGGATGGGACGCCCCTCTTGGTGAAGTCCTCCTGACACCGACGAAGATTTACGTGAAGCCGGTATTGGAGACGCTGAAGGCATTCTCCATCAAGGGAATGAGCCATGTGACGGGCGGTGGATTCATCGAGAACATCCCGCGTATGCTCCCGGATGGACTGAAAGCCCATATCACCGAAGGGGCGTGGGACATCCCTCCGATCTTCGGAGCCCTTGAAGAATACGGCCGCATCCCGAGGGAAGAGATGTACAACATCTTCAATATGGGGATCGGATTCGTTATGGCCGTCGAGAAGGGAGTGGCTGAAGAGGTCCTTGCCTTCTTGAATGGCATCGGCGGGGAAGCGGCCATCATCGGGCATGTCGCCGAAGGGAACGGCGTGACGATTTCTCCTGCCTCAGGAAGCGGACGATCATGAAGAAGATTGCCGTGTTTGCATCGGGGAGCGGAAGCAACTTTCAATCGATCGTGGATGAAATCGACAGCGGTACGCTTGAAGCCGATGTCCGCCTGCTCGTATGCGATCGCCCCGGTGCCAGGGCGACGGAGCGTGCGGAAGCGGCAGGGATCCCAGTCTTCTCCTTCCGGGCGAAAGAGTATGAAAGCAAGGAAGCCTTCGAACGTGAGATCATCCGCGAACTGGAAGCGGCAGGGGTGGAGTTCATCGTCCTTGCCGGTTACATGAGGCTGATCGGGCCGACACTGCTGGAGGCGTTCGGCGGAAGGATCGTCAATATCCATCCTTCCATCCTGCCGGCATTTCCGGGCAAGGATGCCATCGGACAGGCGTTCGATGGCGGGGTGAAGGTGACCGGGGTCACGATTCATTATGTGGACGCCGGAATGGATACGGGTGAGATCATCGCCCAGGAAGCCGTGACCGTGGAGGAAGATGAAACAAGAGAGTCCCTTCAGCGCAAGATCCAGGCAGTCGAGCACCGTTTGTACCCGGCAACATTACGCGACCTGTTCAGAAAAAAAGTGATGGGTCGATCGCTTTAATGTGGTAGAGTGGTAACGTAGGAAGTAACTAACACCCTGAGGAGGATTCACATTGAAAAAAAGAGCATTGATCAGTGTTTCGGATAAAAGCGGAGTGATCGAATTTGCAAGCGAGCTCCGGGCATTGGGTTTTGAGATCATTTCAACAGGAGGTACGAAGCGTCTTCTTCGTGACAGCGGAGTAGAAGTCATCGGAGTAGAAGACGTGACTGGGTTCCCTGAGATCCTTGAAGGGCGCGTCAAGACCCTTCATCCGTTCATTCATGGCGGTCTTCTGGCTAAGCGCGGCGAGGAAAGCCATCTTGAGCAGATGAAAGAGCAGGGCATCGAAGGAATCGATCTTGTCTGTGTCAACCTGTATCCATTCCAACAAACGATCTCCAAACCGAATGTCGAAGCGGATGAGGCCATCGAGAACATCGATATCGGTGGACCGACGATGCTTCGTGCCGCAGCAAAGAACCATCAATATGTCACTGTCGTCGTCGATCACCTTGATTACGAAGACGTGCTGGCCGAGCTCAAAGTCAATGGAGTCGTTCCTCATGAGAAACGCAGGAAGCTAGCGGCCAAAGTGTTCCGCCATACAGCCGCGTATGATGCCTATATCGCAGAATATATGACCGAACTTGCAGGCGAAGAAAACCCTGAGCGCCTGACCCGCACGTTCGAGCTGAAGCAGGCGCTGCGATACGGTGAAAATCCACACCAGGAGGCATCCTTCTATCGTTCAGCCCTTGGGTCGGATTTCTCCATTGCCATGGCGAGACAGCTTCACGGGAAGGAGCTTTCCTATAACAACATCAGCGATGCCAATGCAGCCCTTCAGATCGTAAAGGAATTCGACGGTCCGGCAGCGGTCGCCGTCAAGCATATGAACCCTTGCGGAGTCGGTGTCGGGGAAACGATTCTCGAAGCGTACGAAAAGGCGTATGAAGCGGACTCCACGTCCATTTTCGGCGGCATCGTCGCCTTGAACCGCCAGGTAGATGAAGCGACAGCCAGAATGCTTCATGAGATTTTCCTTGAGATCGTCATCGCTCCTGCATTCAGCGACGAAGCATTCGAGATCCTTTCAGGCAAGAAGAATATCAGGCTCATGACCGTACCGTTCGATTCCGTGAAGAAATCGGAGCGCCGATTGACATCGGTTGAGGGCGGCCTGCTTGTACAGGCAGACGATACGCACACCCTCGAGCAGGCAGATGTCCGCGTCGTGACGAAACGTCAACCGACAGAAGAAGAATGGGATGCACTGAAGCTCGGATGGAAGGTCGTCAAACACGTGAAATCCAACGCCATCGTCGTGACGGACGATCAGATGACCCTCGGAGTCGGTGCAGGTCAGATGAACCGTGTCGGCGCCGCCAAGATCGCCCTTGAACAGGCGGGTGAACGAGCGAAGGGTGCGTCCCTCGCTTCCGATGCCTTCTTCCCGATGGGAGATACTGTCGAGACGGCAGCGGCAGCCGGCATCACGGCCATCATCCAACCGGGCGGGTCGATCCGGGACGAGGAATCGATCAAGATGGCGGATGAGCATGGAATCGCCATGGTCTTCACGGGCGTGCGCCATTTCAAACATTAAGATCATGCTGCCCCTCCTGAATGTGAGGGGCTTCCCTATCAAAAGGAGGTTCTACTGATGAACGTGTTAGTGATTGGACGTGGCGGCCGTGAGCATGCCATCTGCAAAAAGCTTGCCGAAAGTGACAGTGTGTCAAAGGTGTATTGTGCTCCCGGGAATGCGGGCATCTCCGAGGTGGCGCAGCTTGTGCCGATCCAGGAGACGAATATCCGGGCCCTTGTGGAGTTTGCCAGGGCGGAAAAGCTTGATTTCACATTCGTCGGTCCGGAAAATCCCCTTCTGGAAGGGATCGTCGATGTGTTCAGGGAGGAGTCGCTCCCGATCTTCGGTCCGACCAAGGATGCGGCGATCATTGAAGGGAGCAAATCGTTCTCCAAACAGCTCATGAAGGATTATGGGATCCCGACAGCGGACTATGAAGTATTCACCCATGCAGCGGATGCCATTGAGTATGTAAAGGGGAAAGGTGCACCCATCGTCATCAAAGCCGATGGTCTTGCAGCCGGTAAAGGGGTCGTTGTAGCCGGTACGGTGGAGGAAGCGGTCGGGGCGCTGGAGGACATGCTCGTGAATGCCCGTTTCGGCGATGCTTCCCAGAAGGTTGTGGTGGAAGAGTGTCTGTTCGGTGAAGAATTCTCCCTCATGGCCTTTGTGGACGGTACGACCGTCCACCCCATGGTGATTGCACAGGATCACAAGCGTGCACATGATGGGGATGAAGGGCCTAATACAGGCGGGATGGGCGCATACTCCCCGGTTCCCCACATTCCTGATGCGGTGGTGCAGGATGCCGTGAAGACCGTCCTCGAACCGACGGCTCGTGCCATGGTCGAAGAAGGTCGCCCGTTCACGGGGATCCTTTATGCAGGTCTGATGCTCACGAGTGATGGCCCGAAAGTCATTGAATTCAATGCCCGCTTCGGTGATCCTGAAACCCAGGTGGTACTGCCTCGGCTGAGATCCGACTTCGGCCTTGTTGTGAAGCACTTGATCGAAGGGAAGGACGTATCCCTGGAGTGGAGCGGGGAAGCGGTGGTCGGTGTCGTCCTCGCTGCCGAAGGTTATCCGGGGTCCTACAGGAAGGGCGTGCCGATCCCGGATCTGAGCGCGTTTGAACTTGTGTACCATGCAGGGACGGAGGCGGGTGCAGCAGGACTAGTCTCCAATGGGGGAAGGGTCCTCCTCACAGCGGCAAAGGGACCATCGGTTGAACAGGCCATGGAAGCAGTCTATGAAAAGCTGGGACCGCTGGAAACGCCGGGTCTCTTTTATCGAACGGATATCGGGGCGAAGGCTATCGGACGCGTTTCTTCCTGACACGTTTCACGTAGACGAATAGAAATGCCACGATCCCTCCGATGATGGACAGCAGGACATAAGACATATCCGTGATGTATTCAAGCATGTTTCAACACTCCTTTTCATACGAATGAGAGTGCCGGGATCCCCGGCACTCTTTTCTTTGTGTCTCAGTTCTTTGTGAAGCCGGAATCAGGAATCCCGCCTTTTAACGCTTTGGCTACCTCATCATTGGAGAATTGCTCCGGGTTGAACTCGCTTTTCTTTTCTTGATGCGGTTCCGGGTGCACAGGTGCATGCTTCGCCGGTTCATGTTGATTGTGGTGCTCGTGACCCCCATGCTCGTCCTTCTTATTCCAAGAGAACATATCTTTCATGTTCATGCCTTTGTCAGAGTCCCTTCCCATAAGGTCTGTGACAGGACAGTATTTCAGGAATCCTTCCCCGATTTTCATGGCTGCGACGGCTGCGACGAGCAGATAGGACTTCCTCCACGGGCGTTTGACAAGCTTTGCAGTGGTCCAGGCGAGGAGGGTGAAACCGATGGTGATCCTCACGAGGGCGTTGATGATTCCGATGTTTGATGATACCTTCATTTCCTTCATCTCCTTAGGTGTAAAATTCACATAATTGTTTAAACCTTTACTGCGTTAAATAGTAAAATATGTTAGCATGGGAACTATACTATTATCATTCCACTAGAGGAGTGTTCACATTGGAACAACGCTACAGATGGAAGAACAAAGAGCTAAGAGAACATGTACAGGTGCTGGATGGACAGCGCTCCCCTAGCATGCTCCTGAAGAATGCCACATACCTACATTCGACTCTAAAGAAATGGGTTGAGGGACATATCTGGATCGACCGCGACCGCATCGTATATGCCGGGGACCGCCTGCCGGAACATACATCGGACTGCGAGATCATCGATTGCCGCTCCCACTATCTTGTTCCGGGCTACATCGAACCGCATGTTCACCCGTTTCAGCTTTATAATCCCCAGACTTTCACCAAGTATGCATCTCAGACCGGTACAACGACATTTATCAACGACAATCTGATGATGTTTTTATTATCTGGAAAAAAGAAAGCGTTTACTTTATTGAAGGAGCTCAATAAACTGCCGGTGACCATGTACTGGTGGACGCGCTTCGATTCACAGACGGAGATGATACAGGAAGAAACGGCGTTCTCGAATCGGGAAGTGAAATCCTGGCTGGCGCATGACGCTGTCATCCAGGGTGGCGAACTGACGGCATGGCCACGTCTTCTGGAGGGGGATGATCTCATCCTCCACTGGATGCAAGAAGCGAAACGGATGGGCAAGGTCGTGGAAGGCCACTTGCCGGGTGCTTCGGATAAGACGATCGCGAAGCTCCGTCTTCTTGGAATTGACGGGGATCATGAATCCATGACCGGTGAAGACGTGTATAAGCGACTCCTCCAAGGGCTGACCGTCACCCTGAGGCATTCTTCCATCCGACCGGATCTGCCGGTTTTGTTGGAAGGGCTGAAGGAGCAGGGGATCGACACGTATGATTCCCTCTTGTTCACAACAGACGGGTCGACTCCCGCCTTTTATGAAGAAGGTGTGATGAACGGCTTGATCAATATGGCCATCGAGAGCGGCATCCCGGAAGTAGAAGCGTTCAATATGGCGAGCTATAATGCAGCCCGACATTACGGGATCGGGCATCTTCACGGGATGATTGCGACGGGCCGCGTGGCCAACATCAACTTCTTGAAGAAGAAGGACGATGCGACGCCCGTTTCGGTGCTGGCGAAAGGGAAGTGGGTGCTGAAGGACGGGGAACCAGTGAAAGAGGATACCGTCATCCCTTGGTCGGCCAATGGTTTCAAGCCCCTCGATCTCCACTGGGAGGCAGGCTATGATGATATGCAGTTCTCCATGCCGTTCGGGATTGAAATGGTCAATGACGTCATCACGAAACCGTATTCCATCACGATCAACCCATCCCAGGATGTTCTCTCTACGGAGCACGATGAATCCTTCCTCCTCATGCTCGACCGCGGAGGGAAGTGGAGGATCTCGACGATGATCAAAGGATTCGCACACTCTGTAATGGGGTTTGCGTCGTCTTACTCCAATACGGGGGATATCATCGTGATCGGGAAGAGCAAGCCCGACATGATTGCGGCATTCAACCGCATGAAGGAGCTGGGCGGAGGGATCGTCCTGACGGAAAACGGAGAAGTCATCCAGGAAATCCCCCTGCCGTTGAGCGGGATCCTTTCCGACAAGGAGATGCCCGAATTGATCGGGGAAGAAAAGGCACTGAAAGAGGCGCTGATCGAGAGGGGCTATACGTTTGCCGATCCGATCTATACCTTGCTCTTCCTCCAGTCGACGCATCTTCCTTATATCCGGGTCACACCGAAAGGAATCTATGATGTCATGAATAAAACGGTACTCTTTCCGACGATAATGCGTTAAAATATGAAAGTAAGTTCATTTTAATAAAATAGGGGTGTTCAGCATGCTTGTTCGATTCATGGCCATTGCCATAAGCGTGCTCACACTTGTCGCATGCAGCTCAAATCAGCCAACGAATCCGACTGACAATGAAGATGCCGTCCCAGTATCAGAAGATAAGACAGGTGCTGAGTCCCACTCTCCTCTAACAGGGGAAGTCCAGGATGAAGGAGATGGCAGGTCCATCGCCGTCATGATCAATAATCATCCGAAGGCAAGACCGCAATCAGGCTTATCCAAGGCGGATATCGTCTATGAAATCCTCGCTGAAGGGAACATTACGCGTTTTCTGGCCATTTTTCAGAGCGAAAGGCCTGAGAATGTCGGTCCTGTAAGGAGTGCAAGGGATTATTACATCAGTCTCGCAAAGGGGTATGACAGTCTGTTCATCGCACATGGTTATTCTCCTGATGCGAAAAAGATCCTTCAGGGCGGCTCTGTTGATAACCTGAATGGAATCAGCTATGATGGTACATTGTTCAAACGGGCAAGCTCACGTAAGGCACCCCATAATTCCTATATCACGTTCGAGAACATCAAGAAGGGTGCCGATGATCTGGGGTATGACCTTTCCGCCCCACCCAAGAATCTCGCTTTCTCGGATGATCCGGCAAAAGGGAAGGCTGCAGGCTCCATCATGGTGTCCTATCAGGATCCTTCGTTCGATTCCACTTTCATCTATAACAGTGATGAAGGCAAATATGAACGGTATTCAGCAGGCGACCAAACCGTGGAAGACGGAACAAAGAACCCCGTCTTCATCGAGAATCTGCTGATCATCCAAGCGCGTCATGAGGTCGTCGACACCTCGGGCAGGCGGATGATCGACTTTGAAAGCGGAGGGAAGGCTTACCTGATTCAGGATGGCATCCTCCGGGACGTCAACTGGAAGAACGAAGGAGGGCGCATCCTTCCTTATCAGGACGGAAAACCGATTCCTTTCCACCCGGGCCACACGTGGATCTCTGTGATCCCCGATTCCCCGGGACTGTCGGAAGCCGTATCCTATGAGGAAGGAAGATGATCTTCTTCTCTGCGCGTTACGGCACTAATTTTTAGCAAATAAAGGAGTATACCACTATGCAAATCAATAAACTTCGGGGCAAAGAGCTCGATCAGCTCTTCAATGCCGTCCTTTCACTTCAGGATCTGGAAGAGTGCTATCGTTTCTTCGATGACCTCTGTACCATCAATGAAATTCAATCACTGGCCCAGCGCCTTGAGGTGGCACGCATGCTTCAGGACGGGAATACCTATCATAAAATCGAAACGGAGACCGGTGCCAGTACTGCCACCATCTCACGTGTTAAGCGCTGCTTGAACTATGGGAACGATACGTATCAACTTGTGCTCGACCGCGTTCATAAAAAAGACGATAACGAGGAAGACAGCTGATTGCAGCCGTCTTTCTTTTTTTGTCCGGCGACGGATTTCTTCAACTTTTTTACAGCCGACGATGGTATGCGATGCCTGTCCGTAAATGATATAATACGTTAGATGGAAGAATGAATGGAGGAACGACAGTATGTATGATGTCCGGCAGTGGAGCCATGTGTTTAAATTAGATCCGAACAAAACCATAGAAGATGGAGAGCTTGAAGCCATCTGTGAATCCGGGACCGATGCCATCCTGGTAGGGGGAACGGACGGTGTGACCCTTGAGAATGTCCTGGATTTAATGGCTCGTGTGCGGCGCTATACGGTTCCCTGTATCCTTGAAGTTTCGAATATGGAATCCCTGACACCGGGCTTCGACTTGTATTTCATCCCGATGGTATTGAATAGTTCCGACACCGATTGGGTAACGGGACTGCATCATCAAGCCGTGAAGGAATACGGAGAGATCATGAACTGGGAGGAGATCCTTGTGGAAGGGTACTGCATCATGAACCCCGACTGCAAGGCGGCACAGCTGACCGGCGCAACGGGCGCCCTTGATGCTGAGGATGCAGCTGCCTATGCCCGCATGGCCGAAGAGATGTTCCACCTGCCGATCTTCTACCTGGAGTACAGCGGGAAGTATGGGGATATCGAAACCGTCAAAGAAGTGAGCGGTGCCCTGAATGAGACGACGTTCTTTTACGGCGGGGGCATCTCGAGTGCCCGACAGGCAAAGGAGATGGCAGACATTGCCGATGTGATCGTGGTCGGGAATGCCGTGTATGAGAATCTGAAAGAAGCGCTCAAAACCGTAAAAGCTGTAAAAGGATAAAAGTAGCCATTGGCCTTAGCATAAAGTATAATGATAAAAAACAGAACGTATGTTCGTTATGGTGGTGAAGAGAATGCAATTTTTGACTGATCGATTATTGAACGGGATGAATCCGCAGCAGGCAGAAGCCGTGAAGGCGACCGACGGGCCTCTGTTGATCATGGCAGGTGCAGGCTCCGGGAAGACGCGGGTGTTGACCCACCGGATTGCCTATCTGATGGTGGAAAAAGGAGTCAATCCTTATAATATACTGGCCATCACGTTCACCAATAAAGCGGCAAGGGAGATGAAGGACCGGATCACGAATATCCTCGGGGGCGCATCCGAGAGTATCTGGATCTCGACCTTCCACAGCATGTGTGTACGGATCCTCAGAAGGGATATCGACCGGATCGGCATCAACCGGAACTTCACGATCCTCGATACGACGGATCAGCAGTCCGTCATCAAGTCGATCCTGAAGGACCGCAACATCGATCCGAAGAAATTCGATCCACGATCGATCCTCGGCTCGATCAGCTCAGCGAAGAATGAACTGATCCCTCCTGAAGAATTCGCGAAGAATGCAGGGAGCTACTACGATCAGGTCGTATCCGATGTTTATACGGAATACCAGAGGCGCCTAAGGAAGAATCAGGCACTCGACTTCGATGATCTGATCATGACGACGATCCAGCTGTTCCAAAGGGTGCCGGAAGTGCTTGAATTCTATCAGCGCAAATTCCAATATATCCACGTGGATGAGTATCAGGATACGAACAGGGCCCAGTACATGCTCGTCAAACTCATGGCGTCACGCTTCCAGAACCTCTGTGTCGTCGGTGACTCCGATCAGTCCATTTATAAATGGCGGGGTGCCGATATCGCCAACATCCTATCCTTCGAGAAGGATTATCCGAGGGCCAAAGTGATCCTCCTCGAGCAGAATTACCGCTCGACGAAGCGGATCCTCCAGGCGGCGAACGAAGTCATCCAGAAGAACTCGAATCGTAAGCCGAAGAACCTGTGGACGGAAAATCATGACGGCGAGAAAATTTCCTATTTCAGAGCGGATACGGAGCAGTCCGAAGCGCAGTTCGTAACGGGGAAAATCAAAGAGATGGTGGATTCCGGAAAGCGGAAATACTCCGACTTTGCCATCCTGTACCGGACGAATGCCCAGTCCCGTGTCATGGAGGAAGTTCTCCTCAAGTCGAATATCGAATATGCCATCGTCGGCGGAATCAAGTTCTACGATCGTAAAGAGATCAAGGACATCTTGGCCTATCTGCGCCTCATCTCCAATCCCGATGATGATATCAGCCTTCAAAGGGTGATCAACGTACCGAAGCGGGGAGTGGGGGCGACGTCCCTCGATAAGATTGCCCGCTATGCCCAGGACCATGATATTTCCATGTTCACGGCCCTTGAAGAAGCTGATTTTATCGGCTTGAGCCCGAAAATCACAAAAGCCGTGGTTGAATTCAAGGAAATGATCAAAGGCTATACAGGGATGCAGGAATACTTGTCCGTCACCGAACTCGTGGAAGAGATCCTCGATAAGTCGGGATACAATGACATGCTGAAGGCAGAGAAATCCATCGAATCCCAGAGCCGTCTCGAGAACTTGGACGAGTTCCTCTCGGTCACGAAGGAATTCGAAAAGTCGAATGAAGACAAGAGCCTGGTGGCCTTCCTGACCGACCTCGCCCTTGTAGCCGATATCGACAAGCTGGATGAAGACGATAAGCCGAAGGATGCCGTCATCCTGATGACGCTCCATGCGGCGAAGGGGCTTGAGTTCCCTGTTGTCTTCCTGATGGGGATGGAAGAAGGGGTATTCCCTCACAGTCGATCCCTTATGGAAGAAGACGAGATGGAGGAAGAGCGCAGGCTTGCGTATGTCGGCATCACCCGTGCCGAGGAAGAACTGTATCTTTCAAATGCCCAGATGCGCACGCTCTTCGGGCAGACAAAGATGAATCCTGTATCGCGCTTCATCAATGAAATCCCTGCAGACCTGCTGGATAATGTGATGACCGAGAAGAAAAGCGCGATCTCCTTCCAGTCATCCCGCCCGGCAGCGCGCCCGGCGCCGAGAAAACCGGTTTCACGTCCGGCACCGGCATCAGGAGGAGCTGCTGCAAGCTGGCAGGTCGGTGACAAAGCGCAGCATAAGAAATGGGGGACAGGCACCGTGGTCAGCGTGAAAGGATCCGGTGACGGCGTCGAACTCGACATCGCCTTCCCAAGTCCAACCGGGATCAAGCGTCTGCTGGCGAAATTCGCCCCGATTGAAAAAGTGTGATCAACCTACAAATCGTCTGAAAGGGCTGTGTGGAAATGGAACGACAATCAGCTGAAAAGCGCGTGCAGGAGCTGCACGAAACCTTGAATCAGTATAACTACGAATATCATGTACTCGATAAGCCGTCGGTTCCGGATTCAGAATATGATCAGCGTCTGAGGGAGCTCATCGAACTTGAGGACCAATTTCCGGACCTGAAGTCACCTGATTCCCCTACGCAACGGGTCGGAGGGGCAATCCTTGATTTCTTTGAAAAAGTCGAGCACAGGACGCCCATGCTCAGTCTCGGGAATGCCTTCAACGAGCAGGATCTACGGGATTTCGACAGACGTGTCCGCCAGGCAGTCGGCGACGATTTTTCCTACGTATGCGAACTGAAGATCGATGGTCTGGCCGTTTCCCTCCGCTATGAGGATGGCCGCTTCGTTCAGGGTGCTACCCGGGGAGATGGTTCCATCGGAGAAGACATCACTTCCAACCTGAAGACGATCCGCTCGATTCCCCTGAAAGTGAAAGAAACGGCCGCATTTGAAGTGAGGGGCGAGGCGTTCATGCCGAAGCGGTCGTTTGAAGCATTGAATGCAGCGAAAGAGGAGCGGGGAGAAGAACCGTTTGCCAATCCGCGTAATGCGGCGGCTGGCTCCCTTCGTCAGCTTGATCCGAAAATCGCCGCTTCACGGAATCTGGATATCTTCCTCTATGCCTTGGCGGAAATCGGGGATATGGGAATCGAGTCGCACAGCGAGGGGCTCGACCGGCTGGATGAGCTTGGATTCAAGACGAATCCGGAGCGCAAACGGTGTGCCACGATTGAGGAAGTGCTGGAATACGTGGAGAAATGGACGCAGGGCCGCCCTGATCTCTCATATGACATCGACGGGATCGTCATCAAAGTGGATGCCCTCGATCAACAGAGTGAGCTCGGGACGACGGCGAAGAGTCCAAGATGGGCCATCGCCTTCAAGTTTCCTGCAGAAGAAGTCGTTACGATCCTGAAGGACATTGAGCTGAGCGTCGGGCGTACAGGCGTGGTGACACCTACTGCAATCCTCAAACCTGTAAGGGTTGCAGGGACGACCGTTCAGCGTGCCTCATTACATAATGAGGACCTCATCAGGGAGAAAGACATCAAGATCGGCGACCACGTCGTAATCAAAAAGGCAGGGGACATCATCCCTGAAGTGGTGAACGTACTCGAAGAAAAGCGTACCGGCGAAGAACAGGAATTCTCCATGCCGACCCACTGTCCGGAATGTGAAAGCGAACTGGTGCGATTGGAAGGAGAGGTTGCTCTCCGGTGCATCAATCCGAAATGTCCTGCTCAGATCAGGGAAGGACTCATCCATTTCGTTTCACGGAATGCCATGAACATCGACGGGCTGGGAGAGAAAGTCATCAGCCAGTTGTTCAGGGAACAGCTCATTGAAGATGTAGCCGACTTGTATCGACTGGAACGCGATCAGCTCCTGGCCCTTGAACGGATGGGGGAGAAATCCGTTGATAATCTCCTTGCTGCCATCGAAGCGTCGAAGAAGAATTCACTCGAGAAGCTGCTGTTCGGCCTGGGGATCCGTCACGTCGGTGCCAAAGCTGCAAAGACCCTCTCCCAGGAATTCGGGACGATGGACAAGCTTTCCGCGGCATCTGCCGAAGAACTGACAGCCATCAATGAAATCGGCGGGAAGATGGCAGAAGCTGTGGTTGCCTATTTCGAAAACGAAGAAGTGCAGGAGTTGATCCTCGAACTGAAGGATGCCGGAGTGAACATGGACTATAAAGGCCCGAAACCGGTTGCTGCAAGTGACGTGGATTCCTATTTCGCAGGAAAGACCATCGTTCTTACAGGAAAGATCGAACAGCTCAGCCGGAACGAAGCGAAAGAACGGATCGAAGCCCTAGGAGGCAAAGTGACAGGAAGCGTGAGCAAAAAGACCGATCTCGTCATTGCCGGAGAAGAGGCAGGCTCCAAGCTGACGAAGGCCAATGAGCTGGAGATCGAGGTTTGGGATGAGGATAAGCTGATGGAAGAACTAAACCGATAAGAGGTGTAGCAACGAATGAAAAAAGGAATCGTGGCCGCTCTCTCCGTACTGTTCCTACTGGGAGGATGTGCACCGACGTTTGAGAAGCAGGATCAGGTCGTTCAAGAGAACAAAGCCGATGAAGGAGAGAAAGCGATTATACCGAGCTTTCAAATTTCAGAAGACTATTACAAGACGATGCTGCCTTATGAGACCAGTGAAACCCGTGGCGTTGTCGTAAACGACCTCGGATCACGATATGATATCAATGAAATCGAGACAGGGCTTATGCGGGTAGCCCAGAATCAATTCCCTACAGACCAGTATTTCTTCAAAGAAGGGAAATACCTCGATAAGGAAACCGTAGACAGCTGGCTGCAGCGTGAGTATACGAGCAAGCAGCTGAAGGATAAGAAGATGAAGGAGTCAGAGAATGTCGGGCTGAATCCTGTCCAGGAGGACGGCGACACAGAACCGATCTACCTCGCCCATCTTGTAGAACATAACTATCTCAAGAAGACCGATGATGGGAAAAGTGTTCAGCTTGGAGGGGTTGTAATCGCCCTCTCCCTGAACTCGGTCCAGTATGAAACGAATATGTCCAGCGGTGCCAGGACCGTCAAGAATATCAGCAATGACGAGCTGAAGCAGCAAGGAATGAAGATGGCTGAAGAGGTCGTGAAACGCCTTCGTCAGAAAGACGGACTCAAAAACGCCCCGATCATGATGGCCCTTTACAAGCAGGCGCCGAAAGATGAACGCGTACCCGGTCATTTCTTTGCCTACTCGACAGCAGGGAACGGAGAAGACACAATCCAGAAATGGAATGATGTCAACGAAAGCCATTATCTCTTCCCTTCACCGGAAGCGGCCGATGCCCATCCGAATGATTACAAAGTGTTCAAGACTTTGAAAGATGATGTGGAGGATTACTTCCCCGTGTATACGGGTTTGACCGGCCAAGCACTATATGAAGATGATAAACTGGCAAAAATGAATTTTGAAGTCGCCCTCACCTTTGAAGGGAAGACCGAAACCATTGGATTTGCCCAGCATCTTTCCTCTATGATCACGAAACATGTGCCTGAAAGCTGGGACATGGAATTGACCATTTCCTCTTCTGACGGGCCCGAAGCCCTCATCGTGAAGAAAAAAGGAAGCAAGGAAACCTACGTCCATATCTATGAATAAGCATGAACCCCGTCCTTGAAAGGACGGGGTTTTTTGCTGTTCTGCGAGATTTGTCGAACGATATGCGATAAAAAGGTGTTCCATAACAGATTTATCTGTTATACAATACAAACATGTTAAATAAACTGTATTATAACAATGCAGAGTGGAAGGTGTGATGAGTAAGGATGGACACCAAAGTGGATGGCATGAGAATAAAGGGTGAAGAATCATACAAAGAGATTCTCACCGATGAAGCACTGGGATTCTTGGAACAGCTGGAAAGGCGTTTCGGTCAAAGGCGGAAGGAACTGCTCGAAGCAAGGGAGAATCGTCAGAAACGCTTTGATGAAGGGGAATCCCCAGATTTTTTGAACGAGACGGAGCATATCCGCAAGCTTGCCTGGAAGGTGGATGAACTGCCGGAAGCCCTTAAGGATCGCCGGGTGGAAATCACCGGTCCGGTCGACCGCAAGATGATGATCAATGCGTTGAACTCCGGGGCCAAATGCTTCATGGCGTGCCTGGAGGATGCGACATCTCCGACTTGGCAGAATGTCATGGAAGGGCAAATCAATCTGCGGGATGCCGTAGACGGTTCGATCCGCTACAGCCAGCCTGGCGGGAAAGAATACCGGCTCAACGGACAAGGGGCCGTACTCATCGTCAGACCGAGGGGAATGCACCTGGAGGAGAAGCATATTGAGCTGGACGGTGAACCTCTCTCCGCTGGACTGGTTGATTTCGGACTGCATCTCTTCCACAGTGGGCGGAAGCTCGCCGGGACGGGGAGGGGGCCATTTTTCTACCTTCCCAAACTTGAAAGTCACCAGGAAGCCCGCTTCTGGAATGATGTGTTCGTCTTTTCCCAGGAGGCGGTAGGACTGCCGAAGGGGACGATCAAGGCAACGGTGCTGATCGAGACCATCACCGCTGCGTTTGAGATGGATGAAATCCTCTATGAACTGAAAGAGCACTCGGCTGGCCTGAACTGTGGCCGTTGGGATTATATCTTCAGCTATATCAAAAAATTCCGCACGAAGGGAGTCCTTCCCGATCGCTCCACCGTCACCATGACAGCACCGTTCATGCGGGCCTACTCACTGCTTACGATCAAGACCTGTCACCGGAGAGGGGCACCGGCGATAGGGGGAATGGCGGCGCAGATTCCCATTAAAGGCGCCCCCGCAAAGAACGAGGAAGCTTTCCGGAAGGTACGACAGGATAAGGAACGGGAAGCAAGGGACGGACATGACGGCACATGGGTCGCTCATCCCGGGCTAGTACAGGTCGCAAAAGACGTGTTTGACGGGGAGATGCCCGGGGATAATCAGATTGCGGATAAACGTCTGACCGGTCTTCAGATCACAGCGGAGGATCTCCTCCAGCTGCCGGATGGAGAGATCACGGAAGAAGGAGTCCGCCTTAATATCAACGTGGGGATCCGCTATGTATCTGCCTGGCTGAAGGGGCAGGGGGCCGTACCGATTAACCACCTGATGGAGGATGCAGCAACCGCCGAGATATCCAGGGCGCAGCTATGGCAGTGGATCAGGCATCCGGATGGCGTCCTTGCAGATGGACGGAAGCTGACAATGGAACTCTATGAAGCCATCAAGCAGGAAGAGCTTACGAGAATCAAAGAAGAATTTGGCACCGCGTATGAAGAGAAACGCATCCCGGAAGCGGTGGAACTGTTCGATGAATTGATCAGGAATGACAGGTTCGAAGAGTTTTTGACGCTGAAAGGCTATGAGATTCTCTAAGGAAAACGGGAAGAACGAAATTCATATAACCATCCTAAGGGATGAAACAAAAAGGAGTGTTGGAAATGGTGAAGTCGATGAATGAGCGGGTAATGGAGCTTCAAGAAGGATGGGAGAGAGAAGAGCGGTGGAAAGGAGTCACGAGGCCCTACTCGGCTCAAGACGTGATCCGTTTGAAGGGGAGTATGGATATCGAGCATACGATCGCGAAGAAAGGGTCGGAGAAGCTTTGGAGGCTCCTTCATGAGGAATCCTATGTCCACGCCCTCGGGGCACTGACGGGCAATCAGGCTGTCCAGCAGGTGAGGGCGGGTCTGAAAGCCATTTATCTGAGCGGCTGGCAAGTGGCAGCAGATGCGAATCTATCAGGGCAGATGTATCCGGATCAAAGCCTCTACCCCGCCAATTCCGTTCCGTCGGTGGTCAAGCGGATCAACCAGGCCCTGCAGCGTGCCGATCAGATCCACTATGTAGAAGGAGATGAATCCATCGATTGGTTCGTACCGATTGTAGCGGATGCCGAAGCCGGATTCGGGGGGCAGCTGAACGTATTCGAACTGATGAAGGGCATGATCGAGTCGGGGGCTTCAGCCGTTCATTTCGAGGATCAGCTGTCATCTGAGAAGAAATGCGGCCATCTTGGCGGGAAGGTCCTTCTTCCGACCCAGACGTCTGTGAAGAATCTGATTTCTGCCAGGCTTGCCGCCGATGTATCAGGAGTCCCGACCATCATCATCGCGCGGACGGATGCCAATGCCGCCGATTTGATCACCAGTGATGTCGATCCGTATGATGCCCCGTTCATCACGGGTGAAAGGACGCCGGAAGGTTTCTTCAGGACCCGGTCGGGACTGGACCAGGCCATCAGCAGGGGACTCGCTTATGCCCCAATTGCCGATCTGATCTGGTGTGAAACGTCCGAACCGAACCTGGAAGAAGCAAGACGGTTTGCAGAAGCCATCCATGAGCAATACCCGGGAAAACTTTTGGCATACAACTGTTCCCCGTCCTTCAACTGGAAGAAGAAGCTGGACGATGAGACCATCGCCAAGTTCCAGAGGGAGCTCGGCGCCATGGGCTACAAATTCCAGTTCGTGACCCTCGCCGGCTTCCATGCGCTGAATCACAGCATGTTCGAGCTTGCCAGGGGATACAGGGATCGCGGGATGGCAGCCTACTCTGAACTCCAGGAAGCCGAATTCGGCAGCGAGGTGCATGGGTACTCAGCCACAAGGCATCAGAGGGAAGTCGGGACCGGGTACTTCGATGAAGTGTCCATGGTCATCACAGGCGGGAATTCTTCCACCACCGCCCTCAAAGGCTCCACTGAAGCAGCACAATTCTGATTCGACGGGAATCCGTCCGCACGCAGCGGACGGATTTTTTATGCATCAGGATGAATGATTATTCCGTCTGGTCATGTAAGGACGCATTGTGCAGATCAGGGGTAACGGACCAACGTCACCTATATTCAGGTAAAAAACGGGGACCAATTACCAAACTATTTAAATAAAATAATTATTTATAAATATACTATTGATTTTATTAATATACATACCTATAATTATACCTAATTTAAAAAATATGTGAGTGGTGAATGCAATGAAAGTTGGAATTGTCGGGAGCACGGGATATGGGGGCGTCGAGTTGTACCGGCTGCTGTCCAACCATCCGGAAGTCAGGGAGTCTGTCCTGTACTCGTCCTCCCTTGATGGAACACCTTATTCGGACCAATATCCCCATCTTTACGGGATCAGTGAACAACGTGTCCATCCGATCGATGAAGATGAAATGAAGGGCCTCGACGTGGTCTTCTTGGCGACGCCTTCCGGAATTTCAAAGAAGATGACACCCGGACTACTTGGTGGCCAGGCGAAGGTGATCGACCTTTCGGGAGATTTGCGACTGAAAGGACACGGAGCCTATGAAGACTGGTACCACGGCGAAGCGGCACCCGCTGAGATCCTTGAAAGGGCTGTGTATGGCCTGGCTGAGTGCAACGGCCGTGTGATCAGGTATGCCGAGTTGATTGCCAATCCCGGCTGCTTCCCAACCGCTGTACTCCTTGGCCTGTACCCACTGGCTGCTGCCGGGAAGATCAAACCGGGCAGTGTCATCATCGATGCTAAGACGGGACTCTCCGGTGCAGGGCGCAAAGCCTCTCTCTCTAGTCATTTCGCGGAAACCCATGAGAACTTCCGTATCTATAAAGTACATGAGCACCAGCATACACCGGAAATCGAACAGCAGCTTCACGAATGGGATCCCGATACGGGGCCGATCACTTTTTCCACCCATCTCGTGCCCATGACCAGGGGTATCATGGCGACGATCTATGTGGAACTGAAGGATCCTTCTTCCACTGAAGAGCTCCTCGCTTCCTACCGTGACGCTTACGATGACCATTCCTTTGTCCGGGTACGACCCAAAGGGGGGTTCCCAGGGACAAAAGAGGTGTTCGGGACCAACTATTGCGACATCGGCTTGTCCATGGACGAGCGGACGGGCCGCGTCACGATTGTATCTGTCATCGACAACCTGATGAAAGGTGCAGCCGGTCAGGCGGTCCAGAATATGAACATGATGTTCGGCTGGCATGAAACGACAGGGCTGCATCACTATCCAATTTATCCTTAAGAGGAGGAGAAACCATGAAAGTCAAAGAGAAAGAGGAGATTGTGAAGGTACAGGGAGGAACGATCCTTTCTCCCAAAGGCTATCAGGCCGGAGGACTTCATATCGGACTCCGTTATGCAAAAAAAGATTTCGGGGTCATTTACAGCGAAGTACCGGCGAACTGCGGGGCGGTCTATACCCAGAGTCACTTCCAGGCTCCTCCTCTCAAAGTCACCCAGGAAAGCATCGGGAAAAAAGGGCTTCTGCAAGCCATTGTCGTCAACAGCGCAATCGCCAATGCATGCACCGGCGAGCAGGGTTTGAAGGACGCCTATCAGACAAGGGAGTGGATGGCGGAGCGATTGCAGCTTCCTGAAGAATACATCGCTGTCGCATCCACCGGTGTAATCGGGGAATGGCTTCAGATGGATAAGATGGAGCGGGGGTGCAAGGAGGTCGAACTGACGGATTCACAGGAAGGAGCCGCTGCATTCCAGCAGGCGATCCTCACGACGGACACCATCGAAAAGACGTCATGCTACAGGGTGAAAGTCGGTGAAGAGACCATCACCATCGGGGGCTCTGCAAAAGGTTCAGGGATGATCCATCCGAATATGGCAACGATGCTCGGATTCGTCACAACGGACGCCTCCATCTCGACTCCTGCCCTGCAAGCCGCCCTGAAGACCTCCATCGACGGATCGTTCAATCAGATCACCGTAGACGGGGAGACGTCGACGAATGATATGGTGGTCGTGATGGCCAATGGACTGGCCGGGAATGAAGAACTTCACGAGCAGCACCCTGATTGGTCCTCTTTCCAAGAGGCGCTGACCCTTGTGTGTGAAGACCTTGCCAAACAGATCGCGCGCGATGGAGAGGGTGCCACGAAGCTGATCGAAGTGTCCGTCAAAGGGGCCCATACCGACGGTGAAGCCAATGTCGTAGCCAAAAAGGTCGTCGGTTCCAGCCTGGTGAAGACGGCTCTGTTCGGAGGGGATCCAAATTGGGGACGCATCGTAGGAGCCATGGGCCACAGCGACATCAAGATTCAGCCTGAGCTTTGCGATATCTTCATCGGCGAGACGCTCGTCTTCACCTCTGGAACACCCCAGGCATTCGATGAAGCACTGGTGAGCGAGTATATGAAAAATGAAAAAGTGTGCATCTCCATCATCCTTCAGGAAGGTAGCGGTGTAGGGAAGGCTTGGGGGTGTGATCTGACTTATGACTACGTCAAGATCAATGCAAGCTACCGGACATAAGGAAACGGTCGTCGTCAAAGTGGGGGGGAGCATCATGTCTCAGCTTCCATCATCCTTTATCGACAGCATCGCTACCATGGCTGAAGACTATCATGTGGTCATCGTCCATGGAGGCGGACCGGAAATCAACGGGATGCTCGAAAAGCTCGGCATCCGCTCCACCTTCATCAACGGTCAACGGAAGACGACGGATGAAGTGTTCGAGGTGGCAGAGCAGATGCTGAAAGGAAAAGTGAATGGTGATCTGACCCACCGCTTCAATCACTCCGGCGTAAAAGCCGTGGGTGTGTGCGGCTACGACAGCCGTCTCCTTCTTGCCGAATTCCTGAATGAGGGGGTCCTCGGACGGGTGGGGAAAGTGGTGAAGGTGCAGGCCGACCTTCTTGAGGATCTCCTTTCCCTTGGATACGTTCCCGTTGTCACCCCCTTGGCCGTCACATCCGACGGTGTGAAGGTGAACGTCAATGCCGATCTCGGCGCTTCGGCGATCGCAGCAGGTCTCGGGGCTGAACGGCTATTATTGGTCACGGACGTCCCGGGCATCCTGAAGGACGGCGATCTTATACGTGAAACCACAGTGGAGGGCATCCACTCCCTTGTGGAGGAAGGAACCATTTACGGCGGGATGATCCCGAAGGTCGAAGCGGCTGTTTCCACCCTTGATTCAGGCATGAAGGAAGTCATGATTGTCGGAGGGAAAGGGAGCCTCTACGAAGAAGGGAAGATTGTCGGGACGAAAATCATACAAGCAGGAGGAGTCAATCGATTATGAGTCATTTATTCCCCACGTATAATCGCTGGGAACTTGAACTGGTTTCAGGTAAAGGGACGGTCGTGAAGGACGGGGAAGGGCGCTCGTATCTCGACTTCATATCAGGCATAGCCGTATGCAATCTCGGGCACTCTCCCGAAGTGGTGAAAGAGGCGGTGAAGGAGCAGCTGGAGAAGGTGTGGCATGTATCCAATCTGTTCCCCATCACGGCCCAGGAAGAGGTCGGAGCCCTTCTGACGGAAAACACGGATCTTGACGCCGTATTCTTCTGCAACAGCGGTGCCGAAGCGAATGAAGCCGCCATCAAGCTGGCCAAGAAGCACACGGGTAGAACGAAGATCCTGACGTTCAAACAATCCTTCCATGGTCGGACGTTTGCCACGATGAGCGCCACCGGTCAGGAAAAGGTGCACAGCGGCTTTGGCCCCCTGGCACCTTCCTTTGACTATTTACCATATAACGACGAATCGGCCCTTGAAGGCATCAAGGGTGACGAGATAGCCGCCATCATGGTGGAAATCATCCAGGGCGAGGGGGGCGTGATTCCGGGTACATCCTCTTTTCTAAAAGCAGTCCAAGCGAAGTGCAGTGAATGGGGAGCGCTCCTCATCGTCGATGAAGTCCAAACCGGTATCGGCCGTACGGGTGCACCATTTGCATACCAGCATCATGATCTGGATCCTGACATCGTCACGGCGGCGAAGGGGCTTGGTAGCGGTTTTCCTGTCGGCGCCATGATCGGGAAGAAGGCCCTCACTGCTTCATTCTCACCTGGCACACACGGCTCCACGTTCGGTGGGAATCCCCTTGCAATGGCTGCAGCCAAAGCAACACTTGAGACGATCTTCGTCCCTTCTTTCTTACAGGAAGTGAAGGATAAGGGAGTTTACTTCATGAAGGAACTGAACGATAAGCTGTCCAATCATAACGTCTCCATCAGGGGGAACGGACTCATGATCGGGATCGGGCTTGAGTCGGAAGCAGGGGGCATCATCGCGGATCTCAGGGAGAACGGACTTCTGACGCTCCCGGCTGGTCCGAAGGTGATCCGACTCCTGCCGCCATTGACCGTCAGCCGGGATGAGATCGACCAAGCGGTAACAAAAGTAGAAGAAGCACTCGGCAAGGCAACGGCCGTGGTGTAAGGAGGGAGAGCCAGGTGACCGGCCGTACAGTCGGTCATCAGGCAGACCACCTTTGATTCTCGTTCTTTTTTTGATTATAAATGTATAAAAATACTTAATTACTAATATTAATTCATACACCAAGGAGGAAGTCCCATGCCGGGTTATCTATGTTTGGAAAATGGCCTCACCTTTCAGGGGGAGGTTCACATGAGCGGGAAGGGTCCCGCATTGGGAGAAATCGTATTTTTCACTGGAATGACAGGCTACCAGGAAGTATTGACCGATCCGTCGTATAAAGATCAGATTGTCGTCTTTACTTATCCCCTGATCGGCCAGTACGGGATCAACGATGATGATTCCGAAAGCATGAAGCCCCAGGTGAAGGGTGTGATCATGCTGCAGACGCCGGATGTGTATTCCCATTATCACGCCAACTCTTCCTTGAAGGAGTACCTCTTGAAGTGGGAAATTCCACATATGACGGGGGTCGATACCCGTCAGGTGGTCAAATCGATCCGACAGGGAGGCAGTCAGAATGCCTGTATATCCCATACACCTGTTATGCCATCGAAACAACATTTGACCGGTCAGATCGGACGGGTGGCCGCTCAGTCCCTGCAGCGCCAAGGAAGTGGGAATCCCCATATTGCGGTCATCGATTTCGGCGTGAAGAAGTCCATCGTCAACAGTTTACTTCAGTTGGACTGTTCCGTGACGGTGGTCCCTTTCCACCAGATCCATCAGCTTGATCATCTTGAGTACGACGGATTGGTCCTCTCCAACGGACCCGGGGATCCAAAGGAAATGACGGGGCTTTTGCCCGTGCTGAAGGAGAAGATCCTCGAGGTGCCGACCTTGGGCATTTGTCTCGGTCACCAGCTTATCGCCCTTGCCCTCGGCGGGAATACAGAGAAGCTCTTGTTCGGCCATCGGGGAGCGAATCACCCCGTGATCGATGGAGAGACGGGTAAAGTGTTCATCACTTCCCAGAATCATAACTATGTTGTTGAGCCGGCGAGCCTTGCCGGCACGGAGCTGTATCCTCGCTTCCGGAATGTGAATGATGGCTCCCTTGAGGGGCTTCAGCACAGGACCAAGCCGATCGTGAGCGTCCAGTTCCATCCGGAAGCCCGTCCAGGCCCGGAAGATGCAGCTTGGATATTCGAACAGTTCCATCAATCCATTACAAAGTCAGGGAGAGAGAAAATCTATGCCTAAAGAGCCAACACTAAAGAAGATCCTCATCATCGGTTCAGGCCCCATCATTATCGGCCAAGCGGCGGAATTCGATTATTCCGGGACGCAGGGGTGCCTGGCCCTGAAAGAAGAAGGCTATGAAGTCGTCCTTGTGAACCATAACCCTGCAACGATCATGACGGATACGACGTATGCAGATAAGGTGTACTGTGAGCCGCTCACGGTCCCGTCCCTTACGAAGATCATCGAACTCGAGAAGCCTGACGGGATCCTTGCGAACCTTGGAGGGCAGACGGCATTGAACCTGGCTGTCCAGCTCCATGAACAAGGCATTCTCGATGGTCATGGCGTCAAGCTGCTTGGTACATCGGTTCCTTCGATCCAAAAAGGGGAAGACCGTGAGAAATTCCGTGATCTGATGAATGAACTGGCGCACCCCGTTGCGGAAAGTGCCATCGTCGAAGATCTGGAAGGGGCCCTTGCATTCGCAGAGACCGTTTCCTATCCGGTCATCGTCCGTCCGGCGTATACACTCGGGGGACGCGGTGGCGGTATTGCAGCGACCGAGGAAGAATACCGAAAGCTTGTCGGGACGGGATTGAAGGCGAGCCCCATCCATCAACTCCTCGTGGAGAAGAGCATTGCAGGCTTCAAGGAAATCGAGTATGAGGTCATGAGAGATTCGAAAGGAAACTGTATATCGGTGTGCAATATGGAAAACTTCGATCCAGTGGGTGTCCATACGGGGGATTCCATCGTGGTGGCCCCGTCGCAGACCTTGACCGATCAGGAATTCCATATGCTGAGGACGGCAGCCCTCGATATCGTCGATGCACTCGAAGTGATCGGTGGGTGCAATATACAGTTTGCTTTAGACCCTTACAGCAGCCAATACTATGTGATCGAAGTGAACCCGCGGGTAAGCAGGTCTTCGGCCCTCGCATCAAAAGCGACCGGGTACCCGATTGCAAAGATCGCCGTGAAGCTTGCCGTAGGCTATACGCTTAATGAAATCATCAATCCCCTCACCCGGACGACCTTCGCAAGTTTCGAACCGGCCCTCGACTACGTGGTCGTGAAGTTCCCGAGGTGGCCGTTCGATAAATTCCCGGAAGCCAACCGCGTCCTGGGGACGAAGATGAAGGCGACGGGGGAAGTGATGGCCATCGAGCGCTCCATGGAGGCGGCCTTCCATAAGGCTGTACAATCCCTGGATATATCTTCTCAAGGGCTTGAATTCAAAGGAGAGGTGACGGACGGAGAGTTGCTCCAGAGGATCGGCGTGGCGACGGATCTCCGATTCTTCGAACTACTTGAGCTGATGAGGAGAGGGTATTCCGTGTCGGAGCTGCATGAGAAGACGGAGATTGATTCCCTTTTCCTTGGCGTACTTCAGCATCTGGTGGAAACCGAAAGCAGCCTGAAGAACGGCAATCTGGACGAACACCTTTATAGGCAGGCCAAAGAGCAGCGGTTTGAAGATGATAAAATCTTGGCCTTGTCGGGGAAAAGTCCCGAATTGGTTGCATCATGGAAGGAAGATCTCAAACCGGTCTTCAAGATGGTGGATACATGTGCCGGTGAATTCGAAGCTGTCACGAACTACGTGTACTCGACCTACTATGGTGAAAATGAAATCGAACCCCTGGAAGGGGATAAAAAGGTGTTGATCATCGGAGCCGGACCGATCAGGATCGGGCAAGGCGTTGAATTTGATTACAGCGCCGTCAAGGCCATACAGCGCCTGAAGGAACACGGATATACGACCATCACGGTCAATAACAATCCGGAAACGGTCAGTACGGACTATGAAACGGCTGATCGCCTGTACTTTGAGCCGATCACGAAGGAATCCATCCTGGCCATCATTGCCCATGAGTCCATCGATGCCGTCATCGTCCAGTTCGGGGGCCAGACTGCATTGAATCTTGCACGGGATCTTGAAGAACACGGAGTGGAGCTTCTCGGCACATCGTTTGATACCATCGATCATCTTGAAGACCGCGAACGCTTCTACGATCTTCTCGACCAACTGGATATCCCTCATGTGAAGGGCGATATCTGCCATAGCAGAAGCGAAGCCATCCAAGTGGCGAAGACCCTCACGTATCCGCTCCTGTGCCGCCCTTCTTATGTAATAGGCGGAAAAGGGATGGTCAAAGTGGAGACAGCAGGGGAGCTGAAGGAACTGTTGGAAGAAGCGGAGGCATCCTACTTCCCGATCCTGATCGATGAGTTTAAAGCAGGTGGGGAAGTCGAGGTGGACCTGGTAGCGGACGGAAAAAAAGCCTACATACCAGGCGTCATGGAGCATATTGAACGGGCAGGGGTCCATTCCGGCGACAGTATGTCCATCTTCCCTTCAGAGTCGGTCCCGGAGCACATCGTGGCAAGGATCGGCGAATACGCCGATAGCCTCATCTCGGCCCTTGGTTATAAAGGACTCATGAATATCCAGTTCCTTCTGAAAGATGACGAGCTCCTCATGCTCGAGGTGAACCCGCGGGCGAGCCGGACGATCCCGATCGTAAGCAAGATCATCGGCTATCCACTCGTCGACATGGCCATTGATCTCCTTGCCGATCCGTCAGCGGAGCTAGAGGCATTCGATTTACCAACCGTTCAGGATGTAAACGTCAAAGGGGTGAAGTATCCTGTCTTCTCTTCCCATGCACTACCCGAACTGGATCAGACTCTGGGAGCCAATATGAAGTCGACTGGAGAAGGGCTTTGTATCGGGCGTACAGTTGAGGAGGCACTGCATAAAGTGTTCGTCACCCTTCATGATGAAATGGAGGCAGGGGGGACGATCTTTGTAGATGCGAAGGACAGTGATCTTGTGAAGCATGGGACCTCTAGAACAGCCGGATTTGAAAGCTGGGTGAAGTCCGACGGGGCAGCCCTTTACTATAATGACGAACGCTCAGAAGAAGGCAAGGCGAAAAGGATTGAAGCTCTGGAGGCCGGGATCACCGTGATCACGGAGCCAGCCACCCTCCTCGCGTTCATCAGGAGTCAGGGGGCAGGCGGGGCACCGATCCGTTTGACCGAATACAAAATCAAGCAGGGAGTGAACGGAGTATGAAATCAAGTACAGCATTAAAAAGTGTGGGAAATGCGTTCAAGGGGCGTGATGTGGTAACCTGGCTCGATTACTCGACGGATGAAATCCTCGAGCTGCTGGATCTTGCCCAAAGCCTGAAGAAACAGCCTCATTCCAAGAAGCTGGAAGGGAAGACCCTCGCCATGATCTTCGAGAAATCGTCAACCCGTACAAGGGTCTCGTTCGAAGCCGGCATGCTCCAAATGGGAGGGCATGCCATCTACTTGAACTCGAAAGATATCCAGCTTGGAAGGGGGGAGACCATCGCCGATACGGCAAAGGTGTTATCCTCCTATGTAGACGGGATCATGATCAGGACCTTCCACACCGAAACGGTCACCGAGCTTGCAAAGCATGCTACCGTCCCTGTCATCAACGGTCTGTGTGACACCTATCATCCATGCCAGGCCTTGGCAGACGTCCTGACGATCCTTGAATTGAAAGGAAGCTTCAAGGGGGTCAAGGCTGTGTTCATCGGGGATGGCAACAATGTCGCCCACTCGTTCATGATCCTTGCGGCAAAGCTTGGGATGGACGTCGTCGTCTCCTGTCCGGAAGGGTATGAGCCTGTAAAGGAAATCCAGGAGCAGACGCTGCAGCTGGCCAAGCTGAACGGGGGGAGCTATACGCTGCATTATGACCCCATGGAGGCCGTATCCGGTGCGGACATCGTCTATACGGATGTATGGGCGAGCATGGGGCAGGAAGAGGAGACGGAAACCCGCATGGAAGCATTTGCGCCGTATCAAGTGAATGCCGGTCTCATGAGCCAGGCAGCACCAGACGCCAGCTTCCTTCATTGCCTGCCGGCCCATCGTGAGGAAGAGGTCACCGCAGAGGTCATTGATGGACCGCAATCGGCTGTCTTCCAGCAGGCTGAAAACCGCCTCCATGTTCAGAAGGCCATCCTCCAATCCGTCCTATAACGGTGCGGGTTGAAGCGACTTTCAAAAAGTGTAAAAAACGTATTGAAAAACAGTACTTTATCGGATAAAATGAATCGTCGTGATAGGAAAAGGTTCGCTCCCTAAAAGGAAGCGGGCCTTTTCCTTTGAACAAAAAGGAAGCAATCAAGGATTATCATGCATACACATGGGAACATAGAGTGTAGGAAAGCCTATGATTGATTACGTTTGGAGGTGCCTGGTTTTGAGTAAACCGACAATGGATGATTATTTAGAAAATGGAATATATGGGCAGAAGCAGACGAAGCCCGATGAAAGAAGGAAGTTTTTAGGGTCGCTGCGCGAGCGTGTTGTCGTGGCTCTTACGCAGAGTCAGGTAAGGGAAAAGGGCGTCTATAAGGAAGTGCAGGAAGCCCTTAAGGAGAACCCTGAGGCCAGGCTCCTTCTGAACGGTTCAATGAGCTATACCTTCCTCTCAAAATACATCAAACTTGCCGATACATTCAACATCTCCTTCTCCATGGTGACGAATATGGAGACCGAGACGGATGTTGGGCTTGTATTGGCCTACAATGAAGCCATCGACAAAGAAGAGATATTTGTACAGGAAAAGTCATTGAAGAAGAAGGAAGAAGTCAAAAAGAAGAAGAGCATCCTCTCTTCGATCAAGAAGATGCTCTTCTAGGGTTGTCAGGTTCCTTGAAATATGGAAGCTTGAAGATCGCCTTCAGCACGGGCGGCATGAGGAACAGGATGAACAGGATCCTGAACAGATGGTAACCGGTGATGATGGATAGATCGGCTCCGACTGCGTGACCCAGCAGGGCCATCTCTGCCATGCCCCCCGGTGAAAGGCTGATGAAGGCCGTCATGAAGGAGATATGATGCCAGCTGCTGAGCAGGAAGCTGAGCCCGATGGAAAAGGCGAGCAGACCGATCGAGGTGACGACCGACCAAAGGATGAAGGCCGTCAACTGCCTTGAAGGAGAGATATCCAGCATGAAGCTGAAGTAGATCCCAAGGGAAAGCTGGGCCAGGATGATGAACACTCCGGGCATATCCGGCACCCCCGCTCCTCCGATCATGCACCCTCCGATCACCAGGATCGGGCCGAGGAGGAAGGGAGTAGGAAAGCGGATCTTCTTCGCAAAAAGCCCCGTGATGACAGCCACTGCGAAAAAGAGCAACAGTTCCCAACGGAACGACGCCGGATCTGTCGGCGGGACCCCTGACGTATTCGCTGCCTCGCCTCCGAGCAAGGGGCTGAATACGAGAAAGGGGACGATACATACGACACTGAGGACCCTTACAACCTGAAGGATCGTCACCACCGTCAGGTTCACATTTTTCATTTCCTCCCCGAGGACCACCATTTGGGACAACCCTCCCGGCACACTCCCCGTTATGGTGGAGGCCAGGTTGATTCCCGTCGTCTTGGTGATGATGAATGCGAGACCCATGCTGAACACGATGATGAAGATGGTCATCAACAGCATGGTGGGGAGCTGCGTGAAGATTTCCACCACGGTCCGTTTACTGAAGGAATGACCGATGGAATATCCGACGATGACGAGGGCCAGATTCCTCAGCAGAGGTGGCCATTTCAGGTCGAACCTTCCCCATTTTTTCACGATGAACATGGAAACCATGGCCCCGAGCATCCACGATAACGGGATATGGAGAAGAGTGAATAAGCCGCCGCCAAGGAAGCCGACGATCAGTGATGCAAGTATTCGCATAAAGCAGGATCCTTTCTTGATTAATCCCCCGGTTAAAAGGAAGACAGGAAGCGCTGAGGGTCCAAGTCCGAACCTTCCGCGACGATGGCGGTCATGCCCGTTTCAGACCCTGATTCATGCTCTTCGCCTTTGCTCCAATACACAGCCATTCCGGCCTTTACCGGAAGCTTTTCTCCGTCCTTCACCCTTACCCATCCATTGCCGGACGTGATCATAAGCACTTGGTCGCACATGGCCGGATGCATTCCGATGACGCTTTTTTCCTCAAGGTAAAAATATCCGATCTGGAAAGGTGAATCGGGCTTCAAAAGGGGGTGGATCGTCACCCCGCTGCTGTTGAACCGGGTTATGGTTTTACCGGATTCTTTATTGAACTCATATATTTTCATAGCATACACCTCCTCCACTATTTCGTCCAATCGCCGATGGAATCCTCTTTTCTTCGACAGGATGGATCGTTGAGGTTTTTTTGTAACCGAGGAAATGCTTGGTTAAACAGCTGTCTAAGCGTTATCAAGCCTAGACTTGTAGTTGCTTTCACAAAGTGAACTTTGGTATTATCAATAGTATTGCAAGTGTTCGAAATTACCCGGAGGTGAACAGAATGTCCAGAATTTCCGAAGAGCAGGTGAAGCACGTTGCCCACCTGGCACGACTGGCCATCACAGAAGATGAAGTAAAACGATTCACAGGTCAACTAGACGCCATCATCGGCTTCGCTGAGCAGTTGAACGAGCTGGATACGTCCAGTGTCTACGCGACAAGCCATGTACTGGATATGAAGAATGTCATGCGCGAGGACAAGCCGGTCGACGGTCTGCCACGCGAAGACGTATTGAAGAATGCACCGGATCACAAAGACGGACAGGTACGCGTACCATCGATCTTGGATTAAGGAGGGATACACATGTCATTATTCGACCATAAATTATCAGAACTTCACGAACTTCTTCATAAGAAGGAAGTATCGGTAACGGATCTCGTAAGCGAATCTTACAAGCGTATCGGCGATGTAGAAGATAAAGTAAAGGCATTCCTCACATTGGATGAAGAGAATGCACGGAATAAAGCAAAAGCCCTTGATGAAAAGCTCGGCACAGATGAAAGCAAAGGCCTTCTATTCGGTATGCCGATCGGAATCAAGGATAACATCGTCACGAAAGGCCTTCGTACGACATCGGGAAGTAAGATCCTTGAGAACTTCGATCCAATCTATGATGCGACTGTCATCAATAAACTACATACAGCCGAAACCATCACGATCGGGAAACTGAATATGGATGAGTTCGCCATGGGTTCTTCCACTGAAAACTCAGGCTACCAAAAGACAAGCAACCCTTGGAATCTTGACACGGTACCAGGCGGTTCTTCAGGTGGATCCGCTGCGTCTGTTGCTGCAGGCGAAGTGCCATTCTCCCTTGGTTCCGACACAGGTGGATCGATCCGCCAGCCTGCAGCTTTCACAGGTACAGTCGGGTTGAAACCGACATATGGCCGCGTGTCCCGTTTCGGACTGATCGCGTTCGCTTCGTCCCTTGACCAGATCGGACCGATCACAAGGAACGTAGAGGACAATGCGTATCTCCTTCAGGCGATTGCGGGCGTGGATGCCAATGACTCTACATCTGCAAACGTCGAAGTACCTAATTATGCAGCTGCCCTCACAGGGGACGTGAAAGGCCTGAAGATCGCCGTTCCGAAAGAATACCTAGGAGAAGGCGTTGGCGAAGAAGCGCGTCAGGCGGTTCTTGCTTCCTTGAAGGTCCTAGAAGGACTTGGAGCATCGTGGGAAGAAGTATCCCTTCCGCATTCAAAATACGGTGTGGCAACCTACTATCTTCTTGCATCATCTGAAGCATCTGCGAACCTTGCCCGCTTCGACGGAGTGCGCTACGGCTATCGCTCACCGAATGCAGAGAATCTCCTAGACCTTTACAAGAAAACCCGTGCTGAAGGCTTCGGGGACGAAGTGAAGAGAAGGATCATGCTCGGAACATTCGCCCTCAGCTCCGGTTACTATGATGCATATTACAAAAAAGCACAGCAGGCGCGTACGCTGATCAAGAAAGATTTCGAAGATGTATTCGAGAAATTCGACGTCATCCTTGGGCCTACGACACCGACACCTGCATTCAAAATCGGTGAGAAGATCGACGATCCACTCACCATGTATGCCAACGATATCCTGACGATTCCCGTGAACCTTGCTGGAGTGCCAGGGATTTCTGTCCCATGCGGCTTCTCTTCAACAGGTCTTCCGCTCGGTCTTCAGATCATCGGAAAGCATTTCGACGAAAGCACCATTTATCGCGTTGCCCATGCATTCGAACAGGCAACGGACTTCCATAAAAAAAGACCACAACTGTAAGGGGGGAATAGAAGATGAACTTTGAAACGATAATCGGACTTGAAGTCCACGTAGAATTGAAGACGGACAGTAAAATGTTCTCTCCGGCTCCGAACCATTTCGGTGCCGATCCGAATACGAATACGAATGTCATCGACCTTGGCTACCCGGGTGTCCTTCCCGTGGTCAATAAGCGCGCAATCGAATTCGGCATGAAGGCCGCCATGGCCCTCAACTGTGAAATCGCCACGGATACGAAGTTCGACCGAAAGAACTACTTCTATCCTGATAATCCGAAAGCCTACCAGATCTCCCAGTTCGACAAGCCGATCGGTGAAAACGGCTGGATCGAAATCGAAGTGAACGGCGAGAAGAAGCGCATCGGTATCACCCGACTTCACCTTGAAGAAGATGCCGGTAAACTGACTCACTCAGGAGACGGGTATTCACTTGTCGACTACAACCGTCAGGGTACGCCCCTTATCGAGATCGTATCAGAGCCGGATATCCGTACACCGGAAGAGGCCTATGCCTATCTTGAAAAGCTGAAATCCATCATCCAATACACCGGTGTTTCCGACTGTAAGATGGAAGAAGGATCCCTCCGCTGCGATGCGAACATCTCCCTCCGTCCGATCGGTCAGGAGAAATTCGGTACAAAAGCAGAGCTTAAGAACCTGAACTCATTCAACTTCGTCAAGAAGGGTCTTGAGCATGAAGTAGTTCGCCAGGAGAAAGTCCTCCTTTCAGGAGGCATCATCGAGCAGGAGACGCGCCGATTCGATGAATCGACGGGTAAAACCCTCCTCATGCGTGTCAAGGAAGGATCGGATGACTATCGTTACTTCCCGGAACCGGATCTATTGAACCTTCATATCGACCAAGAGTGGATGGACCGCATCCGCGCCGAGATCCCTGAGCTTCCAGACGCACGTAAGAAGCGCTACGTGGAAGACATGGGACTGCCGGCATACGATGCCATGGTGTTGACGCTCACGAAGGAAATGTCCGACTTCTTCGAAGCGACTGTCGCCAAGGGTGCAGACTCGAAGCAGGCGTCCAACTGGCTCATGGGTGAGGTTTCTGCTTACCTGAATGCCCAGCAAAAAGAGCTCAGCGATATCGCTCTGACACCTGAAGGTCTTGCTGGAATGATCAGCTTGATCGAGAAGGGGACGATTTCTTCCAAGATCGCGAAGAAAGTGTTCAAGGAGCTTGTGGAAAACGGTGGAGATCCAGAAGTGATCGTGAAGGAGAAGGGACTTGTCCAAATCTCCGATGAGGGTGCCCTCCTCAAGATCGTGACGGAAACACTGGATGCGAATCCACAGTCCATCGAGGACTTCAAGAACGGTAAGGATCGTGCGATTGGATTCCTTGTCGGCCAGATCATGAAGGCGACAAAGGGTCAGGCGAATCCGCCGATGGTCAATAAGCTTCTCTTGCAGGAGATCAAGAAACGCTAACCGATTCATATGCTAGTAGACATATCCGAACGACTGGCTGTCCTCTTATTGGGGATGGTGGTCGTTCGGATTTTTTTGTGGTGGAGTTTGTATTTCCGATTCTTTATAAGTAAGTGGTAGAATATGGTCCGTTCCTTTTCGCTGCAGGCGCTTGCTTTCCGCGGGGAGGAGATC
>NZ_JBLRVS010000004.1:921351-1028933 GCF_047915635.1 Rossellomorea sp. FS2 | reverse complement strand
CTCCTCGTGCCTGCGGTGTCTCGCTTCTCCTCCTATTCCGCTGGAGTCAAGCGCCTTCCGCTTCAATGCACTCTTTGGTTCTGGATGTGGATTGGAGGTGGGGGATTACATTGGATCTTGCGGGGCGTATTGAGGCTGGATCTTGCATTTCCGATTCTTAATAAGTAAGTGGTCGTATATGGACCGTTCCTTTTCGCCACAGGTGCTTGCTTTCCGCGGGGAGGGTGTCGAGCCTCCTCGTGCCTGCGGTGTCTCGCTTCTCCTTCTATCCCGCTGGAGTCGAGCGTATTTCAATTCACTCTTTTGGTTTTGAATTTGGGAGTGGAAGGGGAATGGATTTCATCGAGCTGTTTATGTATAGGTGAAGGTGCCGCTTTCTTGGTTTGAATGTTCAGGGTGTGGCAAGTTGGAGGGCCCCTGCATGTTGCGGGGGCTTTTTGGTTGGGTGGATTGTTGTTGTTCCTTGGACGTTTTATCAGTGTGCAGTGTGAGGGCGGGGTAAGGTGTGGGTTATGAGACGAGTTTGGGGTGAATAAGATAGTGTAGAGTGCAGGTGACGCATCAAGTTATGGTGCTCCGGGTCAGAGCGCGATAAATTCATGCGTCAGCATCACTTGTTGTTTCGTTTGGCCTTTTCGAGGATCTGCTTGGCGAGACGGTAATACGTATCGGCTTCGATCTTGGATTCTGCCCGTTTTAAGTGCATCATATAGTTTTGGAATCGAAGTTTGTCGACAGACGAGACTTTCATCACGATTTTCCTCATTTTCCTGCTCCTTTGATGGACAAAATTGCGTCCAATTGCTTATTCTGAATTTTCTGTAAATAAAATATAATAATAGTAAATGATTCCAGAGGGTGGATAGAATGTCCATAATCGAAGTGATTCTGTTACCAATGTTGATGGGTGGTATTGGGGGCTTGGGACATATCCTGGTATTCAAGAATGGTCATTTCACTTTCCCACGGAAATTCATCGATGACCAGGGTGAGAAACACTATGTGTTTGGTTCGGTCAAGGACATCATCATCGGGGTATTGGCCGGATTCATATCCGTGCTGCCAGTTGTTGATACAGTCCCGGTCTGGTATATCATCTATATCAGTTTATTATCGGGAATCGGGGGAAGTTCCGTCATCACGCGAAAAATCGAACAAAATCTTGCAGAGACGAAGGCGTCTTATATTCAAGAGCTATCTCATTATCAGCTCGAACTGACCTCTAAGGGAGGATCTTCAAATCATAATGAGGTGAAACCTGTTGACGATGTGGAAGAACAAAAGAATCAAGGTTGAACTGCCACCTGAGCAGTATGCCAAAGCCCAGCAGTATCTAGAACGGCTGAAGGAGGCAGATAACCTGGTCGAGCTGAACTACTACTACAAAAAAGTTGCACAAATATTAGGTAAGTCACAAAATGTGTGAGAATCAACCACTGACGATGAGTCAGCTTTTTTTCTGTAAAGGAAAGATGTACCGGGGATACTTCTCTTCTTGACCCATTCACCCTCTGGAGTACCGAAATTCCGGATAGCCTCGCGCTATTCTTTTTTTTTCTCCCGGGGTGGACGAACAGATATCGACAAAAATAAATGTAGTGGATGGTCATTGTTATGTCAAGGTGTTTTTACCGTTATTTGGTATAGTGAGAGGTGGAAAGGGTGAGAATGATTTTCCATGACCCCTAGAAAACGGGCACTCTACACGAATACTGTCTACATGTGAACAAAAGTGAACCGGACGATAATAAATCTACCCTTATCTCACGTTTTCTTATATTATATGCTTATAGGCATAATGAGACAATTCATTTCTCACTATGCCGATTGAAGGAGGAACCTTTTATGGACTTGATGCAGTGGTATCAAAAGGCGATGTCATCTGACGCCTATTTAGAATATATGAAGGAAAACAAAGAACGGACGGCTTCGATCCTGGAAAAATTCTCGATTCCTGAAGAGGACCGTGAGTTGCTGGAGCGGATCGGGGAGCATTCCCTGAAGGTGATTGCCATCACAGAAGATTGGTGCGGAGATGCCATGGTCAATATCCCCATTCTGTTGAAGCTTGCCGAAGCGGCTGGTATCGAGGTGAAGATGATTCTGAGGGATGAAAATCTTGAACTCATGGATCAGTATCTGACCAACGGGACGTCGCGTTCGATCCCGATCTTCATCTTTATCGATGGAGAAGGAAAGGAACGCATGGTCTGGGGACCGAGGGCCCCTATGGTGAAGAAAGTGGTAGATGATGAGAACGCCAAGCTGCCACCTAAGGATCATGAGGATTTCCCACTGAAGAAAAAGGAAATGATTCAACGACTCGGGAATTTATATTCTACGGACAAGACAATTTGGCAGGAAGTCTATGACAGCCTGAAAACAAGCCTCGTTCAGAGCATCCTGATGTAACGGGAGATGACAAAAGGTATGGGAAAACCGTACCTTTTTGTTTTGGATGCGAATACATGGGGTAATGGTAATTAGTACCTCATATATTGGTAGTTTTTGCCGGTTCACGAACACTGACATTCACGGTAAGATGTTTATGAATGAGGAGTTGAAGCAATGTGATCCACCAGAAGACAAATTCAATCGTGATTGAATCACTGAATAAATTTCCCCATAAAATTCACATAAAATTAGGAGATATCCTAAAAGAAAGAGGATTGACGCAGGGGGACCTTCATCGCTTGACCGGGTTGCGTGTGGCAACGATCAATGAGTTGGTGAACTTTAAGAAAAAGTCACTCACCGTCGCCCATCTTGTATCCATCATGATCGCCCTCAGGATCACGGACCTGCGTGATCTCATCGAGATTGAATTCGATGACGAAGTCAAAGCCTACTTCCAACAAGAGAATGAACGAATGAAGAATGGATTCACCCCCGACCTGAACAAGACCGTTGATCGAAATGTGAGACAGATGTCGGAAGGGACAAAGAATTAAAGAGCGGCCGTATGGCCGCTTTTTTGCTATCATGAACCTACTGAAACAATTTCGTAACGGGAATCCCTGGGCAAAATCCTTTATCATGAAGAGAAGGGGTCTGCAGCCCTGAAGGAAATGATTATGCAGAAAGAGTGATAGCATGCATGCAGTAGCGAACTATGTGGAATTTTTACATATGAAAATAGAAAAGCCGACGCTCAATTATCTCCAGCGCCTCATTGGCCAGCATCTTCTTAAGATCCCCTATGAGACATTCAGCAAATTCCATTACTTTAATTCAGGCGAGACGTATGTGCCGTCCCTTGATACCTTTGTGGACAATCTCCATTCAAGGGGGTGGGGCGGGACGTGTTTCACATTGAACATCAACTTTGGCAGGCTTCTGACGCGTCTCGGGTTTGAATGCCACTTTGTACGTGTCAAGCCCGGTCATCTCGGTCTGATGGTCACCATAGACGGCAGGAAACTATATGTCGATGTAGGGTATGGATCCCCCATCATGAAGCCGATCGAGCTTGAGTCCAGACAAAAGCACATCCTCCATGGATTCGGTGAAGAGATCATCTTCTCGAAGAAGGACCATGTCGAGTTCGAAATCGACAGGCGCTCCAATGGGAAATCGTTCGTAAAAAAAGTGATCGAATGGGTGCCCCTTGATGAGGAAGAGCTTGTACCGGATATCGAAGCTTCCTATGCCGATACGGACGAAAATGTCACGATGAGGAGGATCACTGCGGTCCGCTTCCAAGGCAATCAATGCTACTTCCTCAGGAACCGGTCCCTGAAGGTCATGACCTACCGGAATATCCGCGAATATCAAATGAAGGACTTTGAAAAATGGAAGGAAATCATCCAGGAAGTGTATCAATTCGATTCCTTGGCTCTCCGTGATTCAATCCGCTTCCTTGAAGACAGGAAGATTGATCTTTTTCCGTGACAATCCTCCACACATTGACAATTCATTAGATTTTTCTTTTGAAAAGAGGTATGATATTGTGCGTCGGGTCAGATGCCCAAATGAATATTTCGGACGTATATGTGTATGATGGTACTAGTGGAAACGAACAGACTTATGGAATTCAAATAAGATTAGGATGATGATGGATGAAACGAGCAAGAATTATATATAATCCTACTTCCGGGAGGGAGCTCTTCAAGAAGCATCTTGCCGAAGTACTGATCAAGCTGGAACAGGCAGGTTACGAAACCTCTGTCCATGCAACGATCTGTGAAGGGGATGCAACAAAGGCTGCTCAGATCGCCGTGGAGCGGCGTTATGATATCGTGGTGGCTGCAGGCGGGGACGGCACGCTCAATGAAGTCGTGAACGGTCTTGCCGAACAGGACTACCGTCCCAAGCTTGGGATCGTCCCTATGGGAACGACGAATGACTTTGCCAGGGCCCTCCATATTCCGAGGGATATCAGTTCTGCCATCGATATCATCACGAAGGGCGAGTCGATACCGGTCGATATCGGACGTATGAATGATCGCTACTTCATCAATATCGCAGGTGGCGGAAGGATCACGGAACTTACATATGAAGTGCCGAGCAAGCTGAAGACGATGATCGGACAGCTCGCCTATTACTTGAAAGGCATCGAAATGCTCCCTTCCATCAAGCCGACCGATGTATCGATCGAGTATGACGGGAAACTGTTCGAAGGGGAAGCGATGCTGTTTTTGATCGGTCTGACAAACTCTGTCGGCGGCTTTGAGAAGCTTGCCCCGGATGCGTCGATCAATGATGGATTATTCTCTTTGTTGATACTGAAAAAGACCAACCTGGCAGAATTCATCCGGATTGCGTCCATGGCCCTAAGAGGGGATCATGTCAAGGATCCGCACGTCATTTATACGCAGGCCAACCGCATCAAGATCAAGGCGAAGGAAAAAGTGCAGCTGAACGTAGACGGCGAGCTCGGTGGTGTCCTTCCAGCCGAATTCGAGAATCTTTACCGCCATCTCCAGGTGTTTGTCCCGTTAGATAAGATCCGACCGGAAGACAAGGCACTGTGATGAAGAATTAAAAAACCGGATGACCATTGCGATTTCAATCGAAATGCATGGAATCCGGTTTTTTGTCGTGATCCGTTATTCTTCTACATGAGGACGACCAGATAAAAGACGACCGGGAAGCCGATCAGGAAAATCCATCCGATCTGCTGCTTATGACGAAAAGGGACCTTCCGGACGACCCATGAAAGGATGTGGGCGGCCATGACGTAGAAGAAAACCCAGATAAGCTGGCTGACTACGAAAACGAAAAGGTAGGCGAGTATGGTTTCCGATTTCAACAGGAGCGAAACGCCGAATCCGAATGTCAGGACGAGGAATGTCAGGCCTATCAGTATGTATGGGAGCCACCAGCTGCGGGTCTTCAGGGTGAGGAATACCCCTATCAGGACGTTCATGAGCAAGATCATATTTACAAGAAATTCTTCATTCATAGTATCTACCTACTTTGTTCCGGCACGATGCTGGTTTCTACCTACCACCATTCCCCTTGAGCGGTGAAGGTAAACGAGTCAGGAATTGACAGACTTTCCACTGAAAAGCCCTAGGGGATGGGGTTCATCGCCCTCATATTCTCGTAAATCCGGCTTCCGGTCAATAGGAATTGTTTCCTGACTAATACCTCGTGTGGTACAGTGTATGAAACAAGTACGACCAATGAGCCATGAAAGGGTGAGGGCCATGTATATCGTTCATTCAACATTCAATGTTCCGCCGGAAAAAGCCGATGAAGTCATCTCCATCTACCAAAATCGTTCCGGACTGGTGGATCAGGCGGAAGGATTTCAGCGCTTCCTGCTTTTGCAAAATGAGAAGAAGTCTGGGGAAATAACAGTACATATGGAATGGGATACAAAGAAACATTTCCTGACTTGGGTTCAGGGGGAAGATTTCAAGAGGATTCATGAGCTTGAGAAGAAATACCCGGATCAGGGGCTTGCTGCCATCGTGCCATCCATCGATAAGTTCAAGGTGGTGGCATACTGATGCAGGACCAACTCTTGATTGATGATGTCGTGGAAAAGCTATATAAGCGTTATCCGGAACTTCAGGATCGATTCGGTGAAGAAGGGCGGAGAAAGTGCCGGGAGGACAATGTCCACCATTTCAACTATCTACAATCGGCTGCGGATGTGGGGGAAGAGAAGGTTTTCGTCGACTACGCCGTTTGGTTGAACAGCGTCCTGGTGAGCAGAGGCATGAAACCAGACCATCTGATCGATAATTTTGTCTGCATCCAGGAAGCGATCGAAGAAGGGGAGGGCGACGAGCGTTTCATCTCCTATCTGCAGGCGGCCATCCGGTCCATCCGTCCGGGGATGAAGGCTGAAACCCCTTCCTAATTTCGTCCCGCGGACGTGTTTATGGTACAATCATGAGATGAAATCTGAAAAGGAAGATCGACATGAAAAGAATAGTACCCATTACAAAAAATGAATATATAGAAGATGCACGATTCGAGGATTTGACCCATGATGGAAATGGCGTGACAAAAGTGGAGGGGTTCCCGATTTTCGTGCCGGACGCCCTTCCTGGGGAAACCGG
The DNA here is from genome assembly GCF_047915635.1 of Rossellomorea sp. FS2. Classification (NCBI taxonomy): domain Bacteria; kingdom Bacillati; phylum Bacillota; class Bacilli; order Caryophanales; family Bacillaceae; genus Rossellomorea; species Rossellomorea sp. FS2. Next base: position 1,022,418 of record NZ_JBLRVS010000004.1, on the reverse strand, counting down.
TCGCGTCAAAGTTGTGAAGGTCGGAAAAGGCTTCGGATTCGGGCGCCTGGTGGAAAGGCACAGTGACAGTCCCTTCAGGCAGGAGCCTCCCTGTCCGATCTATTCGGAATGTGGCGGGTGCCAAATCCAGCATATGACGTATGACGGGCAGCTTCAGGCAAAAGAAAAGAACGTCCGCGATGTCCTCGAGAGAATCGGGAAGCTTCGCGATCTCCCTGTCCATCCTGTCCTTGGTATGGAAGATCCGTGGCGTTACCGTAACAAGGCACAGGTACCCGTCGGGCTTCAAGATGGCAGGTTGGTGGCCGGATTCTATCAGAAGCGAAGCCATGAAATCATTGATATGGATCACTGCATCATCCAGTATGAGAAGAATGATGAGGTCATCCAGAAGGTGAAGGAGCTTTGCGCAGAGCTTGGTATCCAGCCCTATAATGAACAGGCCCACAAGGGTGTCCTCCGTCACATCATGACGAGGACCGCATTCACCACGGGTGAAGTCATGGTGGTCATTGTCACGCGGACCAAAGATCTTCCTCATAAAGAGACCTTGATCAAGGGGCTCACCGAATCGATCAGCGGTCTGAAATCCATCGTCCACAATGTAAACGGCAAACGGACGAATGTGATTATGGGGGACGACACCCGGGTGCTCTGGGGAGAAGAAGTCATCCATGACAGCATCGGGGATGTGAAGTTCGCCATCTCGGCACGGTCATTCTATCAGGTGAATCCCGAGCAGACCAAGGTCCTTTATGATCAGGCTTTGACATTTGCCGACCTGCAGGGAGAAGAAACAGTCATCGATGCCTACTGCGGAATCGGTACCATTTCATTATTCCTTGCGCAGAAGGCGAAGAAAGTGTATGGAGTGGAAATTGTCCCTCAGGCCATCGAGGATGCGCGGAAGAATGCGGTGTTGAACGGGATGGATAATGTAGAATTCGAGGCAGGTCCCGCCGAAGTCGTCATTCCTTCCTGGTATGAGAAGGGCATCAAAGCCGATGTCCTAGTCGTCGACCCTCCACGTAAAGGCTGTGATGAGGCACTCTTGAACACCATCCTTTCCATGAAGCCGAAGAAGGTGGTCTACGTGTCTTGCAACCCCGCCACCTTGGCAAGGGATCTGAAGATCCTTGAAGCAGGCGGCTACCGGACGAAAGAGGTACAGCCGGTGGATATGTTCCCGCAAACGATGCATTGCGAAGCCGTCGCGCGTATTGAATGGGAAGGGGACCCCCATGTATCTGACGATTGAAGAAACAGCAGAGTATCTCTCCCTCCCTGTTGCCTATATCGAAAGCCTCATCCTTGAACGGAAGGTCCGGGCTGTACACGATGGAGAGCGGTATTTGATCTATAAAGAGCAATTCACCCATCATCTTGAACAGATGGAGAAGATGAAGCGTCAGCTTGCCGAGTATTGGAATGAGCCGATACCGGAAGACCCTGATGTGAAAGACGAGGACTGACAGGTCCTAAGATAGGAGCAGTGAACATGAACGGACAACAGCGTGTGAATATCAAACCGGGTATCGAAGTGGATATCGTCCTGAAGAAAGATCAGCGCTCCGGTGCGTTGACCAGGGGGATCGTCAAAGATATCCTGACCAATTCGCCTCAGCATCCGCACGGCATCAAGGTCCGCCTGCAAGACGGACAAGTGGGTCGCGTGAAACAGATCATAACGGAATAAACAAAAGCGTCCTTCTTTTTGAAGGGCGCTTTCGCTGTCTTCACACGTATTTGAGGGAGATTCCCTGCCGGAGTTCCCTTAGCTGTCTTTCGCGCTGGAGATACAGTCCCTGGGCCTCTTCGTGGGTGATGGGGGCAAATCTCAGTTCATCCCCGGGCTTCGCCTGGGCGATCCGCGGCAAATCGATTGAAGCAACTTCGGCAATCTTTGGGTACCCCCCTGTGGTCTGCCGGTCGGCAAGGAGGATGATGGGCTGCCCGTCAGGTGGTACCTGGATGGTACCGGATGTGACGGCTTCGGAAATCATGTCCCGATGAGCTTCGGTCTGAAGGGCGGGTCCCGATAAGCGGCAGCCCATCCGGTCCGACCGGGGAGACACAGTGTAGATTTGATTGAAAAGTGCCTCCCGACTTTCCTTCTGGAAGTGGCCATACTCATTTCCCGGCATGATACGGATTGTCCGCGAACGGGCGTGACCGATGAGCTCATATGGGATCGACCAGTCCGTTTGGGGGTTCATGGAGAGCTCATTGCTCATTTCCTTGGCAAGGCATGAGGGGGTGCCAACAGTAAGCCTGTCACCCTTTTGTAACGCCCTGCCCCTATACCCCCCGATCCCTGTCCGGAGGTAGGTGCTATGGCTACCCATCACTTCAGGTACTTCGATCCCGCCGGCAACGGCCAGATAAGCACGGCATCCTTCTTTCGGGGTGCCGAACCGGAGGATGTCCCCCTCATCCACTCTAAGGGGCTTCCAGAGCGGCTGTGGAACCCCGTTGATGGTCGGGGAGAAATCGGCTCCGCAAATGGAGAGGAGGGTCTGCCCGTGGAAACGCAGGTGAGGTCCTGTAAGGGTGATTTCGATCAAGGCTGCACCGCTCTCGTTACCCGCTAATAAATTCGCCACTTTATGGGCAAGGTGATCGATGCTGCCGCTTACGGAGACTCCGTACTGCTGGAACCCCGTCCTTCCCAAATCCTGTATGGTCGTCAGTAATCCGGGTTTTAAGACTTCAATCATCGGCTGGCCTCCATTTCTTTATATTCTTGAGGGGTAATGGGTTTGAATCGGAGGCGGTCGCCTGCCTGTAATATGCCGGGGGGACAAGCCTGAGTGTCGAACAGAGCGACAGGTGTCCGGCCGATCAGCTGCCAGCCACCCGGGCTTTCCAGGGGATAGATGCCTGTCTGGCTTCCGGCGATGCCGACGGAGCCACGTGGAACCCGGAGACGCGGCTCCTTTCTTCGCGGAGTAGCGATTTCTTCAGGCATGCCGCCGAGATACGGAAATCCGGGGGAAAAACCAATCATATGAACCAGGTAAGGAGAACCGGAGTGCAACTCTATCACCTTTTCGGGAGTCAGGTCATTCCATTCTGCCACAGACTCCAAGTCCGGTCCGAAGTCGCCCCCATAGCAGACCGGTATCTCGATTGTCCTTGGCTCTTCCTCGGCTCCGGGAGGGATGGAAGAAAGGATCGTATGTATTCTATTCATTACCGTTTCGTAAGGGAGGCGGTCCGGGTGTTCGAGCTTCATAGGATCGTAGTGAAGTGTGACCGTGGTGAAAGCTGGTACGATATCGGTGATCCAGGCTGGATCGGCTTCTTCGATGGCAGAACAGATGCTCCTGACTTTCACATGGGTAGCGTGATCGATGGAGGAACCTGCCTCGATGACGAGGGCATGATCTCCTAAATGACGTAAGGAATAATCCACATGTCATCCTCCATTCTGTTTGAATTTTTCCACTTGTCTGACTCTCATTATAGTGGAATACCCAGTCATTTCAACGGTGAAGGTCCAAGGGTTCCTTGAAATAGTGGAAAAATCCGGACTTTCCTTATAAAAGCGCCATCTTCCTACAACTTTGTGTTATTATTTAGTAATTCGAAATAGTCGTATCGCAGGGGAGGGAGGATGTATCCCAGTCGGGTAAGGGAAGCCGGAGGTGGTTACGGCTCCGGCAAAAACCTGCCTCCCCAGCGGAACGAAGTCAGAAGAGAGGAGGGTTTCTATGATTCATGCAAAAGATCCCTTGTGGACACGGTCTTTTGTGATGTTGATGGTAGGGAACCTGTTTGTATTCATGTCATTCCAGATGCTCATCCCGACGCTTCCGCCCTATATCAAATCGATTGGGGCATCGGGTTTTGAAATCGGACTGGTCACAACATTATTTTCCCTCGGTGCGGTCCTCAGCCGTCCGTTCATCGGTTTCATGCTTGAGTATAAAGAAAGGAAGCCCCTCGTCTTGGGGGGAGCGGCCATGCTCCTCGCCATCACGATCATCTATCCTCTATCCAGCGTCGTCCTGATCTTCCTGTTGTTCAGGTTCGTTCACGGTCTGGTGTGGGGATGGTCCACGACGGTCAACGGCACTGCGGCCGTTGATGTGGTCCCGAAATCAAGGCTTGGTGAGGGGATGGGCTATTACGGGTTGTCGATCACGATCGGCATGATCATCGCTCCGAGTCTCGGAATCTACCTTTACCAGGTCACGACCTTCACGAATCTGATCATCACCTCTGGTATATTGGGACTCATTGCGGTGCTACTGCTGGCGGTTGTGCGCTATCAGACCCCGAAGGTCGTCAAGGAGACGAAAAAAGAGAACCTGACCTTTTCCTATCGGGACTCCCTTATTGAAAAGTCAAGTTGGTTCCCGGCTTTCATCACGATCGTCATCACCTTCGGCTACGGCACGATCGTGACATTCATCGTGATATTCGGAGACGAACGGGGCATCGACCATATCTTCCTCTTCTACCTCTTCAATGCGATCTTGGCGTCGCTCTCAAGGCCGATTGCGGGGAAATGGTTCGATCAGAAGGGGCCGAAGGGGCTCGTCCTGTTCTGCATTGCCGTGACGTTCATCGGAATGTGGGTGCTCTCGTATGCCCATTCGGATGTCATGATCTCCATTGCAGGAGTTTTATTCGGAATAGGTTTCGGTTCCCTGATTCCGACGCTTCAATCCTGGACCTTGTCGTTGACACCGGAGCACAGACGCGGAGTCGCAAATGGAATGTTCTTCTCATCCATCGATCTCGGAATCGGGCTGAGCGGGCTCGTATTCGGTGTACTGGCACAGTATATCGAGATCGGGATCTTGTTCCAGATCTCAAGTGTTTTCCTGCTGGCTGCCTTTTTTATCGCGATTTTCCACGGGAGGAAGAAGAAATTGGTGCATCAGGCTGCCTCGTAGTTTACGAGTCGCGCGACAGTGGTATGATGATAGGACTATCCCTTTTCAATGCGGTTATGCCGCCATTGGAAGTGGATAGTCCTTTGTTCTGTAATGAATGAAGGTCTATGCGACCATGGTATAAAGGACCATTCGCAAAATGAAAAGGAAATGACATTTTATCACGGTGAAATTCTGTTAGAATGATAGAAATAGATCAGTCTGCGGATCGTTGGTTCCGCATTTAACGGAGGATATTATGACAGAAGAAAAACTGCTAATGGAAAAAACATTCCATGAAACATTCACAGGGGACACCGGAAGGAATCTCCATCCCATCGAGGTCCTGGGTGCTGCATTCGTCGAAGAACAGAAGAATGAGCCTTATGACCTGACTGATATCCGCTTTGCGCAAGGGGAAGTCTACTTCCACTGCAAGGATTATGAAGCGGCCATCTTCAAGTGGGAGAGCATACAGAACGAGCGTGAGCCATGGGCGAAGAAGAATATCGCAGATGCTTATTACGAGCTCGGGATGCTATCTTCCGCCGAAGATGTATATACGGCCATCCAAACCGACGGAGTCGTACTGACGATGGAGGTATCCCTGCAATTATTCTCCCTTTACATTGAACGTGAGAAGATTCAGGAAGCATACCGTGTCATCGAGAAGGCGCTCGGCATCGACCCGGACTATCCAAATGTTTCATCGATCGCCCGTGCGTTCTACGAGGGCCAGCAGGATTGGAATAATGCCATCGAGCTTGCAGTGAGGGAAGCGCTCCGCACGAAGGACGGCAAATGGTTTTCCGTTCTTGAGGAATACGCGGTCAAAGGGTATATCACATCGTTTGCCCCTGCGTACTTCCACGACCTCCTCATTGCTTCCTACGAGAGCGATTCAAGACAATTCCGCGGACTTGTCTCGGCGTTCTGGAACAGCTATAAGGTGGAACCTGCCCTGCATATCGAGTGGATGCAGACGATCAACACCATTTTTGAATACGTCCAGGTCGAGACCCATGAATCGTGGGATGATATCCTTTCCCTTTATAAGGAATCCTTCAACGGCTTCATGGAAAGTGGTCATCTTATCCATGATCTGCAGCCCTTCATGCCTGGTCTTGTGACAAACTGGCTCAAAGTGAGCCGTGCCGGATCTTCCCTGCTTGCGGCTTCTGCCGTGCTTGCATGGAACGATGTGTTCTCGTATTCCCTTGAGCCCGGGGTTGCGGAAGAAGCCGAGGCGCTGCTCATCGAGTCGGCAGAAGATGCCCGCTTTGAGGATGTCCTCCTCTTCCTTAACCGGATCATGGCCTGGTCTGAATCGAACCGCGTACCTGTAGGCTACAAGACAAAATGGATGTCCGAGCAGCTGATGGATTACAGCAGGAACCATATTGTCGTCGCAGGAAGCGTTTCAAGTGGAAAGTCTTCCTTCGTGCAGTCTGTCCTTGGTGAGAGTATCGGGGAATCAGAAGGCTCCACTGTGGTCTACACCTATCACGACCAGCCTGTCGAAGTAAGTGAAATCCATGGGGAAGGCGTCCGCCGGGTGGAGAGCATCGCTGATTTCGAAGAAGTGATGCACAGGGAAGCGTTCGTTGAGTACAAGATCCCTTCAGACTTCCTGAAGAAAAACAGTGCCGTACTTATCGATGTCCAGGTCGGTCAAAGGCATCAGGATGATCTTGCTTCGTTCTATCCGGTGGCAGACGGTCTGCTGTACGTGCTGAACGCCGAGGCTCCGTTCAATGCCGAGGACCGTCAAGTGCTCCGCAGGCTGCAGGAAATCGATCAGCCCGTCAAGATCAACTTCCTGCTGAACAAAATGGATAAGGTGGGGGTACATCCCGATGATGTGATCGAGTCCGTGGAACGAAAGGCGAAGGAGTGGTTCCCTGAAGCGGAAGTGCTGCCGTATTCGTCCCTTGAGGCCGTTTCCATCCAGCGTACAGGTGTAGAAGCATTCATGACCCGCCATTATGATATGAGTCCCGCGTATATCAAAGCAGAGAGAGGGACGAAGCTCTTCTACCTCGTGCGTAAAACCTTGAAGGATCTGTATTCGATCCGCAAGAATAAAGAAATCGCCTTGAAAGAAAGCATTGCAAAAAATGAAGACATCCTGTCACGACTGAATGGATTCCACAATCATCTCGGTGATATGCAGGGAGAGAAAATCGCTCTGATCAAAGATTCCTTCCACGAGCGCAAAGAAGCGGTCAAAAAGGAAATCAGGACGGAAATCCCGAATATCCTGCATAAGTGCTCTGAACTGATTAACGAGGAAAGTGACTATAAAAATATCCATACCGAGCTCAATGAAGCGATGAATACGCGGATACAGGAATATCTCCAGAACGATCTCATGCCGAGATACCTCGATTCCCTTCAGGAATGGATGGCAGCTTCGAAGCATGAACTGCAGGAAAGCCAGGAGTATCTCTACGAGATGAGTTCGACTTTTAATGGACTGTTCGGGGAAGAACGCGTCGTCCTTCAATGTGATGATCAGGTGCTCGATGACTGGAGACGGGATGTAAGCCGCATGGGAACGAGGGCGCAGATCGATAAGGAGAATATCCTTCTCCGCTTCAAGCCTGCCCAGTTCCTATTAAAGAGCGCCGGGAAGCTCTTGGGCGTACTGCCTCAGAACAAGACGCTCCTCTACAATCAGTACAAACGGTACTTGGAGAATGAGGACTACGGGGATATCACAGAATCCGTTGTGACGAAATTCTTCCTTCAGTTCGATCTTTTCGAAAAATCATTGGAACAGGATATCCGCTCCTTCTATGCAGAACCTTTCCATCAGCTGTCTTTGACCATCAAAGGCACGGAAGGGGAAATCAAGGAGGACAAGGAACTTCTGAGCGAGATGAAGGCGGATCCCGAAAGATATTTCGACCCGATCACCTTATTCGAAGTGAAACTCCTGCAATATGAATATATGATGAAGGCAAGCTACCAGCCTTCCCAAAAGTATACCCGATGAAAAAGCTGTGACGAAAGTGTATTAGTCATAGTAAAACCCGAATTCACTTGCTTGCAATAAGGCAAATGAATTCGGGTTTTTAAGTTATTTAAAGAACATTACTATTTCATTGTTTCCAGCGGTTGATTGGAGTGCAAGACGAAGACTCCTGCGGGAGGTGTAGCTGATGTGAGACCCCGCAGGCATGCCGAGGATGCTCACGGGCTACCCGCGGAAAGCGAAGTCTTGCACGGAAATCATTAGCGGTATTAAGAACCTACACTGCTATTGTTCGTCATTGTATGATCCCTTTTTTGTTTTGTCCTACCCTCTTTTTTATATGGCAAAGATAGACGTCATGATCCGTTTCAGTGAATTCTCCGTGCGCACTTCCGAGAAGTCCAGTCCTAGATGAATCGCTGTCTGGGCCACTTCGGGGCGGATCCCGGTCAAGATCGATTTCACGCCGAGAAGGTTAAGGGCATCCACGAGATGGAACAGCTGCTGCGCGACCATCGTGTCGATGAGAAGGACACCGGAAAGGTCGATGATCAGGGTGGAGAGCTGTGAGTCGGAGCTCTGCTGAAGCGTTCCTTCCAGTATGCTCCTTGCCCTTGCTGTGTCGATCTCACCGATGAGGGGGAGGAGGCCGATCTCATCCGTAAGGGAGATGACGGGCGAGCTCAATTCATTAATCAGATCGGACTGGGCTTGAAGTCTATCCATGATGTATGTCAAATAATGGGAAGTGAAGCGTTCGAGTACGTAGTCGAGGGAGCTGTTCAGCTGTTCTTCCCAAAGGAAGATTTCCTCTACACCGATTTCAAGATCGGATTCGTTGACGAATTTTTTGACGAAGTTCCAATAGACCCTCCTGAAGACAGCGGAATTCCGTACCACTTCATCAAGGGTGGTGGTGGAGCGGCTTCGATCGGCAGCTGTTTTCTTCGTCCACTCATCAATCGCTTCTTTCATCTCTTCTTCGGGACGGATGAGGCATTTTGCCAGGAGCCTGGCATAGGTGGCGTTCTGCTCCTTCACCCTCTCCTGCACATCCCGCGGTGCATCAGAGGAGTAATGGGATCCGTACTTTACACGTTGACGGTTGGCCCATTCCTCTGTGAAATGATAGGCATTTTCGTTCAGATACTCATATAGTGCTAGTGAATGTGTCGTCATAGGGCTCTCCTTCGCAAATCTACTGTACTCATTGTCTATCGAATGCCAGTCTTTGTCAATGAATGGCGCAGAAGGAAAAGAAATGGATATGAATTTATGTTACCATTGGAAGATACTGTTTTAGCAAAGGAGTATAGCATGGAAACGAATCAACCAATTCTCTCACTGCATCAACTGAAGAAAACCTACAATGGAAAGGAAGTATTAAAAGGAGTAGACCTTGACGTGTTCCCGGGGCAGATCATCGGGTACATCGGTCGAAACGGGGCCGGTAAGAGCACGACGGTGAAAATCATCCTCGGCCTTGAAGAAAGTGATTCCGGCTCGGTGAGGCTGTTCGGTGAAGAAATCACCTCTACCTCTGTTGAATACAAAAAAAGGATAGGGTATGTGCCTGAGCTTGCCGACCTTTATGATAATCTCACGGGCCAGGAGTATCTGACCTTCAGTGGGGAGCTTTATGGGATGGACCCGGTTGAGGCTGATGCGAAAGCGGAAAAGCTGATGAGCCTCTTTGGTTTGTCCGACGTGTATCATTCCAGGATCGCATCCTACTCAAAGGGGATGAAACAGAAAACCCTCATCATCGCGAGTCTTCTTCATGATCCTGATATCCTGTTCCTTGATGAACCGATCAATGGTCTCGACGCCAATTCTGTGATGATCTTCAAAGAACTCCTGGCACTGCTTGCTGCGGAAGGCAAGACGATTTTTTACTCCTCCCACATCATGGATGTAGTCGAAAAGATCAGCAGTCGCATCATCCTCCTTCATCAGGGGGCGGTCGCTGCGGATGGGAGTTTTGAAGAGTTGAAGAATCAGAATTTAGAAGGTTCCCTCGAAGAGATCTTCAATCAGCTGACAGGCTTCACAGAGCATAAGGAGACGGCGTCTGAGATTGTTTCTGTCGTAAGGGGAGTGTAATCATGAGGACATTTCCAACGTTGAAGGTCCTTGATGCATTCAAGGGGCTGTTCGCGATTTTCGGCTTTGATTATCCTGTGATCCGCAAGATCCTCCACATGAAGTGGACCATGGACGGTAGGAGGGTCCCTACCATCTTCCAGCAAGGGAAGGTGAAAAATGAAAAGGACGGGAACCGGTTCATCAAATCGCTTTGGGTGTATGCCTTATATGGATTGCTCCTGCTTCCGATCCTGTTCTTCGGGGATATGTATCTGTTTCAAATGACGCTGATTTTCTCCGTCATCTTCTTCATGACCAGCACCTCGATGATTTCGGATTTTTCCGTGGTGATCCTGGATGTGCGTGATTCCACGATCCTTTTCACCAAACCGGTCCAGCGGAAGGATATCTCGATGGCGAAGGCGCTCCATGTATTCTTTTACCTGTTCTTCCTGACCGGAGCATTGACGATCATCCCACTTGTGGTTTCGTTCTTCTTAAATGGGTTTGTCTTTTTCCTTTTATTCCTGGTGGGAATCGTGCTTCTCGATCTTCTCATCCTGGCCATGACGGCCCTGATGTACTATTATGTTTTGAAGTTTTTTGATGGTGAGAAGCTGAAGGATATGATCAACTATGTCCAGATCGGTCTCTCCGTCGGGATTGCCATAGCCTATCAGCTGGCAGCGAGGGCGTTTGACCTCGTGGATGTGAATATGTCCTTTTCACCGGAGTGGTGGACGGTGTTGATCCCGCCCCTTTGGTTCGGTGCGCCGTTTGAATATGTCCTCAATGGGAATCACTCCAGCGTGGTACTCATCATGTCGATTCTTTTTGTGCTGGTACCTCTCGCTGCACTGTTCATCTACATCAAGGCACTTCCACAGTTCGAGCGCAATCTTCATAAGCTCTCGGCACAAGCCGGCGGAAGGAAGCGGAGGGTGAAAAGCAATCGATTCCTTAAGGTGCTTTGCCGGAATCAGGAGGAACGTGCGTTTTACCGATTTGCCCAAAAAATGATGAGGACGGAGAGGGACTTCAAGCTCAAAGTCTATCCTTCATTGGGCTTTGCCTTGATCCTTCCGTTTCTTTTCATTTTTACGAGGCCTGGCCTTTCCATCTGGGATCTTCATGGAAGTAAATCTTATCTGGCCGTCTATGTCAGTCTCATCGTTGCCCCGTCGGTCGTCATGATGCTGAATTATTCCGGAAGGCATAAAGGGTCCTGGATCTACAGGGTGGCTCCCGTGACCCGGGTGGAATCGGTCTATAAAGGGACTTTGAAAGCCTTCCTTGTGAAGCTGTTCCTTCCGGTGTACATGGTCCTTGCCCTTGCATGTATTTTCCTTTATGGACCGGTGATCATCCCGGATCTCATTGTCATCTTCATGATCATGTGTATCATTACGGTCATCTGCAGTGTGTGGATGAATCAGGTTCTTCCATTTTCAGAGAGTTTCGAGGGGATGGCCCAGAGCGAAACCTTCAAAATCATCCCCTTCTTCTTCCTAGCTGGAGCATTGGCAGGTCTGCACTACTTGGTACTCAAGATTCCTTTTGGCATCTACGGGTATGGGTTGTTAGTGGCTGCGGTGAACCTTGGCTGCTGGAAATGGTTGATCAAGGGCCGGAATGAGCCGGAACGCCTTTAGGCGCATCCGGCTTTTTTTGGCCTGCCTGGAAATCCACTCGGATAACACCATTTGCAGATATAGGCATATACATAGGGGAGAATGGGTAACGTCGTAAAGTGGAATGATGATAGAGGACGAAAGGGAGGGCTTAATGTGTTCCTTGATTGGTTAGGTGGACTTAATCCTGCTCTTCAGGCTCTTTTTGGCGGAATGGTGACCTGGGGGCTTACGGCATTGGGGGCCTCTGCGGTCTTCTTCTTCAGAAAGATCGAGAAACATACATTGAATATGATGTTAGGCTTTGCTGCGGGGGTCATGATTGCGGCTTCCTTCTGGTCCCTTCTCGCTCCTTCCATAGAGTTCAGCGAGCAGAACGGGCAGATTCCGTGGCTTGCACCGGCAGTCGGCTTCCTTCTTGGAGGACTTTTCATCCGGCTCCTGGATTTTGTCGTTCCCCATCTGCATCTCGGGAACGCATCGGAAAAGGCGGAGGGACCACCGACGAAGTTCAAGAAATCCACGCTCTTATTCCTTGCCATCACGCTTCATAATATTCCAGAGGGTCTTGCAATCGGGGTGGCATTCGGGGCTGCGGCACTCGGTCTTGGCGATGCGACCCTGATCGGGGCCATAGGTCTTGCCATCGGAATCGGGATTCAGAATATGCCGGAAGGGGCCGCGTTATCCATCCCTCTGAGAGGGGAGGGGATGTCTCGGAGGCGCGCCTTCAACTACGGTCAGATGTCTGCTATCGTAGAGCCCATCGCGGCAGTCATCGGAGCAGCGGCCGTACTGATGATCCAGCCGCTCCTCCCATATGCCCTGGCATTCGCGGCAGGCGCCATGATATTTGTCGTTGTCGAGGAATTGATACCGGAATCCCAATCTTCAGGAAGTACGGATCTTGCCACCCTGGGTCTGATGGCGGGGTTTGTCGTGATGATGATCTTGGACGTATCGTTGGGTTAAGAGAGAGCATCCTGAACTTTCAGGGTGCTTTTTACGTGCTTGTCAGGGGCGTTTTACCCCGAAGGATGTCGTAATATCTGGAAAAAGAGTCGAAAGACCTATTATCGGTGAATCTTTTTGTCATATCATTCAGATTCTTTTATACTATAATAAAAAGGGATTCATTTAGTATGAAAGAACTGGTTGGAGGGGATGGAATGAAGCTGATCGCCGAGTCGAAGAAGACACTGAGCATCCTTTTGGTTGCAATCCTTTTCGTGACAGCAAACCAGATTCCTGGAGTACAGCACGTCACGGCCCGCATCGCGACCAACGTGTATATCAACTTTAAATATGAGCATTTGAAATTATCGTATGATTCTGTGGAATTTTCCCCGCAGCTCGGTGACTACTCCGTTGCGTATAAAGATGGGGAAGGGAAACGCTATGGCTTCATGGTCACACCGAAAGCCATGCCGATCTTCATCCGCCACGATCCGTTGGAGCCTGCGCCGGAATGATTTTGCCCTTTTCCCGCTCTTCCGTTATAATGGACAGGTAATCAATTTCATAAACGTAACCACAAGGGGAGCTGTTTTGCTGAGAGTGAACGGTCGATCCGTTCTGACCCTTTGAACCTGTTAGTTAGCACTAGCGTAGGGATGTGGAAGGCAGTTTTTTGCCTTGTAGTACATGCATTCTCCCTAATGGTTTCGTTCATAGAAAAGGGGGATTTTTTTATGAAGAATATGAAGCTCATCGTCTTGATCGAAGTGGCGATCATGGCTGCCCTTGCCGTCGTGGTCGATCTGATTCCATCCATCAAGCTTACACCGTCGATTTCATTTAATGTGGCCATGGTGCCGATCTTCCTGCTGGCATTCAGAAGGGGCTTCAAGGCGGCCACGCTGGCCGGTTTCATCTGGGGATTGTTACAGGTCGCCCTCGGGGAAGCCTGGGTCGTTCATCCGGTACAGGTCTTCCTTGAGTATTTCGTGGCTTTCGCCTTTATCGGTGGGGCCGGACTATTCAGCAGCCGGATCCAGAGCGCTGTGCGCGATGGGGGGAAGAAAGGTCTGCTGAGTTGGATGCTTCTCGCGATTTTGGTCGGAAGCGTGGCCCGTTATTTCTGGCATTTCATCGCGGGTGTGTTCTTCTTCGGGTATTTGGCGCCGGATAACCTGTCGCCGGTTCTGTTTTCATTTGCTGCCAACGGAGCTTCGATGCTCGGTTCGGCGATCCTTTGCGCCATTGTTTTATGCGCGTTGGTGGCTACAGCACCCCGACTTGTCAAAGTGGAGGATGGACGTTCCATGAATCGTAAAGCTGCGTGAGTGTGAAGATCGGCTGAGGCCGGTCTTTTTCTATTGTGCTGGCGGGGGTTTCACTTGGGGAGAGCAGGGGTAAATGAACAGGAATAGGACTATGGAAGGAGGGGTGATCATGACGGAATATATGCTGGAGGCTGCCCAGGATTGGGGAGTGTGGGGGATCCTCCTCTCCCTGTTCATCGAAGGGAGTGCCTTCCCATTTGTAGGTACGTTATTCATCGTGACCGTCGGGTTCTTGTTGGAGCTATCGTGGCTTGAGCTCTTTTTCGTCTCCGTTGCAGGAAGCGCCCTCTATGTCTTAGGGAGCTATATCCCTTACTTCCTTAGTTATAAGCTCGGTGAAAGGGTGGAGGCACGCCTCAGCCCTGAACGCAGGCAAAAGCTTCGGGCTGCACAGGATCAGTTCACGAAGTATGGCATTTGGAGCGTGGCGATTGCGAGTCCTCTGCATCTGGGGAATGTCGTCCCTTTTGTTGCCGGGATGTCCAAGATGGATGTGAAACTCTATTCCTTCCTCACCATGCTCGGGATCACACCCTCCACCTTCATTCTCCTGAGCTTCGGGAAATTCTATGGAGGAGATCCTGAAACCGTCATGCGTACAATCGATCATTATCAAAACCTTGTAATCGGCGCTGTTGTCGCTGCCACAAGCGTCTATATCCTCTATAAATGGAAGTGGAAACCCCTCAGGAAAAAAAGATCCGTCACAGACGGCGGACCCTCTTCGATAAAGAACGATGATGAGTCCTCATTGCGAACATAATTCCTTTCCTTTAAACTAAACCTATTCTTAAATCAATCGTGTGGAGAGATTCTATGGAAGCAAAAATGATGCGAAGATACGATATCATGGAGGTATGTCTCCTTGCAGGTAAAATCATGCTGCAAAGCGGCGCGGAAACGTACAGGGTGGAAGATACCATGATGCGGATCGCAGCCTCCTACGGGATCAAGGAATCCCACAGTTATGTGACGCCCACGGGTATCATCTTTTCAATTGAAACAGAAGAGCCGACCAAGACCAAATTGATCAGGATCAACGAGCGCTCCACTGACCTTGAGAAAGTGACGCTCGTCAACAGCCTCTCCAGGCAGATCAGCAAAGGGCATCTGTCTGTGGAAGAGGCCTTTCATGCGCTTGAGAAGCTGGATGAATCGGATCTTTCTTACCCGTTCAAACTTCAGCTCTTGGCAGCCACCATCGCAAGCGGTTGTTTCCTTATCATGTTCCTTGGATCCTGGAATGACTTTATTCCGGCTGCCATCACGGGCGGTGTCGGATATATCTGCCTGATCTATTTCCAACGGGTCGTGCCGATCAAGTTCTTCTCCGAGTTCTTGTCCAGTTTGATCATCGGCATGCTGGCCTTCGGATTCGTCCAATCAGGCATCGGGCACCAGCTTGATAAAATCGTCATCGGCTCCGTCATGCCACTGGTACCAGGGCTCTTGATCACCAACGCTGTCAGGGATCTGATGGCAGGTCATCTTGTATCTGGCTTGAGCAAGGGTGCAGAAGCATTTCTGACGGCGTTTGCCATCGGAGGCGGGGTTGCAGTTGTTTTCACATTGTTGTAACGGAAGGGGAATAAAGAGTGATGTTTGTTGTTGAACATATGGTGACGAGCTTCATTTCGGCTGCCGCTTTCGGGATCATCTTCAATGCCCCGAAACAATCGCTGTTCAAATGCGGTATCGTCGGGATGCTCGGATGGATGATCTATATCGTCCTGTTCACCGTAGAAATCGATACCGTCATTGCGACGCTTGCGGCTTCATTCGTCGTGGCGGTGGTATCGCAGATATTTGCCAAGATGTACAAAACCCCGGTGATCATATTCAGTGTTGCCGGGATCATCCCCCTTGTTCCGGGCGGGATTGCCTATGATGCCATGAGGAACTTTGTCCAGAATGACTACAATATGGCCATGAATCTGGCGGCTAAGGCGTTCATGATCTCCGGGTCAATTGCGATCGGCCTCGTCTTCTCCGAGGTCATCAATCAGGTGATCCGGAACGCAAAGCTCAGTTCCTCTGCGCGCAGGATGAGATGAAACAATATAGAAAAGAAGAGGGTGCCGGTGGCGGCATCCTCTTTTCAACTTATTGCCCATCCCTTTCGAAGCCGAGATAGCGTGTGCCCTGGAAGGTGAGGAGTCCCTCATCGCCTTCTGCAAGCATGCCGTATTCTGGGCCCTTGACGTGCATCTCCATCCGATCGCCGTTTTCTACTTGAAATGTCATGTAATAGCTGGTGTGTGCCCGCGTATCTCCGCCGCCGCCGTGAACCTCTGTCCGCTTCGACACGACTTCGGCCCTGGATGACAGGCGCGGAGACTGATTGTTACTATTCCATTCGCTCACACCTTTAAAAGATTGAAACAAAAAGATGCCTATTACAACGGTGATGCCCAGCCCCACTATGACAGGCATAATGTTGAACATGATGTCCCCTGTTTCACCCATATTATCTCCCCCTTTATCGGTTGATCCGTAACATAGTATACGGAAACAGGGCTGAAAAAGTTTCATTCGTAGTCATTGGATCTTTGGGGGCGCAGGTGGTGAGAAAAGGACTTCGGGCAAATCTTTCGGCTTCCGTACAATCAAGAAACGCGCTATGATGAAAGGAACGATATATCGGTATTGCCGGCGGTTCCTCCACATATGATCGCCGGAATGAAGGGAGTACATATGAAGGTCATACATTTTCTGAAACCTTATCGCATGGCCATGGCTGTAGCGTGGCTGTTCATGCTCACAGAACTTGCAGTAGAGCTTTTCAACCCGTTATTCATGGCGAAGATCATTGATGACGGCGTCATGACCGGGGATCTGGATCTCGTGCTGAAATGGGGCGCCATCATGGTGGCCATGTCCCTGTTCGCCTTCCTCTCCGGCATCGCCAACTCTTTTTTCGCAGCCCATACCTCTCAGGGCTTCGGATATGATTTGCGAGGGGCCCTGTACGAAAAGGTCCAGTCATTCTCCAAATCGAGCTTTCAAAACCTTCCCGCGTCTTCCCTCATCACGAGGATGACCAATGATGTCAGGCAGATTCAAAATACCATTTTCATGAGTCTCCGGATCATGCTCAGGGCGCCGCTCCTGGTCATCGGTTCCACCATCATGGCCCTTCTGGTCAATGCCCGGCTTACCATGATCCTGATTCTGGTCATCCCTGTGCTTTGGCTGTTCCTTGTATGGGTCCTCAAAAAGGGGTGGGGCTTGTTCGGGAAGGTCCAGATCCGTCTTGACCGGGTGAATGAAGTGATGAAAGAGAACCTCTCGGGCATGAGACTGATCAAGGCGTATACGAGGGGACAATATGAAGAATCCCGCTTTGGTGAAGCCAATGATTCACTGAAGGATCGAACGATGAAAGCCCTCCGCTTCATGGAAATCATCATGCCTTTACTCATGCTCGTCATGAATATGGTCCTCCTGTATATCCTTTGGCATGGAAGTGAGCGGGTGGCAACCGGAGGGGTACAGGTAGGGGAAGTAGTTGCCATTGTCACCTATGTAACCCGAATTTCGTCGGTGTTCTCCATCTTCTCCTTTATCATCACGAGCTTTTCGCGGGCGAAGGCATCGTCAGGCCGAGTGGGAGAAGTGTTGAACACCACTGTGGATATTACGGATCTTGAAGGGACGGCAGGTCAGGTGGTAAAGGGGAAGGTCGAATTCAAGGATGTTTCCTTTCGATACCCGGGCACGGAAGAATATGCCCTTGAGGATATCACATTCACCCTTCAGCCTGGTGAGACGATGGCAGTACTCGGGGCGACTGGTGCGGGCAAGACGTCCATGTTCCAGCTGATCCCCAGGCTGTATGACCCTCAATCTGGCGAGATTGAAATCGATGGCCAGCCCCACGGCAGGATTCCACTCGATTCACTCCGGACGTCCATCGGCTACGTCCCGCAGGAAGCTGTCTTATTCTCGGGATCCATTGCCGAAAATCTCCTTTGGGGGAAAGAGGGGGCATCTCAAGAAGAGATGGAACAGGCGGCAAAGGATGCGCAGATCCACGACACCATCCGAGAGCTTCCCCGAGGATATGAAACGGTTCTCGGTCAAAAGGGAGTGAATCTTTCCGGTGGTCAAAAGCAGCGTCTTTCCATTGCGCGTGCATTGATCAGGAAACCGACGATCCTCATGCTCGACGATAGTACGAGTGCCCTGGATATGAAGACCGAGGCGAAGCTCATCGAGGCGTTAAAAGGGTATGAATGTACAACGTTGATCATTACCCAAAAAGTAGGGACCGCCATAGGGGCTGATATCATCCTTCTCCTTGAAGACGGAAAGCTGATCGCCCAGGGGAATCATCAATCACTTTTGACCGACTCCCCGTTATACCAGGACATTTACAGATCGCAATTCGGAGAGGAGGAACGGCATGTCGAGACACGCTAGAAAGACACTCGGTAAAAATGATAAAGCGAAGGACATGAAAGGTACACTCCACAGGATATGGGATTACCTTTCACGCCAGCGGGTCCTTCTCTATATGGTCATTGTCATGGTGGTCATCAGTTCTGCCGCGTCCCTCCTAGGTCCGTTCCTCGTAGGGAAGGCAATTGATGACTATGTCGTCACGCGTGAAATCACCGGTCTCGGACGTTTGCTCATTGCGTTGATCCTGATTTATATTCTTCATTCCATCTCTGTATGGTTCCAAAATTATTGGATGATCGGAATTGCTCAGGAAACGGTACACCGGATGAGGAAAGATTTGTTCCATCAACTGCATCAGCTTTCGATCCCATTCTTCGATAAGCGGAAGCACGGGGAGCTGATGAGCCGTGTGACGAATGATATCGACAACGTGAGTGCTACGCTGAATAGTTCGTTCATTCAGATCATTTCAAGTTTCCTGACCCTCCTCGGTACCATTTCGGTCATGCTCTGGTTGAGTCCGCTGTTGACGTTGATCACCCTGACGGTCGTACCCCTCATGGTGTTCGGGATGAAGTGGATTACGAAGAGGACGGGTCCCCTTTTCAAGGAATACCAAGGAAACATCGGTGAACTGAACGGGTATATCGAGGAGACGATTTCCGGTCACAGCATCATCAAAACCTTTTCCCGGGAAGAGACTGCCATACAGGAATTCAAGGAAAAGAATGAAAAGCTGAGGAAGGCTGGCTTTTGGGCAGACACGTATTCGGGGTTCATCCCTAAGCTCATGAATGTATTGAACAACTTGAGTTTTGCTGTCATTGCCGGGATCGGAGGGCTCTTTGCCATAAGGGGTTACATCACGATCGGGGTCATTGTGATTTTTGCAGAGTATGCAAGGCAATTCACCAGGCCGCTGAATGAACTGGCCAATCAGTATAATACGCTCCTCTCGGCCATAGCCGGTGCTGAAAGGGTGTTCCAGATTATTGATGAGGAACCTGAGGCAGTCGATGAGGGAGACGCGATTGAACTGTCCAGAGTGACGGGGGAAGTGGTCTTCGATCATGTGTCCTTTGGATACAGCGAAGACGAAATGATCCTCGATGATGTTTCATTTGTGATTTCTCCCGGTGAAACCGTAGCGCTTGTCGGCCCGACTGGAGCGGGCAAGACGACCATCACAAATCTGATCTCCAGGTTTTACGAACGCAATGCAGGTGACATCCTCATAGATGGAGTGGATCTGTCTTCGGTTAAGCGGAAGAGCCTCCGTTCCCATATGGGGTTCGTCCTGCAGGATAGTTTCCTGTTCCAGGGCTCGATCATGGAAAACATCCGCTATGGCCGCCTTGATGCGACAGACGAAGAAGTGAAAGAAGCGGCAAAACTCGCTAATGCCCATTCCTTTATCCGGAAGCTTCCAGGAGGTTATCATACGGTGTTGACCGAGGGGAGCATCAGTCAGGGGCAGAAGCAGCTGCTGTCCATTGCGAGGGCAATCCTTTCCGAGCCTTCCATCCTTGTTTTGGATGAAGCTACGAGCAGCATCGACACGATCACAGAAATGAAAATCCAGGAAGCACTTAAACGATTGATGGAAGGGCGTACCAGTGTGGTGGTGGCACACAGGCTGAACACGATCCGTCAGGCAGATCAGATCCTTGTTCTGGACGGCGGGAAGATCATTGAACGCGGTTCACACGAACACCTGATCAAGATGGGTGGATTCTATGCGGGCCTCTATCAGAGTCAGCTGAAGGAAAGCATATAAAAAAGAACCCGAAGCGGGATCCCGCTTCGGGTTCTTTTACATCGGAGGAGGCGGTCATCCCGACCGGCCTTCTCCCACGCTCTCTATTATGGAGAGGAGCGTGCATGTAACTTGCAACATCACAAGTGAATATGGTTGATTTCTTTACGTTTAAGATAATTTAAACAGCCGCGGGCAATTCTTCTTAGTCGCTTGATCTACCTAAACGACGTAAGCCCTACCTCTCTTACATCCTAACGGCTCCGAAGCCGATCCAGTGTGAATAAGTTGTTTATGTCAAACAACTGGAGAATTACAGATTATCTTCTCTATCGTTTGAAAGTATGTTACAAGTCTACAATCACTAATAATAACATGCGCTCCATACTCTGTCAATAGCCTGCTGTTTAAAGATCCAAAGTCTGTGGAGAATCTTCTTCGTTATTCATGAGTCTGATCCCCACGGGTTCAATCTTAAGGACGACAAGATTCGGATCTTCCGGTCCATCAAACCAGTTCTTCATGTGATCATTCCATATCTTTTTCTTGTATCCTTCCGATTGTTCAACTGAAGCTTTTCCTTCGATTTCCACGAATGTATCACCGTATCCTTCACCGTCGTAGCCGAGCAGGATATGAACGTTGGGGTTTTCTTCGATTTCATCGGTCTTATCGGTCTTCTTGCTTGTTGGTGTGTACAGGACCAGATCCTCGTGATAGTAGGTCATATAGCGGGAATAAGGTTTGTTATCCTTAACGGTAGCGAGTGTCCCCACCTTGCTTTCATCCAACACCTTCAATACTTGCTCTTTCACTTTTTTCTGTGACACGATCCCATCTCCTTTTCGATTCAACATCTTATGTCCTTACTATTCCTTTTTTACAGGAGGATTAAACATGCGTGATCGGCTGGAGGATGGGGAATAGTGTAAAAAAGCATATAGGAGGAATCGAGATGACAGTCGTACCGGAAGAAATATCGACCATCTGCAGGAAAAGAATGGAGCCTTTTGACTGTGAGGGATTCGTGAATGGACGTGGACCGTTGGATCCGATCCTGATGATTGTCGGGGAAGCGCCGGGTGAAACGGAAATACATAATGGGATCCCATTCAGCGGCAGGGCCGGGAAGGTACTGGATGAATGGTTTCGTTACGTTGGGGTTGGCAGGGAAGATATATATTTCACCTCTGCGGTGCGGAGCAGACCATTTAAGCGTGTGGATAAGAAGAGGAAGGACGGAAGGGTGGAGAGGAAATGGGTCAATCGGGCCCCGAACATGAAAGAACAGTTCGCCCATGCGGCCATCTTGGATTATGAGCTGGCCCATGTAAGGCCAAAACAAGTTGTCACCCTTGGGAATATCGGTCTCCAGAGGTTGGTTGGAAGGAAATATAGCATCTCTTCTGTCCATGGAACCTCCATCCGGACAAAATTGAAGTGCCTGAAGGATTATGAACGCAGGGAGTGGGGAGAAACGGAGGGAGAGTACTCTCTCTTTCCTACGTTCCATCCCGCCTCGATTTTTTATAATCGTTCCCTGGAAAAAGACATCTACCGGGACCTGGACAAGCTCAGGCAGATCCTCTCGGATAAAGGGGTCTTTTAGTTGCGGTCCATCTCTTCCTTGGCTATCTTGATGAGTTCCTGGACCATCTTGCCGCCAAGTTGTCCCCCGACTCTCCCGTTTTCAGCAGCCGACAGGTGACCGTTGTAGCCTTTTTGGAGGGGAACCCCTACTTCTCTTGCAGCTTCGAACTTTGCATCTGACGGACGATCGGCACCGGAAATCCTCGCCTTCATTTCATTGAGGGCGTCCCGGGAACCTGGGACAAAAAGTTTGCGTTTCGACATGTTTTCACCCCCTTCATCCTATTTTCCCCAAAAAAATTAATGGCATGTGAGGTATTGTTACACAAGGGTTTTCAGCAGTTCAGTATAAGGGTGGAAATAAAAAAAGATTGTCTATATTGTGTCAGATAAAATATAATTCATAATAGTTAGATAAATCAAAAAGATAACAGGGGGACAAAGAATGGCGGAATTTGTAGGAAGCATTGTCGACGTATTATGGTCACCGGTCATGATTTACTTTTGTTTAGGTGTGGGACTATTATTTTCGATCTTAACAAAATTCGTACAGGTCCGATTCTTGAAGGACATGGTCAAACTGATGTTTGAAGGAGGCAGCTCCAAGGAGGGGGTATCGTCCTTCCAGGCCCTTGCCCTGTCGCTCTCGGGACGTGTAGGTACCGGGAATATTGCCGGTACGGCGACGGCCATCGGATTCGGTGGACCGGGTGCTGTGTTCTGGATGTGGGCCATCGCGTTCATCGGGTCGGCCAGTGCCTTTATCGAATCCACCCTTGCGCAGATCTATAAAGAAAAGCGCGACGGTGAATACAGGGGAGGACCGGCTTACTATATCGAAAAGGGGATCGGCTGGAAATGGTACGCTGTCCTGTTCTCCATTGCCACGCTGATCGCCATGAGTATCCTGATGCCGGGGATTCAATCCAACTCCATCGCCTTAGGGCTTGAGAACGCATTCGGACTGAGTACGACCGTAACGGGTATCGGTCTTGTCGTGCTCCTTGGCGTAATCATTCTCGGAGGGGTGAAAAGGATCGCGGGGGTGGCTTCCTATGTGGTGCCGTTCATGGCCATTGGATATATCCTCCTTTCCCTTGTGATTGTCGGGGTGAATTTTCAAGCGATTCCAGATGTCTTCTCTTTGATCTTCAGCAGTGCCTTCGGTGCGAACTCCATTTTTGGAGGGATCCTTGGTTCAGCCATTTCATGGGGGGTAAAACGCGGTATCTACTCCAATGAAGCCGGTCAGGGTACTGGACCCCATGCTGCGGCTGCGGCTGAAGTGTCCCACCCTGCCAAACAGGGCCTCGTGCAAGCAGCATCGGTTTATATCGATACGCTTCTCGTTTGTACAGCGACAGCCTTCATGATCCTGTTTACGGGATCTTATAATACGGTTGCGCCTGATGAGTCCACGATCGTCTCCAACCTTGAAGGGGTGGAAGCGGGACCAGCTTACACGCAAGCTGCCATTGAAACGGTCATTCCTGGATTCGGTGCCGGATTCGTAGCGATTGCATTGTTCTTCTTCGCTTTCACGACTATCATGGCATACTATTACATGGCTGAGACCAATATCGCCTACTTGATGAAAGGAAGAAGCGCCAAAGTAGGGATGATGGTCCTCAAAGTCGTCATTCTTGCTGCAACCTTCTATGGAGCCGTAAAAGAAGCAGCCCTTGCATGGGCGTTGGGGGATATCGGACTCGGGATCATGGTGTGGCTGAATCTGATTGCCATCCTGATCCTTGCCAAGCCTGCGTTGAATGCCCTCAAGGATTATGAACAGCAGAAGAAGCAGGGACTCGATCCAGTGTATAACTCCAAGAAGATGGGCGTTAAAAATGCCGAGTTCTGGGAAGGTGACTACAAGTACGATAAGAATAAAGAGAACGCATCTTGATGCAGAAGCATAAAACCCGTGACGGGTTTTATGCTTTTTTTATAGGATATAAAGTATCCTTACTGGAATACTAGGCAATATCTTTTGAGGAAAAGGCTCTTTTTGATTATGATGAGTAGAGAGCATATTTTTCAGGAGGTGTGGGGCAATTGGATTTATATGAATCGTACATTCAGAACGACAGACAGCGGGAACTGCTTGCCCTGGCAGGCGAACTTGCCGATGCATTCGCGGAGAGGGCGGAAGAGCATGATCGGGAAGGTTCCTTCCCTTTTGAGAACTTCAACGACTTGAAGAAGAAAGGCTACGGGAAACTCACGGTGCCGAAAGAATATGGGGGAGAAGGAATCAGCCTGTATGAAATGGTGATGCTTCAAGAACGCCTGGCGACGGGAGACGCTGCCACTGCACTATCGATCGGGTGGCATCTTGGTGGCCTAATGGAGCTGAGCGAGAGCAGGCTGTGGGATGAAGCGCAGTTCCAGGCGCTATGCGAAGCGGTCGTTACAGAGCATGCCCTCGTCAACAGGGCGGCCTCCGAACCTGCTACGGGAAGTCCGACGAGGGGGGGGCTTCCAGAGACAAAGGCGACCGAAACGGATAATGGGTTTGAACTAACAGGAAGGAAAAGCTTCACCTCCATGGCGAAGGTATTGGATTATTCATTGGTGCTGGCAAGGATCGGTGATACCGGGAAAAAGGGATTCTTCCTGGTTGATCATGCACTGGATGGCGTGAGTATCGAAGACACCTGGGATGTCATAGCCATGAAGGGGACCGGCAGCGAGGATCTGGTTCTCGATCACGTCAGCCTCCCCCCATCGGCAATGGTGGAAGGAGATGAGAGGGGAGGAGACATCCCCAAGGCGTGGCTTCTTCATATCCCAGCCTGCTATCTCGGTGTGGCTGTGGCTGCGAGGAACTATGCCATTGAGTTCGCACGGAATTATTCACCGAATAGCCTGCCGGGACCGATCAAAGAGGTACCGGAAGTGCAGAGGAAAATCGGCGAGATGGAGCTTGAACTGTTCCAGGCAAGACAGATCCTCTATTCCGTTGCGGATAAATGGGTGAAGGAACCGGATAAACGGAAAGGGATGGGTCCGGAGCTTTCAGCTGTCAAACATATCGTAACCAATGGGGCCGCGCGCATCGTGGATATCGCCATGCGCATCGTAGGGGCCAGGAGCCTGTATCGTTCGAACCCGATGCAGCGGTATTACAGGGATGTCAGAGCGGGGCTGCACAATCCGCCAATGGATGACATGGTCATCTCCCTGCTGTCAAAGCGTGCTCTTGATGGAAAGTAGCGAAAAAAGCCAAGGATCCTGATCCTTGGCTTTTTTACGTCTGCAGTTTTTTCTCCAGTACGGAGGAATGGTGGATTTCCAGGGTCTGAATCCCCTTTAGCTCTTCAAGCAGGTCATGGATCGATAACAATTCATACAAGAGGACGGATTCACATGAAAAATGTTTCACTTGTTTCCCTCTGAGAAATTCGTGATCATCCCAGAATTCTTCCAATAGATCCTTCATCAGGATGAAATGCTGCTCGGGAATCTCGAAAGCTGGATGGTGCAGGATCCCCTTCAGGGACTGGATGGCCGAGATGATCCGCTCTTTTTCATCGGGACTGTACGAATAGCGATTCATCGGGAGGTAGATCAAATTCCCGATATGATAAAGGATCTGCCTCAACAGATTGAGCTTCTTGTACTCGTAGTGGAAGAATCGAAGTTCTTTACGACTTGAACGGTGCAGCTTCCACTCTTCCTTTTGATATTTGCAAAGGGTATCCGTGGCTTCGACTTCCTGGAGGATATCGGCGAAAATGAGGCGCGTGTCCCGGTGAAGGGAATGCTGCTGGAGCAGCTCCGAACCCCTTCGCTCTAGGAGATTGCCGGTTTTGAAATATAAATTATGGATGCTTGCCGTGATCTTATCGGAATATTTAGGAGGCAGGACCCAAATGTTGACTACGGTCGAAACGATCAGTCCGATCGTCGTGGTTCCGAGCCTGATGAAAAAGGTGGCCACATAATGGTCGTGGATCGTCGGAATCATGGCGATCCCTGTCAAGGTGGCGACCAGGATACCGGGGGCAAGCTTCAGCTTATGACAGGTGATGATCGTGAGCAGCGCGACGAATGCGTAGGTGATGGGGCGATCGCCGAAAAAAGAAGAGAGGGCGACCGCATAAAGGGCCCCGATCGCCGACGCGGGAAATCGGATGAACGCCTTCTTGATTGAATTGGTGGCCGTCGGCTCAATGGTCACGATGGCCGTGATAACCGCAAATGTTGCGGGCCAGTTGAATAGTTCACAAATGAGTGCAGTCAAAAAAACGGCAATGCCTGTCTTTGCAACGCGGCCGCCGACTAATCGAAAATGTTTGAGAAATTGCATATAGGACCCTCTTTATGATGAAAGATTACGTACCTATCATTATAACGCTTTTCGCAGAATCTGTGTTTACTTTGAGTCCCGAAATAAAATTTTAGTAATGAAAAGGCCTGTCCGTTTTGGACAGGCCGTATATGAGAAACTCATCTGAGAGGCAAAGGCCTTAAAACAATCTTGATCGAATGAGGCATCTGGTCGTTGTCTTGTGCCGCTTTGAGATAGCGGAACATATTCTTTCCACCTACGGAATTAGCAGAGTGGATCGTGATGCGTTCTGCAAACAATTGATGCTCAACCATGGCATGAACCAGCATCAAACCATTTCGGGTCTTGCTCTCAAGATCGTGATCGAGGGAGAGATGACCGATGGAATGATCATACAGGAGCTGCAGGCACTCATCGATGTCTTTTGCAAGAATGTAACCTTGGGGACAGTGGCGATAATCGTCGAGAAACACATTTACTGTCATATACATTCTACTTTCGTCATTTGACTTATGATAAGCCTAACAGACATATACCTATACTTATATAGGTAATTAGGAGTGTATTACAAATATATTTGTGGTTGGAAAGTTAGGCTTTTAAGACTTCGAACTTAAAATTCTGTCATTTTTACCAAAATAGTTTGAAATGCAGAGAATAATAGAAGGAATATTCTCATTTCTTGTCGTATGAAGTAAAGACCATACTGCGTTGGGAGAGTTTCAAGTGATAATTGAAAAATTACTTTTTCATACGTTCATCATCCTTGCTCCGGTGCTGATCCAAACCTCCCTGCTCGAACATCATAAATGGAGTAAATCGCCCATCTTTACAGGTGTACTGAATGGTTTCGCCACTCTTGCTTGCCTTACATTCACGTATGAGTTCGCCGGCTTATACTGGGATTTCCGCTACGTCCCCCTTATCATTGCCATGGTTTACGGTGGAAGAAAAGCTGGTCTCATCGTTCTTGGTTTCATGCTCATGGGGCGGACGATCATGGGCGGGGATATCCTTTTGCATGGCCTTGCCAGTGCGCTGCTGGCCTCAGTGGTGCCCTATTACTTTTCTAAAGGGTTTTGGAAGCTGTCTCCTGTCAAACGGGTGCTTGCCGCTCAGTTAATCGGTCTCTGGCCGATTGCTGTCATTTTTCTCATGCTCTTTGTCTTCCATCTTCCATCGCAATTTTTGAGTGAACTCCACTCCATTACATTCATCCTCCAGTTCGGCTTTGTTCAGATCATTGGAATCGGGATCGCCGCCCGCTTGAATGAATGGATGGTCGAGAAGAAAGTGATGAGGGAAGAAATCATCAAATCGGAGAAATTGAATACGCTGGGCGAATTGGCTGCCAGCATCGCCCATGAAGTACGAAATCCCCTGACGGTCGTAAAGGGATTCCTTCAGCTCATGAAACGTCAGTCGAAGGGGGAAGAGGATGAATATCTGGCCATCATCTTAAGTGAGCTTGGCAGGGCTGAGGAAATCATCAATGACTATTTGAATTTTGCAAAGCCGCAATTCGAGAAGGTGGAGCAGGTTCATATAAAGGAGATCCTATCGGAGGTGTCAATCCTGTTGAACGCTTATGCCGTGAAGGAAAATGTGTTCTTGGAGAGTCATCTGGATGATGACGGGATCCTCCTCACCGATCGAAATAAAATGAAGCAGGCACTCATCAACTTCGTAAAAAATGCGATTGAAGCGACTCCGCCGAAAGGGTATGTGTCGATCGGTCTCCGGGTGTCAGATGAACATGCCGTCATTACCGTGAAGGATACAGGAAAAGGAATGTCGAAAGAAGAGATTGCGAGGATCGGTACGATGTTCTATACCACAAAGAACCAGGGAACAGGACTAGGGACGTCGGTATCCCTTAAAATCATCGAAACAATCGGTGGTCATGTAAGTTATTCGAGTGAAGTGAAGAAAGGGACGACCGTCGAGATCACCCTTCCCCTCCGGAATGAAAAATTGAAAAAGGAACATGTCCTATCCCATCACTTAGATGCTTAAGATCTAAGTGTTTTTTCATTCCGGTGTCACGTTAATTTACCGTACATACGTTCTATGATAGGATAAAAGAAATGAATGACGGAACCTAACGTACAGGCGACGATAAGGGTGCCGATCCCGATGGAGCCGCCAGCCACGATGGCCAGGGTGATGGCGATGGCCTCGTTCAGGAGACGGGCGTGGTTTAGGTTCAACCCAAAGCGGTGATGAAGGGCCATCATGAGTGTATCCATCGGACTCGAAGGCAGCCCGGCCTGAAGATAGATGGAAATCCCAAGTCCGATCAGCGTTGTACCGATGACGACAAAGAGGATCTGTGACGTCAGATCAGATGGCACCAAGACGGTCACGGTCACCCTCAGCCAGAAATCAACGAGCTGGCCGATGAGGAAGATTGACAAGGCGGCGAGCCATCTCGGTCGCTCTTTCAATAGAAACGCATTGACGCCGATCAGGATGCATCCGTTCAAAAAGATGCATGTCCCGATTGTAAGGTGGAACAACCGTGATTCACCAACCGCAAGGGCATCCCACGGACCTGCCCCCATATTGGCATGGATCACAAATGAAACGCCGAGTGATAAGCACAATAAACCGATACTATAAAAAAGGAATCGAATCATGTCTACCTCCGTTAACCGATGCTTGTCTCTATACATATGCCGGCAGGGGACATATTAGAAGAAGAAAGCGAGGTGGATGCCATGGATGCCGATATCACATTATCCGTCAGGGAGCTCGTCGAATTTGTCCTGAAGGAAGGGAGTATCGACTCACGATTTCAGCCAAGGTCTTCCATGCTCACAGGGACAAGGCTCCATCAAAAACTTCAGCGGCGCTATGAAGACCCCGATGAAAAAGAGGTCCACCTCAAAGGGGAGAAAGTCGTGGATGGGATATTCTACCAGGTGGAGGGGAGATGCGATGGAATCATACACCGTGAGGGAAAGATCCTGGTGGAAGAAATCAAATCAACTGCGAGGAGCCTCGATGAATTGGAGGAAGGGAAGCGGGTCCACTGGGCCCAGGCGGAGTGTTATGCCTGCCTCCTGACGGAAGAGCGGGACTGGGATGCCATACATGTGAGGCTTACCTATATCCATACGGGGACCGAGGAAACAAAATCTTTCACACGGGAATATGATCGTGAGGAACTTCAGGGAATCATGATCGGCCTCTTGCAGCTCTATACACCGTTTGCGGAACTGAGATTGAGAAACAAAGAGAACCTGGAGGCGAGCCTTCCCCGTCTTACTTTTCCCTTCGAGACGTTCAGGAAGGGTCAGCGTCAACTTGTGGGAGCCGTCTATAAAACCGTCGCAGAAGGAAAGACTCTTTTTGCCAACGCCCCCACGGGGACAGGGAAGACGATTTCAACGTTATTCCCCGTCGTGAAAGAAGGCGGCAGGTGGTTTTACGCCACGGCCAAAACCATCTCGAGGACGGTCGCAGAAGACGCCGTCAAGCTGATGGAAGAAGGAGGCCTTTCCACCAAGGCATTGACCATCACGGCAAAAGACAAGATCTGCTTTAAAGATCAAACCATCTGCCAGCCCGAACATTGCGAATTCGCCTGTGGACACTATGATCGTGTGAACGGCGCCATCCTGGATATCCTTCAGAAAGAGACCCTCATGACCAGACCGGTGATCGAGGAGTACGCAAAAGCTCATCGCGTATGTCCGTTTGAGTTCTCCATCGATCTATCGTATCTCGTTGAAGGGGTCATCGGTGATTATAATTATCTATTCGATCCAAGAACGTCGTTAAAGCGATTCAGCGACTCTTCGAAAAAGCAAACAACACTCCTCATCGACGAAGCACATAATCTCGTGCCCCGTGGGAGGGACATGCACTCTGCTCCCCTGACGTCCACTGGCTTCACATCGCTGGCGGCACATGTAAAGGGAAATGGGGAACTGAGTGCTGCGATCCGTTCTCTCACGGGTGCCTTGGAGGGTGTAAGACCCGGAACATATGAAGAAGTCGATACCGGTGTCACTGATGGAGTTAGGGCATTTGTCGATGCTGCCGAAAAGGAACTTCCCCACGTGGAAGGAGAAAGCCCGCTTCTGGAGGCGTACTTTGAATCGACCCAATTCCTGCGCATCCTTCAGCTCTATTCAAAGGAACACCGGACATTGGTCACTCGGCATGGGGGCGGAATGACCGTCAAGCTCGTCTGCCTGGATCCGGCAGCTTTTTTGCACCGGGTGACGGCAGGGTATAAGTCGGCGGTCTTCTTTTCGGCGACCTTGCACCCATTTTCGTATTACTTCCACCAGCTTGGAGGAGAAGCGGAAGATTATCGATTTGTCATCCCGACCCCCTTCGATCATAGCCAGTGGCAAGTGGAAATCCAGCCCCTTTCCATCCGGTTAAGGGACCGTGATCGCCATTTTCCCCATCTTATGGAGTCGATCGTCAACCTCTTTAAGCGGGTAAATGGAAATGGCCTGGTGTTCTTTCCTTCCTACGCCTTCATGAGGAAAGCCTTTGATGCCTTGGAAGGGTATGGGTTACCTGCGAAGTTGATCATGCAGGAGCCGATGATGTCAGAAAGAGAAAGAGAAGAGTTCCTGGCTGAGTTCAAAGCTGGACGCAAGGAGCCGGTATTGGGTCTTGCCGTCCTGGGAGGCATTTTTTCGGAAGGCATCGATCTGAAGGGTGAACGCCTGAAGCAGGTAGTGGTTGTAGGAGTCGGCCTCCCACAGCCAGATGAAGAAAGGGAGTTGATGAAATCCTACTTCAACTCACTGGGAGTGAATGGATTTGCCTATGCCTACACATACCCCGGATTGAACAAAGTCTTCCAGTCAGGTGGACGGTTGATCCGGACTGAAGAAGACCGCGGGGTCCTCAGGCTCATTGATGATCGCTATCTGACACGGGAATATCAGGAGCTACTGCTCGAGGAATGGCGACACTTCACCGTGGTGGGAGGTTCATGGACGTAATGGGCATAAAAAAAGACCGCTACGGGAGCGGTCTTTTTTGACATTACAATCAGTTGAAAGAAGGGTCTTTAAGAAGACGATCGAATTCTTCCAAGTGGTGCGTTTCATCGGCAATCATATCATCCAGCTTGATTCCGAGTTCTACAAGGCCAAGCTCTTCAGCCTGCTCTTTGCGTTTCTTGTAGCGTTCGATCGTATCTGCTTCTGCTTTGCGTCCTTCAAGGAGCATTTCCTTCACATCGTCCGTTTGTTTCACCTTTGCAGGAGTTGTTGTCGGGCTGCCTCCAAGGGTCTTGATTTTTTCTGCAAGGTAAAGAGCATGTCCTTGCTCATCTGGGATTTCTTCTTCGAAGAAAGGTTTCAATACCTGTCTATATAAGCCGCTTACTACTGCTGCGTAGTTCGTGTAGAGGATAACTGCGGCATATTCATTTGCTAAATCTTCGTTCAGTCCATCAATTAGTTCGTCTAGTTTTGCTTGATCCATTTGTAATTACCACCCTTTGTGTATGTTGTATGGTTATAATGTACCCGTTTCGCATGGAGATAAACCCCTTTTTTGCTGTGTGGGGGTGGGGGCGGCTTGTCTGAGTTGCTTATCCGTTTCATCTCTTTTGGTAAGGGATCGTTCCGTTCCGCTGCGGGTGGCCGCTTTCCGGCGGGGAGGGAGTTGAGCCGCTTCGGCTGCGCCTGCAGGGCCTCACCCTGCCCGCTATTCCCATAGGAGTCGTGAGGCCTTTGCTGCACTGCACTCTGAGTGGAGGAGAGGGGATGTGCGGTTTCGAAACATGCTATCGGCATCCTGTTTTTGCAATTCGTTTTGGGTGGTAACGAGATTGTTCTGTCCTTGCATTTGGTGGTGCGTTGGAAGAGGAGTTTGCTAATTTGAAACAGGGCATCCCATTCTTGTTTTTTAGAATGACTTTCTAACTTATTAACAAACGATCACCTCACCAAGTCCAATACCACAAAGTGGATTGGAGCGTAAGGGATTTGACTCCTGCGGAAAAGGGGGATGATCGAGACCCCGCAGGCACGAGGAGGCTCGACATGCTCCCCGCGGAAAGCAAATCCCTGCAGCGCAAAGGAACGGACTACCTTTCCACCACAGCCTTCACTAAGAACTACGAGGCCATTAATTCTAATTGCACTTGGGTGATTTAAATCCGAAGGCAACGGCAGACCCGACATGCTCCCCGCGGAAAGCAAATCCCTGCAACGCAAAGGAACGGACTAGTTTTCCATTTCACCCTTCACTTAGGACGATATTGTCTTCAACTATCATCATAACCAAGATGATTATTATTATTTCCCCACAGAAATCAAATCTCTAGAAGCGGAAAGGAACGTCCCATTCCTTCTTGAGCATTCACAGTTACACTAACAAAGACAAATATAGAAGAACTGCCACCTCCATGAATATCTTTTACCCAGGTTGAAAATCCTAACGATAAGAAACAGGAGGTGTTAAGCCATGACAAAACGTGTAGGTGTTGAACAATCCCTTTCAAATGTAGTGCAAGCTTTGCGTGAAAAAGGGTATGACGTCGTTGAACTCAAGAACGAACAAGATGTGAACGGCTGTGATTGCTGTGTCACGACAGGCTTGGATACAAACGTAATGGGAATGCAAAATACAACATTCAAAGGATCTGTCATTGAAGCGGACGGTCTGACGGCCGATCAAGTATGTGAACAGGTCGACAGCAGAATGATGTAAGAGGAAGGGAGGCCACAGCCTTCCTTTTTTTATTGAATAAAAAGTCTGCCTTCCCCCAATATGGTAAAATGAATGATATTTCCATATTGAGGGAGGGTTCAGCATGTGGCAGGCTCTATTCATAGATCGTGACGGTACACTGGGCGGCAGCAATGAAATTGAATATCCGGGAGTGTTTGAGGTGTATCCCCGGAGTACAATCGCTTTAAAGAGGATAAAAGAAAAAGGAATCCCCATCCTATCCTTCACCAATCAGCCTGGGATCTCTGCAAGACCCGGGCTGATGGAAGAATTCGAACGGGAGTTGAACGGGTTCGGGTTTGATGGTGTGTACATCTGTCCCCATGAAGAAGGGGAGGGCTGCGGATGTCGGAAGCCTGAGATCGGCATGCTGAAGCAAGCAGCAGCGGATCGGGGGCTTGATCTCACCAAATGTGCCGTGATCGGGGACAGGTGGAAGGATATGCTCGCCGGCAAAAAGGCAGGGTGTACGACGGTGCTTGTCAGGACGGGAGCGGGTGAGAGTGAATGGCAGAAAAACAGAATGAACCTTGAAGGCACCGTGGACTACGTGGCTGACGACCTTCAGGAAGCGACCCGCTGGCTGTTGGATTCCCCTCAACGTGTGCTGGAAGAGATCTTGGACGGGGCAAATGCAGAAGCACGTTTCGTCCTCGGGATAGACGGGTTGAGCCGGTCGGGTAAGTCGACCATGGTGTCAGAGATAGAGGAATGGCTGAAGGGTAAGGGGGTCACCCATCAGATCTTTCATATCGATGACCACATTGTCGAGCGGGAAGCGCGGTATGACACCGGTCATGAGGAGTGGTTTGAATATTATAGTCTGCAGTGGGACCGGAAACGGTTGAGGGAAGGGTTCTTTATGAAACTGAAAGAGGGCTGCGTGGATGTGAGGTTACCTTTTTACGATGGGGAGCTGGATACCGTGACGGAAAGGCAGGTGCAGCTTTCGGATAAGGGGCTCATCATTGTAGAGGGGGTGTTCCTTCAGAGGGAGGAATGGAGGGAAGCCTTCGATGGCATCCTATTCCTTGATTGTCCGAGAGAGCGACGGTTGCTCCGTGAATCGGAGGAGACGCAGCTGAAGCTTGAAAAGTTCAGGAATCGGTATTGGAAGGCAGAAGAGTATTACCTCGATACGGTTCAGCCGATGAAACGTGCAGACTGGGTCATCCCTACATAATGAAAACGGCCGGGAGACCCCCCGGCCGTTTCTTTTTTATCCTATATGGGCAAGAGGCTGGGACCGGAGATGTTCCCTTAATAGATCCGGAGCTGTGAGATAGAGCAATCCGTTTCCTTCGAGGGATTTCGGGTATCCGAGAGGGATGGTCCGTTTCACGAGCTGTGCATAGATTTCCGGTTCGCTCAGTTCCCGTTTGAATGCTGCTTCCTCAAACTCTTTAATCAAGGCCAGCGCTCCTGCTACATGAGGAGCCGACATGGACGTCCCGCTGAGCTTGGCGTATTTATCCCCTGGGATCGTCGAGAGGATCTGCTCTCCAGGGGCTACAAGGTCGATTTCATTATTGGAATTGGTGAAGTAGGATGATTTTCTCTGGAGGTCGATGGCTCCTACGGCGATGACTTCCTTATAGCTTGCCGGGTAGGAGAATTCATCTGTATCGCTGTTCCCGTCGCCTTCATTCCCGGCTGCAGAAACCACCAGGATACCAGCTGCCACGGCTTTTTTGATTGCGTCATGAAGCGGTTTATAATCAGTTGGGCCGCCAAGGGACATGGAGATGATATCGACTCCCTGTTCCGTTGCATACTCGATTCCCTTCACGATCCAATCGTATTGTCCTCTCCCGGAACTTCCGGCGAGTACTTTGATGATCATGAGGTCTGCAAGCGGGGCGACTCCGATCACTCCATCTCCATCCTCATTGGCGGCGATGGTTCCGGAGACATGGGTGCCATGTCCACTGTAGTCTGTCACATTATCGTCTGCCCCTGCATCGTCATCGGTGAAGTTCTTGACGCCCTTCACCCGTCCGGCAAGGTCAGGATGATGGATGTCACAGCCTGTATCGAGTACGGCGATGGTCGTGCCCTTTCCTTTGCATCCTTCTTTCCATAGTATGGGGGACTGAATCATTTCAATGCCTTTCGGAACCTCATTTACATCTCCAATCATTTCGTTCATGAAATACGGAATCAGCTTCATTTCGGTTGCCATGGTCATCCCTCCAAAATATTATTCTCGTGATGTCTATTAGTCTGAAGTTTCTGAAAATATACCATTTTTCTGGACAATTGTACAGGGTATATGGTAATAGGTGGAATTTACCTACTTATGATTCAATGGGGAAAGGTCCTTTTTAAACAAACGTTTGATCAAGACGGTCCCTTCCTTGCGCCTCAAGGAATCTACGTTTAAACGATCGTATGTCATGCAAAAGGACTGGAAGGCATAGATTGATGAAGATGAGAAGGAGGGAAAAAAGATGAATGGAATGGATACGGGGAACATTGCGTACGCAGTGATCAAGGGAGGTCCGCTTGCACCGAATCTCAATGGGAACGTCTTTTTTCACGAAGTGAAGGGAGGAGTGGAAGTCATGGTAGAGGTGAGGGGGCTTCCACCTTATAAAGAAGGGAAGAATGGAGAGAAACCAATCGGTCCCCATGGTTTCCACCTTCATGAGAAGGGGATATGCGAAATTGGAGACCCTGCTGACCCTTTTACATCTGCGGGCGGTCATTGGAATCCAGGAGCCCAGCCGCATGGCAATCACGCAGGGGATTTTCCCGTCCTGTTTTCAAATGAGGGGTATGCCCGGATGTCTTTCTTCACCAATAAATTCAGTGTGAAGGATGTGGTGGGAAAGGGCGTGATCATCCACCAGAGTCCAGATGATTTCCGGTCACAGCCTTCAGGTGATGCGGGTAAACGCCTAGCCTGCGGAGTCATCGTTCCCTATACCAAATCGCCAATATAATAGAAAAAATCGTACAGAACACGCGCTGTACGATTTTTTTCTTCTATTTAATAAAAGCCGAGCATATTGAGCATGACCACAATGATGAAAAGTGGTGCAACGAAGCGGATCAGGAAGAACCAAACTTCGAAAATACCTTTCTTCATGCTGCTCCCGCTTTTCAGCTCTTCATAGAGAGCCGTCTTCTTCATCTTCAGAGGGACAAAGATGGATATCAGCAGGCACCCGAGCGGTAATAATACGTTGCTTACGGCAAAATCGGCAAGATCAAAGATGATCTTATCGAATAGAGTAATGTCGCTGAGTACCCCATAAGAGAGAGCGGATGGGATTCCGAAAATGAAGATGGCAATCCCGATGATCCATGCCCACTTTGTCCTCTTTGTTGGATCATTCTTCGCGATGACCGATACGATGATTTCAAGCATGGAGAATGCTGAAGTCAAGGCTGCGAACAGGAAGAGGATCAGGAACGCAATGAAGAACAGCATTCCGAATGGCAGCTGGTTGAAGATCGTCGGCAGCACGTTGAACAGGAGAACAGGTCCTGCGTTAGGCTCGAGTCCGAATGCGAAGACCGCCGGGAAGATGGCAAGGCCAGCAAGGAGCACGATGAAGATATTCATGATGACGATGGACACAGCCGAACGCGGCAGGCTCTGGTTTTTCGGAAGATAGGAGCTATACGTCAGCATGACCGATACCCCGACGCTCAGGGTGAAGAACGATTGTCCCATGGCTTCCAGGATCGTGCGCGGGGTGACCTTGGAGAAATCCGGCAGAAGAAGGAATCGGACACCTTCTCCCGCTCCGTCAAGGGTCACAGCACGAAGGACCAGCACAATGAAAAGGACGAACAGGGCAGGCATCATGATCTTGCTGGCACGCTCGATTCCCTGCTGAACGCCTTTGGCTACGACGACGATGGTCATCAGGATGAAGATGAGCTGTACGATAACACTCACCCACGGATCAGCAATGGTGGATCCGAATACCTCACCGTACTGATCCGAGGTCAATCCGTTCAGTTGTCCGGTGATGGCCTTGAACAGATAGATGACGATCCATCCGCCTACGACACTGTAGAAGGATAGCAGGATGAAGGATGCGACCATCCCGAGGACTCCGATCCAGTGCCACTGGGTTCCCGGGGCAATCTTTTTATACGAATCGATCGCATTGCTTTGGGCGGTCCTTCCGATGGAGAATTCCGCCAGCAACAGGGGGAGGCCAAGGAATAAAGTGAAAAGGATGAAGATCAGGAAGAATGCGCCGCCTCCGTTCTGCCCTGCAATATACGGGAATTTCCAGATTGCGCCTAAACCGATGGCCGATCCTGCAGCAGCAAGGATGAAGCCGAGTTTGGATGACCATTGTTCACGTTGACTCATGGGTTGATCTCCTTTCTGTTTATGGTTGTCGCCCGAAGACAATAAAAAAATCGCCCCTACATATCGTAGGGACGATTGGATATCGCGGTACCACCCTAGTTATGGGACAAGCCCATCACTCTTCGGAAATAACGGCATACACCGTCTTTTGATCTCGTCAAAAGAAGCTCGGGAATCGAAATTCACTTACCGCATGTGTACCGATTTGCACCAACCATCGGCTCTCTTGAACAGGGAAGGGTTTGCTACTTGGTTCCTTCAAAGCTTTTCGTTATTTAGGTTATACAATTTTTATCATGGATTGAAGTACATTGTCAATGTCTTTTCTGAAATTGACCGTGATGTGCTCAGATTGAGTTCAGGGACAATCTCAAGTAAGATAAGAGAAAAACGAATGGAAAGTGTGTTTATACATGAAATCGACGATCGTCATCGGTGCCGGGATCCTCGGGGCCTCGACCGCTTATCATCTCGCAAGGAAAGGGGCGGATGTCCTGGTCGTGGACAGGGGGGACACGGGGCAGGCAACCGCGGCTGCAGCAGGTATCGTCTGTCCCTGGTTGTCTCAGCGCCGCAACAAAATATGGTACAAGCTTGCTAAGGGAGGAGCGGCCTACTATCCGGAACTCATCAAGATGCTGGAGGAGGATGGCGAGCATGACACGGGGTATGCACGTGTAGGGGCTCTCAGTCTCCATACGGATGAGAAGAAACTGGATGGAATGATGGAGAGGGCCTTGAAAAGGCGGGAGGACGCTCCGGAAATCGGAGAACTGACAAAATTGACGGCAGAAGAAACCCGGGCCCTTTTCCCGCTTCTATCCGATGAATACAGAGCCGTCCATGTATCAGGGGCGGCTCGGGTGGACGGACGTGCTATCTGCAAAGCACTCTTGGCAGCTGCGGAGAAACGCGGTGCGATCCTCAGGCAAGGGAATGCCCGGCTCCTGAAAGAGGGAAGGGGGATCATGCTCGATAACGAAAAGATTGAAGCAGATCGTGTGATTGTCACGGCCGGCGTGTGGGCGAAGGAATTGTTTGCTCCACTCGGAATCGACATGGATGTCACATCGCAGAAAGCCCAAATCATCCATCTCAATGAAACGGGAGCTGATACGGATGAGTGGCCCGTCGTCATGCCGCCCAATGATCAATACCTGCTTGCTTTTCCTGAAGGAAGGATCGTCGCAGGGGCCACCCACGAAAATGATGCCGTCAACGGACGGGTCACCGCAGGAGGTATGCTTGAGATCCTTTCAAAAGCGATGGCCATCGCACCTGGTCTACATGAGAGTGAAGTGGTTGAAACACGAGTCGGCTATCGCCCATTTACCCCAGGGTTCCTGCCTGTGTTCGGATACATGCCAGGCCTCGACGGGATCCTCTTTGCCAACGGCCTCGGGGCGTCGGGTCTGACGGCTGGCCCGTTCCTTGGATCTCAGCTCGCGAAGCTGGCACTTGGAGAAGAGACCGATCTGGATCCTGCAGACTATGATATAAACGGAGCGGTCCGTAACCCGTAATTCCCACTATTTTTTACAAGTCATCCCCTTTATAATAGAGGGAGTGAACTGAGAATTTATAGAAAAAGGTGTTAAATCGATATGAGTCTATTAACAGTCAAAAACCTGACCCACGGCTTCGGTGACCGTGCGATCTTCAATGATGTGTCCTTCCGTCTGTTGAAAGGGGAACACATTGGCCTGATCGGGGCGAACGGGGAAGGTAAATCGACATTCATGAATATCATTACAGGCAAGCTTGAACCAGACGAAGGAAAGGTGGAATGGGCGAAACGGATCCGGATCGGATACTTGGATCAGCATGCCCAATTGAAGCAGGGGATGACAATCCGCGACGTCCTGAAGACGGCCTTCCAATATCTCTTCGATATGGAAACCGAGATGAATGAGCTTTTCGGCAAGATGGGGGACGCATCCCCTGAAGAGTTGGAGGACCTTCTTGAAGAGACAGGTACCCTGCAAGAAGCACTGACGAATAATGATTTTTACGTCATCGATGCCAAGGTGGAAGAAATCGGACGTGGACTGGGGCTTGATGATATCGGCCTTGATAAAGATGTCCACGACCTGAGCGGCGGACAGCGGACGAAGGTCCTTCTTGCCAAACTCCTTCTTGAAAAGCCCGATATCCTGCTTCTCGATGAGCCGACCAACTATCTGGATGAGCAGCACATCGAGTGGCTGAAGCGATATCTTCAAGAGTATGAGAATGCCTTTATCCTTATCTCCCATGATATCCCGTTCCTCAACAGCGTCATCAACCTGATCTACCATATGGAAAATCAGGAGCTGAACCGCTACGCAGGAGACTATCATGAATTCAAGAAAGTCCACGAAATGAAGCGTCAGCAGCTCGAGTCTGCCTATAAGAAACAGCAGCAGGAGATCTCGAATCTCAAAGACTTCGTGGCCCGTAACAAAGCGAGGGTTTCGACCCGGAATATGGCCATGTCCCGTCAGAAAAAGCTCGATAAGATGGAAGTCATCGAGCTTGCATCCGAAAAGCCGAAGCCTGAATTCAACTTCAAGCTTGCGAGGACGGCCGGCCGTGTCATCTTCGAAACGAAGGATCTTGTCATCGGATATGATGAGCCATTATCAAGACCCCTTAACCTGAAAATGGAACGGGGTCAGAAGATCGCCCTCTCAGGAGCCAACGGAATCGGAAAAACGACCCTCCTCAGAAGCATACTGGGCGAGATCAAGCCGATCTCCGGCAGCGTAGAGCTTGGTGAGTATCTTCATATCGGATACTTCGAGCAGGAGATCAAAACCGAAAACCGCAATACCTGCATTGAAGAGGTGTGGAATGAATTCCCTTCCCTCAATCAGGCGGAAGTGCGTGCCGCCCTGGCCAAATGCGGACTTACGACGAAGCATATCGAGAGCAAGGTGGAAGTGCTGAGCGGTGGGGAAAAAGCGAAGGTGCGCCTGTGCAAACTCATGAACAACGAATCCAATGTCCTTGTGTTCGATGAACCAACGAATCACTTGGATGTGGAAGCGAAGGAAGAGTTGAAGCGCGCTTTGAAGGAATACAAGGGAAGCGTCCTCCTCATCAGTCATGAACCTGATTTCTATCAGGATGTGGCTACCGAAGTTTGGAACTGTGAATCATGGACAACGAAACTATTCTAATAGGCTAGGCTTGAATATAAGGACGCGGGCGCTGTGCCCGTGTCTTTTTTATCACGAGAGACGATCAGGAAATTTATTCTATTGCTTTTCCTGGAACGTCTATGATATTTTATATGTAACCGGTTACACGAAAGAAGTGAAAGCACATGGTCACAATCAGAGATGTAGCAAAGAAAGCAGGGGTTTCCGTTGCCACGGTTTCCCGGGTGCTCAATGATAATGGATACGTCGGGGCCGATACACGAAAAAAAGTGATGAAGGCCATCGAAGAGCTGAACTACAGCCCGAATGAAGTGGCCCGCTCCTTATATAAGCGGGAATCGAGACTGATCGGTCTGCTTCTTCCCGATATCACGAATCCGTTCTTCCCGCAGCTGGCCCGTGGAGTAGAGGATGAACTGAGTGAATCCGGGTTCAGGCTCCTTCTGGGAAACAGTGATGAGCATGTGCAAAAAGAAATGGATTACATCCAGACGTTCATCCAGAACAATGTAGTTGGAATTATATCGGCGACCAACCACGTCGATTACCATATATACGATGAAGTGAAAGCACCGCTGGTCCTCCTGGATCGCACCACAGACCACCACCCGGCCGTCTATGCCGATGGACGGGAAGGAGGGAAGCTTGCGGCAAGGACCCTGATCGAAAAGGGTTCCCGCAAGATCACCATCCTGAAAGGTCCTGCCCATATCAAACCGGCGCGTGACCGGTTCCAAGGCGCCATTGAAGAACTGAGTCAGGCGGAAGTCGACTTCTCGGTTCTCTCCACCACCTCTTATTCCTTCGAAGAAGCCTTGGTGTGGGCAAAGGAATTGTTCGAGCAGTTCCCTGATACCGACGGAGTGATTGCAAGCAATGACATCGTGGGGATTGCCGCGATTCACGAGGCACTGAAGAGGGGGAAACGCATCCCTGAAGACGTGCAGATCATCGGGTATGATGACATCCCACAGAGCAGGCTGTCCTATCCGACGCTGACGACGATCCGACAGCCTGCCTATGAAATGGGAAGGGAAGCGGCAAGGCTGCTCATTACCATGATACGAAAAGAACCCATCACTCAATCCACCATCCAGATGCCGGTGGAACTCATAGAAAGAAACACGACAAGAAAGGGATGACCATGATGAAACCACCAAAAATCGCCGTGATCGGCAGCTCCTCCATGGACCTGGTTGTAACGGCCGACAGACGCCCGGGAGCAGGGGAAACCATCCTCGGAGAAGCATTCAGTACCGTACCAGGAGGAAAAGGCGCAAACCAGGCAGTAGCAGCTGCGAGACTCGGGGCCGACGT
Organism: Rossellomorea sp. FS2; assembly: GCF_047915635.1. Taxonomy (NCBI): domain Bacteria; kingdom Bacillati; phylum Bacillota; class Bacilli; order Caryophanales; family Bacillaceae; genus Rossellomorea; species Rossellomorea sp. FS2. The sequence continues at coordinate 981,003 of NZ_JBLRVS010000004.1, read as the reverse complement.
TCATATGATCGGCAGGGTCGGAGATGACGCATATGGCCAGGAGATTGTGGCGAACCTGAAGGCAAACGGCGTCATGACAGACTATGTGGAACCGGTTACAGATGTGAGCAGCGGGACGGCTCACATCGTATTGGCCGAAGGAGACAATAGCATCATCGTCGTCAAAGGAGCCAACGATCATGTAACCCCATCATACGTAAAAAAAGCTCTTCCCCTTTTAAAAGAGTGCGATTTGGTCATGATCCAGCAGGAAGTTCCGGAAGAAACGGTAATCGAGACGGCGGGGCTGTGCAGGGCGATCGGAGTGCCACTGCTGCTGAACCCGGCGCCGGCAAGGGAAATCCCCGCTACAGTGATTGAACAGGTGGCCTATCTGACACCGAATGAACATGAGGCAGGGCTTCTCTTCCCCGGTGCAAACCTATCGGAAGTCCTCAGAAAATATCCGAACAAGCTCTTCATTACAGAAGGCTCTGCAGGTGTGCGCTATTCTGACGGTGCAGAAGAGAAACTCGTACCCTCCTTCAAGGTGGAAGCAGTGGACACGACGGGAGCAGGAGATACGTTCAATGCTGCCCTTGGAGTGGCAGTGGCCGAAGGGAAACCCCTTGAAGAGTGCCTTCGTTTTGCCAATCGGGCAGCATCCATTTCCGTGACAGGCTTCGGTGCCCAAGGTGGAATGCCGACCCGGGAAGAAGTCGAGAGGGGGCTGGAAGAATGAAACGAAATGGAATCCTCAATAGTGAAATCGCCAAAGTACTGGCCGACCTGGGACATACCGATACAGTCGTCATTGCAGATGCAGGGCTCCCCATACCGCCTCATGTGAAGAAGATCGATCTGGCATTAAAAGGAGGGGTTCCATCCTTCCTTGATGTGGTGGATATTCTCCTGAATGAGATGGTGGTGGAGCGAATGACAGCAGCCGGCGAACTGGAACAGAATCCCCATGTTCATCAGGGACTGCAACAGCGCTTTGAACAGATCGAATACATTTCTCATGAAGAGCTGAAGCATCAGCTCCAATCAGCAAGGACCGTCATACGGACAGGTGAAATCACCCCGTATGCCAACTGCATCCTGCATGCCGGTGTAACGTTTTAAAAGGAGGGAATCTCATGGAAATCCGCATGGATCACATTCATAAAGCCTTCGGTCAAAATAAGGTCCTTGAAGGTGTGGACATCCATATCCGTGGAGGAGAAATCCACGCATTGATGGGTGAGAACGGAGCAGGGAAGTCCACCCTCATGAACATTTTGACGGGTCTTCACAAAAAAGATCAGGGTACCATCACCATCGACGGTGTGGAAAGAACCTTTGATAACCCAAAAGAGGCAGAAGAGTTCGGCATAGCCTTCATCCACCAGGAGTTGAACATCTGGCCTGAGATGACGGTGCTGGAAAACCTCTTCATCAACAAAGAGCCGATCACGTCATTCGGGCTCATTCAGACCAATAAAATGAAAGCGGTTGCCAAAAGGCAGTTCGACCGCCTGGCCATCTCCATCCCGCTTCATAAGGAAGCAGGGAAGTGCTCGGTCGGGGAGCAGCAGATGATTGAGATTGCCAAGGCCCTGATGACCGATGCGAAAGTGATCATCATGGATGAGCCGACTGCAGCCCTAACCGACAGGGAAATCGAGAAGCTATTTGATGTGATCCGCTCCTTGAAAAAGTCGGGCGTCTCGATTGTTTATATTTCTCATCGGATGGAAGAAATCTTCACCATCTGCGACACCATCACCGTCATGCGTGATGGACGGACGGTAGACACGACACCGATTCCTGAAACGAACTTCAACGACGTGGTGAGGAAGATGGTCGGGAGGGAATTGACCGATCGCTTCCCAGAGAGAACCAGCAACCCCGGGGAAATCATCCTTGAAGTCAAAGGGCTGACGCGAAAAGGTGTGTTCGAAAATGTGAGTTTCCAAGTAAGAGAGGGGGAAATCGTCGGGGTATCGGGACTGATGGGAGCAGGTCGCACTGAGATCATGCGCACCATATTCGGTCTTGATGGCAGATATGAAGGGGACATCCTGGTGGCCGGTAAGAACGTTACCGTCAAAAACCCGAATCAAGCGGTGGAACTCGGACTTGGTTTCATCACGGAGGATCGGAAAGAAGAAGGGCTCATCCTCGATTTCTCCATCAAAGACAACATCGTCCTCCCGAGTCTCTTCAGTTTTACCAAGAACGGTTTGATCAAGGACAAGCAGGAGGAAGAATTTGTCGAACTCCTAATCAAGCGCCTGACAATCAAAACAGAATCGGCCATGACCTCCGCGAAGAATCTCTCCGGTGGAAATCAGCAGAAGGTCGTCATTGCCAAGTGGATCGGGATCGGTCCGAAAGTCCTCATCCTCGACGAACCGACACGGGGAGTCGATGTGGGAGCGAAGCGGGAAATCTACCAGCTGATGAATGAACTGACGGACCGCGGAGTCGCCATCATCATGGTCTCATCCGAACTTCCCGAAGTACTGGGAATGAGTGACCGGGTGATCGTTATCCATGAGGGCAAGGTTTCGGGTGAATTACCAGGCAAAGAAGCAACGCAGGAAAAAATTATGACGCTGGCAACAGGAGGTCAGATCAATGAATAACGCACTCAATCGAACCAATCACGTAGGAAGTTTCATGCAGAAACTCGGACCATTCTTGGGACTGCTCGTCCTGATCGTGACCGTTTCCATCATCAATCCCAGTTTCCTCGAACCATTGAACTTATTGAATCTTTTACGTCAAGTAGCCATCAACGCCTTGATCGCATATGGCATGACCTTCGTCATTCTGACGGGAGGAATCGACCTCTCCGTCGGGTCCATACTCGCACTCTCAAGCGCCTTGATGGCAGGGATGATGGTGTCTGGTCTCGATCCGATCCTGGCCGTCCTCATCGGATGTATCCTTGGGGCCATCATGGGAGCAGTCAACGGTCTCCTCATCACGAAAGGGAAAATGGCACCGTTCATCGCCACCCTGGCAACGATGACCATGTTCCGCGGATTGACCCTGGTGTACACCGACGGGAATCCGATCACGGGTCTTGGAGACAACTATGCCTTCCAACTATTCGGAAGAGGCTATTTCCTTGGGATCCCGGTACCGGCCATCACCATGTTGCTTGCTTTCGCCATCCTCTGGGTGATCCTTCATAAAACGCCGTTCGGACGTAAAACATATGCCATCGGAGGCAATGAAAAAGCAGCGCTCATTTCAGGTATCAAAGTATCAAGAATGAAAATTATGATCTATTCACTCGCAGGCTTGCTTGCCGCACTTGCAGGCGCCATCCTCACGTCACGATTGAACTCCGCCCAGCCGACAGCAGGTACATCTTATGAGCTCGACGCCATTGCGGCCGTCGTACTTGGTGGAACATCCCTTTCAGGTGGACGCGGCTTGATTGTCGGAACACTGATAGGTGCCCTGATCATCGGGACGCTGAACAACGGATTAAACTTACTCGGCGTATCGTCCTTCTTCCAGATGGTCGTGAAGGGGATTGTCATCATCATCGCCGTATTAATCGATCGAAAGAAAGCAGCATAGGAGGTTCCACATGAAAAAACTGATTGTACTTATGATGAGTATCTCCCTCGTATTCCTGGCAGCTTGCTCCCTTCAGCCCCCTGAATGGGCGAAGCCCAGCGGGAAGAAGGATCCGAAAGATCTGAAGATCGGTCTCTCCGTCTCGACCCTGAATAACCCGTTCTTCGTCTCCATCAAAGAAGGGGTGCAGAAAGAAGCAAAGGCGCAGGGCATGAAAGTCATCGTCGTCGATGCCCAGAATGATGCGGCGAAGCAGATCAATGACGTGGAAGATTTGATCCAACAAGGCGTCGATCTTCTTCTCATTAACCCGACAGATTCATCGGCTATCTCTACAGCTGTACAGTCGGCCAACAGCATCGGGATTCCAGTCGTCACCCTTGATCGTTCGGCGGATAAAGGCGACGTGGCCACCCTCGTCAGTTCTGATAATGAAAAGGGCGGGGAAATGGCCGCCGACTATCTCATCAAAGAATTGGGTGAAGGGACGAAAGTGGCCGAGCTTGAAGGGGTACCTGGAGCATCTGCAACACGTGAACGGGGAGCAGGCTTCCACAACCTTGCTGACGACAAGCTTGACGTAGCGGCGAAGCAAACCGCCAACTTCGATCGGACGCAAGGACTCAATACGATGGAAAACATCCTTCAGGGTAATCCTGATATCAAGGCCGTCTTCGCCCATAACGATGAAATGGCCTTGGGTGCCCAACAGGCCATCCAGAGCTCAGGACGGGATGTACTGGTCGTTGGATTTGATGGGAACGAAGATGCCCTGAAGAGCATTGAAGAAGGGAATCTGTCCGCAACCGTCGCCCAACAACCGGAAGAAATCGGCAAGCTTGCCGTGCAGGCAGGGGCCGATGTGCTGAATGGGGAAAAGGTCGAGAAAATGATCCCTGTACCATTGAAATTAGTCACAAAAGACAATGAGTGAATGAGCAGAAACTGCCCCGACGGTCGTCCCGTCGGGGCAGTTTTTTTGAGTGGGTCAATCTTTATCATATAGATGGATAGGGTGGCTTGCAAGGAGGCGCTGCCTGAAATCCCCGCTGACGAGTCTGGAATCATATGCGCACACAGATAGGAGATTCTCTTGTTCGACGATGAAATCGGCTTGTTGTTCTGAATGAAGGAGCTTACTCACTTCGCTTTCATCCCTCCATTCAATATGTGCCCATGTCCTGTACCCCATATCGGGATCGAATTCCCCTTTGAACAGGGTGGGGAGAAGATCGGGGATGGAGTTGATCCGGAAGTCTCCATGTGCATAGTAAAATTCATAATTATTGAGAAACCTGACCTGGTCGAGTTCAGGTGCTGTAAGCAGTTGTGCCAATTTAAGAACGATCATAGGAGCCATCCGGTCGCTTTCGACGATGATGGTGCATTCGTCCTGACGGAGTCCGGCGATGACATAATCCACAACGTTGGAAACGTATTTTTCCTGATCGGTGAAGAAGTAGGCGACATGTCCTTTGGAAAGGCTGCGGAGGTTTGTGACCTCTTGTACTTCGATTTGTTTCAAATTTGCACCCCATTTGATTAGTGAGACGTATTCCATTGATAGTGTGGCGGACCGTTTACTTAAGTGTAACACAAAATATATTTGGAAAATAGATTTGTGGAAATAATTGAAAATAAGTTTGGTTTATACTAATCCGGTTTACTGGATAGTTGGAAAAGGGGTGTAGTGGTAGTGGTTCGTTCCGTTCCGCTGCGGATGGCCGCTTTCCACGGGGCTTGCGGTGAGCCTCCTCATTCTTGCGGGGTCTCACCCTGCGCGCTATTCCCGTAGGAGTCGTCCACCCTCCGCTGCACTGCACTATGCGGTGAAGAGTGGTGAGGTAAAAACGTGATCTGCCCCAGCATAAGGATGGTGCCAAATCCGTTCCCACTCTTTTATTTGGAGGGGGATAGCGGTGGTAGTGGTTCGTTCCGTTCCGCTGCGGATGGCCGCTTTCCGCGGGTCGAGCGATGAGCCTCCTCGTGCCTGCGGGGTCTCATCCGTCCGCCTTTTGCGCAGGAGTCGGCCACCCTCCGCTGCACTACACTATGTGGAGATAATGGGGGTACGGTGGGCTTTTTAAATAGATGAAGTAGTAACTTCAGAAACCATGTTAGTTATGAAGTCTCCTTTCATGAGAACATTACAGTGAATGGTTAAGTGATAATTCCGAGTGGTATAAGGTCCTCCATCTTAAAAAGAGGTGCAGTGAGCGAATCACCATTAGAAAACACGGAAGACAAGTAGAAAATCACAGAGTGGATTGAAGCGGAAGGCGCTTGACTCCAGCGGAAAAGGAGGAGTGGCGAGACCCCGCAGGAACGAGGAGGCTCGACGCCCTCCCCGCAGGAAAGCAAGCGTCTGCAGCGTAAAGGAACGATCCCCATCGCATTCATCACTCCTAAAATTAAATCTCCACTCAGAAAGGAACCAGATAAGAGATGAGTCTCACTTATAAATAAATGGCTATTCCATCAAAAAAATTGTCACCCTACCTATTTAAAAATCACAGAGTGCATTGAAGCGGAAGGCGCTTGACTCCAGCGGAAAAGGAGGAGTGGCGAGACCCCGCAGGAACGAGGAGGCTCGACGCCCTCCCCGCAGGAAAGCAAGCGCCTGCAGCGTAAAGGAACGATCTCCATCGCATTCCTCATTTCTCCAGAATTAAATCTCCATACAAAAAGGCTGATCCACCACTGTAAACCAGTGTGGATCAGCCTTTTTATACGCATCATGCAAAGGATCGGAAATTCCGTCCCCAAATTTCATGCATGGAGTGGACCGTGATAAATGCTTCTTTATCGGTTGCCTGGATGTAGGTCTTGAGTTTAGAAAAGTCCTTGCGCTCCAAGATCGTGGTGATGACTTCCTTATCATCTTCCGAAAATCCGCCTTTTGCTGAATGGACCGTGGCCCCTTTATGGAGTTCGTGAATGATGAATCCGCGGATGTCTTCACTCTTCTCGCTGATGATGACCACTTCTTTCCGCTCATTGAAGAACTGGATGCTTTTATCGACCAGCACTCCTTTCAGGATCAATCCGAAGAATGCGTACAACCCCGTCTGCAGTCCGAACAAGAAAGCCGAGGCGAGGACGATGAGTACATCGGACAGAAGGACGGCGGTGCCGAGTTCAACATTGATGTACCTGTGAAGAACCTGGGCTAATACCCCTGTTCCTCCTGCGGATGCTTCCTGATAGAAGATCATGGCGACTCCCACGGCACCGAGCAAGGTTCCGATCACAACCTGTACAAGGACATCGGGACTGATCGGCTGGTGGACGGGGAAGAATGATTCCATTCCCCACACGAAACCGTTAAGTATCAGGGTGGCAATCACAGATCTGATCCCGAAGGCCGGACCGATCAAAATCAGGCCGAGGAGGAAGAGAGAGGCGTCCAAGGCAAGCATCAAGGCTCCGACAGGGAGGTTGATGACTTCCGCAAGGACGATCGCCGCTCCGCTTGTGCCTCCTAGGGCAAGGTTATTTGGCGTTAGGAAAAAATGTATATTCAGGGCCATGAGGAAGGCACCTATGACGATAATAAGATATGTTTTGAATAATTTCATATGGTGGAGCAAGCTCCTTTCCTAAAAAGGTTCCATCCCGATTATAAAGAGCTTACGGAGTGAAGTAAACGGAGAAAAGCGATGTAAGCATTTACTTGTAAAAGTTTATATAGTGGGTTTTTTCAGACTATATTTTCCGTCGGATCTGTATTGACATTTATTGATCACGACATTAATATTTAAACAGGTTAAATATTATAGTGTGTAAGAAAGGGGGCAGGCCATGAAGAAGAATGATGTCCCGCCTGGCTATATTGAAAGGCTCTTTAAAGCATTTTATATAACCAACAGGCAAATACAGCAGGATATGGCGCAGGCATTCAAAGAACTTCATCTCACGGGACCACAATTCTACATCTTGTATCTCCTATGCCAAGAAGGTGGTGCGAAGCCGACCGAGTTGGCTGATAAACTTGAGGTGAATCCGAGTGCGATTACGGTGATGGTCGACCGGCTGATCAAGGCGGGTCTAGTCCGGAGGGAGAGGGATGAGGACGATCGCAGGATCGTCAAATTGGATAGTACGGAGGAAGGAAGGGCAATCTTTGAGAAAGCGAAGGTTGTTCGGAAAGAGATTTTTACCCGGTATTTATCCTATTTAGAAGAAGCGGATATCAAGCAGCTGGTGATGACATATGAAAGACTCGCTGCCATTATAGAACATACAAAAGGAGAGAATGAACGTGTCAGAACAACAAACAGGAATCAATAGGCGCCTGGTCTTGACCGGTCTGATCATCGGGATGTTCTTCAGTGCCCTTGAGCAGACCGTGGTGGGAACAGCGATGCCGACCATCATTGCGGAACTGAATGGATTTTCCATCTTCGCCTGGGTGACGACCGCCTACTTGATCACATCCACGGTCGTCACACCCATTGTCGGGAAGCTGTCGGATCTATATGGAAGAAGGCTGCTTTATTTGATTGGTGTCATTATCTTTATCATAGGATCAGGCTTGTGTGCCACAGCCGGTACGATGGAACAGCTCGTGTTCTACCGCGGCCTTCAGGGGATCGGGGGAGGCATGATCATGCCGCTGTCCCAGACGATTATCGGTGATATCTTCTCTGCTGAACAGCGTGCGAAGTGGCAGGGGGTATTTGGTGCGTTATTCGGCCTCAGCTCTGTCATCGGCCCCTTCATTGGCGGTGTCATCGTTGACAGCATCAGCTGGCACTGGATCTTCCTGATCAATGTACCGTTTGGGTTCCTTTCGGCCATCCTTCTTTATATCGGGCTGAAAAATGAAAACCTTGGGCGCAAAATAGAGAAGGTCAGTATTGACTACCTTGGCATCATCACATTGGTACCGGGACTCGTGATGCTTCTGCTTGTACTGAACTTCGGCGGTGACAAATTCGCCTGGACGTCCGGAACGAGCCTCCTCCTATTCGGTGGAGCTATTCTTTTCTTAGTTATATTCGGCTTAGTCGAGAAGAAGGCGAAGGAGCCGATCCTGGATCTGAGTTTATTCAAGAATCGCGTCTTCGCCACAACGAACGCCCTCGGGTTCCTTCTCGGACTCGGCATGTTCGGCGCCATCATGTTTGTACCGATGTTCATGCAGGGGATTTTGGGCGTGACGCCTACCCAGGCAGGATCCACGATGACGCCGATGATGATCGCATTGATTGTCGCGAGCATCATCGGGGGAAGGCTTCTGTTGAAGCTGAAGTTCCGTACGGTCCTGACGACCGGCATGCTCATCACGGTTCTCGGCTTCCTGCTCATGAGCACCATGGGACCTGAATCGAAGGAATTCACTGCTTATCTCTATATGGTGGTGATGGGCTTCGGGATGGGCCTTGTGATGCCGACCTTGATGATTGCCATCCAGAATGAATTTCCGAAGTCCCGTCTGGGTGCTGTCACATCGGCTTCGACCTTCTTCCGTTCGATCGGAGGAACGATCGGTATCACCGTATTAAACGCGGTTATGAATCAGTCCCTTCAAGGGAATATGAAGGATGTCGCATCCAGCGAATCAAATCCGGCAGTTGCACAAGTCCTCAAGGCATTGAGCGATAAGACAGACAGCTTGTTCGGAGTCCTTGTGACCCCTGATGTTCTCCAACTGCCACAGGAAATCGGGAAAGCCGTCATTGCTGCTGTCGAAATGGCATGGTCGGATGCGTTCACGACCGTTTTCCTGACAGGTCTCATCTTCATCAGTGTCGGCGTATTCGTCGCGTTGTCAGTAGGTAATGGCAGGATCAAACGGGACCATGAAATTGAAAAAGAGCAAAAAGAAGCATCCATGGACCCAGCCTACACGGAATAAGCCAGTTCTCACCTGATTCCATCACGGAGTCAGGTGTTTTTTTCTTCCTATAAGATTTAATTTTCAGAAAATATATTGACATGGGAGGGGAAAAGGCGGTATGTTTTGAATAGCTATATATAACACGTTTTTAATGAATCGGTATTTTAACGTTATATAAAAAATAGTAGGAAGGTGGAGGTGCGGGTGATCCTTCATGAAGTGGAAACGTTGGACCGTGAAACAATGGAAACCCTGCAGTGGAGCAGGCTGAAGCAAACGCTGGCCGCGGTCTATGATCATGTACCCCTTTACCGGAAAAAGTTTGATGAGCATCAGGTCCATCCTGCCGATCTGCATTCTTTGTCAGATATAAAAATGTTACCGCTTACAAATAAAACTGACCTCCGATCGCAGTACCCCTTCGGTATGTTTGCCGTACCGAAGGAGAGCATGGTCAGGATCCATGCTTCGTCTGGAACGAGCGGGAAGCCGACTGTTGTCGGGTACACCAGGGGGGACATCGAAATGTGGAGTGAGATCGTCGCACGGGCCATTGCGACAGGCGGCGGGAAACCTGGCAGCATCCTTCATAATGCCTATGGGTACGGTTTGTTCACGGGAGGACTTGGGCTCCATTATGGAAGTGAACGTTTGGGGATGACGACGGTGCCGGTATCTGGCGGCAACGCGGCAAGACAGATCACCCTTCTCGAAGATTTTCGTCCATCCGTCATCTGCGGGACGCCTTCCTACATTCTGACGATAGCCGAAACGATGGAGTCTCAAGGGAAGGATCCCGCAGGACTTTCCTTGGAGTATGGGATATTCGGTGCTGAGCCATGGTCAGAGACGATGCGGATGACACTTGAGAAGAAGCTTGGAATCAAGGCGTGCGATATCTACGGACTGAGTGAGGTCGTCGGACCGGGTGTCGCCATGGAATGCCATGAAGCGCAGGATGGTCTTCATATCGCAGACGATCATTTCCTTGTGGAGGTCATTGATCCCGTTACACTCGAGACACTGGATGAAGGGCAATTCGGTGAGCTCGTGTTCACGAGTTTGACGAAGGAAGCATCTCCGATTATCCGGTACCGGACCGGTGACATTGCCTCCATCACGAAGGGGAAATGCAGGTGCGGCCGCACAACGACGAGGATGTCAAGAGTGAAGGGAAGGGTGGATGACATGATGATCATCCGTGGCGTCAATGTGTTTCCTTCGGAAATCGAGCACAATCTCCTGCAGATCGAGGAGCTTTCCCCTCATTATCAGGTGTATCTGCGAAAGGAAGGAGCCTTGGATGCGGTAGAGCTCAGGGTCGAGATCAGCGATTCATTTTCTGAAAAGATTTCACATGAACTTTCACATGAGAAGACAATCCTGCTTGCTTCAAAGGTGAAGGAGATGATGAAGGATCGTTGCTACGTCTCCATGGACGTCACGCTTGTAGGCAAGAACGAAATTCCGCGATCGGAAGGGAAAGCCGTCAGGGTAGTCGATTTGAGGAATGAAGGGTTGATAAGTCACTAAAGGAGCAGCGGTCGCTGCCAGAAGGAGGCTGAAAACATGATCAGTCAGGAAAGGACAGACGAGGAACTCATGACAGGATTTTTGGAAAAGATCGAGGCAGACAGGAAGATCGAAGCGGATGATTGGATGCCTGATGACTATCGGAACGCACTGATCAAGCTGATTTCCATGCACGGGATCAGTGAAATCATGGGGGCCCTGCCGGAAAAGGAATGGGTCCCTAAAGCGCCGACCCTGCGCAGGAAGCTCGGAATCATGGCGAAGGTACAGGACGAGATGGGACACGGTCAACTCCTTCTGCGTGTAGCCGAGGATTTAATGAAACCGTATGGGAAAACAAGGGAGGACATTATGCGCGACCTCTTTTCAGGTGACCTGAAGTTCCATAATGTCTTCCACATGGAAGCACCGACATGGGGGGATGCGGGGCTGATCGGATGGCTGGTGGATGGGGCTGCGATCATCACCCAGACCAATATGTTGAATGCCTCCTATGGGCCGTACGCTCGAGCGCTCAAGCGGATTTGTGCAGAGGAAGTCTTCCATGCACAGCACGGCGAAGCTATCATCATGGCCCTTGCAGAGGGTACGCCGAATCAGCGTGCGATGGTACAGGATGCCGTCGACCGCTGGTGGGATTCACTGCTCATGTTCTTCGGTCCTGGAGATGTCAAAACGACGGGGTCGTCCAAGCAGGACATCACGATTAAGTACAAGATCAGGACGAAGACAAATGAACAGCTCAGGCAGGATTTCTTCACTAAATATGTCCCGAGGATCCTGTCGCTCGGTCTTACGTTACCGGACCCGTCGATGGCGTTCGATGAAGCGACGGGGGAATGGACATACAGGCAGCCTGACTGGCAGGAGTTCAAACAGATCATCAAAAACAACGGTCCAAAGTCAAGGGAGCGCCTCCGCCTCAGGGAGTTGTCCTATGAAAACAATGCCTGGGTCCGGGAAGCACTGAGTTAAAGGGGAGAGTGAGAAGATGTCAGGGGATAAGCAGTTTTACCAGGAATTCGAAGTCTTCAGCAAGCGGACGGACGGAGCGGTCATGCAGCATCAATTCAGCCTTCTCGCTCCGAATCACGAGCTTGCCATGATCATGGCCCAGGAGAATTTCATGAGGCGTGAACCGGTCTCGGACATCTGGGTGGTCAAACGCTCCGATGTGCGCATGATGACCCCGGATGAAAGGGGAACGCTGCAGCGGCTCGATAATAAGGATTACCGCAATGCGAAAGGCTACGGTTATCTGAAGAAAAAGTGGCGTCAATACGAGCAGGAGATGCTCGATGAAAAAGAAATCATGTCCTGGGGAGAGTTGGTGAAGAAGAAATGAATCAGTACGAGTTGAACACGATCCCGGATGAAGGATATAAGCAGGCGCTCTCCTCTCTCCTCTACCTGCTGGCAGATGATGATTTCATCCTTGCCTACAGAGGGTCCGAATGGCTGGGCCTGGCACCACACATCGAAGAGGATGTGGCTTTCTCCTCGATCAATCAGGATACGATGGGGCACGCCTCCATGATCTACGAGCTGTTGGAAGGCCTCGGTGAAGGAACCGAAGACGAGCTCGCCCATGGCCGTCCCCCGGAAGAACGAAGGAATGCCATCATCTTGGAGGAAGTCAATGGACCGGGTGATTACCTGATCGAGCCACGGTATGACTGGGCGTTTGCTGTCGTGAGACATTATTTCTATACGGTGGCGAAGAAGGTTCGCATGGATTCCCTCAAGCAGTCAAGTTATGGTCCGCTTGCAGAGGCTGCCGTCAAGATCAACACGGAGCTGTACTATCATCTTCTTCACTGGCAGACGTGGTTCACGCAGCTTATGAATGCAGGCGGGGAGGCGAGGAAACGGATGGAAGACGCCGTCTCGCGGATATGTGACGACTTTCTGGGGGTCCTGACCCTCGGAACGGACGGGGAAAACATGGCCCGATATGGACTCATTGAAGAGGAAGCCATTCTCGCCTCCCGATGGACAGAAGCGCTGAAGAAACCATTCGATTCGACAGGAGTCCAGCATCCACCGGTCATCCGGAGCTTAAGGGGAGATGGGCGTAAGGGAGAACATACCGGTGATCTGACTGATGCCCTTCATACACTCAGTGAAGTGTATAGACTGGAGGCATCCGCAACCTGGTAAAGGAGGGAAGGCATGGAACAGACGGTCATGAAAATGCTTGAAACGGTCAAGGACCCGGAAATCGACTCCATCTCGATTGTCGATCTCGGAATGGTCCATTCAATCGAGATGAGGCGGGAGGGCTGCACCATCAAGCTCCTACCCACCTTTGCCGGATGTCCGGCTCTGGATATCATCAAAGGAAATGTCAAAAAGGCGTGCATGTTGCAACCGGGAATAAAAGAAGTCGAAGTACGCTTCGTCTATACACCACCTTGGACATCGGACCGCCTCACACAAAATGGAAGGGAGAAGCTGAAAGAATTCGGCATCGCCCCGCCTCCCGAGACATTTACGAGCCTGGAAGAGTGGGAGATCCATTGTCCATATTGCGATTCCCATTACACGTCAATGGAGAATCTATTCGGACCGACAGCGTGCAGAAGCATCCTGTACTGCAAGGAGTGCCGGAACCCATTTGAAGCGATGAAGCCGATTTCCACAACCATGTAAAAAAGAAAAGGAGAGATGGATATGGTTAAGTTGATTGCACTGTATAAGCACCCGGAGGATAAGGAAGCGTTTGATGAGCATTATTTCAATACCCACGGACCGATCACGGCAAAGATCCCCGGTCTGAAGAAGATGGTGGTGACGAAGATCACAGGATCTCCGATGGGCGGGGAGGGCGACTATTATCTGATGTGCGAGATGTACTACGACAGCCATGAATCAATGAAAGCAGGTATGAAATCGCCTGAAGGAAAGGCATCGGGCAAGGATCTCATGGGATTTGCCGGAGACCTCGTCACCCTTATGATCGGGGAAGAGACCGATGGGTCAGCGTGATGAATTCATCACGGTGAAGGTGGAGGATGCAATCGGGATCGTTGAATTGAATCGTCCCGATGTGCTGAACGCCCTGAATCGCCAGATGGTCTCTGAAGTGGTCGGAGCGTTCGAGCGGCTCGATCGTGACGGAAGCGTGAAGGTCATTCTTCTGATGGGAAGGGGACGCGCTTTTGCGGCGGGTGCCGATATCAAGGAAATGGCAGATGCCGGTCCAGTCGATTTTGAGCTTCTGGATCCCTTCGCACCTTGGGACCGGATGACCCTCATCAAAAAGCCTATTATAGGAGCCGTGCATGGATTTGCCCTCGGCGGGGGATTTGAGCTTGCCCTCAGCTGTGATCTGTTGTTTGCGGCGGAGGATGTCCGTTTCGGGTTTCCCGAGGTGAATCTCGGCGTCATGCCCGGTGCCGGGGGAACCCAGCGGCTCACGAAGCTGCTTGGGAAGACTAGGGCAATGGAATGGCTCCTGTCAGGTGATACGTTCTCAGCCGAAGAGGCCTTACAGTGGGGCATCGTCAACCGGACGATCCCGCAGTCTTTATTAATAGAAGAAACAAAGCGTTTTGCCCGAAAGCTGGCCGACAAGCCTCCGCTTTCGCTGCGTCTGATAAAAGAATCGGTACACATGGCGGTGGATGCCACGGTATCGGAAGGGATGAAGCAAGAACGGAAGAACTTCTATCTGTTGTTTGCCTCTGAAGATCAAAAAGAAGGAATGAAGGCGTTTGTGGAGAAACGGACAGCCGAATTCAAGGGGAGGTAAGCCATGTTTGAAACCATCCGTTATGAAGTGAAGGACTCAGCAGCCTGGATCACCCTGAATCGGCCGGACCGCCTCAATGCCTTCATCCTCCAGCTTAATCGGGAAATCCAAAAGGCGGTCAAGACGGCAGAACGGGATGAAGGGGTGAGGGTGATCGTCATCACCGGGGAAGGCAGGGCCTTTTGCTCCGGCCAGGATCTCAGTGAGGTGGATGAGAACATGGATCACGGTGAAGTGTTACGTCGCCAATATGGGCCGATGGTGAAGGCGATGGAGGATTGTCCGAAACCGGTCATTGCCGCCGTCAACGGGGTCGCCGCCGGTGCCGGCTTCAGCCTCGCCCTCGCCTGCGACTTCCGCCTGGTCTCCGAGAAAGCAAGCTTCATCCAATCATTTGTCCATGTCGGGCTCGTACCGGATTCCGGCAATCTCTATTACTTAAGCAATCTGGTAGGCTATGCAAAGGCGATGGAACTGGCTGTACTCGGTGAAAAGGTCAGTCCTCGGGAAGCAGAAGATCTCGGGCTTGCCACCAAAGTGATCCCGGCTGATTCATGGGAAGAGGAGACTGCGAGATTCGTAGGATGGATCGCCTCCCTTCCGACGAAGGCGATCGGTTCGATGAAGCGGCTATTGAAGGATGCGCCGAAGCGGACATTTGACGAGTATTTGGAGAAAGAAGCCTACGCCCAGCGGATGGCCGGCATGACCGCGGATCACCGGGAAGGTGTCGAAGCATTTATGGCAAAGAAGAAACCTGTTTTCGAAGGACGATAATCCCAAAGGAGATGAAGAGATGTCGACAGTGAAAGAACAGACGTTTGACGTGTTGGAAATGAAGAGGGAACATTATTCCTTAATTATCGGAGGACAGCGAACGGAAAGTGAATCCGGCGAAACCTTCACCACCTATAATCCGGCTACAGGGGAGCTACTTGCCACCGTGTCGCTTGCAGGCATAGAGGATGCAGAGAAAGCCGTACAGGCTGCCCGCAATGCCTTTGATTTCGGCAAATGGAAAAAGGCTCCTGTCAATAAACGTTCACGTACTCTTAATAAAATCGCAGGGATCATGCGGTCAAGATTCAATGAGCTGGTGGAGCTAGAAATAATGGACAGCGGAAAGGCCCTGTCGGCTGCACAGGGTCAGGTCATGCAGGCGATCGAGGACTTTGAGTTCTATGCAGGCGCCATCGTCGGTCACAGGGGCACGGTGAATCCGGTCCCGGGTCAATTCACCAATGTAGCAGAGAAGGAGCCGGTCGGAGTCTGTGCGCAGATCATTCCGTGGAATTATCCATTGATGATGGCCGCATGGAAGATTGCACCCGCCCTTGCCGCCGGATGCTCCGTGATCGTGAAGCCTGCGACCCTGACCCCTCTTACCGCAATCGTCCTGGGTGAGATCTGTATTGAAGCCGGCGTACCGGAAGGAGTCATCAATATCATTCCAGGCTCGGGTTCAACGGTGGGGAATTATTTGGTGGAGCACAAGAACGTGGATAAAGTCGCGTTCACAGGCTCGACGCCTGTAGGGAAGAACATCATGGAAAGGGCGTCACAGACATTGAAGCGCGTCACCCTGGAGCTCGGCGGGAAATCCCCGAATATCGTCTTCCCGGACGCCAACCTGGATGCAGCGGTCGACGGGTCTCTCTTCGGAATCTTCTATAATACCGGTCAATCCTGTGAAGCCCGGTCCAGACTGTATGTACATGAAGATATCTATGATGCGTTCATGGAGAAATTCGTCGAGAAGACGAAGAAGCTCACCCTCGGTGATCCTCACGACAAAGGAACACATATCGGGGCCGTCATCGATCAGAAGCAGGTGGATACAATCCATGAGTATGTGACATCGGCAAAAGAAGATGGGGCAACGATCCTGACCGGAGGAAAGCAAGCAAAGGTGGAAGGCTTTGAAAAGGGAAGCTGGTATGAGCCGACGATCATCACCAATGTCAGCCATGACATGAAAGCCGTAAAAGAAGAAATCTTCGGACCAGTCGTGGTTGTGATGACGTTCAAGGATGAGAAAGAAGCGATCCGCATGGCCAATGACAGCGAATATGGTCTCGGATCTGCGATCTGGACGGAGAATCATGGGCGTGCAACACGGGTGGCCAAAGCGATCCAGGCCGGAATCGTCATGGTGAACTGCCCATTCTCCGCGTTCCCTGGCACCCCGTTCGGCGGATACAAGCAATCCGGGTTCGGTCGGGAGCTTTGCGTCGAGACGCTGGACCTGTATACCGAGACGAAGAGCATCATTTCCTATTTCGGCAATCGTCCACTGAATCCATTCGGTGTGTAATGAAACAGACAGGGGTTGTCCTTTCCGGAGGTCAACCCCTTATTTCAAGAGAGGAGAGGGTATCATGCAGAATCTCGTTGTAGTCGGTTCAGGGGTCATGGGTAGAGGGATTGCCTACGTAAGTGCGGTAGGTGGATATCGGACCACCCTTGTGGATATTAAGGAAGAACAGCTGCTCCATGCAGAAAGGGAGATTGCAGGATACCTGCAAAAAGGGATAGAGCGCCAAAAGCTTACGGCGGATCAATACGAAGAAGCAAGAGGGAATCTCCATTATTCTACCAATCTGTCGATTGCCGTATCGGATGCTGATTTTGTCATCGAGGCTGTACCGGAAGACCGGGAGCTGAAGCGCTCCGTATTCCAGGTGCTTGACGCCCATGCTCCTGAATCATGCTGTTTTGCCACCAACACGTCCACGATGAGCCCGACGGAAATCGGTTCTTACACGAAAAGGCCCCAAAAGGTCATCGCCATGCACTTCTTTAATCCCGTACATAAAATGCCCCTGATCGAAATCATCAAGGGCTTGGAGACGGATGAAGAAACGGTGGAGGCCGTCCGCAAAGCGGCACGCACCATGGGGAAAGAGACGGTCATCATCAATGAATTCCCCGGATTTGTTACAAGCAGGATCTCGGCTCTCGTCGGGAATGAAGCATTCTTCATGCTCCAAGAGGGGCTCGGGACACCGGAAGACATTGATAAAGCCATCAAGCTTGGGTTGAACTATCCCATGGGACCGTTTGAGCTCGGCGATCTGGTCGGATTGGATACGCGCCTCAATAACTTGAAGTACCTCCATGAAAAACTCGGCGATAAATACCGTCCGGCCCCCCTGTTGGAGCAGTATGTGAATGCGGGAAGGCTGGGGCGTAAGACGGGCAGGGGCGTGTATGAGTACTCTGTGGAGAAAGAAAAGGAGAAGTCGACATGAACGAGGTTGTGATCATTGATGCCGTGAGAACCCCGATTGGGAGATACAAAGGAAGCCTCAAAGGGGTGAGGCCTGATGATCTGGGGGCGGTCGTCATCAAGGCCCTGTTCGCACGGAATCCCGATGTGCCTCTGGAAGCCATTGAAGAAGTGGTGTTCGGAAATGCAAACGGAGCCGGAGAGGACAATCGGAATGTGGCCAGGATGTCGGCCCTGTTGGCAGGGCTACCCGTCGAAGTGGGGGGTACCACGATCAACCGGCTGTGCGGATCTGGACTGGATGCGGTGAATTATGCGGCCCGTGCCATCCTGGCAGGTGAGGGGGAGATCTTCATCGCAGGAGGAACGGAGAGCATGACCCGTGCCCCCCTGGTGATGAGAAAGCCTGAAGAGGAGTTTCCCCGGGGGAACATGGAGCTGTTTGATACGACCATCGGGTGGCGGTTTGTGAATCCGAAGATGGAGGACATGTACGGAACCGATTCCATGCCGGAAACAGCCGAGAACGTGGCGAAGAAATTCAATATCTCCCGTGAAGAACAGGATCGTTTTGCCCTGGTAAGCCAGATCAAGGCCAGAGAAGCGCAGCTACACGGACGCTTGGCGGATGAGATGGTGCCGATCGATGTGTTCCACAAACGGAACGGGACCATGCGCGTTACCCAAGATGAGCATCCGAGACCGGAAACCGATCTCGCAAAGCTTGCAGGATTAAAGCCGCTGTTCAAGGGCGGGACCGTCACGGCAGGCAATGCTTCAGGGGTGAACGATGGGGCTGCTGCCCTGCTCCTGATGAGCAGGGGCAAAGCGGAGGAGCTGGGATTGACGCCTCTCGCCCGGTATGTGACGTCCGCTGTGGCTGGCGTGGAACCATCCGTCATGGGCATCGGCCCCATCCATGCCACCAAAAAGGCATTGTCCAGGGCCAATCTCACCATGGAGCAAGTCGGACTGGTGGAGTTGAATGAAGCATTTGCCGCCCAGTCCCTCGCCTGCATCAGGGAGCTTGGGATCGATGAGGCAATCGTGAATGTCAATGGGGGGGCAATTGCATACGGACATCCCCTCGGGGCGAGCGGCGCGAGAATCCTGACGACACTCCTGCATGAGATGAAGAGGCGGGATGTCCGATATGGCCTTGCTACCATGTGCATCGGGGTCGGGCAGGGAATCGCTACCGTGGTGGAAAGGCTGAAGGGGTAAAGACACAGGCAAACCCGCGACAATCATGCCGCGGGTTCGATGTGTTGTTTTGTATGAGAGGCTTGAAAGGCAGCCGTACCGACAAGAGAGGCGATCAAGGCAAGCTCGAACAGGTTTGTCACGGCCCCGCTGTCCACTGGGATGCTGACGGCACTGCCGATCGTCATGATCAGGGAACCGAGGAAGAACCATATCCATCCTTGTACCTTCCAGACGGCAATCGATGCCGCAAGAAGGACGATGGCCACGACGAGGACCATGATCGGCGGGCCGGAAGAGGATTCGGCATTTCCATATGACAGCACGCCGTACGACCATTCCGGTTTCACTTTCAGGCCGATGACCTCTGTAAGGAGTTCCACAGTGATCAGTCCGATGGTGATAAGGAAAGCACAAGAGCGGAATGCCGTCGTCCGTGCGGCCCTGATTCCTCCTTGTTCAAGGGACTTCCAGGCGAACAGGACCAGGAGCGGAGTGAAGAAGGCATGCATGTAATACCGGACAAGACTCAGTTCCTTCAGGAGCCGTCCTTCCCCTATGTATTTCCCCGAGGCGATGATGCCGTTATCGTAAATGAGACCTGCGATGACGGGAAGGAGGAACGCGATGCTGAGAGCATGCCGTCTCCTGAGGATCCGGATCGACATGATGATGAGGACGATATAGGCGATGGTAAAGGCAGAGAATAATAGAGTATCCATATAACAGTCCTTTCTGCTGTTTTTTTAATCCCTTCCCTTAATGGACCATGTTGAAACAGGTGATGTAAACGCTTCTTCTTTCAGATAATTATGATATTATAATAGTTATACGTTAAGAACACGTCACGCGATAGCGGCACATCATAGATCGGGCGTAAAAGGAGAGGCTTGCATGAATACAAGATCAATGATCTTCACTTTGTATGGGGATTACATCAGCCATTACGGAAATAAAATCTGGATCGGGAGCCTGATCCGGCTTCTGAATGAGTTCGGCCACAATGACCAGGCAGTGAGGGCGGCCATTTCGCGAATGAATAAACAGGGCTGGGTCCAGGCAGAGAAACAAGGGAATAAAAGTTATTACACATTGACCGAGCGCGGTGTCGACCGGATGGAAGAAGCTGCGAACAGGATCTTCAAGCTGAAGCCTGAGGAGTGGGACGGGAAGTGGAGGATCTTCATGTATTCCATTCCGGAAGAAATCCGAAGTATTCGGGATGAACTCAGGAAAGAACTGGTTTGGAGCGGATTCGGCACGATGTCCGCCAGTACGTGGATTTCCCCCAATGACCTGGAGAAGCAGGTCCGGCAGCTGATCCGGAAATACGAGATCGAAGAGTATGTCGACTTCTTCATTGCCGACCATAAAGGGCCGAGTGAAAGCAGAAGACTCGTAGAGAAGAACTGGGATCTGGAAGAAATCAATGCCAAGTATGAGGAGTTCATCGCGGAGTACAGCCGCATGTATATGATCGATAAAAGCAAGATCGCCAAGGGGCAGATGACCGATGCGGAGTGTTTTGTGGGGCGGGCAAAGCTTGTCCATGAATACCGGAAGTTCCTTTTCGTGGATCCGGGACTGCCCGATGAACTGCTGCCGGATAAATGGCTCGGCGGTCATGCCGCCACGCTATTCGGGGAGTATTATAAGGAGCTTGCCGAGCCCGCCTCCCGCTTCTTCGAGAGTGTATTCGAAGATGGGAACGAGCTCACAAATAAAGATACATCCTATGACGTGATGAACCATCCGCTCCTGATGGATTAGAATCTTTTTCTGGAAATCAACTTGTACAGGCCGATCATGATCAATCCCGCGATTAGGGACGCCCACCAGCTGAAAGGAAAAGAAGGGCCAAGGTCGGGTAGGAAAAACAAGGCAAGGAAGAATGGCAAACTGATTGCCGCAGCGCCCAATCCGCCGATCAGCGCCATCTTGCCGGCTGAATCTTTTTCTTGAAATAGTGAACGCTTGATGATGGTAAAGAACATTTTGAGTTCTGCCATTGTGGTGAGGAGCAAGATCACGGCCAGAATGGCTGCCGAGCCGATGAACACATCATTTTCCACTTCTTTGAAGAAAGAAGTGATCAGCAGGCCTGCTCCGCGGATGGCCAGGAAAATACCGAACAGGTTCAAGGCCATTAGGGAAATGAACCCGGCTACGCTCCGTTTGCTCTCGGGAGGAAGTTGTTCGACAAGCTCGTCTGCATATGCTTTCGGATCGGATCCGAAGATCATCATAGCCGTTTTTCCTTCTCCCTGCCCTTCCAGGAGATGCTCGAGGATCTCCATGAGGATTTCCTCTGTCTGCTGTTCAGACAGGGTGAGCTGGAGGCGGAGGTACAATAAGATATCGGAATAATATTTCTCGTTCTCTTCTGTCAGTTTTTCTCTCTTTTGGTTATTCAATTCGATCAGTTCTTTTGCTGCGAGCAATGGTGTTACCCCCTTTTCAGTAGTTGGTTGACCGGGACGGACAGATGCTCCCACTCCTGGGTGATCTCTACTAGCGCGGCTGTGCCGTCTTCGGTCAGTGAATAATATTTTCGGTTCGGGCCCGACTCGGACGGCCGCATTTCGCCTGTGATCCATTTATTCTTCTGCAGGCGGAGAAGGACGGGATAGATCGTTCCTTCACTTACATCCTGCAGGCCGGATGCCTGAAGTTTCCTGGATAATTCATAGCCATAAACGGGCTCCTTTTCAATGACGGCCAGAATGCAACCATCAAGAATCCCTTTAAGTAATTGGCTTCGGATCGACATGATGATTCTCCTTTAGGTATATTGTAAAACAAGATACTGGGATAAACGTTCAGCTACCTTGTTACACAAAGTAGCTATGAATAGCATAAATGCTGGAAGAGGTTTTGTAAACCTCTTTTTTAAATCGTGAATAGAGTGGAGGAGGAATCGATATGAATAGACTCACGAAGTGCCTTGGGATCCGGTTCCCCATTATCCAGGGAGGCATGGGGAACATCAGCAATGCCCGCCTGGCTGCCGCCGTGTCGGAGGCGGGTGCCCTGGGGACAATCGGAACGGGGACCATGGATGTGGAGGAAGTGGGGGGAATCGTCCGGGATCTGAAGATGCTGACGACCCGGCCTTTTGCCATGAATATCCCGATCACGATGACGCCTGAACTGAAAGGCATGATCGGGATCGCCATCACGGAAGAGGTTCCCGTAGTTTCCCTATCGGCAGGAAATCCGGGACCGCTCATTCCTGTCCTTCACGACCACGGAATCAAAGTGATCTGCGTGGTGGCGTCCCGCAAGCAGGCAAGGAAAGCGGCGGATGCAGGGGCAGACGTCCTGGTGGCAGAAGGGTATGAAGCGGCGGGCATCAACTCCCATCTCGAGACAACGACCCTGGCCCTTATCCCGCAGATCGTGGATGAAGTAGACGTTCCCGTCGTGGCAGCCGGGGGAATTGCGGATGGACGCGGGCTTGCCGCCATGCTCGCCTTGGGCGCAAGCGGAGTCCAGATGGGAACCCGATTCATCGCGACCAAGGAAGCTCCTTTTCATGAGCGTTATAAAGAAACCCTCCTTGCGGCGAATGATCATGGAACGGTCATCGTGGGGCGGAGTGTAGGGAGGGTACGGCGCGTTTTGAGGTCGCCCTACGCGGAAAGGGTATTGGATCTGGAAAAACGGGGAATGACCCTGGAACAGTATTCGGAACTGACCTCTGAGGACAACCACCGTAAAGGTGCCCTCGAAGGAAGACTTGATGAAGGATTCATCAATGGCGGACAGGTGGCAGGACTGATCGGGGATGTACCGACCGTCAAAGAAATGGTGGACGGGATGATGACCGATGCCTCAATGGTCCTGAGGACCCTTTCTGGCACTATGAAGGTTGAATAAGAGACAAAAAGCAGCTGGTGAGGAAGACGCCGGCTGCTTTTTTCATTTAAACCGCTAAAATCTTCTGGAAATCCTGATCCAAAACAACTATACTGAGAGTAATTTTTAAATTTTCCGAATATTATTGACTATTTTGTGACGGCAGTGATACTATAACGTTGTAATAACGGTCGGTATCATTTTTATCACAGAAAGGATTCGGTAGTCTTATGGACTATTAATCATATAACTTGTGATCAAAGGGGGATTTCTGTGAAAAAGAAAGGTTGGTTACTGGGTGCATCGTCCCTGCTCCTCGGGATGATGATTTTATCGGGGTGCGGTTCGTCTGAGAAAAGCGGTAGTGGTGGAAAAAAGGAATATGTGATCGGGGTGAGTCAGATCGTCGAGCATCCATCGCTGGATGCAGCTTACAAAGGGTTTAAGAAGGCACTGGAAGAGAACGGATTCAAAGAGGGCGACAATGTGAAATACGATGTGCAGAATGCCCAGGGTGATCCGAATAATTCCCAGACCATCGCCAAAAATCTCGTCGGGGACGGGGTGGACCTCATTTTCGCCAATTCAACACCGAGTGCACAGCATGCCCTGAATGCGACAAAGAAGATCCCCATCGTGTTTACATCGGTGACGGATCCCGTCGGAGCTGAGCTGGTGAAATCGTTCGAGGAGCCGGGGGAGAATATCACGGGTACATCGGACAACCATCCCGAAGCCACCTCCAAGACGATCTTTTTTATCACAGATGAACTGAAAGCAAAGAATATCGGGGTGATCTACAACTCTGGTGAACAGAACTCCGTCGTGCAGGCCAAAGAAGTGAAGAAGCTCGCTGAAGAAAAGGGAGCGAAGGTCGTGGAAGCGTCTGTATCCACTTCAGCGGAAGTGAAGCAGGCTACTGAATCGCTTGTAGGTCGTGTCGATGCCATCTATGTCCCGACAGACAATACGGTGGTCTCAGCACTAGATGCCGTCATCGGCGTTGCCAATGATAAAGATATCCCGCTCTTCGTCGGAGAACTTGATTCCATGAAAAAGGGTGCGGTAGCTGCCAGTGGATTCAGCTATGAAGATCTCGGATATGAAACGGGCCTCATGGCTGTGAAGATCCTTAAGGGTGAGAAGAAACCGTCTGAGATCAGCGTGGAGTATCCGAAAGATTTCAAGCTTATGATCAACAAGAAAGCGGCCGAAGAACAGGGTGTCGAAGTGAAGGATGCCTGGAGTGAACTCGGAGAATTTTACGAAGAGTGATAGAAAGGATGATTCAAGATGCCAACGGCCATATTTGCCTCCTTTGAGTCCGGGATCATTTACGCCATCATGGCCCTCGGAGTCTACCTGTCCTTCAGGATATTGGATTTCCCTGATCTGACAGTGGACGGGAGCTTCGTGACGGGGGCAGCCGTTGCAGCGACGATGATTGTGGGCGGAGTGAACCCCGTCGTTGCCACGGTCACTGCCATGGTGATCGGCTTCGTCGCAGGATGTGTAACAGGGCTCCTCCACACATTCGGAAAAATCAATGCGCTCCTGTCAGGAATCCTCATGATGATTGCCCTCTACTCCATCAATTTGAGGATCATGGGGACATCCAATGTGTCCCTTTTAAATGAAGATACGGCTTTTACGGGAATCACAGGCCTGATTGGATCCCTTGGGATCGACCAGGCACTAAATGGTGTCTGGAATGCAGTCGGATTAGGCGAGCCACTGCCTGATACGTGGGCGGTCCTCCTGTTCATGACGATCGTGACGCTGGTGATCAAGTTTTTGACGGATGCGTTCCTCAAGACAGAAGTGGGTCTTGCCCTAAGGGCGACTGGCGATAATCAACGGATGATCCGGAGCTTTTCTGCCAATACGAACCTCATGATCATCCTTGGCCTCGGGATTTCCAATGCGTTGGTGGCCCTGTCCGGGGCACTGATTGCTCAGTACAGCCGCTTCGCCGATGTCGGGATGGGGATCGGTATGATCATCATCGGTCTTGCATCCGTCATCATCGGTGAAGCCCTTTTCGGTACCAAATCCATTGCAAGGACGACACTTGCCGTCATCGGAGGTGCCATCATCTATCGTCTGGTTGTCTCCATGGCCCTTCGCGTAGACTTTCTTGAAACGGGTGACATGAAGCTGATCACAGCGACGATCGTCATCCTCGCACTCGTCATGCCGAAAGTCATGGAGAGGTATAAGGACAGGAAGCGCAAGGCAAAGCGCATGGCCGAAAGGATGAAGGCCGTTCCGGTCTCGGAAGGAGAGGGTGGCAGCAGTGTTACGATTAAATAGGATCCACAAAGTCTTCAACGAAGGAACACCGGATGAAAAAATCGCCCTTGATGATATCCAGCTTTCCCTGGAACCGGGCGACTTCGTCACGGTGATCGGAAGCAACGGGGCCGGAAAATCAACGCTCATGAATATCGTCTCGGGGGTCATGATACCAGATGTCGGAACCGTCCACATCCAGGATCAGGATGTTTCGAAAGTTTCGGAGTATCGAAGATCCAAGCTCATCGGACGCGTTTTCCAAGATCCGATGGCAGGCACGGCCCCTTCCATGACCATCGAAGAGAATCTTGCCATGGCGTACTCGCGGAATCGCACGAGGGGCTTCAGGCTCGGTGTCACGAAGAAGAGGAAGGCGTACTTCAAGGAAGTGCTGGAGAGCCTTCATCTAGGGCTGGAAAATCGGCTCAATGCAAAAGTCGGGCTGCTATCAGGAGGGGAACGTCAGGCGCTGTCACTGCTCATGGCCACCTTCACGGAACCCTCAATCCTCCTTCTGGATGAACACACGGCAGCACTTGATCCAGCACGCGCTGATCTGATCACGAAGTTGACCCGGCAAATTGTGGATCAATACGCCCTGACCACCCTCATGGTCACCCACAATATGCAGCAGGCCATCGATTTAGGGAATAGGCTGATCATGATGGATAAAGGACAGATCATCCTTGAAGTGAATGAACAAGAGAAGAAGGGCTTGACCGTTGAAGGACTCCTTCATGAGTTTCAGCGGATCCGCGGCAGCAAGCTTGCCAGTGACCGGGCCCTTCTCTCGTAAAGAAAGCCGGCCCCTGAAGGCCGGCTTTTCGGTGCGAGTCGAGTTGATTGCCCTTCGAATGGAATAGGCGTAATCTACTAGTAAGGACAGGAAATTCATCCCTGCCCGGTTCTGGTAAACCATCAAGAATAGGAGAGATTTCAAAATGAAACGTTTTGAAGGCAAAGTAATCTTGATCACTGGGGCTGCGTCCGGACTTGGACATGCTGCGGCCATGCAAATTGCTTCAGAAGGAGCAAAACTGTCACTCGTGGACCTTAACCAAGGCGGATTGGAAGAAGTGAAGCAGTCGATTCTATCATCTTACAGTGAAGCGGAAGTGCTGTTGATCGAAGCGGATTGCTCCGACGAAAGCGCCGTTAAGAAATACGTTGATGAAACGGTGGGGCACTTCGGTCAAATCGACGGCTTCTTCAACAACGCAGGAATTGAAGGGAAACAGAATCTCACAGAGGACTATGGCACGGATGAATTTGAACGTGTAGTGAACATCAACTTGAACGGTGTCTTTTATGGCATGAAATATGTACTCAAAGTCATGAGGGAGCAGGGCTACGGTTCCATCGTCAATACGGCATCCGTCGGAGGGATCCGAGGCGTCGGGAATCAATCCGGTTATGCGGCAAGCAAGCACGGCGTAGTCGGCATGACCCGCAATTCCGGTGTGGAATATGGCCAGTACGGAATCAGCATCAAAGCCATCGCACCAGGTGCCATCATGACACCGATGGTCGAAGGCTCCCTTCGCCAAATCGGAGGCGATGACTGGGAAGCGGCAGGCAAGGAATTCGTCAGCGTCAATCCGATGAAACGCTTCGGAAAACCCGAAGAAGTCGGGTACCTCGTAGCCTTCCTGCTATCCTCCCAAGCAGACTTCATCAACGGAGCCGTCATCCCGATCGACGGCGGACAATCTTATAAATACTGATCAACAAATAGAATACCAGCAGTAAAAAACAAGAATGAGGCCAAGCCCACATTCTTGTTTTTTTTATGTTTTAGAGAACTATTAGGAAGTAGATTGAGAAATATAGTTGAAGGGACTCTTCAAGCTGGTGGATCGCATGATTAGTATTCCGTGAGTTTTTCAAACACGCAGATGTAGACTAAGGATGAATACCTACCAAAAAATGCTTCATCAAAAAACAATTCTTAAATCATAAGAATCCAGAGTGGATTGAAGCGGAAGGCGCCTGACTCCAGCGGAAAAGGAGCATGATCGAGACCCCGCAGGCACGAGGCTCGGCATGCTCCCCGCAGGAAAGCAGGCGCCTGCAACGAAAAGGAACGGTCTACTGTTCAATTTAGCCCCATAAAGAATGCTTACCCTGGATTCATTAATTAATGAATCTAAGAACATTACATATAAAGGGAATTCATTCAGCTCATCCCCTACAAGAATCCCAGAGTGTATTGAAGCGGAAGGCGCCTGACTCCAGCGGAAAGGAACGGTCTCCTCTTCATTACTCCCCCATAGAAACGCCCATTCCCTTTAAAAACTATAAGAATTTTTAATTTTAACAATTTATTGACTATTTATAAAACAAAATGTTATTATATCGTTGAATTAACGTTATATTAATATCCATAATGCAATCGTTTAAAGGAGGAAAGCGATGAAGTCCGGATTGACCGTTGGGCACACGCTTGAAATCATCATTGATGTGACACCCGATATGCACGCAAGCTTTGAAGGGGAAGTGGTCCACCCGGTCTATTCCACCGTCCAAATGGTCTATCACATGGAATGGGCATCCCGTCAAATCATCCTTCCTTTCCTGGAAGAAGAGGAAGAAGGGATGGGTGCCGAAGTAAAGGTGATGCATCGTTCACCAGCACGGACGGGAACCCGGTTGAGCATCACGGCCACCGTGACCCGAATGAATGAAAGAGGCATTTGGACGGAGATCATGATCCGACGGAAGGAAACGGACTCCATTGTAGGAGAAGGGGAAGTAAGGCAGGTTGTGCTTCCGAAACAAACAATCGCTGAACGTATCGGGACTGATTGAAGACGATAAGGGGGAACTCGCATGGCAAGCCTATCCGATAAAATGAAAACGTTTACAAAAGAGACGGAGGTCAGGGGGATGGACATGTTCGATCAGATCAAGAATCATGAGCAGGTCCTGTTCTGCAACGATGAAGAGACCGGTTTGAAAGCAATCATCGCCATACATAATACCACTCTCGGACCTGCACTCGGCGGGTGCCGGATGATGCCGTATGCTTCGGTGGATGCGGCATTGAACGACGTACTCAGATTGTCTAGGGGCATGACATACAAATGCGCGGCAGCAGACGTGGACTTTGGCGGGGGTAAGGCGGTCATCATCGGTGACCCGACCAAAGATAAACATCCCGAGCTGTTCAGGGCATTCGGGCAATTCGTTGAATCACTTCAAGGAAGGTTCTACACAGGGACTGATATGGGCACGTCACCGGATGATTTTGTCCACGCCCTGAAGGAAACCAACTGCATCGTAGGGGTCGACGAAGTATATGGCGGAAGCGGTGACTCTTCGATTCCGACAGCCATGGGCGTCATATACGGACTTGAAGCTACAAACGAAACCATCTGGGGATCAAGGGATCTTCATGGGAAGCGCTATGCGATCCAGGGGCTTGGGAAAGTCGGTTTCAAAGTCGCCGAGCGTCTCCTCGAAGAAGGGGCCGATTTGATTGTGACCGATATCAGTCATTACTCTGTTGAAAAACTGCAGCTGAAAGCTAAAGCCCTCGGAACGGCAGTGAAGGCCGTCAGCGGAGACGAAATCTACTCAGTGGATGCCGATGTATTCATCCCTTGTGCCATAGGGGGGATCCTGAATGATGAGACCATCGGACGGTTAAAGGTGAAAGCCGTAGCCGGTTCTGCCAATAATCAGCTCCTCGAGCACAGACACGGGATGTCCCTTCACCAAAAAGGGATCCTGTATGCCCCTGACTATATCGTCAACGCAGGGGGGTTGATCCAGGTAGCCGATGAACTCTATGAACCTAACAAAGAACGCGTCCTCCAGAAAACGGGAGCCATCTATAACAGCCTCCTCAACATCTACACCCAATCAGAAAACGAACACATCACCACCGTCCAGGCAGCAGACCGCTTCTGCGAAAACCGCATCCAGACCAGAACCAAACGAAATAGCTTCTTCACCCACACCAAACGCCCAAAATGGAGCGTAAGGAAGTAAGAAAAGCGTAGGCGGCTCGCCCTGGGGCGACAAGCATAAGGCAGAATCGGCGGAAGGGCATGGTCTTGGCCCTTTTGACGATTATGACTTATGACCTCGAGCCCCAAGCCGCCGTAGCTAGACAGAAAGAAAAGCGGAGGCGGCTTGCCCTGGGGCGACAAGCATAAGGCAGAATCGGCGGAAGGGCAGATCTTCGCCCTTTTGACGATTATGACTTATGACCTCGAGCCCCAAGCCGCCGCAGCTGGACAAAAAGAAAAGCGGAGGCGGCTCGCCGCCCTAAGCAAAAATGAATAATAAAAAGGAAACCTATCAACCTGACATCCTTGCAATCATCAATACACCCAAAATAAAACAATGGGGAACCATCCCCATGAGAGAGGTGAGGGAATGATCGAACAGTTTCCGATCGTTCAAGTGCTGAATCCGCATGGGGAGTTGAGCCCCGATAGAGAGAAAGAGGTGTCCGAAGGGGTGGCGAGGACGTTCCTGCGCCATCTCATCCGTATCCGGACGTTCGATCGCAAGGCAGTGAGTCTTCAACGGCAGGGGCGCATCGGGACCTATGCCCCTTTTGAGGGCCAGGAGGCGTCCCAGGTAGGGAGCGCCATGGCACTGCATGAAAAAGACTGGCTATTTCCAACGTACCGGGATCATGGGGCAACAATGACCTTTGGGCACCCGCTGCTTCAGATTCTGCTGTTTTGGAAAGGGCGGAACGAGGGTTGTGTCCCGCCTGAAGGAAAGAATATCTTTACCCCGGGCATTCCGATCGCGACCCAGCTCCCACATGCCGTGGGGGCGGCTTATGCCGAAAAGAGGAAAGGGTCGGAGGCTGCCGCCATCGCGTATTTCGGTGATGGAGCGACGTCCGAAGGAGATTTCCATGAGGGCCTTAACCTGGCGAGCGTATGGGGGGCCCCTGTTGTCTTCTTCAACCAGAACAACCGCTATGCGATTTCGGTGCCGATCCACAAGCAGATGAAGACGAAGACGATTGCCCAAAAGGCCCTTGCATATGACATCCCGAGCGTCAGGATCGACGGGAATGATGTGTTCGCCGTCTATTTTGAAACGAAGGAAGCATTGGAGCGGGCGAGGAGAGGGGAAGGACCTACGCTGATTGAAGCTGTGACGTGGAGATACGGTGCACATACGACGGCCGATGATCCAACGAAATACAGGGATCAGGGAGAGAGCGATGTGAAAAGAAGGGAAGATCCGATAGACAGGTTGCAGCGCTATATGGAGCAAAAAGGCTGGTGTGACGAAGAGTGGTTAGAGTCCATCAGGCTGGAGTGTGCCAAGGAGGTCGATGCGGCTGTCGCCGATCTGGAGCAGTATCCGGACCCGGACCCGTCCTTGATCTTTGATCATGTATTCGAAACACCGACTTGGAACGTCCTTCAGCAGAAAGAAAGACTGCTTTCACATCTGAAGGGGGGATCAAGATGAGCATCATGACAACAACCAAAACGATGACGATGGTCCAGGCGATTACCGACGGTCTTCGGGTCATGCTGAACGAACGGAGTGATACCCTGCTCCTTGGGGAGGATATCGGGACGAACGGAGGGGTGTTCCGTGCCACGGATGGCCTCCAGGCAGAATTCGGTGAAGATCGGGTGCTCGACACGCCGCTGAGTGAGGCCGGATTCATTGGTGCTGCGATAGGAATGGCGGTAAATGGATTCCGTCCTGTGGCAGAGGTCCAGTTCCTCGGATTCATCTATCCTGCTTATGAGCAGATCATGACCCACGCAAGCCGCCTGCGCTCAAGAACGCTCGGGCACTATACATGTCCCATGGTCATACGGGCCCCGTACGGAGCTGGTGTCCGGGCGCCTGAGATCCATTCCGATAGTACGGAGGCACTGTTCACTCATATGCCGGGCATCAAGGTCGTGTGCCCTTCTACTCCACGTGAGGCAAAGGGGTTGTTGATTGCGGCCATTGAAGACCCGGACCCCGTCTTATTCCTTGAGCCCATGCAGTGCTATCGGTCGACAAGGGAGGAAGTACCTGAGGGGAAGTATACAGTTGAAATCGGAAAAGGAAGGACCGTCCTTGAAGGAGACGATGTCACGGTCATTGCATGGGGAGCAATGGTGAAGGTGGCTGAGGAGGCGGCGGAGAAAGCAGGTGAAAAGGGGATATCATGCGAGGTACTCGATATGAGGACGTTGTCTCCCCTGGATAAGGATCTTATCACCAAATCTGTCCAGCGAACCGGTAGGACCGTCATTGTCCATGAAGCCCACGCCACGGGGGGAGTGGGCAACGATATCCTTGCCATCATCAATGACTTTTCTTTCCTCTATCAGAAGGCTCCTGTCGAGAGGGTGACTGGATTCGACACCCCTGTCCCCTATTTTGGATATGAAGACTATTATCTTCCGGATACAGGCCGCGTCCTCGAAGCAATCGAGAGAGCGGCAGCATATTGAAAGGAGGGAGCCGATGGAGGTCAAGCTGCATGATATAGGGGAAGGAATGACCGAAGCGACGATCAACGCCTTTTTGGTGGGGGTCGGTGAACAGGTGCGTGCGGATCAGCCGCTGGTGGAAGTTCAGACGGATAAGATGACAGCGGAAATCCCGGCACCTGCCAATGGGATCATCAAAGGGTTCAGTGTGAAGGAAGGAGATACGATACGTGTCGGTGAGACGGTATTGATCATGGGTGCCGGCAAGGAGTCGGTAGCGCCCAAACGTACATCCTCGGCCACGGCACAATCGACCAGGATCTTGGCATCTCCATACACTAGAAAGTTGGCGAGGGATGCAGGAATCCCCCTTGAAAAGGTACGGGGATCCGGTCCAGCGGGAAGGATCTTGGATGAAGATATCCAGTCTCACCTCCTGGTGGAACCACTTCCTAAGGAAACGCCTGAGCGGACTGAGGCAGACAGCATCCCTTTCAGGGGAAGGCGGAAGCAGATTGCTTCAAAGATGGTCCGGTCAGTCAGGACCATCCCTCACTGTACCCATTTTGAAGAGATTGATGTCACGGAACTCCTCGCGTGGAAAAGGGATGTGACGGACGTTTCCATGGGTGCATTCTTCATCAAAGCGCTGTCTGTCTGCCTGAAAGAATTCCCGATTTTCAACGGACGGCTGGATGAAGAACAGGAGTGCGTCCACCTTCAGCATGCCCACCATATAGGAGTAGCGGTCGATACGGAGGAAGGGTTGATCGTACCGGTGATCCGTCATGTGGAAGAGAAGACGCTGAAGGGCATCCAGAAAGAACTCAAGGCACTGACAAACAAAGCGCTGGATCATACGCTTACCGCCAAGGAGGCAACAGGGGGGACATTCACGGTGAGCAATGTCGGTCCGCTTGGAGGTTCGATCGGTGCGACGCCGATCATCAATGAACCGGAAGTGGCCCTCGTATCCTTCCATAAAACGAAGAAGAGGCCAATGGTCAATGAGGCGGATGAAATCGTGATCCGGTCCATAATGAATGTATCCATGTCCTTTGATCACCGGGTGGCAGATGGCGGAACAGCCGTAAGATTCACCAATCGACTGCGGGATTTCATTGAAAAACCGGGTATCCTGCTGATGGAGATGATTTAGATGGTCGTGGGGGAAATGGTTGAAAAACGTGATCTGATGGTCATCGGTGGAGGACCTGGGGGCTATCATGCCGCGCTTCGTGCCGCCCAGCTGGGGCAACAGGTCACCTTGATCGAGCAGGGGGAGATCGGGGGAGCCTGCCTGAATGAAGGGTGCATCCCATCGAAGATCCTGACCCATTTTGCAAGCGAGTTCCGAAAGCAGGGGCATCTGCAGAAAATGGGCATGGTCATGGGGGAAACGTCCATCGATCTTGCCAGGCTGAAGTCCTATAGAGAAGAGAAGATCCAGGGCCTGCGGGCAGGGGTGGAAGGACTGCTTCGTTCAGGAGGAGTCGAGGTGATGAAAGGGGCCGCTTCATTTTTATCCGAGAACCGGATCGGGATTGAAAATGGTCATCAGTTCTCCCTTTTTGAATTCAAGCAGGCCATTGTCGCCATTGGTGGGAAGATGGAGTATCCGTCCCGTATCAGTATGAAATCCCCATTTGTCCTGACGGAGCGGGAGGCACTGACCATGACCGAGATACCGGAGGAATTGATTGTATCCGGTCATGACTATGTGGCCATTGAAATAGCTGCGGCATACGCGGCCCTTGGGAGCGCAGTCACCCTCCTGATGGAAGGGAGACTGCCATTTGATCAGGCCATTGAGCGTGAGATGAAGAGGCTTCTGAAAAAACAGAAGGTCTCTGTCACCACCGAAGTGACGATTCTGAGCGTTTCGGACGATGGAGGGGTGGAAGTGGATTATGAAAGTCCTACCGGGACCAGGCAGGTGAATGGGACTCATTTAGTCGTATGTGGGAAGTCGGGTGCAGACCTGACCTGTGCAGGACTGGACCGGCTACAGCTTGAGTGCGAGGAAGGTAAAATCAAGGTCGACGGGGAGGGACGCACGTCCATTCCCGGCGTGTGGGCCATAGGGGATGTGACCCCGGGACCGGGGCTTGCCATCAAAGCGATCAAGGAAGGAAAGGTGGCAGCGGAAGCCATTGCAGGGAAGACGGGGGAAATGGACCTGGAGTGGCTTCCTGCCATCGTCCATATGGATCCGCCGGTCGCCTGTGCGGGCTGGACTGAGGAAGAAGCGAAGGACCGTGGATATGACGTTGTCTGCAGTGAGTATCCTTTCAGAGCGAATGGCTTTGCAGCGCTGAAGGAAGAAACGGACGGCATGATTAAAATCGTATCGGAGAAAGGGACATCTCTGATCCTTGGCATCCATATGATCGGGCCGGGAGCTGTCGAACTGATTTCCACCGGAGT
Organism: Rossellomorea sp. FS2; assembly: GCF_047915635.1. Classification (NCBI taxonomy): domain Bacteria; kingdom Bacillati; phylum Bacillota; class Bacilli; order Caryophanales; family Bacillaceae; genus Rossellomorea; species Rossellomorea sp. FS2. Next base: position 946,885 of record NZ_JBLRVS010000004.1, on the reverse strand, counting down.
GCTCGGACTTGAAATGGCAGCAAGGGCGGAAGATTTCACCTTCCCGCTCTATCCGCATCCGAGCAGCAACGAAGCCCTGATGGAAGCCTTGGAGGAGCTCACCGGGCATGCTGTACACCTTCAGAGGAGGAAGAAGAAGGCAGTCCGATAAGTCAGTTGCTTTACTGCAGAAAAGCGTTCATGCTTCACATGCCGCTCTTGAGAAGAAAAGAAAAACAGCATACGATAATAATCAGAAAAATACGAAATCGGAGGGATCGTTATGGAAAAGATGGATAAGAAGTCAATGAAGACCGAAGAAATCTTCCCGGTAAGGGATGTCGATTATCTCGAATATTTCACAGGGAACGCCAAGCAGGCTGCCCATTTCTTTTGCACAGCGTTCGGATTCAAGACCGTCGCGTATTCCGGACTTGAAACAGGTAACCGTGATACCGTCTCCTATGTCCTTCAGCAGAATAAAGTTAGACTTGTTGTGACGGGGAGCCTTCACGAAGGAAGCCGTGTAGCGGAATTCGTCAGGAAGCATGGGGATGGGATCAAGGATATCGCCCTTATGGTGGATGATGTTGAAAAGGCTTTCAAAGGTGCGGTAGAGCGAGGGGCCATTGAAATCATGCCTCCAGAAACATTGGAAGATGCAGATGGGAAGCTGAAAAAAGCGGTGATTGGTACATACGGCGACACGATCCATACTTTGATTGAACGGAAGGATTATAACGGGATCTTCATGCCAGGGTATGAAAAAGCGGACTCTTCCAGAACAGAGCGTGATGCGGCCATCATCGCCGTCGACCACGTTGTCGGAAATGTCGAGCGCATGGAAGAGTGGGTGGAGTACTACGAGAAGGTGATGGGCTTCAAGGAGATGCGCCATTTCTCCGATGAGGATATCACGACAGAATACTCCGCCCTCATGTCCAAAGTGATGCACAACGGTGGCAGGATCAAGTTCCCGATCAACGAGCCTGCTGAAGGCAAGCGCAAATCCCAGATCCAGGAGTACCTTGAGTACTACGGCGGTCCAGGGGTACAGCATATCGCCGTTCTGACAGAGGACATCGTGAAGACCGTCGGCATCCTGAAGGAGAACGGTGTGGAATTCCTGAGCACCCCGGATTCCTATTACGATATGCTGTCTGAGCGTGTGGGAGAAATCGATGAGGAAATTTCTCAAATCAAGGCGTTGAACATTCTGGTGGATCGAGATGATGAAGGGTATCTCCTCCAGATCTTTACAAAGCCAATTGTTGATCGCCCGACTCTCTTCATTGAGGTCATCCAGCGCAAAGGGGCAAGGGGATTCGGAGAAGGGAACTTCAAAGCGTTGTTCGAATCGATAGAAAGAGAGCAGGAGCGACGCGGAAATCTTTAAATAATGAGTCCGACATTCAAATCGACGGTATCAGATAAAGAGAGATAAGATCCAAAAAAGAGATAGATATATAAAGGGAATCATGAGGGATCGAGAATAATAGGGGATCAACAAACAGAAAACGGGCTGGCCCATGAGCTTTTCGAAGAGATCCGGACACCTCCTGCATCCGTGCAGGAATCGGTCGGGATCCCGTTCTGAAACTCGGGGTCAGCCCTATTATAAGGAGGGGGCAGGCTGATGGTGCTGAAGTTCAAGACGAGGGAAGTCCTTACAAAAATTGATCCGTATGTTCTTGGGAAATCGACTGTCGAGTTACAAAAAGAGCATGGTCTCGGGTCTATTTGCAAGCTATCGGAAAATGAAAATATCCACGGCTGCTCCCCGGAGGTCGTCAGCTGGTTGAAGGAAGGCAATGGGGAACTCTTCCTTTACCCGGACGGGGCGGCCACTGAACTTCGCAGGGAAGTGTCTGAATTCCTTGGGGTGCGCGAAGGGAAGCTTGTATTCGGGAATGGGTCGGATGAAGTGATCAGGCTTCTCTCCAGGGCCTACATCAGTGAAGGAGACGAAGCCATCATGGCGGATGTCACCTTCCCCCGCTATCATACGAATGTCTTCCTCGAAGGCGGGAGATCGGTGAAGGTCCCCCTGGTGAACGGGGTCCATGACCTGGCCGGGATGAAAAGCGAAATTACGGATCGGACGAAGCTCATCTTCATCTGCAATCCGAATAACCCAACAGGTACCATCGTCGGGACTGAGGAACTCCTGTCCTTCATTTCAGCCGTCCCCCCACACGTCCTCCTGGTTTTGGACGAAGCGTACGTGGAATACGTGTCAGACAGGAATCACCTCGACACGCTCCCGCTTTTGGAGCGCTTCGATAACCTGGTGATCCTGAGGACTTTTTCAAAGATCTACGGCTTGGCGGGACTCAGGGTCGGATTCGGGGTCATGAATGAGGAAGTAGCCGGACAGCTCCTTAAAGTGAAGGATGTCTTCAATGTGAATGCGCTGGCCCAGGGAGCAGCCGTCACGGCCCTCCATGACCAGGAGTTCATCGGGAAGTGTGCTTCGTTGAATGAAGCGGGCCGTTCCTATCTCGAAGGGGAGTTTCATAGACTTGGGCTCGCGTACTTCCCTTCCCAGGCGAATTTTATCATGGTGGATACGGGGAAGGACGGGAATGTCATTGCAGGTGAATTGGCGAAGAGAGGATTCCTTGTCAGGTCCGGGGTCCTTCTGGGCTATCCCGAGACCATCCGCGTGACGATCGGAGCCGATCAGGACAATCGGGCTTTCGTCAAGGCCCTTGAATATGTGCTGGGGAGGAATGCAAGTGGATATCAAGCCTGATCAGCTCCCTTGGCAGGAAGCATATAAACTGGTCATCGGCTCCATCCTCCCGAGACCGATTGCATTTGTTTCCACCGTGGATGAGGCGGGCCATGCGAACCTTGCCCCGTTCAGCTTTTTTACGGCCATCAGCGCCGATCCCATGCTGGTATGTTTTTCGCCGATGCGAAGAGGTACGGACGGTGGGAAGAAGGATACGCTGTTGAATATTGAAGCGACGAAGGAATTTGTGATTAATATAGTCAGTGAAACGTTTGTAGAGCAAATGAACGACTGTTCGAAGGAATTTGCCCCGGAAGTGGATGAGTTCGAGGCAGTCGGCCTAGGTAAGAAGCCATCGGTTACCATCGCTCCCCCGGCTGTTTCAGAAAGCCGGGTCCAGTTGGAATGCATCCTGCAGGACGTCCTGCATTTCGGCGATCATCCAGGGGCAGGGAGCCTGGTGATTGGAAAAGTGCTGTGCGTGCGAATGGATGATGAGCTGTATGACGCCGGAAGAATCGACTCATCCACGCTTGAGCCTGTCGGGAGGATGGCAGGCCAGATGTACACGAAGCCCCTCGCCGATACATTCGAATTGACCCGGAAGAGGTGAGAGAGAAATGAAGTTAGTGAGTTTTCTAGTGGGAGATGAGGTAAGGGCAGGCCTCGTAAGCGGAGACAGGGTGATTGATCTCCATCAGGCGAGCGGCGGCCGCTTACCGAAAGAGATGAAGCGACTGATCGAATTGGGGGATGAAGGCATATCGCTCATGCGCGAACTCTCTTCCCTTACCGGGGAATATGCCCTCGTGGATCTTCCCCTCGTGGCCCCCCTGCCTGATCCAGTGAGCATCCGCGACTTTTATGCGTTTGAGGATCATGTGAGGAACGCCCGGCAGAGAAGGGGCCTTTCGGTCGTACCGGAATGGTATGAGATGCCGGTCTTCTATTTCACCAATCATATGAGTGTGACCGGACCAGATGCGCCGATCACGGTTCCCGATGGGAGCGAATGTCTGGATTACGAGCTTGAAATTGCCTGCGTCATCGGGCGCAGAGGCAAAGACATCCAAGTTGAGCATGCAGAAGACCATATCTACGGCTATATGATCATGAACGACTGGAGTGCTAGGGACCTTCAGCGTGAAGAGATGAAGGTGGGCCTCGGGCCGGCGAAAGGGAAAGACTTTGCCACCACGTTCGGCCCGTATCTTGTGACGAGGGATGAGCTGGAATCCTACCGGGAAGGGGACCGTCTCGACCTGGAGATGACTGCCTCAGTGAACGGAGTCCCGTTGTCAAAGGGGAATTATAAAGATATCCATTATCCGTTTCCCGCCATGATTGCCAGGGCATCTGAAAATGTCATGCTCATACCGGGGGAAGTGATCGGGTCGGGGACCGTCGGCACGGGCTGCCTGCTCGAGCTTGGTGAAGAAATCCACCCCTGGCTTGAACCCGGTGATATCGTGGAACTTGGCATCACAGGTCTCGGAATCTTAAAGAATACAATCAGTGCAAGGGAGGAGAGGGATCATGTTTTATCGCCGGATGGGGACGATCCCCCACAAGCGTCATACGATGTTCAAAAAAGATGATGGAAGTCTTTACCGGGAACAGGTGATGGGGACGAAGGGGTTCTCCGGGACCCAATCGATCCTTTATCACCACCATCTCCCGACTGCAGTCTCGGAAGCATCTTACGGAGGCAGCTACCTGCCTGAGTTCGAAGAGGAGGGGGCCCTTCGCCACCGCCACTTTTTCACGGAGTCAATCGAGAAGAAGGGAGATGCCCTGAACGCAAGGGAATACCTTCTTGGGAATAGCGACCTTCTCATCGGGACCGCAGCGGTTACTGATGCCATGAGTGACTTCTACCGTAACGGTGATGGAGATGAGATGCTGTTCATCCATTATGGAGCAGGGAAAGTGGAGACGATGTTCGGTACACTTTCTTACGGGAAAGGCGATTACATCATCATCCCGATCGGCACCATCCACCGGATCATACCCGAGGAAGAGACGAAGATCCTCGTGGTCGAATCGTTCAGTCAGATCACCACTCCGCGCAGGTATCGGAATGAATATGGCCAACTCCTCGAACACAGTCCATTCTGTGAACGGGATCTATCTGGACCGGAAGTACTTGAATCCCGGGATGAAAAAGGAGAATACCGCGTCCTGACGAAATCCCGCGGATCGATCCATGTTCATGTCCTGGATCATCATCCCCTTGATGTCGTAGGATGGGACGGCTATCTCTATCCTTGGAAGTTCAACATTGAAGACTTCGAGCCGATCACGGGCAGGGTCCATCAGCCCCCGCCTGTGCATCAGACCTTCGAGGGGCATAACTTCGTCGTCTGCTCCTTCGTTCCGAGGCTTTATGATTACCACCCGGAAGCCATACCGGCTCCTTATAACCACAGCAATGTCAACAGCGACGAACTCCTTTACTATGTAGAGGGGAATTTCATGAGCCGCAAGGGCATCAAGAGGGGATCGATCACCCTCCATCCAAGCGGGATTCCCCACGGGCCGCATCCGGGAACGACTGAAGCGAGCATCGGGAAAAAAGAAACACTGGAACTCGCCGTCATGATCGATACGTTCCGCCCCCTCAAAATCGTGAAGAAGGCAAAGGATGTCGAAGATCCAGCATATATGTATACATGGGTATAAAAGAAAACCGGTTCCGAACAGGAACCGGTTTTTTATTTTATAGAGATTTTAAACTGATTCAAGAGGATCGATCACCCCTTGATTCAGGTAAACGTAAATAAATGGGTGGTTCTTGTGCAACAAGTCACAAATAGGAGTGTTCCTATTCAGTTTCTCCCGGAAAATAAAAAAAGTAGCGTTTCTTCTATTAGAGTACTAAAGTGGGTTGATTCTCATTTGAAGGGATTTGTTGAGAATGGGAAGAGGGGGAGGAGTGTGATGAATGATGTCTAAGGATGTCATGAGCCCTGTAAACTCAACGTCTTCGGGAAAAAACTATCAAAGATTTTTTAAGAACAAAAATTTATTTTTTTTGAGGTTCTATAAACCTGATAAGGACAAAGATGAAAGCGTTACCATATAATCTGACAAATCTAAATTGTCTAATAATTTACCGAAATAGTGTTGACCTTCCATTAAAACGGGAGTAACATTGTCCTCAATAAAATTTTTAATCGCATCAGAAAAGGTCAGTGGCGGTCTTCGCACCCATTTTTACAAGGGGCCTGGACGTAAATAGATGTGTTAGAAAATTAATATTCCGAATAATCAAATAAATCAAATCGTGAAAGGAATGATGAACATGAGCGAGCAGTGGATTTACTTAGACGGTCAGTACGTAAAAAAGGAAGATGCAAAAGTATCTGTTTATGACCATGGTTTTCTTTATGGAGATGGAGTGTTCGAAGGCATTCGAATGTATGACGGCAATGTCTTCCGTCTCGAAGAACATGTTGATCGCCTTTACGATTCAGCAAAATCCATCATGCTGAACATCGAAGTGTCGAAAGAAGAGATGAGCGATATCATCGTTGAAACATTGAAAATGAATAAACTTGAAAATGCATATATCAGGGTAGTCATCTCCCGCGGAGTAGGGAATCTCGGATTGGATCCGTTCACCTGCAGCCATCCGCAGATCATCGTCATTGCTGAACAACTCGCGCTTTTCCCGAAAGCACTGTATGACACGGGGATCGAGATCGTCACAGTAGCAAGCAGACGGAACCGTGCAGACGTTTTATCGCCGAAGGTCAAGTCGCTGAACTACCTGAACAACATCCTCGTAAAGATCGAAGCGAACCTTGCCGGTGTAAGTGAAGCGCTGATGCTGAACGATCAAGGGTATGTAGCGGAAGGATCCGCCGATAACATCTTCATCGTGAAGAAAGGAAGGATCCTGACTCCACCAGGTTATGTAGGGGCACTAGAAGGCATCACCCGCAACGCCATCATCGAAATCGCCCAGAAATCAGGTTACGAAATGAAAGAAGAAGTCTTTACACGCCACGATGTATATACGGCGGATGAAGTCTTCCTCACGGGTACTGCAGCAGAAGTCATCGCCGTCGTCAAAGTCGATGGACGTGTGATCGGAGACGGTAAACCGGGTGAATGTACAAATAAATTATTGCAACAGTTCAGGGACACTGTCACGCAGGATGGAAGAAAAGTTTACAAACAAAATGCTCAAGTCGGGTAAGTTGGAGGTGCTGATGTGCGTAGTGACATGATCAAAAAAGGAATCGACCGCGCTCCCCATCGCAGCCTGCTTTATGCGACGGGAGTCAAATTGGAAGACATGGAGAAGCCTTTCATCGGGGTATGCAACTCCTATATCGATATCATACCGGGACATATGCATCTCAATCACTTCGCTGCCGTCGTGAAAGAAGCGATCAGGGAAGCAGGAGGCATCCCGTTCGAGTTCAATACGATCGGCGTGGATGACGGGATTGCAATGGGACATATCGGGATGCGTTATTCCCTTCCGAGCCGGGAGCTCATCGCCGATTCAGCCGAAACGGTCATCAACGCCCACTGGTTTGATGGAGTGTTTTACATTCCGAACTGTGACAAGATCACGCCGGGTATGCTGATGGCATCCGTTCGCACCAACGTTCCTTCCGTCTTCGTATCGGGAGGGCCGATGGAGGCCGGTGTATCAAGCGAAGGAAAACCCCTTTCCCTCGTCTCCGTCTTCGAAGGGGTCGGTGCCCATCAATCGGGCAGGATGACAGCCGAACAGCTTCTGGACATCGAGCAAAATGCGTGTCCGACATGCGGATCCTGTTCAGGGATGTTCACCGCCAATTCCATGAACTCCCTCATGGAGATGCTCGGGATGGCCCCTCCTGGCAACGGGACGATCGTGGCAACATCGGAGGAACGTCACCAGCTCATCAAGGACGCTGCCAAGCATCTTGTGGAAATGGTGAAGAAGGACATCAAGCCGAGGGATATCATCACGAAAGACACCATCGATGATGCCTTTGCCCTCGATATGGCCATGGGAGGTTCGACCAACACGGTCCTCCATACCCTTGCCATCGCCAATGAGGCAGAAATCGATTACGATATCAACCGCATCAATACCGTAGCGGAAAGGGTGCCGTATCTGTCGAAGATCAGCCCCGCGTCCGATTATTCCATGCAGGACGTCCACAATGCCGGCGGAGTGAGTGCCATCATCAAGGAACTGTGCGAGATGGGGGCGGTCCACAGCGACCGGATCACCGTTACAGGGAAGTCACTCTATGAAAATGTGAAAGATGCTGAAATCGTGAATGATGAAGTCATCAGGAGGAAGGATAACGCCTACAGTCCTGTAGGAGGATTGTCTGTCCTGTTCGGGAACATCGCTCCGAACGGTGGTGTCATCAAGGTGGGGGCAGTCGATCCTTCCATCAAGACATTCATGGGTGAGGCCATCGTCTATGAATCACAGGATGAGGCCCTTGCAGGAATCGAAAGTGGTGAAGTGAAGGAAGGTCACGTAGTGGTCATTCGCTACGAAGGACCGAAAGGCGGTCCAGGGATGCCGGAAATGCTCGCTCCGACAGCGGCCATCGCCGGCAGGGGGCTTGAGAAGAAAGTGGCCCTCATCACGGACGGACGCTTCTCCGGTGCATCCCGTGGCATCTCCATCGGTCACGTTTCACCGGAAGCAGCGGAAGGCGGCCCGATCGGGGTCGTGGAGAATGGGGATCCGATCTTCATCGATCTCACCAACCGCACCATCTCCCTCATGGTTTCAGAGGAAGAGCTCACCTTCAGGCAGCAAGAGTGGGTCCAGCCCGCTCCTAAAATACGAAAAGGTTATCTCGCACGATATGCAAAGCTTGTCACATCGGCAAGCACGGGTGGAATCCTGAAAACAGAATAAAGCAAAATCGGTGAAGAGGCAAAAGGATTGGGTTTTGTATTCACAGAGAGCTGGTGGTGCTGCGAACCAGTAATACAACCAATACCGACATCCCCTCTGAGTATCGTTCTGAACAGTGATTAGGAACGATCGAGTAGACTCTACTCGTTACAAAAACGAAGGCTGAAATTCTTCAGCCTGCTGAGGGAGATGAACGTCGTCTCTGAACTAGGGTGGTACCGTGGAAAGGAAGCAAACCTTTTCGCCCCTGCGAAAGATAAACTCTGTCGTAGTGGGTGAAAAGGTTTTTTTGTGTGATAGATTCATAGAAATCATGAAATGAAAGGGAGGAGATAGGCAATGAGAGCCAAAGTAGAGGCGGATCTGGCTTCACAGTCACTGGCAGAAAACATCAACGGTGCTGATATGCTCATGAAGGCGTTAAAGGAGGAAAAAGTTGAGATTCTGTTCGGGTACCCGGGGGGAGCGGTCCTGCCGATATACGATGCTCTTTACAAAGCCCCCATCAAGCATGTCCTGGCGCGCCACGAGCAAGGAGCCATTCATGCTGCTGAAGGGTACGCCAGGGTATCGGGAAGACCGGGTGTCGTCATTGCAACCTCGGGACCCGGGGCGACGAACCTTGTGACGGGAATCGCCGACGCCATGATGGATTCCCTGCCCCTGGTGATCTTCACAGGGCAGGTCGCATCCAACGTCATCGGGACGGATGCCTTCCAAGAAGCGGATGTGGTCGGGATCACCATGCCGATCACCAAACACAATTACCAGGTGAGGGACCTTGCTGATCTTCCCCGCATAGTCAAAGAAGCATTCCACATTGCTTCCACAGGCAGACCTGGTCCGGTCCTGGTCGACATTCCGAAGGACCTTACCGTTCAAATTGCCAGTCCGGCTGAGGAGCAGGAGATGGATCTTCCCGGCTATCAGCCGAACCTTCATCCGAACCCTCTGCAAATCAAGAAATTGATCGAAGCCGTGAAGCACTCACAAAGACCTGTGATCCTGGCGGGTGCAGGCATCCTTCACGCAAAGGCCTCCGAGGAGCTGAAGGAATTCGCTGAACATTATGATCTTCCTGTGGTTCATACGCTGCTGGGTCTTGGCGGATTTCCCGCCGATCATGCTTTGTTCCTTGGAATGGCGGGGATGCACGGGTGCTATACAAGCAATATGGCCCTTCATGAATGCGATCTACTCATTAACATCGGTGCCCGATTCGATGACAGGCTGACAGGGAATCTGGCCACCTTCGCCCCGAATGCGAAAGTAGTCCATATCGACGTAGACCCGGCGGAAATCGGCAAGAATGTCGAGACGCATATCCCGATCGTCTCTGATGCGAAGCACGCCTTGGTCAAGATCCTCGAGCATGATGAGAGCAAATGCTACTTCGAGGAGTGGCATAGCCGATTGAAGGCCAATAAACAGGAATATCCATTCTGGTACAACCGGGCAGAGGAAATCATCTCTCCACAGCGGCTCATCGAACAGGTGTATGAATTGACCAACGGTGAAGCCGTCGTCACCACCGATGTCGGCCAGCACCAGATGTGGGCGGCACAATATTACTCTTTCAAAAACCCGAATAACTGGGTCACATCGGGCGGACTCGGCACGATGGGATTCGGATTCCCGGCGGCAATCGGTGCGCAGCTTGCAGACAGGGATAGAAAAGTCGTGGCGTTCGTAGGGGACGGAGGCTTCCAGATGACCCTGCAGGAACTGGTCCTATTAAAAGAGCTCGATCTCCCTGTAAAGGTGGTCATCCTGAATAACGGGACCCTCGGAATGGTGAGGCAGTGGCAGGAAACGTTCTACGAAGAACGATATTCCCAATCGGTCTTCTCCCTGCAGCCTGATTTTGTGAAACTGGCTGAGTCTTACGGCATCAAAGGTTATCAGGTGAAGACGCAGGAAGAAGTGGAATCGGTCCTCAGGGAAGCGTTGACGAGTGACGAGCCTGCCTTGATCGACTGTTGGGTCAACCCGAAGGAAAACGTCTATCCGATGGTTGCTCCCGGCAAGGGATTACACGAAATGATAGGAGTGAAACCATGAAGCGGATCGTAACGGCCATCGTCCATAATCGGAGCGGGGTATTGAACAGGGTGACAGGGCTGTTCACCAAAAGACAGTTCAATATCGAGAGCATCTCGGTCGGCTATACAGAAGTGGAAGGAGTCTCCAGGATGACCTTCGTCGTGAACGTGGAAGATGACCGCAAGATCGAGCAGCTCCTGAAACAGCTCCACAAGCAGATCGATGTCCTGAAGGTATCGGACATTACAGACCAGGGAGTGGTGGCGAGGGAACTTGCCCTCATCAAGGTTCTCAGCACAGGTCAAACACGATCTGAAATTAACGGAATTGTCGAACCATTCCGCGCAGCCATCATCGACGTCGCAAGGGATAGCGTGACGGTCCAGGTGACTGGGGAAACGTCGAAGATCGAAGCCATCATCGACCTCCTGAGACCATACGGAATCAAAGAAATCGCAAGGACTGGAATCACCGCTTTTGCACGGGGCAACAGCAAAAGCGTCACAGATATGAAGCAGTATACAATCGTCAACTAACCTATTAAAAATCGAGAGGATGAGAGAAATGGTAAAAGTATATTATAACGGTGACGTAAACGAAGAGGTTCTGAAAGGCAAGAAAGTAGCAGTGGTCGGATATGGATCCCAAGGTCATGCACACGCACAAAACCTGAAAGAAAGCGGATTTGATGTCGTAGTCGGTCTTCGTAAAGGGAAGTCATGGGATCAGGCGGTTGCAGATGGATTCGACGTATACTCCGTACGCGAAGCGAGCGAACAAGCGGACGTCATCATGGTACTCCTCCCGGATGAGTATCAGCCGAAGGTGTATGAAGCTGAGATCAAACCGGCCCTATCTGCGGGTAAAGCCCTCGCTTTCGCTCACGGATTCAACATCCATTTCTCTCAAGTCGTCCCTCCGGAAGATGTGGATGTATTCCTTGTAGCCCCTAAAGGTCCAGGGCATCTTGTACGACGCACATTCGAAGAGGGCGCAGGTGTACCAGCGTTGTTCGGAGTGTATCAGGATGTGACGGGAAATGCCCGAGACGTAGCCCTTGCGTACGCAAAGGGAGTGGGAGCAGGACGCGCAGGGATCCTCGAGACGTCCTTCCAGGAAGAAACGGAAACCGATCTATTCGGTGAACAGGCAGTCCTGTGCGGTGGGCTGACATCCCTTGTGAAAGCAGGGTTTGAGACATTGGTGGAAGCAGGTTATCAAAAAGAAGTTGCCTACTTTGAGTGTCTCCACGAGCTGAAGCTGATCGTCGATCTTATGTATGAGCAAGGTCTCGAAGGAATGCGCTTCTCCATCTCCGATACTGCCCAGTGGGGAGACTTCGTTTCCGGCCCGCGTGTCGTGAATGAGGAAACGAAGGCGCGAATGAAGGATGTACTCACCGATATCCAGACAGGTAAATTTGCAAAGGGCTGGATCCTTGAAAACCAGGCAAACCGCCCAGAGTTCAACGCCATCAACAAGCGTGAGAGCGAGCATCCGATCGAAGTAGTCGGCAAGGAATTGAGGGCCATGATGCCATTCGTACAGCAGAAATCCTCTAAAAAAGAGAAGGAAGTGGTCTCCAGTGCGAACCATTGATATTTTCGATACAACGCTTCGCGACGGTGAACAATCGGCGGGTGTGAACCTCAATACGCTTGAAAAGATCGAGGTGGCGAAGCAGCTGGAACGCTTGGGAGTCGACGTCATAGAGGCCGGCTTCCCTGCAGCCTCCAAGGGTGACTTCGACGCAGTGAAACGGATCGGCGAGACGATCAAGAACAGTTCGGTGACCGGTCTTGCACGTGCACAGCAGAGGGATATCGATGCTGTATGGGGAGCGCTGAAGAATACAGCAGAGCCAAGGCTCCATGTATTCCTTGCCACATCGCCGATCCACATGACACATAAGCTCAAGATGTCGCCGGATCAGGTGGTTGAGACAGCGGTCCAGGCCGTGAAATATGCGAAACAGTTCTTCCCGGTCGTGCAATGGTCGGCAGAGGATGCATGCCGCACCGACCTTGATTTCCTTGTCAGGATCATGAAGGAAGTCATTGATGCAGGGGCTTCCGTCATCAACCTTCCAGACACGGTCGGCTATATCACACCTCAGAAGTATGGAGAGATCTTCAAGCATGTCAGGGAGAATGTTCCGAATATCGACGGCATCAAGCTTTCCGCCCACTGCCATAACGACTTGGGGATGGCCACGGCCAACTCCCTTGCAGCGATCGAAAACGGAGCCGATCAGATCGAAGGGACGATCAACGGAATCGGGGAGCGGGCAGGAAATGCAGCTCTTGAAGAAATCGCCGTCGCCCTTCGGATCCGTGAAGACTTCTACGAAGCAGGGACGCGCCTGAAGCTTGATGAAATCAAGAAGACGAGCGCCCTTGTCAGCAAGCTTACGGGCATGAGGGTACCGGCAAACAAAGCCGTCGTCGGGGATAATGCCTTTGCCCACGAGTCCGGGATCCATCAGGACGGCATGCTGAAAGAAAAGACCACCTACGAAATCATCACACCGGAATTGATCGGGAACAGCTCGACCCGCCTCGTCCTCGGAAAGCACTCCGGACGCCACGCCTTCAAGAACAAAGCGTCAGAGCTCGGATTCGAGCTGACGGATGAGAAGTTGAACGAAGCGTTTCACGCGTTCAAAGAGCTCGCAGATAAGAAAAAGGAAATCGTGGATGATGATCTGTTCAGCATCCTGACGAATAAGCAAACGGAAATGGTTGAAGGAGTCGGATTCAGTCTTGAACGGATGCAAGTCCAGTATGGTATGGATAATATCCCGACTGCAACGATCGAGCTCAAGCTTGAAGACGGAAGTGTCACCCAGCTTGCATCGACCGGCTCTGGAAGTGTGGAAGCCATCTATAACACGATCGAACGCATCCTTCCGGGGACATCGAAGCTTCTTGACTACCGGATCAACTCTGTCGGCGGAGGACGGGATGCACTTGCGGAAGTCTATGTCCATCTGGAATATGACGGAGCAAAGACAAGCGGAAGGGGCACGGCTCAGGATGTACTCGAGGCTTCGGCCCGGGCCTACCTCAATGCCGTGAACCGACTGGCCCAGAGGAAAGCATCATCTGCTGTAAAAGAAGTGGTGGAAGTAAGTTCGTAACATCATTACAGGGGTGGCGACGCCCCTTCAGGGAGGGACATTCTCATGAAAAAGAAAATTGCTGTATTACCTGGAGATGGAATCGGGCCGGAAGTGATGGATGGGGCCCTGAAGGTTCTGAAAGCCGTGGGTGATTGGTTCAACCATGAGTTTGAAGTGGAGAAAGGATACATCGGAGGAGCGGCCGTCGATCAGTTCGGCAGTCCGCTCCCGGCGGAAACGATCGAGCTTTGCAAGAAGAGTGATGCCATTCTCCTTGGTGCCGTAGGAGGACCGCAGTGGGAGAACCTTCCTAAAGAACTGAGGCCGGAAAAAGGTCTTCTCGGGATCCGGAAGGAATTTGAATTGTTTGCGAACCTCCGGCCGGTCAAGGCATTTGATAGCTTGATCTCAGCATCCCCCCTGAAAAAGGAAATCGTGGAAGATGTCGATATGATCATCGTTCGGGAACTGACGGGGGGACTGTACTTCGGGCAGCCATCCGGAAGGCAGGGAGCGGAGGATGAAGTGGCCGTCGACACCCTGGTCTATGAAAAGTCAGAGATCGAACGGATCGTCCATAAAGCTTTCCGTCTTGCTCAGAAGAGGAAGAAGCGCCTCACATCCGTCGACAAGGCCAATGTGTTGGAAACGAGCAGGATGTGGCGTGAAATCGTCAACGAGGCAGCAAAAGAGTACCCGGATGTGGAAGTGGAGCACATGCTTGTGGATGTGGCTGCGATGAAGCTCATGTATCAGCCTGGTCAATTCGATGTCATGGTAACGGAGAATATGTTTGGCGACATACTCAGTGATGAAGCCTCCATGATCACCGGATCACTGGGCATGCTGCCGTCAGCCAGTCTGAGGGAGGACTCATTCGGACTCTATGAACCGGTCCATGGATCGGCACCGGATATCGCAGGGAAAGGAAAAGCCAATCCTCTCGCCATGATTTTGTCTGTGGCCATGATGCTGAGGCATTCATTCGGTATGCAGGAAGAGGCGGAAATGATCGAAATGGCCGTGCAGGAAGTGTTGAATGCAGGCTTCCGGACAGGTGACCTTTGGAGCGGTGGAAGGGGCACTGCAGTCGGGACTGAGGCCATGAGCGATCTCGTCGTAGAGAGACTGGAAGCAGATCATGCACTATCTTCGATTCTATCCGCTTATCTATAAAAGGCTTTAAAATGCGACAGAAGAATAAGGAGGGAGCTCATGACGGGCAAAAACATTATTGAAAAGATTTGGGAAAGGCATGTTGTACAAAGGGAAGAAGGAAAGCCGGACCTCCTGTATATCGATCTGCATCTGGTGCATGAAGTCACCTCCCCCCAGGCATTCGAAGGTCTGCGCATGAAGGGGCGGCAGGTACGCCGTCCGGATCTGACCTACGCGACGATGGATCATAATGTCCCGACAAAGGAGCGGGATATCATCCGCGACGAAATCGCACGACTCCAGATGGACACCCTGAAGAAGAATTGCCGGGAATTCGGTGTCACATTAGCGGATATCCATCACCCTGATCAAGGGATCGTCCACGTCATCGGTCCGGAGCTCGGACTCACACAGCCAGGGAAGACGATTGTCTGCGGGGATAGCCATACATCCACGCATGGGGCATTCGGTGCCCTGGCGTTCGGGATCGGGACGAGTGAGGTGGAGCACGTATTGGCAACCCAGACCCTTTGGCAATCGAAGCCGAAGACCCTTCAGGTGAACGTATCCGGAAAGCTTGGATTTGGCGTTACGGCAAAAGATGTGATCCTGAACATCATTTCCACTCACGGCGTCGGATTCGGTACCGGTCACGTCATCGAGTTCACGGGCGACGTCATCCGGAACCTTTCCATGGAAGAGCGGATGACCGTCTGCAATATGAGTATCGAAGCAGGTGCAAAAGCAGGGCTCATCAGTCCGGATGAGACGACGATCGCCTATCTTGAAGGACGTCCAAACCTTCCGAAGAATCGCTCATTCCAGGAGCTGAAAGAGGATTGGTTGTCCCTGCAGAGTGATGCCGATGCTGAGTATGATCAACGGATCGAGGTGAAGGGAGAGGACATCGAGCCCCACGTCACTTGGGGGACGAACCCAGGGATGGGTGCGCCCATCACGGCGAGGATCCCGGATCCACAGTCGTATGAAGACGCGTCGGACCGTGAGGGGATCGAGCGTGCCCTTCATTATATGGGTCTAGAGCCCGAACAGTCCATTGAAGACATCACCATCGACTATGTTTTCATCGGCTCCTGTACCAACTCGCGTTTGAGCGATTTACGAGCAGCAGCAGAAGTGGTACAGGGCCATAAGGTCAAGGAAGGGGTTACGGCCCTTGTCGTTCCAGGCTCGTTCAGCGTCAAGCAACAGGCCGAGGAAGCAGGTCTCCATACCATCTTCCAGGAAGCCGGTTTTGAATGGAGAGAGGCAGGATGCAGCATGTGCCTCGCCATGAATGATGACATCGTGCCACCGGGTAAGCGATGTGCCTCGACGTCCAACCGTAATTTCGAAGGCAGGCAGGGTAACGGATCGCGTACCCATCTCCTCAGTCCTTCCATGGCAGCGGCCGCTGCCGTGACGGGTAAGCTGACGGACGTCCGGAAATTAGAAAGAATTTCAGTATCATAGGAGGTGACATCATGGCAATCAATCATGTAAAAGAGACCGTATTCCCGTTGCACCGGGATCACGTCGATACAGATCAGATCATCCCGAAACAGTTCTTGAAGCGGATCGAACGCAAGGGCTTCGGCCAGTTCCTATTCTATCATTGGCGATTTGAAGACGATGGGAAGACATTGAGGGAAGGGTTTCTCCTTGACACCCCCGCCTACAAAGATGCCGGGATATTGATCGGTGGGAAGAATTTCGGATGTGGTTCATCGAGGGAGCATGCCCCCTGGGCGCTTCAGGATTTTGGATTCAAAGTGGTCATTGCGAAGAGTTTTGCGGATATCTTCCATAACAATTGCCTGAAAAACGGGATCCTCCCGATCCGGCTTGACGATCAAATCGTTGACCAACTTTGGGCGAACGAGCAGAAGGCTTCGCGGTATGGAATCGAGATTTCACTGGAGGATCAGACGATCAAGGATTCCGAAGGCCTGCAGGTGTCATTCTCCATCGATCCCTATTGGAAGAATATGCTCATCAAAGGGCTGGACGAAATCGGATTGACCCTTGAATACGGTGAGAGTATCGATGCCTACGAAAAAAAATATGAGGTGAGTAGCTTGGGAATTTAATGGATCACACTGACGTTGTAGAAGCAATGGAACGAATCGGCCATCAAGTGCACCGGACCCCTTTGAAGCAGTCGGCCACCTTGAATGCCTACACGGGCGGCGACATTTATATGAAGATGGAGAACCTTCAGCGTACGGGCTCTTTCAAAGTCCGGGGTGCCATGAACAAAATCATGTCCCTCCCGGAAGTGGAAGCGGAAAACGGCATCATTGCCGCATCAGCAGGCAACCATGCACAGGGTGTGGCCCTGGCAGCGGCCATGAGGAACGTCCCTTCGAAAATCTTCATGCCCAAACGCACTCCTTCCACGAAAGTCGCGGCTACCAGACATTACGGTGCCGGGGTGGTCCTTGGTGGCGATACGTACAACGAAGCCTTCCAGTCGGCCCTCGAAGATCAACAGCAGCGGGGCTCCACTTTCGTCCATGCATTCGATGATCCGAAGGTAATGGCAGGACAGGGGACGGTAGCGCTTGAAATGCTTCAACAACTGAGTGACTTGGAAGTCATCCTCGTTCCGGTCGGAGGGGGTGGCCTCCTTGCTGGTATGGCCTCTGCCGTCAAAGCTTTTCACCCGAAGGTCCGAATCATCGGCGTTCAGGCACTGGGGGCACCTGCCACCTACAACTTCTTCACGGGAAGAGGGAAAGGTCCCCTAGAGCATGTCCATACGATTGCAGATGGTCTCCTTGTGAAAAAGCCCGGAGAACTGACCTTCCCCATCATCAAGCAATACGTAGATGATATAGTGACGGTAACCGATGAGGAAATTTCCTGTGCCATCATGTTCATGCTTGAACGGGAAAAAACCTTGGTGGAAGGGGCGGGCGCCGCTTCCCTTGCGGCGGTTATCTGTAAAAAGGTGAGCGTTCAGGGGAAAAAGGTAGGCTGTGTCATCAGCGGAGGCAATATCGATCCAGGAAAGATCTCGGTTTTCCGTGATCTGTCGAAGTCTGCCCGGCAGCTTCATCATATCTTGTAATCTTAGGAAAGGACGGCTCTTTGCGTGAAGGGCGGTCCTCTCTTTTCGTGGGAGGGATCCGCTTTTTGTTTATTTTCCATTTATTCTGAAAAATGTATTGTAAGGGCTGGGCGTTTCCTCTATAATGTCCTCTATAGAAGAACAAATGTATATTCGAAATGAACAAGTGGAGGTTTTGACGAAAATGGAATCCATATCAATCGGACTCTTGGGACTCGGAACAGTAGGGTCAGGGGTCGTGAAAATAGTAGAGAATCATCAGGATAAGCTGACCCATCAGATCGGCTGCCCGGTGAAAGTAAAAAAAGCACTCGTCCAGGAACTTGAGAAGGAACGAGATCTAAAGCTCGGTAGGGAGATCCTTACAACGGATCCAGCCGAAGTCCTGCAAGATCCCGACATTGATATTATCGTAGAGGTCATGGGGGGGATCGAGGCCACAAAAGAACACCTTCTGTCAGCGCTGAAGCAGAGAAAGCACGTCGTGACGGCCAATAAGGATCTTATGGCCCTCCACGGTCCGGAACTATTGAAGACGGCATCTGAAAATGGCTGCGACCTTTTCTACGAGGCAAGCGTTGCAGGTGGGATCCCGATCCTCAGAAGCTTGGTAGACGGCCTTTCCTCCGATCGGATCACGAAGATGATGGGGATCGTCAACGGGACGACGAACTTCATCCTCACAAAGATGACGAAAGAAGGCAGCAATTTCGAAGAGGTACTGAAGGAAGCGCAGGACCTCGGGTATGCCGAAGCCGATCCAACGGCTGACGTCGGTGGCCTCGATGCTGCAAGGAAGATGGCGATCCTCTCCACCCTCGGTTTCTCCATGAATGTCGATCTTGCAGACGTCAAGGTCAAGGGGATCACGGGGGTGACGGGTGAAGATATCCAATATGCTGAGCAATTCGACTATACGATGAAGCTCATCGGCTATGCACATCGTGACGGGGAGAAGGTGGAGGTAAGCGTCGAACCGACCCTGCTGCAGAAGGAGCATCCCCTCGCTGCGGTCAATGATGAATATAATGCCGTATATGTGTATGGAGAAGCCGTTGGAGAAACGATGTTCTATGGACCGGGTGCAGGAAGCCTTCCTACGGCTACTGCGGTCGTATCGGATATGGTGGGGATCATGAAGAATATGAGGCTTGGGGTCAACGGGAAAAGCGCGGTCCATCCCCAGTTCACGAAGAAGCTCAAGGAGTCGTCTGAAATCAAATCGAAGCATTTCCTTCGTCTCCATGTTAGAGATGAGGTGGGCGTGCTGTCGAAGCTGACCAGCATTTTTGCTTCCCACGGCGTCGGATTTGAGAAAATCCTTCAAAACCCGTTGGCAACGGAGGGGGTAGCCGAAATTGTCGTCGTAACCCATCAGGCATCCCTGGATCATTTCGAAGATATCCTTATGGAACTGAAGGACGAAGAAACGGTGCATTCCATCGAGAGCACCTATAGAGTGGAAGGAGGCGGAAAGGCATGAGTTGGGATGGGCTGATCAAGGAGTATGGAGAGAACCTGCCTGTTTCCGGGCAGACACCGGGATTGACGCTGCATGAGGGGAATACACCGCTCATCAAGCTTGAAACCCTGTCCAAGGAGTGGGGGATCGATCTTCATGTGAAGGTTGAAGGAGCCAATCCGACGGGCTCCTTCAAGGATCGCGGAATGGTCCTTGCTGTGGCGAAGGCGGTCGAAGAAGGAAGCTCGACAGTCATCTGTGCATCCACCGGTAACACGTCAGCATCCGCTGCAGCGTATGCCGCACGTGCCGGACTCAAATGCATCGTCGTTATCCCTGAAGGAAAGATCGCACAAGGTAAACTTGCGCAGGCGGTCATGTACGGCGCCGAAATCGTCTCCATTGAAGGGAACTTTGATCAAGCATTGGAAATCGTACGTGATCTTAGCCGGACCGAAGCGGTCACCCTGGTGAATTCAGTGAATCCATATCGGCTGGAAGGACAGAAGACGGCAGCCTTCGAAGTGGTGGATACGCTCGGAGCTGCTCCTGATATCCTGGCGATTCCTGTGGGGAACGCAGGGAATATCTCTGCTTACTGGAAAGGATTCAAGGAATATAACGGTAAGAAGCAATCTGGTCTCCCGAGAATGTTTGGATTCGAAGCATCAGGTGCCGCACCGCTTGTTCATGACCGGGTGATCGAGCAGCCTGAAACGCTGGCGACGGCGATCAGGATCGGCAACCCGGCGAGCTGGTCGCTGGCAGTGGATGCCTTGAAGGAGTCGAATGGACATATCAATGAGGTCACGGATGAAGAGATCATTGAAGCGTATCAGCTTCTTGCCAAGACAGAGGGGATCTTTGCCGAACCCGCCTCATGTGCTTCCATCGCAGGCATCCGCAAATCCCTCCAGTCAGGTGTGCTGCCGAAGGGATCGAAGGTTGTGGCCGTCCTGACAGGGAATGGTCTGAAAGATCCCCAGACGGCGATTGAATATAGTCCTGTGATCCCGGCGAAACTCCCGAATGACAGGGAAGCTGTAAAGGACTATATCAAGGGGACGATGGGGGTATGGTAGGCGAAGGGCGCTCTTGGAAGATCACTGTACCAGCCAGTACGGCGAATCTTGGACCGGGTTTTGATTCCATCGGCCTTTCCCTGAGCCTCTACCTGACCCTCGATGCCGAGGAAGCGGAGCGCTGGGAGGTCATCCCCCTTTCCCCGGAACTTGAAGATTTCCCACGGGATGAGGATCACTTCATCGTAGGCGTGGCCATGGAAGTGGCAGAACGCCACGGAAAAGTCCATCCGCCGTGCAAGCTGTCCGTGGAGAGCAAGATACCTCTTACGCGGGGGCTTGGGTCGAGTGCAGCAGCCGTCATCGCGGGGGTTGAACTGGCGAACGCTGCTTGTGGGCTGAACCTGACCATGCTTGATAAGCTGAAGGAAGCGAATCGATTTGAAGGGCATCCCGATAATGTGGGAGCGTCCCTTTACGGAGGGCTCGTGATTGCGACTCAGTCGGGAGACGATGTGGAATTCGTATCGATTCAAGATCCCGCTTTTGATGTGGTCGCTGTCATCCCCCCAACGGAATTGAAGACCTCGGAAGCGCGGGAAGCCTTGCCTGACGAGCTGTCATTTGGAGAATCGGTCCTTGCAGGGTCCGTATCCAACGTGTTGGTTGCCGCCCTCCTGACGGGGGACCTTGAAACAGCCGGCAGGATGATGAAGGCTGACCGCTATCACCAGCCATACCGCAAAAGCCTCTTACCGCATTATGATCTGGTGGAAAGGACAGCACTCGGAGCGGGGGCGTTCGGCGTTGCCCTGAGCGGTGCCGGTCCTACCATTGCATGCTTTACCGGGAAGGGGGAAGGAGCGGATCTCGCAAACGTAATGAAGCAGTCATTTCCCCATATGCTCGTCCGTCATCTTCTCATCACATCCGAAGGCAGCTCGGTCCTTGAAAAGCCGAAGGTCCGTCCTTTTCCGCTATGAAGCGGAAGGGCGGGCTTTTTTTCTTCATTTTGTCATGACAATCCCCTGCCCTTCATCATCTGCATATAAGTGATAGATCGAACGCGGGTGTATTCCCAGATCCTCACGAAGCTCCTTGGGGATATTCACCGTTCCTTTCTCCGATATGAAGCCTTTGTTGTGTGTGGACTCTTCCAGTGCCTCCCTGATCAGGATGGAACCCGCCTCGTGGATGAACTCTGCCTGTCTGCCGGGCAACAATCCGAAGCGTTCCCGCCACTCTCTCGGAATGGTGATGCTCCCGCTCCGGCTGAACAGCCTTGTTTTGTGAAGCGTACACATATCCTGTCACCTGCTTTCACGTATTAGTACCTTTTTTCCTCAATGAAGGGCGTTAAACGTCCAGGGTACAATTTGGTTCAAAGGAAGGAGCGACAAAAAAGACAGATGGTCTGAATTCATCTCCTAAGCACCCTCACAGCGTGGTATGATAGGGGAGTCGGAAACAGCACTGTGATAATTCATCATAGTTGGTGAAACCATATAGGAAAGACTACGTGAATTTAGGTGACGCTTAAGATGGGACAAGCTAAATGGATAGCCGCACGAATTGCGTTGATGTATTTTCTGGTCGGATTGCTTTGGATTTTCTTATCTGACTATGTGTCGATTCATCTGGCAAAGGAAAATCTGGGTTTATATATATACTCCCAACGCTTTAAAGGGTGGTTTTTCATCCTCATCACAGGCGTAGTGCTCTATTTCCTTGTCCATAAAACAACACGGGAAATCACACTTGCCAATGAGCGGTTGCGCAAGAAGGAAGTCCAGCTTGAAAGCAGGAATCAGCACTACCATTCCCTCATCGAGCAAAACCCCGATGCCGTCATTGAATTATCCTTGAACGGTCAGGTCATCTATGTGAATGGTGAGGCGGAAAAACTTCTTGAATCGTCCATGGATCGCCTCAAGTCGGTTTCGTTCAGCCAATACTTAGAAAAGAACGATCTGAACCTGTTGAAAGGACACCATTCCCAAACATTGAAAGGTGTGCCATCCACATTTGAAACGACGATCCACCTTGGTGATCGGTCAAAATTGGTGCGATGTTCCTTTGTCCCCATCATCATCAATGACGAAGTGACCGGTATGTTCGCCATTGCCCGGGATATCACCCGTGAGAGGAAAAACGAGGAAATGGCACTCGCCTCGGAGAAGCTTTCGGTCATCGGACAGCTGGCTGCAGCTGTCGCCCATGAAATCAGGAATCCATTGACCTCACTAAAGGGCTTCATTCAGCTGTTGAAAACGTCAAATGAAGTGCAGTCATCATACTTGGATATCATGCACCAGGAAGTCGACAGGATCGATCTGATTTCAGGCGAAATGCTCATACTTGGTAAACAACAGGATATCCCGTTTCGTCCACAACGCATCGATCAATTATTATCCCATGTCCTCGTTCTGATGGAAGCACAGGCGCATATGGACAATGTGTCCATGACCTTTCGCAACAAGGGATCTGAAGACATGCTGGTGATGGGCGAGGGCAATCAGCTTAAGCAGGTATTCATCAATATTATCAAGAATGGTGTGGAATCCATACCGGAGAGCCGGAACGGCCATGTGGGCATCACGTTAGGAAGTTCCGGTGATCACGCCTTCATATATGTAGAAGATAACGGTACGGGAATGGACCCGGAGCGTGTGGAGCGACTCGGGGAACCATTCTACTCGACAAAAGAAAAAGGGACCGGACTTGGACTTGCTGTATGCCAAAAAATCATCCAGCGCCATAAAGGGTCCTTAACATTCAAGACAGAAAAAGATGTCGGTACAACGGTGGAAATCCGCCTTCCATTATGGAAAGGGACCACCAATATCGATGCAGAAGAGAGGAATGTAACATGAAAGCAACTGAAGTTATTGATCACCCGGCCATACAAAAGACGTGGGATGAATCTGGTTTTGGAGACATGACCCCAATCCAGGAAAAAGCCATCCCCAAGGTGCTTGAAGGAAAGGACCTTATCTGTGAGTCACCGACAGGAACAGGGAAAACATTGGCTTATCTGCTCCCCATCATTCAGGCTATCGACCCTTCCAGAAAGCAGGCGCAGGCAGTGCTCATTGCTCCTTCAAGGGAACTTGTGATGCAGATTCAACAGGAAATCACAAAATGGGGCAAAGATACGGGCGTGACCGGTGCGGCCTTCATCGGTGGTGCAAACATCAAGAAGCAGCTGGAAAAGCTGAAAAAGAAGCCTCATATCATCGTCGGGACAACCGGACGTCTGCTTGAGCTCATGAAGCTCAAAAAACTGAAGATGCATGAAGTGAAAACCATCGTTGTTGATGAGTTCGACCTGATGATCACCCACGAACATGTAAAGGAAGTCCGCGAAGTGATCAAATCGACACTGAAGGAGAGACAGGTCCTCTTCTTCTCTGCAACCTTGTCACCGGAAACCTCAAGGGTGGCTGAAGAGCTCTTGAACGACCCGGAATTGGTGAAGATCGATGAAAAACTGGACCAGCCGAATGTCGAGCATCTTTATGTGTACACAGAGTTGCGTGATAAAATCGAGGCACTTAGAAACCTTGCCCACTTCAAGGACATAAAAGCCCTTGTGTTTTTCAATCAGCTTGAGAAACTTTCCGAGGCAGAAGAAAAGTTGAAATTCAAAGGTGTGGACCTTGAGGTACTTGCAGGGGAATCAAAGAAAGTGGAGAGGAAGGCATCACTTGACCGCTTCAGGGCTGGAAAAGTCCCGATGCTCCTTACAACGGATGTGGCAGCGCGCGGCCTCGATATCCAAGGGGTCACTCATGTAGTCCATTTCGACTTCCCGACCGATACAAAGCAGTACATCCATCGCTCCGGCAGAACGGGGAGGATGGGAGCTTCAGGCACCGTCATCTCCCTGGTATCCAAACGTGAACAGAGCTTCCTTGAAAAGCTCGGAAAAGAAGTAAATCTACCGTTCAACGAAAAAACGATCCACGGCGGACAGCTGAAAGATCCGCGATAATAGCTGCAATGACGGCCGCTCCTGGTGACAGGAGGGGTCGTTTTTTATCCCCGAACACAGTGCAAGACGCTGTCTATGTATACTGAACATAAACAGCGCCTTAATGTAAATACATCTTATTCAATTTACCTTTACGATCCTTTCTTACTAATCAACATACGAACCTTCATTTTTAAAAATTAATGGAATTGCATGCTTTAGTTTATTTTTTTCGTTCTTCTGATTTTCCCACATGCCCACAGGATACGAAGGAGGTTTTCACGGGCCTTCTTCTGGCGTATCGTGATTTAGCATGCTTCGCTGACGTTCTTCATTGGTATCATCCCCTGAAATAAGAATGGTGCGCGTCCCCGCATATCCACACGATCCTGATACTGGTTTTCACGGGCCATTTCATTGCGGATGGTGATGTTGATATGCTTTGCTTTCCTACTTCATTGGAATCACGCCTTTCTTCTAAGATAGGTGGTAGCTATCCTTTTGTTATTATGTATCATAGCAGGTTCGATTAATTAATTAAATGTTCAGAATTATTGATATAATCTGATTTAGAAGAGATTTTGTAGGATAATCGTGGTTTTTCTTTATTTTTTGTAAAGTTTCTTTGTTTTTTAATGTTTTTCTTGAGGAGGACGGTGAAATCAGGGGTTTGTTTGGGATTTGGGGGAGTGTTGGTTTAACTTACCAATTGTGGTTGGTTCAGATACTGCATTTATGAGTAGGGGGTGTGGTGTGTGATGGGTTCGTTCCGTTCCGCTGCGGGTGGTCGCTTTCCGCGGGGCGAGCGATGAGCCTCCTCGTGCCTGCGGGGTCTCATCTGCCCGCCTTTTCCGCAGGAGTCGACCACCCTTCGCTGCACTGCACTATGCGGTGATGATGGGGATAGGAGGGGAAGGCTACTATTCAACCTGCAATTTAAGATATAGAACCATTCAACTCCAGATTTTTTTTTGAGTTGGGTGTATAGTGGGTTCGTTCCGTTCCGCTGCGGGTGGTCGCTTTCTGCGGGGCGAGCGATGAGCCTCCTCGTACCTGCGGGGTCTCATCTGCCCGCCTAT
>NZ_JBLRVS010000004.1:909848-921251 GCF_047915635.1 Rossellomorea sp. FS2 | reverse complement strand
CCACCCTTCGCTGCACTGCACTATGCGGTAATGATGAGGGTTGAAAGGGATGACCCGTTTCACCCTGTGTTTGATGGATAATGGACCATACATCCCCATATTTTTGATTTGAGTTGGGGGTGTAGTGTGATGGGTTCGTTCCGTTTCGCTGCGGGTGGCCGCTTTCCGCGGGTCGAGCGATGAGCCTCCTCGTGCCTGCGGGGTCTCATCTGCCCGCCTTTTCCGCAGGAGTCGGCCACCCTTCGCTGCACTGCACTATGCGTTGATGATGGGGGTTATCACTTTTGCTTCACCCTGCTTTTTAGTGACGTGGTGGTTGGTGTCGATGATCGGTTTTTCTTATCGGGGCTGATCCAAAACTGTGAATGGTTAGGGGAGGGTGGCTTTGCTATAGTGGTGGTAGGATGTGGAAAATGGAGGAATGAGGATGAATGAGTGGAATGCTTCTCAGTATTTGATGTTTGGAGATGAACGGACACAGCCGTCGATTGATTTGATTGGGCGGATTGATCATGTAGATCCCCGCCGGGTGCTTGATATTGGCTGTGGGCCGGGTAACGGGACGGAGCGGTTGCATCTCCGCTATCCGGATGCAGATGTGTATGGGATTGATTCTTCTATTGCGATGATTGAGGCAGCGAGGGAGGCATATCCCCGTTTGCGGTTTGATTTGTATGATGCGTCCACAGACTTGCCGTCATTGGACCCGGGGTATGATATTGTCTTTTCGAATGCCGTGATTCAATGGATTCCCGATCATGGTAAGTTGCTGTGGGAGATGTTCCGATTGCTGAACGATGGGGGGACGCTTGCTGTGCAGATGCCAATCAATGAGGAGTCTCCTGCTTTCCGGGTGATCAACGAAGTGATCCGTGATCCGAAATGGGGGTTTACGGAGAAGGAATTCTCTCAGACGAATAAGCTTCCAGTCGGGGATTACGTAGATATCCTGTCAGGGCTTACAGACGAATTTTCTGTGTGGGAAACCACCTATTATCATAGGATGAAGGAGCATAAGGAGATCCTGGAATGGGTGAAGGGTACGAAGCTCCTTCCCTTTTTGAAGGCCCTGGAGGCGGATGAAGAGAAAAAACAAGCCTTTCAGCAGGAAATCCTTGAGGGGATTAAGGGACAATATTCCAGACAAGTAAACGGCGAAATCATGTTTCGCTTCAAACGACTGTTCTTCACGGCAAAAAAATAGACGGTGCACGCCCCGATACCCCGACGCTCCGTGTCGGGGTATCGTCTGTTGGGACATCAGTATTCAGACCGTCGCTTCAAATACTGATCCTCAAGGTCCATTTCCCGGTTGACGAGCCGTTCCATTTCTTCGAGGTGGTGGGTCTCGACCACGGGATCGAGGGGAGACCAGCGGACGTTGTAAACAAAATAGTAGGATCGTATTTTCCGGAGGATGACGAGAGAGTGCGGGAACAGGTCGAATTCAGCTTTGATGCTTCGGAAGCGCGTGTATCCCCATTTGGTTATGTTCATCGTATATCACCCGTTTTCTTATTCCCTTTCTGGAGGGTAGATTAACGTCAGAGAGACAGTTCTATGGAGAAGTTGTTTGATGAGAGAGGACGATGGGGTTAAACAAACGTTTGGTTGGGGGAGCAAATGCTTATTATAGTACAGGGTCATTCGTTAAACAACCGTTTAAGGGGTTGATTGGTCATTGCCATGACGGTTTCATCATTGTTATGATTAGTTGGTTACGAATCGCCAGGAAAGCTAGGAGAATGAGCTTTGAATAACGTATTGACCCACTATTCCATCTACCCGTTCGATGCCGATAAGAAGGAGATTCCCGTCGCCCCGTTACAGAATGGGCAGACGTCGGAGGCTCTTGTGGCACCTGATGAGGAAGATTCATATTATTTCAGAATATTAGAGAGCGCGGGGATTCAGTTGAATCAGGCGCAGATTGAAGCAGTCCGTCACGGGGAAGGGCCGTGCCTGACCCTTGCTGGAGCAGGGACGGGTAAAACGACGGTCCTGGTGAGCAGGACAGGCTATCTGATGACGGTGAAGGGGATCGAACCACAGCATATCCTGTTGGTGACCTTCACGAAGAAGGCTGCCGATGAGATGAAGCAGCGGATCACCCGTCTTCCTGGGACGGAAGGAGGACACCGGGTGCATGCCAGTACATTCCACGCCTTGTTCCTTCATCTTCTGCGCTCCAGACAGTACACGCAGGAAGTCATCGGGAATGAACGGTACAAACAGATCCTGCTTAAGCAGATCCAGCGCGGGATGAACATCCAGAATCCCTATGATGCGGAGACGCTCCTTGCCAAGCTTTCTCATTATAAATTGAACAAATTCGATTTGCGTGAGCTTCCAGAGGGGACGAAAACCGAAAAGGAAACGCGGAGCATCCTCCTCAAATATGAGGAGTGGAAACGGATGAACCACAAGATGGACTTCGATGATATCCTCACGGAGGCACATGAACTCCTCATGATGAATCCGAATCTCCTTCAGACGCTGCAGCATCGTTTCCGCTACGTGATGGTCGATGAGTTCCAGGATACAAACCTTGTGCAGTATGAGCTGATCAAATTGATCGCGGCGCATGGGAACCTTTTCGTGGTAGGGGATGATGACCAGACGATCTACTCCTTCAACGGAGCAAGGAACGAGTTCATCCTCGATTTTGATGAAGAGTTCCCCGATGCGAAAGTCGTCACCCTTCAAGAGAATTACCGCTCTGATGCTTCCATCATCGGTCTCGGCAATGAAGTCATCGGCCGGAATGGACAGCGCCGGG
Source organism: Rossellomorea sp. FS2 (assembly GCF_047915635.1). NCBI lineage: Bacteria > Bacillati > Bacillota > Bacilli > Caryophanales > Bacillaceae > Rossellomorea > Rossellomorea sp. FS2. Next base: position 918,472 of record NZ_JBLRVS010000004.1, on the reverse strand, counting down.
ACAAGACGTTGATCGCGACGAAGCCCGAGGCGGAAAAGCCTCTTTATTCCAGGCCGTCGACCGTCGATGAGGAAGCACAGTGGATCGCAGAAGAGATCAGGCGCCTCGTCGAAAGCGGGTATCAGTATCAGGACGTGACGATCCTGCACCGGACCATGAGTAGCGGCAGGGCGGTATTTGAGGAACTGCTGCTGAAGGAAATCCCGTTCACACCATACAACCAGAAGGATTCCCTTTTCTATGATAACTGGATGGTGAAGCCCGTCGTGGATCATCTGCGACTCGCCATCGTACCGAGGAACTTCTCTGCCATGGAATCCATCCTTCCGACCCTTTTCATCAACAAGGAAAGGGGGATGACCCAGATCCGGCAGGGTGAGACGAAGGAGCAGAGCCCGAATCCGCTACTTCACGTGACGAAGATCCCGGGGCTGAAACCGTTCCAGGTGAAATCGATCAATGAGAGGATCTCGTTCTTGAAGATGATCCGGGACCACGCCCCTCAGCAGGCGATCAAACGGATCAGGAGGGACTTTTACCACCGGTATATGGATGCGAAAGAGTCCAATATCGTGACGGAGCAGAAGGAAATGATCAAAGAAATGCTCGATGAACTGGAAGGTTCAGCAAAGCGTTTCGAGACGATCGCAAGCTTCATCGCGTTCATTGATGAAATGAAAAAGAAGTACGAAGAAGTCTATTCCGACCAGCACAGACATTCCGACAGCGTATCTCTTATGACCATCCACCGGTCCAAGGGACTTGAATTCCCTGTCGTGTTCCTGATCGGGGCCATCGAGGGGAATCTTCCCCATTCCTCTGCATTGAAGGCGGATCATCTGGAGGACAAGGTGCTGAAGGATGTGAAAAAGTCCGAAAAGCTTGAGAAGGCAATCGAGGAGGAGCGGCGGCTCGCCTATGTAGCCATTACGAGGGCAAAGGAGCGTCTTTACATATCATCCCCTGCTTATTATCAGGGGGAGACCCGCCCTTGTTCCCGGTTTATCAGTGATATTTTCAAGACGGAGCCGGTGAAGGAGCCCGTGAAGAAGCCCAAGGCGGATTCTGTCTATATTTCCATCGATGCCTGGATCTGCACCCAGCCGAGGTGCATTGCATGGCAGCGGATCGCTCCAGGCGAGAGCGCATCGACCAAGGAGTGCCCGATCTGTATGGGGGATATGAAGCCCGGAAGGAAAGAAGTCACGATCTAACGCATAAAAGCCCGATTCCCTAATGGGAATCGGGCTTTGTGTATTCGTCTTCGTTTTCCACTGGGGGATCGATCCTGCTTGCATCTTCCACGTGAAGCGTCTTCCGTAGAAAAAAGATGAGAAACCCAAGGATCATGCCTAAAATAAAAATGAATCCGATGGTGACGGCGATATTCATATCATCCCTCCCAACTGCCTATATGGGTAGTGTATGAGGGCCAGGGTTGGTCGTATGCCTTTTAATGTTCGTGATTAGGTGTATATGGAAACGTTATTTTAATAAAAATCTACAAATTTCGATAAAAATCCGTATATTCTATTGTCAACTTACTAAAAAAATGTATAATAACTAGTAACAACTTTGTTGGCGGGTGAAATGATGACGAAGGATGCGAATGAAACGAAAAAGATTCTTTCCCACTTGTACAATGACGTCTCCAAGGAACTATTCGGTTTCGGGACGACACTACTGAAGGTGAAGATCGAAGAAAAGATCATCACGTTTCAAGCGAAGCATCGCCGCGCACCCAGATCACAGGCTCTCGAAGGGGAAGCGCCCCATCTGAAGCTTGAAGTCGATTTTCACATGTCGATCCTGTTCAAGAAGAAGCTCAAAGAAAAGCTGAAAGAGATCGGATGGGACATCGAGGCGGTCCTACGGGATTACGATTCCCTCACCCAGATTGCTTTCACAAACATCATCGTCAAATAGAATACCTGGACGTCCCGACTTGATTCATCTTGAAGGGATGCCGTTTAATCTTCTGGATTTGTTTCATCTTTGTTTACGAAGAAAAGACAATCTTGAGTAGAATGCTTTTATTCTATTTAGGGTTGTCTTTTTTTATATGCTATTCACTAAAAAACAATCATCAGGGGGTCAAGAAAATGAAAAAGTTCATCGTCATTCTTACCGTTGCGTCGCTTTTCCTACTGGGAGCATGCAGTGGTAATGGTTCAGGCAGTAAGAAGGATTCCAAGAAGCTCGTCATCTCCACATGGGGATTTGCTGAAGACTTCTTCGATAAAGAAGTGTATAAGCCGTTTGAAGAAGAGAACAATGTAGAAATCGTCCTCGACACGGGCAACAACGCAGATCGTTTGAATAAGGTCCGTCAAGGCCGCGGGGATGTGGATGTCATCTTCCTATCCGACTACTATGCGCAACAGGGGATCGATGATGGACTGTTTGCGAAGATTGATCATTCAAAGCTGAAAAATCTTGATTCCATCTATGATGTAGCTAAAGCTCCTCTTGGAGAAGAGTATGGTCCTGCTTATACGGTCGGTCAGTTTGGTATCGCCTATAATGCGGATGAAGTGAAACAACCGATCAAGGATTGGGATGACCTATGGCGCAAGGATCTGAAGGCATCCATTACCATTCCGGGGATCACCTCCACAAGCGGTCCGATGATGCTTGATGCAGCATCGAAGGTCAGTGGCGCAGACACATTCAATGAAGACCAAGCATTTGATCAAATGAAAGACATCCTGCCGAATGTTGTGAAAGAATACGGCCAGACGTCGGAATTCGTCAATATGTTCTCTCAGGGAGAGATCGTGGCTGGACCAATCATGGAAATGTATTTCGCCGATTTGAAAGAAGCCGTACCGAGTGCAACATTCGTTTCACCTGAAAAAGGCGGATATGCCGTCATGAATACGGTGAACGTTGTAAAAGATTCGAAGAATAAAGAGATGGCTGAGAAGTTCATCGATTATATATTGAGCAAAGAAGTACAAGAGAAGTCAGCGAAGGCCAAGGTCGATTCACCTGTCAACACCGAAGTGAAGCTATCTGAGGAAGAAGCAGAGGGATTGACGTACGGGGAAGAGGTTGTAGAAGGATTGAATACGCTGGATATGGAGTTTGTGAATCAGAATTCCAAGCAGTGGATCGACCGTTGGAACCGTGAACTGGCAAACTAACAATGGGAGTGGATGACATGAAGCGTAAACTGATACTTGATGTGGATACCGGCATAGATGATGCGATCGGCATCATCCTGGCAGTGAAAAGCAGGGAGTTCGATCTTCTTGGAATCACAACGGTGAATGGAAACGTGTCCCTTGATCAAGCAACGGACAATACGCTGAAGGTTTTGGATCTACTCGGGGAAACCAATCTGTCTGTGATCAAAGGGGCCGATGCCCCTTTGATCAGGCCCCAATTCTTCGAACATGGGGTACACGGGGAAGACGGACTTGGCGGGGAATTGAAGGATATCCTTCCATCAAGACCTGCGGAGGAAGGATTTGCCCCTGATTTCATCATCAATTCGATCCTGAATTTCCCTCATGAGGTCACGCTTGTCATGACGGGTCCACTGACCAATCTGGCCTTAGCGATTAAGAAATGTCCACAGATTGTCCACTATGTGAAAGAAGTCATTTTCATGGGCGGAGTGGTCAAGGGACCGGGGAATGTCACGCCGACGGCCGAGTTCAATATGGTGGTAGATCCGGAGGCTGTGAAGATTGTGCTTCACGCAGGCTTCAACGATATCACCCAGGTGGGGCTCGATGTCACCAGACACGCAATCCTGAAGGAAGACCATATCCAGGCGATTGAAAATCCCGTGATCCGTGAGTATATCGATAACAGCACGGCTCAATACCGCAAACGGTACTTCAAACGGAACGGCGTGGACGGTTGTGCCATGCACGATCCGCTTGCTGTCGCGGTTGCCATCGATAAAAGTCTCGTCAAGACCGAGGACTTCTTCGTCGATGTGGAGACGAGGAGCGAGCTATGTGATGGTCAACTCGTATGTGACTTCCAGAACAGGTTGGAGCAAGACAGGAATCTATCCGTCTGTACGGAGGTCGATGAAGCGGCTTTCCTACGATTATTCCATTCCATCGTTTCATCTTAATCTATTGGAGACAGGGGTTTTTGAGTATGAAGACGCGTTATATGTATCTATTGATGCTACCTGGCATCCTGTTTTTGACGGTATTCATGATTATTCCCATCGTCCTCACGATCGGGACGACGTTTACCGACGGAAGCGGGATCACCTTAGACGGGTACCTGACGTTCCTGAAGGATCGATATTTCCTTGATATTCTATTCACCACGCTGCGGGTCAGCCTGCTGACGACGTTGATCTGTATCATCCTTGGGTTTCCGGCAGCTTATTATATCTCAAAGCTCGGGGGCAGAATGAAGGCAGTCCTTCTGCTTCTTACGATCTTCCCATTGCTGACGAGTTCGGTTGTCCGGTCGTTCAGCTGGATGATCATTATCGGACGAAATGGATTGTTGAATAAGATGCTCCTTGGGATGGGCATCATTCACGAACCTCTCGATATCCTTTATACACCGACGGCCATCATCATCGGGTTGGTTCATTTATTTCTTCCCTTAATCATCGTTTCCCTGGTGGGGGTCATGGAGAACATCCAGCATGATCTTCTCGAAGCAGCCGAAAGCCTGGGGGCATCAAAGGCCACTGTATTCCTGAAGGTCGTTCTTCCCCTGTGTGTGCCGGGACTTGTCATAGGGAGCATCCTCGTCTTTGTGGGCAGCTTCACGGCGTACACCACACCTGCCCTATTGGGGGGCAAGCAGCGGGTCATCTCCACTTTCCTGTATCAGAACGCCATCACGCTCAATGACTGGCAGGTGGCCTCCATTGTCGCCACCATCATGATTGTCATCACGTTTGCCGTGATTGCCTGCATGAATGCATTAGCACGTAAATTGAATCCGAAGGGGTAGAGGTCGATGCAGAAGAATCGAGGATTGGCATTTTTCACATTCCTGGTATTTCTATTCTTATTGGGACCTTTGCTGATTATATCGGTGACGTCCTTTGAGGGTGGGAGCGTTTTGAAGTTCCCGCCGGAACATCTTTCATTTAAATGGTATCTGAATATATTCGATGTGCAGATGTTTATTTCCACATTCAAGACATCCATTATTGTCTCTCTCATGGGGAATCTATTCGCCCTTGTCCTTGGCATCCCGGCGGCATATGCCCTGAGTCGATTCGACTTCAAAGGGAAGAAATTGCTCGATGCCGTGTTCATTTCCCCGATCCTCATACCGGGGATCGTCCTTGGCTTTTCATTCCTTCGCTATATCGTCGGGGCCTATCAGCTTCCGATCTATACAGCGCTTTTCATCGGTCATACCATCATCATGCTCCCTTTCATCATCAGGGTCATTTCATCGAGTCTATCAAACTTTGATTTTTCCATCGAAGAGGCTGCAGAGAGCCTGGGAGCGAGCAAGGTCAAGACGTTCTTCATCGTCGTCCTGCCGAATATCAAGTCAGGGATCCTGGCAGCGGTCATGATCGCATTCCTGGAATCCTTCAATAACGTCGACATATCCGTATTCATGACCGGACCGGGCATCTCTACGTTCCCGATCCAAATGCTCACGTATGTTGAGAACTATTTCGATCCGACCATCGCGGCGATTTCCGTCCTCCTCATGGTCATCACGGCATTCTTCATGTTCATGGTTGAAAGACTGATGGGACTATCTTATTTCACTAAACGATAAAAGGGGGCCACTCCATTGGCATTATTTAGTTTGGACGATGTATCTGTTTCCTATAATAAGCAAACGATCCTGGAGAACTTCAATCTTGAGATCGAGAAGGGTCAGCTCGTTTCCCTGCTTGGACCAAGTGGATGCGGGAAAACGACCACGCTCCGATTGATCGCAGGATTCCTGAAAGCGAACAAGGGGAAATTCCTTCTGAATGGTAAAGATTATACGAAGGTTCCCGTGAACAAGCGTAATTTCGGTTTTGTATTCCAGAACTACGCCCTTTTCCCCCATTTATCAATCTTTGATAATGTGGCATTCGGACTCCGGCTGAGGAAGCTTGGAAAAGGAGAGATAGAGAAAAAGGTAAAGAGAGTACTGGAGGTCGTCGATCTTGCAGGCTACGATCAACGATACCCGAAAGAGCTGTCAGGGGGACAAAAACAGCGTGTCGCAATTGCCAGGGCTTTGGTCATCGAACCGGAAATCCTGTTATTCGATGAACCGCTCAGCAACCTCGATGCCAATCTGAGAGTGAACATGAGGGTGGAAATCCGCCGGATCCAGCAGGAGCTCGGGATTACAACGGTTTACGTATCCCATGATCAGGAGGAGTGTTTCTCCATCTCCGATAAGGTAGCCATCATGAACAAAGGCGTCATTGAACAGCTCGATGAACCGACGAGCATCTATCAGTATCCTAAAACGAGATTCATTGCTGATTTCATCGGGTTTAAGAACTTCATCGAGTTTGAGGAGCGGCAGGATGCAGAGGACACGATCCGGCTATCCGTTTCTGGTCATGATTTTGTCTTGACCAGGCATCCGCAAATGAGCAGATCAGGAAAGATCGGTGCCATCCGGCCGGACAACCTCCTGCTCCATGAAGGGACGAAGGAAGGAATGAACATCATTCCCGGCATCGTGAAGATCTCGACCTACCTTGGACGCAGCTTCCAATTCGTCGTGGAAACAGCCCTTGGCGATTTCACCGTGAATAAAGAAACAGCACTGCCTTACCGTGCGGGAGAAAAGGTCTCGCTCGAAATACCTCAGGATCAGATGGTTGTGGTGGAATAGCTTTAGGAGGGAAAGTATGAAAGTCGATATGCTGGTAACGGACGTTCGCGTCTACAACAGTTATTTTAAACGATTCACAAAAGGGAACGTAGCCATCAAAGACGGAAAGTTCTTCTATATCGGGGACCGGGGAGCGGAGTATTTCGAAGCGTCCGACGTCGTGGCAGGGGACGGTTCCTACATGGTCCCGGGTCTGATCGATATCCATCTTCATATAGAAAGCACCATGGTGACACCCGCTACCTTTTCATACGGCCTGATCCGGAACGGGGTCACGACCATTGTGCCCGAACCCCATGAGATGGCCAATGTATTCGGCCTGTCCGGTGTGAAGGAAATGATCCGCGCCAGTGAATCGTGCGAAGTGGACATGTTCTATTCGATTCCGAGCTCTGTCCCGGCCACTTCCATGGAAACGACGGGAGGGGCCATCGGCATCGGGGAAATCGATGATCTTCTCCGGACGGAAAGGATCAAATGCCTGGGAGAAATCATGAACTTCTATGAAATCATCACGGAAGCACCGAGTAAGACGAACGCCATCCTTGAGCATATGAACCGCGAGTATCCGGATCTGATCATCGAGGGGCATGTACCGAAGCTGCTGGACCTCGAGCTTCAGCAGGTCGCGTTCGCCGGCGTCCACTCCGATCACACGCACCAGACAGTGGAAGGGATGGAGCAGCGCATGGCGGCCGGCATGTTCGTTGAAATCCAGGAAAAGTCCATGACGCCCGAGGTGATGGAATACCTGATCAGCGAGCCGGTGGAGGAGCTCTTTTGCTTCATCACCGATGATGTGATGGCGGATTCCTTTACAGAGAGGGGCCATTTGAATGTCCTGCTGAAGAAGGCAATCGCCATGGGGATGACGCCCGAGATGGCCATTTATGCGTGTACCTATACACCAGCCCAGAGGATGCGTATGTATGATCGGGGAACGATCGCGCCTTCGAAGGTGGCAGACTTTCTGTTGGTTTCAGATCTCGAGTCGTTTGAAATCAATGAGGTGTATAAAGCGGGTCGCCGGGTCTATGATGTGAATCAATCGTATGATCAGGCTGAACCGGATCGGGCTTTCCCTGAATCCTTCTATAAAAGTGTCGACCTTGCTGAATTGAGTTTGGACGATTTTACCATGGAGAGCGGGAAAGCTGACGGTGCTTATATGTGCAGGGTGATCCAGGTGAAGAACGGGTCGACCTTCACCGAGGAAGTCCACCGGTCCGTGGTGTCCAGTGGAGGACGTCTCGAGTGGGAAGGAGGCGGTCTGGCACAGATCGCGACGTTTTCGAGATACGGGACGGAGAGCCGGGCACATGGGTTGATTGCCGGTGATATCATCAAGAGCGGTGCGTTTGCGACGACTTATTCACATGATAATCACAATCTGCTTGTTGTGGGGCATAGTCCAGAGGATATGCTACTGGCGGCGAATGAAGTGATCCGGAAGCAGGGCGGTGTGTGCTGTGTGGAAGGTGGCAAGATTTTGTCGATGCTTGAGCTGCCGGTTGGAGGGATTCTGTCTGAGGATAAGCTTGAGTGTGTGTCAGAGCAGGTGGGGCATGTGACGGCTTCGCTGAAGGCGATGGGGTATGAGCATTATAATGTGATCATGTCGCTGAGTACGCTGTCGTTGCCTGTGAGTCCGGCGTTGAAGATTACGGATCGCGGGTTGATTGATGTGAATGGGGGCCGTGTGGTTCCGTTGATTGTGGAGTGAGGAGTGGGCTCTGTGCCTGCTCTCTTTTTTTGTGGGTTTTTGTCCGTAGATAGGACGTTCCGTTTCGCTGCGGCCGACCGCTTTCCTAGGGGAGTGAGGT
>NZ_JBLRVS010000004.1:576408-909748 GCF_047915635.1 Rossellomorea sp. FS2 | reverse complement strand
CTCCTCGTGCCTGCGGGGTCTCACCCTTCACTCGATTCCCTTAGGAGTCGGTCGGCCTTCGCTACACTGCACTATTGGTGGGGAGGGGTGATGGGGTTCTGGACAACATCACCCCCTTCTGTTTTGTGGATAGTAGTGCATAGATGGGACGTTCCGTTTCGCTTCGGCGGACCGCTTTCCTAGGGGAGTGAGGTGAGCCTCCTCGTGCCTGCGGGGTCTCACCTTTCACTCGATTCCCTTAGGAGTCGGTCGGCCTTCGCTGCACTGCACTTTTGGTGGGGATGGGGTGATGGGTGCTGGACGTCATCCTCCCCCTTCTGTTTTGTGGGTGGTAGTGCAAAGATGGGACGTTCCGTTTCGCTTCGGCGGACCGCTTTCCTAGGGGAGTGAGGTGAGCCTCCTCGTGCCTGCGGGGTCTCACCTTTCACTCGATTCCCTTAGGAGTCGGTCGGCCTTCGCTACACTGCACTATTGGTGGGGAGGGGTGATGGGTGCTGGACGTCATCCTCCCCCTTTTGTTTTGTGGGTGGTAGTGCAAAGATAGGACGTTCCGTTTCGCTGCGGCGGACCGCTTTCCTAGGGGAGTGAGGTGAGCCTCCTCGTGCCTGCGGGGTCTCACCCTTCACTCGATTCCCTTAGGAGTCGTTCGGGCGCTGCACTGCACTTTTAGTGGGGAAGGGTGATGGGTTCTGCACACCAGCCCCATCTGTTTTGTGGGCATTTGAGCAAAGATGGGGTTCTGGACGTCATCCCTCTCATGTTTTGTGTGGATTAATAAGGAGATGTGAAGGCGTCCAAAATCTATATATTTTATTGTAATAGAGCTGTGGATAAGTCGTGTTAGGACGATCTGAAGTTATCCACATGGTTACTTATCCACAAGTGAGTGAATGCGTTTCTGCTAAAAGGGTTGATTAAAGAAGGCATGGGCCCTTAACTGTAGAAGTGGTGTGTGTTTGGGGAGAACAGAGTAGTAACATTCCCCACCACCAGAACCAAAGAGTGGATTGAAGCGGAAGGTGCTTGACTCCAGCGGAAAAGGAGAGAAGGCGAGACCCCGCAGGCACGAGGAGGCTCGACGCCCTCCCCGCAGGAAATCAAGCGCCTGCAGCGAAAAGGAACGGACTCTATCTCGCTTGCTTTCGATTAAAGAATTAGCAAGATTAGATACTGAAAAAAGAGAGGAATATGCAGTCATCCTCTCTTACTCTTGATGGCTTCCTGCATTTTTCTGATGGATTCCTGGCCCTTGGTTTCGCGTATCTGCAGGAGGTTGGCGTAAAGGGTGTCGATCAGGGTGAGCTGGGCGATCCTGGATGAGAGTGCTTCGTTCCTGTAGTCGGAATCCTCTGATACGGTAAAGAGGGGGATGTCGACCTGCTGGCTCAAAGGGGATTTGGCAAAGTTCGTGATCCCGATGGTGGTGGCTCCGGTGCTTTTGACGATGTCGAGGATATGAAGGATATCCTTGGTGCTACCTGAATGGGAGATGAAGATCGCGCAGTCTTCACTGGTCATTTGCGATGCTGCCATGAGTTGGATGTGGGAGTCGAGGGTCGCATGCACTTTCAACCCGGTCCGGATGAATTTGTGATAGCCGTCAAGGGCTACGATGCCTGATCCGCCGCTACCGAAGAACTCGATGGAACGTGCCGTTTCCATGGCTTGTACGGCTTTCATCAGATCCCCTTCATCAAGTATCACGAGGGTGTCTTCGATCGTTTTGCAGTTGGAGCGGAATACTTTTGAGGCGATGGAAGTCGGGGTATCCCCTTCGTCGAGCCGTTCGTGGGAAGAATTCTTCATGATCTCGGATGCAAGGGCGATCTTCATGGCTTGGAATCCTTTGAATCCGACACGCTTGCAAAAGCGGAACACGGTCGAGTCGGCGACACCTAACCGATCTGATAGTCCGTTAATGGAAGAATGGATGGTTTCTTCCGGTCTCTTCAGGATGAAGTCGGCGATCTTTTTTTCGGTTGTGCTGAATTGAGGATAATGTGCACGGATCCTGGCGAGGCAGTGCTGGTGCTCTTGGCTCATTGAATCACACTCCTGTAAGGGTTTTCCTTCTTTCTAGTATACTAGTTTTTGGTGGAAATAAAAATAAATTCTGTAATCGTTTGCATAATAAAAATATTTTTTTGAATGTTTTCATCATTTTTCCAATTGGATTCAACTAGGAGATTTCCATGTGTATGGTTTGGTTAAATGCGCTTTCAGGTGTTATGTTAGAAAGAGGTATTTAAAACGACAGGGCGACGTCTGCCCCGATTTAATGAAAGAAGGATCATCCCTTCTCTATGTTCGTTTAGGAGGAAATAGTCATGTCACGATATATGATAGGTGTCGATATTGGAACCACCAGTACGAAAGCTGTACTTTACAATGAAAAAGGCGAGGCGATCGAGCGTCATGGAATCGAGTATCCCCTTCACACTCCGGTTCCGGGAGTGGCAGAACAGGATCCCGAAGAGATCTTCCAGGCGGTCATCTACTGCATCAAGGAAGTAGCAGGAAGGACAGAGGAAGAGATCTCGTTCGTATCGTTCAGTTCCGCCATGCACAGTCTCATCCTGGTAGATGAGGAAAACGGCCTGCTGACCCGATCCATTACCTGGGCGGATAACCGCAGCAGTGAATGGGCGGAAAAGATCAAGCACGAGATGAACGGAATGGAGATTTACCAAAGGACCGGTACGCCGATCCATCCGATGTCCCCCCTTGTGAAACTTGCTTGGCTCCGTCATGATGAGCCCGAGCTTTTTGAAAAAGCAGCGAAGTTCATTTCCATCAAGGAATTCATCTTCCACCGTTTGTTCGACAAGTATGTGATCGATTATTCAATCGCTTCTGCCACGGGGATGTTTCATCTTGAAGATCTTGACTGGGATGAAGAAGCTCTCGAGATCGCAGGGGTTAAAAAGAATCAGCTGTCTACACCGGTTTCTACCACTACGAGTCTGACCGGACTTCAGGGGAATTACGCCGAACTCCTCGGGATCGATGCAGAGACACCGTTTTACGTAGGAGCGAGCGATGGCGTCCTTTCAAATCTCGGTGTGAACGCCATCGAGAGCGGGGTCGTCGCCGTAACGATCGGGACAAGTGGTGCGATCCGCGCCGTCACCGATCGTCCCATCACGGATCCAAAAGGGCGGATCTTCTGCTACGCGCTTACCGATAAGCATTGGATCATCGGAGGACCGGTGAACAATGGCGGCATGATCTTCCGCTGGGTGAAGGAAGAGCTCGCCACAGCCGAAGTGGACGCTGCCGGCAGACTTGGCCTGGAGCCTTATGAGGTGTTGACGGCCCTTGCCTCCAAAGTGAATCCGGGAGCGGACGGCCTGATCTTCCATCCGTATATGGCAGGAGAAAGGGCACCTCTCTGGAACGCAAAAGCACGGGGATCCTTCTTCGGACTTGCCATGCACCATAAAAAGGAGCATATGGTCAGGGCGGTCCTTGAAGGAATCGTCATGAATCTGTACAGCGTCCTTCAGGCGCTGGAAGAATTGATCGGGACCCCTGTTCGCGTGCAGGCAACCGGTGGCTTTGCCCGATCCGAACTGTGGAGGCAGATGCTCGCCGATATCTTCAATCAGGAAGTATTCGTCCCGGAAAGCTTTGAAAGCTCGTGCCTTGGTGCTGTCGTCCTCGGGATGGTGGATCAGGGATGGATGGGATCATTGGAAGAAGTGCGCTCCATGGTGGGTAGCGTTCATTCCCACCGACCTGAACCCGAGGCGGTGAAAGTGTATCAGGAGCTGATGCCGATCTTCTCGCGTCTGCCAGCGCTCCTTGCACCGGAATACGATGCCATCAGTGATTTTCAGGCAAGAAGGATCGATTCATAAGAGTGCTCCTCCCCAAACCCCACCTTTTTAGGGTATAATGAATGAGGATTGACACGATAGGAATTTATTGAACGAAAGTGAGTGTTATAGATGGGACGTAAATGGAATAATATCAAGGAAAAGAAGGCGTCCAAGGATGCCAATACAAGCAGGATCTATGCTAAATTCGGCCGTGAGATCTATGTGGTGGCCAAACAAGGAGAGCCGGATCCGGATTTGAATCAGGCACTGAAGTTCACCCTTGAGCGTGCGAAGACGTACAACGTACCGAAACATATCATCGACCGTGCCATTGAGAAAGCAAAGGGCGGTTCCGATGAGAATTATGATGAGCTCCGCTATGAAGGCTTCGGCCCTAACGGTTCCATGGTCATTGTCGATGCCTTGACCAATAATGTGAACCGTACAGCATCCGAAGTGCGTGCGGCTTTCGGCAAAAACGGCGGGAACATGGGTGTGAGTGGATCGGTTGCTTACATGTTTGATGCGACAGCTGTTATCGGGATCGAAGGCAAGTCAGAAGATGACGTTCTTGAAATCTTGATGGAAGCGGATGTAGATGCCCGCGACATCATCGCGGAAGAAGATGCGGTGATCGTGTATGCCGATCCCGATCAATTCCATGCCGTACAGGAAGCATTCAAGGCAGCAGGCATTTCGGAATTCTCCGTGGCCGAGCTGACCATGCTTGCGCAGAACGATGTAGAACTTCCTGAAGATGCAAAGGCGCAGTTCGAGAAAATGATCGATGCTCTCGAAGACCTTGAAGATGTTCAACAGGTTTATCATAACGTTGATCTAGGTGAATAAGGAATGAGGGGTGTCCCGGGTCGACCGGGGCACCCTTTTTAAAAAGGAGGCACGTTCATGGAAGGAAAAGTCGCTCTCATTGCCGGGGCAACGGGGATGGTAGGTTCCAGGCTGGTCAGGCTGCTCCTTGATTCTCCCCGTTACGATAAGGTCATCTCATTTGTCAGGAGAGAGTCCGGGGTCGTCCATGAAAAGCTGGATGAACGGGTGCAATCATTGGACGATATGAGATTGGATCCTGGTGAGACAATCGATGATGTTTACTGCTGCCTCGGAACAACGATTAAGAAAGCCAAGACCCAGGAGGCATTCAAGAGAGTCGATCATGGATATCCGCTACAGCTTGCAGAACTCGGAAAAACCCACGGGGCAAAACAATTCCTGTTGATTTCTTCAATGGGAGCCGATGTGGACTCACGCTTTTTCTATAGTCGTGTAAAAGGGATGACAGAGAGGGATGTCACGGCATTGGGGTATTCAACCCTTCACATTTTCAGGCCGTCCCTGCTTCTTGGAGAACGGGCCGAGTTCCGTTTTGGGGAAAAGATGGGGGAAGCGGCATCGCGGCTCCTTCAGCCCTTCATGAGGGGGAAGTTGAAAAAATACCGGAGCATCGAAGGGATCCAGGTGGCAAGGGGGATGCTGTCAGCTGCAAGCGGCCATTGGGATCGCAATGTTTTAATATGGGAATCAGATGCCATTCAGGAACTGTGACGATACAGGAAAAAGAGCCAGGCTCCTCCATTGGGGGCCTGGCTCTTTTATTAATTTAAACCGTATATTCCTTCAGAGCACTCAGAAGGGGGCGCAGGGAAGGATCGGATTCCAAGTTCGCCATCATGCCCTTGATGACAACCTTCCTAGGTTCTTCTTTCTCGAGTTCTTCTTTAATGACGTCAAGAGATACGCGGGTATTCTCGTCTTCCGTCTTGCTTGATGCTTCACCGATCAAGGAACAGAGTTGTGCTTTCTCCACGTGCAGGAGTGTCTCCATGCGCTCTTTGCGCATGACGGGCTCATCTCCACTCTTGATCAGCCCCTCCACCATATCATCCATCCTTCTCAACACGAAGGTGGATAAATACGCGAAATCAAGAGGGATCTGGTCTAGGATGATGGTCTCAAGGTAAGAATGGAAAAAGCCATGGATCATCATCGTGGCATCCCAAATATATGGCTCGATCGGAGGACCGTAGATCTCATAAAGCCTCCGTGAATAAAGGTGGTAGGACTCCCGTTTCATCTCCATCAACAAAGATTCGATCTTTTCATTGAAGGGGATGGCATTTTCCCTGATCTGCATGACGATGAACTCTTTATGTCTCGATACCTCCGTCAATTGGCGTTCCAGCTGCTTCTGGAATTTATCATAGGGAGGAAGGTCAGCGTGCTCGACTTCATTGATGCTTGTATAGATCATCTGGAAATAATGCTCCATGATGGCAAAAAGGAGGGCATCCTTCGATTTGAAATATAAGTAAAAGGCACCTTTGGATATATGGCATTCCTCAACGATCTCCTGAACAGAGGTAGCGTTGAATCCTTTGTTGGCAAACAGCTTCATCGACGTTTCGATGATCAATTTTTCTTTTTCTTTCATACACGTTCTCTCCCCAATGGTCTCATAGGTACATTATGACCGAATGGTCACAAAAAATAAACCCTTTTAATACATAAATTATTGACGAGTGACTGTTCGGTCAGTTATATTAGGTGATGTTATGACTAGTCGGTCAGTTTAATTTGGAAAGGAAGGTATTTGAGTGAATAGTATCATCAATTTTGTGCTGAAAAACAAATTCGCCGTTTGGTTGATGACGATCATCATCATCGTGGCGGGCTTGTATTCAGGCTTCAACATGAAGCTTGAAACATTGCCGAATATCAATACGCCTGTTGTCACCATCACGACGGTTTATCCAGGCGCGACACCGGAAGATGTGGCGGATAAAGTATCCGAACCCATCGAGCAGCGCGTCCAGAATCTGAACGGGGTGAGCGTCGTCAGCTCTACTTCGTACCAAAATGCTTCGGCCGTTCAGATTGAATATAAGTATTCCAAAGACATGGATGAAGCAAAGAGGGAAGTGGAAGATGCCGTTTCTGATATCTCCTTCCCTGACGAGGTCAACGACCCTGAGGTATCAAGGCTCAGCCTGAATGCCTTCCCGGTCATCGCCCTCAGCGTATCGGATGAGAATCAATCCCTGTCTGAATTGACGAAGACAGTGGAAGACACCATCATCCCTGAATTTGAAGGTCTTGATGGGGTTGCTTCCGTTCAAGCTTCCGGTCAGGAAGTGCAAGAAGGTCAAATCGTATTCGATCAGGATAAACTTGACCAATACGGACTGACAGAAGATACGGTGAAGAACATCATCCAAGGGTCAGACATTTCCCAGCCTCTCGGACTTTATACGTTCGATGATACTCAAAAGTCCGTCCTTGTTGACGGGAACATCACGACCGTCAAAGACCTTGAAAACGTGAAGATCCCGCTTGTCCCTTCTGGTGACGCGGGAAGTGCGCAGCAGGGGATGGGCGGTGCGGAAGGACAGTCTCCGCAGGCTCAAGCGCCTCAAGCACAGCAAGGGCAGCAGCCTGCAGCTCCTCAGCAGGGAGCAGAGATGAAGATCCCAACGGTGAAGCTGTCTGAAATCGCCGACATCAAGGTGAAAGGTGAAGCTGAATCAATCTCGAAAACCAATGGCAAGGAATCCATCGGGCTTCAGGTTGTAAAAACAGCTGATGCCAATACGGTGGATGTCGTCAATGCCGTGAAAGATCAGATGAAGAAGTTTGAGAAAGATATCGATGGTGTTGAACTGACGTCAACGTTTGACCAGGGTGAACCAATCGAAGAGTCCGTCAGTACGATGTTGAATAAAGCATTGTTCGGGGCGATCTTCGCCGTCATCATCATCCTGCTGTTCCTTCGGGATATCAAGTCAACGATCATTTCCGTCATTTCCATCCCGCTTTCCTTGTTGATTGCGATTCTTCTCCTGAAGGAAATGGATATCACATTGAACATCATGACGCTCGGAGCCATGACAGTGGCAATCGGCCGTGTCATCGATGACTCCATCGTTGTCGTAGAAAATATTTATCGCCGTATGGCCCTGCCGGGTGAAAAACTGAAAGGCAAAGAACTGATCCGGGAAGCAACGAAGGAAATGTTCGTGCCGATCATGTCTTCAACGATCGTAACGATTGCCGTGTTCCTTCCACTCGGACTGGTCCAGGGAATGATCGGGGAACTATTCCTTCCGTTCGCTTTGACCATCGTATTCGCCCTATTGGCATCACTCCTCGTGGCTGTGACCGTCGTACCGATGCTGGCCCACACGATGTTCAAGCCGGGGTCATCAAAGAAAAAACATGTGGAAAAACCAAGCCGTATGGCCAATGGATACAAGCGAATCCTGAACTGGACGCTGAATCATAAAATCATTACCTCGGTCCTTGCCATCGCCATGCTCGTAGGAAGCCTCTTCCTCGTGCCGAAGATCGGCGTGAGCTTCCTTCCTGGTGATGAAGAGAAGATGATCATGGCTACATTCAAACCGGAGCCGGGTCAGACCCGTGAAGATGTGGCGAAAATCGCCGATGAAGCAGAAAGCTATCTTCAAAGCCGAAAAGGCGCAGACACCATCCAATACTCTGTCGGAAGCGAGAATCCGATGAGTCCTGGAAGCACGAACGATGCCATTTTCTTCGTATCGTACGATGAAGATACAAAGAATTTCTCTGATGAGAAAGAAAAGGTCATCAAGCATCTTCAGGAAACCACCTCCAAAGGGGAGTGGGCATCACAGGACTTCTCTGCAAGTGCCGGAAGCAATGAGATCTCCGTTTATGTGTACGGTGATTCCGTGAAGGACATCGAACCTGTCGTCAAAGATCTTCAGAAAAAGATGGAAGACAAAGGCGACTACAAAAAAGTGAAGAACTCCCTTGCTGAATCGTACGAAGAGTACTCCTTCGTAGCCGATCAGGAGAAACTGAGCGAGCTTGGGCTCACAGCGGGCCAAATCGCCATGGAGCTCAGTCAGGACCGTCAGCGCCCTGTGCTGACCACCATCCAGAAAGACGGGGAAGATGTGGATATCTACCTCGATGCACCGAAGGAAAGCTATAAAGATATCAACGACCTGAAAGATAAAACGATTCAATCTCCACTCGGTATGGAAGTGAAGATCAGCGATGTCGTGAAGATCGAAGAAGGTGAAACATCCGATACCCTCTCAAGACGTGACGGGAAAGTTTACGCCAATGTAAGCGGTGAGCTGAAGTCGGATGATGTATCAAAAGCCTCTCAAGACCTTCAAAAAGACATTGATGATATGGATATTCCATCTGGAATCGATGTGAATATGGGTGGGGTCACCCAGGACATCCAAGAATCCTTTACACAGCTCGGCCTTGCGATGCTGGCAGCCATTGCGATCGTGTATCTGATCCTTGTCATCACATTCGGTGGAGGACTTGCGCCATTTGCCATCCTGTTCTCCTTGCCGTTCACAGTGATCGGTGCCCTTGTCGGCCTGTTGATCGCTGGTGAGACCATCAGTATTTCCTCCCTGATCGGAGCATTGATGCTGATTGGAATCGTCGTAACCAACGCCATTGTCCTTGTCGATCGTGTCATTCACAAAGAGAATGAAGGAATGTCTACGCGTGATGCCCTGCTCGAAGCAGGTGCAACCCGTCTACGTCCGATTCTCATGACGGCTATCGCGACAATCGGGGCACTCTTCCCGCTCGCTCTAGGCCTTGAAGGAAGCGGATTGATTTCCAAAGGTCTCGGTGTGACAGTCATCGGTGGATTGACAAGTTCAACCCTCCTGACCCTTGTGATCGTACCAATCGTGTATGAGATCCTCATGAAGATCAAACGCAAGGTAACGAGAAAAGCCAAAGCGGAATAACAATAAGAAAGCAGTCTCCTGACGGGGGCTGCTTTTTTTGTCGTCCTGCCTGTCCTCATATTCCGGGATGGCCAGTCATAGACTAGAACATCTTGTGATAAAGGGCGGGACTGTGGATGAATCTGTTTTACAAAGGAATCTTGATCTTGATGGTGACGGCGTTCGCAGGCGAGCTTCTGGAATTCATCATCAATATGATATTGGCGCAGGAACTGGGGGAAGCGGGACTTGGTACATATATGTCCATCCTTCCCACCGTTTTTTTAATTGTGATTTTATCCAGCATGGAGCTTCCCATCTCCCTTTCTAAGTTTTTTGCAGAGAGGGAAGAACGTCTCCACAGGGGGATGCTTGGCTATGCGTTCCGTTTCGCTCTCCTGACGACCATCATCCTCCTCGGCATCATGGTCCTTGTCTATGCATGGACGCCCTTATTCAGTGGCTACCATCAGGGGATCAGATGGCTGATCATCCTCATCATCCCGATCATAGCCTTCACCTCCATTACGCGGGGATACTTCATGGGGATCCAGAAGATGGGGAAGATCGCTGTGGCCAATTTCCTTAGAAAAGGCATCCAGCTTCTACTCCTTGTGTCCATCTATCAATTCTTGGAGTTTGAGCTCAATACGTCCATCTTTATTGCACTTGGCACGATGATCGCCAGCGAGTGCATTGTATTTGTCTATTTAATCCATGCTTACATAGTCGAGATACGGGGTAAAAGGAAAGATAGCCATAGCAGTCTGCCGAAGGGGGAGATGAGAAAAGCGGTATTGTCGGTTTCGATCCCGACGACATTTTTACGGATTTTCCATGCTCTGACCCATGCCATCCAGCCTTTTCTCATCAAACTGGCACTCGTCATGTCAGGGATGGAGGCAGGGGAGGCCAATGAACATTTCGGCATGCTCGCGGGGATTGCCTTGACCATCGGATTCTTCCCTTCTTTCATCGCCGTTTCCATGATGAC
Source organism: Rossellomorea sp. FS2 (assembly GCF_047915635.1). Lineage (NCBI taxonomy): Bacteria > Bacillati > Bacillota > Bacilli > Caryophanales > Bacillaceae > Rossellomorea > Rossellomorea sp. FS2. The sequence continues at coordinate 899,174 of NZ_JBLRVS010000004.1, read as the reverse complement.
GGTCCTCATCCCGACGATATCAGAGAAGGCTTCTTCAAACGATTGGCCGGGGATTCTAGCTCACTTGAAGCAGGTGATGTGGCTCACGATCGGATACGGGATCCCTGTCGTATTCGTGTACTATGCTTGGGGAGACGCCATTACAGAGCGATTCTTCCACTCTGTGACATCGGCCTATTACCTGAAGCTTTTATGGCCATATTTCTTATTCCACTTCTTGATGCTGCCGCTTCAAGCATTCATGATCGGTCTTGGACTCGTGAAGGATGCCCTGCTTCATACGGTGTGGGCGAGTGCATTTTCCTTCGCGTGCATCTATTTCATGGGTTCCCGCTACGGCATGGAAGGGGTCATCGTCGGGATGAATGGTGGAGCCGTCCTCGCCATGCTGCTTCACTACTTCACTATCTGTAAAGAGTTGGAAGCGACGGTTTGGTTAAAACCCGCGGAAAAAATATAAACTAAACATAGCTCATTGAAAGTCAGCGGGCCCCGCTGGCTTCATTACGTTAAAGGAGAAACTGTATGATTGAATCGATCTTATTTAACCTTATGTTAGTCGGCTTCCTGGGAATCGCTTCCCAATGGGCGGCATGGAGGTTCAAGCTTCCCGCCATCGTCGTCATGTCCATCGTCGGCTTACTAGCTGGTCCGATTCTCGGACTGATCAATCCTGAAGAAGTCTTCGGGGAACTGTATGAACCGCTTATTTCCATGGCTGTTGCCATCATCCTATTCGAAGGGAGCCTGAATCTGGATTTCAGGGAAGTGAGGGGCCTCGGTAAACCGGTCTTCAGGATTGTAACCATCGGTGCATTCCTCGCCTGGATCTTGGGTTCACTGGGTGCCCACTATGTTGCGGGACTGTCATGGGCCGTTGCCTTCGTCATCGGAGGGTTGTTCATCGTTACCGGTCCTACGGTCATCCTGCCCCTCCTCAGGCAGTCAAAACTTAAGCCGAGACCTGCGGCGATCCTGAAATGGGAAGGCATCATCGTCGATCCATTCGGTGCGCTCCTTGCTGTTTTTGCATTTGAAATCATTAATTTCCTTATCAGCGAGGATGCTACCATTCTGAAGCTCGTCTCATTCTTTGCTGCATCGCTGTTTGCCATTCTCCTTGGGTGGGGGCTTGGACGGTTCACCGGTTTTCTATTCGAAAAGGGACATGTACCGGAATTCTTGAAATCACCGGTCGTCTTTGCCTTAGTGCTGGCGGGCTTTTCGGTTTCTGATCAAATTATGCATGAAACAGGGCTGCTGGCCGTTACTGCCATGGGGATGACGCTTGCCAATATGCATATTGCCTCGATCAGTGATATGAGACATTTCAAAGAAAATATCTCTGTATTGCTCACATCGACCATATTCGTCATGCTGACAGCTTCCCTGACAGTGGATACCCTGCTTGAGATCTTTGACTGGCAGATCATTGGATTTGTGCTTCTCATGCTATTCATCGTAAGACCGTTGTCCATATGGTTATCAACCATCGGAACAGATCTGACGAAAAGGGAAAAAATACTGGTGGGATGGATCGCACCGCGCGGAATCGTAGCCCTTACGGTGTCAAGCTACTTCGCTTCTGTTCTGTTGGACAAGGGGTTCAAGGATGCATCCATCCTCACCTCGCTGACATTTGCCCTTGTCTTTGCCACGGTATGTGCCCACGGTTTCTCCATCAAGTGGCTGGCGAGTAAACTGAAGCTTGCCAATGATGAGAATCCCGGCGTCATACTGGTCGGGGGGAGTGCATTCAGTACTGAATTTGCGAAGGCGCTTCGTGAACTGAAGATCCCCACATTGATCGCTGATTCATCTTGGCAGCGACTCTACACGGCAAGAAAGGCCGGACTGCCGTTCTATTCGGGGGAGATCCTTTCAGAGAAGACGGAATATCGCCTGGATATGACCCCATATGACTATATGATCGCAGCCACGGAACTCGATTCCTATAATGCGCTCGTCTGTACTTCGTTCATCTCTGAGTTCGGAAGGAATAACCTGTATCAGTTGAACCTAAGGAACCAGTCGGGAGAAGACCTGGAGGAAATGGTCCATACCATCGGCGGGAATATCGTCTTCCAGGATGGACCGACGTGGGAAGAACTCAACAAACGGGTGGAGCATGGGGATGTGTTCCGGAAGACAACCGTCACGGAGAAATATCCATTCAAGAGCTATATGGAAGATATAGAGGAAGGAACGATCCTGCTCCTCATCCAGAAGCCGACAGGCAAGGTTGAATTCTTCCGCAATGAAGCCTCTCCAAGGGTGGAAGAAGGAGACATCGTCGTCAGCTTGACCACCCGGAAGAAGGAAATGAATAAAATCAACGAACGGATCGCAGAAAATAAAGAAACAGAACGAAATAGATAAAAGAAAAATGAAAAGCCATCCCTGTGAACGGGATGGCTTTTCGATATGGAGGGCGTTTAACGGCGCTCGCTATGAAGCATATTACTGAGAAGCTTCTTCACTTCATTATAGGTCCTGCCAGATTGTGCATTAAGGCGTTTCACTTCGTCAATATCCGTTCCGGCAGTCGTTTTGCGAGATTGGTTTTGGCTCAATTCCACACACCCCCTGTACATACTATGAGCAGGGGGTGCAGGAGCTATGCTGTTACCTTTTTCCTTCTGTAAAAGACATCGAAGAGGAAGATGATGACGGCGAGTGCATAGGCTGCATAAGCATATCCGGAGTGCTCATCCATATTCTTCACTCCGATTCCGATGAATGCCCAGACGATGACAAGCGGATATAGGAAGTCGTTTTCCTTCGTCCTGAACCAGAACGCGAGGATGGTCGCTGCCGCCAATCCAAGGGAAGCCCATACGGTATCAGGGATGCCGAAGCCGTCGAAACCGATCTCGGTCAGATAGTACGTGACATTCACGATCGCGGCTACTGAAATCCATCCAAGGTAGATGGAGAATGGTGCCTGATCCAGAAGGGAAGGATCCGTCGATTTCACCCGTTTATACAGGGCAATCAGGGTAAGGAGGATTCCCGCCATGACCAGGACAGAGATGCCGAAATAGTTATAGTGCCACATCACGATCCATAAAGAGTTGAAGAGACAGTTGAGGATGAACCATCCGCTTGTGCGTGTATAGAGGGGAAGATCCCTCCGTGCCTTCGGGATCTGTCTCAGGACCCAGATGCCCAACAGTAAGTAGATCAGGCTCCAGATGGAGAAGACATAGCCAGCAGGTGTGAGCATGATATCCAGGCGGTCACTGATTTCGCCTGTGGATTGATTGTTCAGGGGCAGGGTGACTGCCAGTGTGTTCATCACGATGACCAATGCAAACGCAAGGATGTTAAGAATGACTCTCATAATGATGACCTCCAATTTTTTCGTAGTTTATCCGGAAAATCGTTTTCCATGCTATACTATTCCACTTTTGCCATATTAAAAACCTCCGGACGACAGTTTGGGAAGAAAGGATTAAGGACGTGTAAAGCAGGAATTTTACCCTGTCATCACGAATAAAGGCAGAGAGAAGGATAAAAACGAACACTTTTAGGAGGACATAATGAGCCATTCAACACATACATATTCGGAAGTTTGGGATCTGGACGTATTTTTCGAAGGGGGGAGCGGATCAGCCGAGTTCCGGGCACATCTGGAAAAACTGAAAGAGATGAAGCGCCGGTTCGAAGAAAATGCGGTGGCATTCTATCCGCCTCAAACTGGAGAAGATGCAGCCCTCGTCTGGAAACTGATCGATGAAGCGAAAGACGTCATGATGAACCTCAGACAGGCAGGCGCATTCGTCAGCTGTCTCGAGGCACAGGATATGCACGACAGGAAGGCCAATGCCCTTCGCGGAGAAGTGACGACCATCAGCGCGGACTTTTCAAGTGTGTTCACGAAATTCCAGCAGCAGCTGTCTGAATGCAGCGAACAGGTATGGGCCGAGCTACTCAAGCATGAAGGACTGAAGGAAATCGCCTTTGTCCTTGAAGAATGGCGTCAAAAAGCAAAAGATAAACTATCAAGTGAGGAAGAGTCTTTGATCGGGGCACTTGCAGTGGACGGCTACCATGGATGGGGCCAGATGTATGACACAATCGTAGGCACCATGACCATCGAACATGACGGGAAGAGCTATTCCGTAGGACAGGCGAATAATCTTCTTTCCCACCCTGACGACAACACGCGTAAAGCAGTGTTCGAGAAGCTTGAAAAAGCCTGGGGAGAAAAAGAAGAGCTGTTTGCCAAAACACTGAATCACCTATCCGGATTCAGGCTCAATGTCTATAAAAAGCGAGGCTGGGAAGAGATTTTAAAAGAGCCTCTTGAATACAACCGGATGAAGCAGGAAACCCTCGATGCCATGTGGGGAGCGATCTCCAAACATAAGGCTCCATTCGTCGAGTACCTTAATCGAAAAGCGAAGATCCTAGGCAAGGAAAAGCTGACATGGTCAGACCTTGATGCCCCTGTGGCAAAAACGACCTCCACCATGTCCTACGATGAAGGAGCGGCATTCATCCAGAAACAGTTTGCGCGTTTCGGATCCGAGATGGCCCAGTTCACAGAAAAAGCGTTCGAGGATTCTTGGATCGAAGCGGAGGATCGTCCCGGGAAACGTCCTGGAGGCTTCTGTACCTCCTTCCCACTCAGTCAGCAGTCACGGATCTTCATGACCTATTCGGGGACGATGTCCAATGTATCGACCCTTGCCCATGAGCTTGGTCATGCGTTCCATTCACATGCCCTGAAGGACATGCATACGCTGAACCGCAATTATGCCATGAACGTGGCTGAAACGGCCTCCACATTTGCAGAAATGATCGTGGCGGACGCGGCGGTACAGGAAGCGGGATCGAAGGAAGAGAAGGTCGCGCTTATTGAAGACAAGCTTCAGCGCAGTGTGGCGTTCTTCATGAACATCCACGCGCGTTTCCTGTTCGAGACGCGATTCTATGAGGAGCGTGAGAAAGGGATCGTATCAGCCGATAAACTGAATGAGCTGATGGCGGAAGCGCAGAAGGAAGCGTATGCGGGTGCAGTGGATGAAGTCCATCCACACTTCTGGGCATCGAAGCTTCATTTCTACATCACGGGCGTGCCGTTCTATAACTTCCCGTATACGTTCGGATACTTGTTCTCGCTGAGCATTTATGCGAAGGCTCTTGAGGCTGGCGGGGATTATGAGGAGAAGTATATGGCGCTGCTTCGTGATACGGCGGTGATGAATGTGGAGGAGCTTGCGATGAAGCATCTTGGCGAGGATATCACGAAAGAGGCGTTCTGGGAGAAGGGGATCCGGCTTTGCATTCAGGATGCGGAGGAGTTTCTCGAGTTGACGAAATAAGCATGAATAGCAACAGCGTCTGTCAGGTTTCTGACAGGCGCTGTTTTTTTGGGGGATTGCCATCCTATTTTTTAATGAGTATGTGGTAGAGAGGAGATTGTTCCGTTCCGGCCACCCGCTTTCCATGGGGCGTGCGGTGAGCTGCTTCGGCTGCGCCTGCAGGGTCTCACCCTGCCCGCTTTTCCCATAGGAGTCGGGAGGCCTTCGCTGCACTGCACTCTGTGCGTATGAGAGGGGATGTGCTGATTCTAAACAGGAAAAATCGCTATCCTGCTCTTGCAATGGATATGTGGTGGAGATGGGATCGTTCCGTTTCGCTGCGGCCCCCCGCTTTCCATGGGGCGTGCGGTGAGCCGCTTCGGCGTTGCCTGCAGGGTCTCACCCTGCCCGCTATTCCCATAGGAGTCGGGAGGCCTTCGCTGCACTTTACTCTGTGCGAAGGAGAGGGAATGTGCTGATTGGAAATATGATATCGCCATCCTGATCTTGTAATGAGATTGGTGGAGACGATACCGTTTCGTTCCGCTTCGGCCTCCCGCTTTCCATGGGTCGTGCGGTGAGCTGCTTCGGCTGCGCCTGCAGGGTCTCACCCTGCCCGCTATTCCCATAAGAGTCGGGAGGCCTCCGCTGCACTTCACTCTGAGTGGAGGGGGGGATGTGCTGGTTCGGAACAGGGAATCGCCATCCTGTTTTTTTTATGAGTGTGTGGAGGAGATTAGATCGTTCTGTTCCGCTGCGACCACCCGCTTTCCATGGGGCGTGCGATGAGCCGCTTCGGCTGCGCCTGCAAGGTCTCCCCTTGCCCGCTTCTCCCATAGGAGTCGGGAGGCCTTCGCTACACTGCACTCTGTGCGAAGGAGATGAACGGGCTGATTTGATGCAAGGAATCGCCATCCTGTTTTTTGCAATGATTACGTGCTGAAGGCGAGCTTTTTCCGTTCGTTGTACTTTGTGCGCAGGAGAACCAGGACATCCCCATCCTGTTTTATTTTTAGCATGACTTTCTATCCTTATTAACAAACGATTACCTCCCCGAGTCCAATGGCACTGAGTGGATTGGAGCGGAAGGGATTTGACTCCTGCGGAAAAGGGGGATGATCGAGACCCCGCAGGCACGAGGAGGCTCGACATACTCCCCGCGGAAAGCAAATCCCTGCAGCGCAAAGGAACGGACTACCTTCCCATCATAGGCTTCACTTAGGACTACGAAGCCATTAATTCTAACTAGGACTAGGATGATCAAAAATTCTGCTGGCATCAGTAGGCTCGACATGTTCCCCGTGGAACACAGATTTTATAGCAAAGGAACACCCCGCCAGCCAGCAGGTCCGAGTAGCGCTACGTCTCAGGTCCTAGTGTGAAATCTGGCTGTAGCTCGTTATGAAAAAAGAGCGTAGCAGGTAGGATAAAGACATGAAGAAGAAAGGAGGAAACAATGATGAAGAAATTCGGTTTGATTGTGGCAGGGGGGATCTCGGCCATCGTGCTCCTTGTGAATCTGGGTCCGATCGCGGTCCTTCTTATATCGGGTGCCCTCATGTACGTGAGCATCAAGCAATTCCTGAAAACAGACTCGACGTTCGCCAAGATCGTTTGGGCACTGATTGGTCTCGCAGCTTTCAGCTCGACCGTCTCGAACTTCCCGGCCATCATCGGCTTGGTTGCCCTGTACGTCCTCTATGTGATTTATAAGAACTGGAACAAGGAAGAAACGGTGAAAGAAGAATCCGCCGATCCGTTCACGAACTTTGAACGCGAATGGTCCAAATTGAATAAAAACTGATCTTAAAGGAGAGAAAAACAATGGGAAACCTATTTCAACGAATCAAACATACCGTCATGTCCGATATCCACGAAGTCATCGACAAAAAGGAACAGAAGAATCCGATCGCTGTGCTGAATCAATACTTGAGGCAGTGTGAGCAAGAAGTAGAAAAAGTCCAGAAGCTGATGGAGCGCCAGTACACGCTGAAGGAAGAGTTCAAGAAAGAGCATCATCATGCTCTATCCCTTGCTGAAAAGCGTAAGCATCAGGCAGAGGTGGCAGGGAATGCAGGAGAAACCGAGCTTCATCAGTTTGCCGTTCAGGAGCAGGCGTTCTATGAAGAAAGGGCGCTTAGGATCGCTGAATCTGCAGCTCAGGCTGAAAAGGATTTGCAGGATCTGGAGCGGAAATATGAAGAGATGAAGCACAAGCTGAAAGATATGTACATCAAACGGATGGAACTCATGGGCAGGGAGAACATCGCTCGTGCCCACAGCAAGGTCAATACCGTACTGGATCCGTCCGCAGGCTACACAGATGGGCGTTTCTCCAAGTTTGATGAAATCGAGCAGTATCTTGACCGGTTGGAGCACGGAGTCCAAAACTCATACTATCGCTCGACCATTGATGCCAAGATCGCACAATTGGAAAAAGAAACGAAAAAAGAAGAAACAGCTTCATAAAACATGGTATTCTAATCATAGTGAAAAAGGGGTTGCCCGATGTGGGTCACCCCCTTTCCGATTGATAGACAAGGGGAGGAGGGAATGCTTTGATCAATCGACTTAGAACTGACGGCATCAGCTGGATCATCTTGATCGGGACATTACTACTGCTCCTTGAGGTGTCTTTTTTTGATGGAGGTGTTCTCATCTTCCTTTGCATCGCAGCATTCTGCATTTATCTTGGAAGGAAGAAGCTTCCGAGTAAATCGGGCAGGATGCTCATGTGGTTCGGGATCATCGTCCTCGTGGTCAACATTTTCAACACGGTGGCCTTCAAGTTCTCGCTGTTTGCCTTATTGCTCTACGTGATCTTCCGTTATGCCGACTCGAAAAAATCTCCTAAGACGGTGCAGCCGTCATTTAAGGAGGGAGCCCCGCCTTTGACGGCTCCCGTCGTGCTAAAACGGGCTGCGATCCAAAACGAATGGTTCGGTCGCAAAAAGACACCTGAGGGGGTCTATGAGTGGGAGGATATCAATGTTCAAGGGATAATCGGTGATACGGTCATCGATCTCGGGAATACGTACCTGCCGAAAGGGACGTCGGTTGTGACGGTAAGGAACATCTTGGGGAATATTGAAATCCTGGTTCCTTATGATGTGGAAGTGAGCATCCATCACTCCGTCCTGGCAGGGGCAATCGAAGTATTCGAGCATCAGGAACCCCGGGTTTTCAATGAGTCCCTGTATTATCAAACACCAGGCTACGAGGAAGCCCCGCAAAAAGTGAAGGTAGTCATATCCATGTGGGTGGGGGATCTCGAGGTGAAACGGACATGAGCAGCGTAGGAAAGCAGGTCATACGCAGTATTCTGTTGTCGCTGGGACTCTTCATCCTTGTCACGGCAGGCTATTTTTATCTTTTTCCCCTATCTGATTGGTCTCTGCTCCTGGAAGTGGAGATCATGGACATTCCCGGGTTGGGGTTCATCTTGTTCGTTTGCCTGATCATCGGCGTGGCTTTCGGTGTTAAAACGGGCTTGGGGCAGAAGCGGCAGTTCAGGGAAATCGAAGAGGCGCTCCTTCTCGCCAAACAGGGGAAACCTGTACAGATTCAGGATGACGGAGGAGAGCTCTACCATGTACTGAGGAAAGCCGATGATTTAAGGACTCAGCTTTCCGAACAGGCAAGGACCTCGCAGAAGCTTGCCACACAAAAGGCGGAAGAGTCGGAGAAACGTGTCCAGGAAATCGTATCGGAGGAGCGGAATCGGCTGGCGAGGGAACTTCATGACTCTGTGAGCCAGCAGCTGTTTGCAGCCTCCATGCTTATGTCTGCCATAGCGGAGACCCCTTCTGAATCCCGTTCTCCCGGGGAACAGAAGCAGCTTGATATGGTGGAAAGGACGATCCAACAATCCCAGCTTGAGATGCGGGCGCTTCTTCTCCATCTTCGTCCCGTTGCCCTGAGAGGGAAGACCCTTCAGCAGGGAATGGAAGAACTCCTTGTGGAGCTGGCCCAGAAGATGCCCCTTGATATCCGGTGGAAGGTGGAGGAGATGGATCTTGATAAAGGAGTGGAGGACCATCTTTTCCGGATCTTGCAGGAATCCGTATCCAACACCCTGCGCCATGCAAAGGCGGCGAGCCTTGATGTACGATTGATCATCCGTGAATCCATGATCATCTTGAGGGTCGTGGATGATGGTCAGGGGTTTGATGTGAACGAGTCCAAGGTGACAAGCTCCTATGGACTTCAGAATATGAAAGAACGCGCCCTGGAAATCGGGGGTACGGTCAAAATCATCAGTGTACCGGGTAAAGGCACGAGCCTGGAAGTCAAGGTGCCTGTTGTGGAGAAGGAAGGGGACAGCCATGATTAAGGTAGTATTTGTCGATGACCATGAAATGGTGAGGATCGGTGTATCCGCCTATCTGTCAGCGCAGCCTGATATCGAAGTCGTCGGGGAAGCATCCGACGGCAGTGAAGGGGTCCGGATGGCGTTGGAGCTGCGACCGGACATCATCTTGATGGATCTCGTCATGAAAGGGAAGGACGGTATCGAAGCAACAAAAGACATCGTCTCCCAGTGGCCGGAAGCGAAGATCATCATCGTCACGAGCTTCCTCGATGATGACAAAGTGTATCCGGCGCTTGAAGCGGGCGCAGTCAGCTACATGCTGAAAACATCCAAGGCGAATGAAATTGCCGAAGCCGTCAGGAAGACCTATGCCGGTCAATCGATCCTCGAGCCGGAAGTGACGGGGAAGATGATGACCAGGATGAGGCAGAAGACCGTCATTCATCCCCATGAGGAGCTGACGAACAGGGAGCTTGAGATCCTGCTCTTGATGACTCAGGGCAAGACGAATCAAGAGATTGCCGACGAGCTCTTCATCGCGTTGAAGACGGTCAAGACCCATGTCAGCAATATCCTTTCGAAGCTTGATGTACAGGACCGGACACAGGCAGTCATCTATGCATTCAAACACGATCTGGCCCGTTAGCCACGGGGAAAAGACGTTTCCGACCAGGAGAAGATTCTGTCGGAAACGTCTTTTTTTAGTTGGTTCACATTTTTTTGCATTTCCGCCGGGTTGAAACTATATATCTGAGAAGGGTAGATGGTAATATTAGTATAAACGGAGGAAATTAGCCATATTTCGTCAAAAGGCAGGCAGGAAATGATAAAATAGGCGGTATATTGTCAAAAAAAGAAAGATTAGGAGTGAAAGAAATGAATGGTTCTTTAAATAAGCCAAAGGGGTTCGGACAAATCCTGGATCAAACGTTCCGCCTGAGTAAACAGCATTTTAAAACGTTTTTCCTCGTATTCCTGACGCTGGTCGGTCCGTTTTTCCTACTGCAGGCGCTCATTGGCCTATTGACGGGAACGAGCTTCTTAAAAGAAGCGTCGGTAGGTACGGATATCTTCACAGGAGGACTGGAAAGTTGGGCGAATGATCTTGCAGCGGAGGAGGAAATGGTAACCACAGCCAATGTAATCGGCTCGCTCCTCGTCAGTTTAATTACTTTTATCTCGTTTTTGATCTATCCGGCTGCCCAGGGAGCAATCATCTTTGCCGTTGATCATATCCGGAAGGGGGAGAGCTTCACCTATAAGCAGATTCTCAAGGAAAGTTTTTCACGGTACGGCCCCCTTCTAGGAAGCTCCCTGCTCATTGCTGTCATCGCGGGTGGAATGACGATTATTCCTATGGTCGTTGTCGCATTCCTAGTCACATTCGGCTCGCTTGTCCATCCGATTATAGGAATCCTGATGAGCATCGTATTGTTCACCGCCCTCTTCGTCGGGGTATTGTACTTTATGGTCCGTTGGGGATTCGGTGTAGCCGTTTCCGCAATGGAAAAGGGCAGTGCGCCTGGGCTTGGACGAAGCTGGCACCTGACGAAAAGACGGTCCTGGACCATAGTGGGGTTGTTTTTGATCTATGCGTTAATCATAGGGATTATTACGGCTGCACTCGAGCTGACGCTGGGGCTTTTCCTAGGAAACAGCGTGGTGTATCAGCTGCTTGTTAACCTTGTTACCCTATTCACAACGATGGTCATTTCAGTCGGGTATGCCATCATCTATTTCGACTTGAAAATCCGCAATGATGGAGATGACCTTGATCAATTAATCGATGAATATGAAACGGTCTGATTGGAAGTATGATAGGAAGTAGGTGAGGAACGGATTGTTGAATGAAGGGAAAGCACGTGATCAGTTGGAAGACATCCTGGATGATCCGGAATATCAGGCCTATCAGCAGGATCCGGGTTTCTTCAGTGAACTATGGAATAAAGCACTTGAGGCGATTGCCAAGGCAATCGAAGCCATATTTCCAGCTGTGGAGCCGACAGCAAGGGCATCCTCCATCATTTTGATCGGAATCATCGCCTGTCTCATCATTGCGCTTGTAGTCATCGTCATAGTGCTTGTAAGCAGGAAGGTGAAGAGAAGGAAGTTGAATGAGCGTAAGCCGCTCCAGTCCATGAATGAATTGGAATGGTCATACAAAAGGCATATGAAAGAAGCAGAATCACTTGCCGCCTCAGGCAATCATTCTCAGGCAACGCGTCATATGTTCCTCGCCCTCCTGCTCTATTTCCATGAAAAGGAATGGCTGAAGGCCATGGTATGGAAGACGAACTGGGATTATTATGATGAACTGAGAAAGATCAATAAGGAATGGGCTGATCGCTTTTATAAGCTGGCGATCGTCTTTGATCAAGTGGCATACGGGGAACGTGAAGTGGATGCCACAGAATACGCCTCATTCCGTGATGAGGCGCTCGAGCTCATTAAAGACAAGGCACATGAGAGCTAAAAGGGAGGGAGGAAAGAGCATTGAAACGATTGTCAAATCTTAAAGGATGGATCGGATTTGCCGTCGCCATCGCACTATTCCTGACGGCGGGCGTCCTCCTATCAGGAGATAAGCCCAAGGACTATAAGCCGTTCCTTTCCGAATCACCCTCCCCGACAGGAACAAAAGCGCTATATACGTACCTTGGGCAGGAAGCGCCGGAAGTGTCGCGGTGGGAGTTGCCTTCTGATGGTCTTCCGGATGGGTCGGATCAGCTGCTGATCATGATCGAACCTTTTTCTGTCCCCACCCAGGAGGAAATCCGGGGGTATGAGGATTTCATGGAAAGAGGAAATACCATCCTGCTCATAAAAGAGGACCCGGATGGATTATTCGGGATAGAAACGGACTATACCGACATGTTTACGAACAACGTCAGTCTGGGAGAGAGACTCTTCAGAACAGGTGAGCTCTCGAATGTAAGGATCATACCGGAAGACGACAAAGTAATTCTGAGCGATCGGGAAGGAGCCATTGCGACGAAGCGTGAGTTCGGTACCGGCCAGCTCATCGTCTCAACAAATCCTCAGTGGTTCATCAACAACAATATTCTGAAGCAGGAACATCTCCCCGTCTTCTTGTCCCTCCTGAAAGAAGCGGATGCCGATGATAAAGAAGTCATCCTGTTTGATGAGTACTATCACTACGGCACTTCAGGATTACGGGATGTATTGGTGTATCCGCAGTGGATGCTCATCTTTTTGTTGCAGCTCATCATCTTGACCATCCTCTGGCTCTGGCTGAAAGGGAAGCGCTTTGGAGCCATCGAAACGGTCAGGGAAGAAACGGTCAGGTTCAGCGATGAACGGATACGGGCACTGGGCTCCTGGTACATAAGGAGGAAGCTTTATAAGGAATCCCTCCACATACAGGCGGACTTTGTAAGGCAATCCCTTCAAGACCGCTGGGGCATCCCGACATCAAAGGAATGGCCGGATATACAGGATTCCCTGAAGAGAAGGGTCAAGCTTCTCCCCGATAAGAAGATCATGGCGATCACAGAAGGGCTACCGGTCGTCCTGCAGAAAACACGGTTGGATCAAGTAGAATACGTAAAATGGTCACAAGCGATTGAAGAATTGAGGAAAGAGGTGGAGGATCTGTGAATCAAGAAATAAGCGTACTATTGAATAAATATGAAGAGAGAATCATCGGTCAATCTACGAACCTGAGATTATTGCTTTCTGCTGTACTGGCAGGGGGACATGTCCTCGTGGAGGGTGTGCCGGGTACAGGGAAGACGCAGATGGTGAAGACGCTGGCAAGATTGATCGGCGGTGGATTCAACAGGATCCAATTCACCCCTGACCTTCTCCCGAGCGATATTACGGGGAGCACCATCTACAATATGAAAGAAAGCTCCTTCCAAACACTGAAGGGACCGATCTTCACCAACATCCTATTGGCGGATGAAATCAACCGGACACCTGCAAAGACTCAGGCGGCCCTGTTGGAAGCGATGGAAGAGAAACAGGTCACCATCCAGGGGAAGACGTATACCCTCGAAGAAGTATTCTTCGTCGTAGCAACACAGAATCCTTTGGAGTTCGAAGGGACGTACCCACTTCCGGAAGCCCAGCAGGATCGCTTCCTCTTCAAGCTTGATGTCGATTTCCCTTCGTTTGCAGAAGAGAAGCAGGTACTGGCACAGGTGATTGCGGGGATTCGAACAGAGTCGGATGCTCCGGTCATGGACCTTGCCACCTTCCTCTCCATCAGGAATGAAATTGAAGGGGTGACCATCAACGACGCCGTGTTGGATTACATCATGCAGATCGTCCGGCGTACCCGTGAGACGGAATCAATCCGCTTCGGAGCAAGTACACGTGCCGCCATTTCCATTGCGCGGGCTGCACGGGCATGGGCATACCTTCAGGAGAGGGACTACGTGACCCCGGATGACGTTAAGATCGTGGCGAAACCAGCTCTAAGGCATAGGATCCAGCTATCCCCGCATGTAGAATTGGAGGGATTGACCGTTGACCAAATCATCCAGGAACTTGTTGGGTCGGTTACTGTTCCAAGATAAGGGGATCCTGCCGACAGGAAAACTCCTCATGGTACTCGGGATCGCTTCGATCCTCCTGGTCATAGCAGGGGGGTTCGGTCTGCCGTGGCCCCTTGTTTTCATGATCGATGGACTTTTGATCGCGCTCAGCCTGTGCGATCTTCTCCTATCACCCAAGAAAAAAGAGGTGGGGATGTCGAGACAGATTGAGAATCAGGTGGAACGTGGCCTCGAATATAAAGTGGACCTTCACATCCATAACGCTTCCCATCATGAGATGCTCATAGAACTGAAGGACGGGCTCCCGCAAGTATTTGAAGCCCGCTTCCCTCTGAAGGGCAAGATCCCGGCTTCGAGCAGTTTAAGCGGAGGCTATAGCATGGTCGCACCTGTCCGGGGGGATTACAATCTTAGTCGTATCTATCTTCGCTACAGGAGCCGATTGGGGCTATGGGCAAAGCAGAAAACATTTGAAACGGACGATGCTGTCAGGGTCATTCCGGATCTTACCGAGACGAGGAAGGTTCTTGAAGACGCCCAGCAGTACCTTATGTATGAAGGACAGAAGATCAGGAAACAAAAGAGCGGATCAGGAGAGTTTGCTAAGATCCGGACATATGTCACGGGTGATGACCCACGTATGATCAACTGGCGTCAGACCGCCAAGCTCCAAGAAGTCATGACCAACGAGTATGAGCCGGAACACGGGAAATATATCACCATCCTGATCGATTGCGGCCGGATGATGGGGGCAGAACTGAAAAAGGGAAATCGCCTTGAAAAATCACTTGAAGCAGCCATGACCGTTGCGGCGGCTGCATTGAAGAACGGTGACTATGTTTCCGTCATTGCCTTCAGCAGGGAAATCAAGGTGTATGTGCCACCGGCTAAAGGCATGGCCCATATGCAGACGATCCTTGAACAGATTTACTCGCTTCAAGTGGATGCAGCGGAATCAAATTATGCCCTTGTGTTCCAGCATATCCAGTCGGTGCAACGAAAACGCAGTCTCCTTCTTTTATTCAGTGATGTGCATACATTCTTGAATGAAGATAGTCTCCTCTTTCATTTCCAACGTTTGAGGAGGCAGCATCTATTCCTGACAATCGGAGTGGAAGATGAGACGGTTATGGAAAGAAGTAAGGATGAGCCAGTCGGTGTGAAAGCGGCCATGATCAAAAGCATGGCGCAGCAACAGATCATGGAGAAGAGGAAAGAAAAGATGAAATGGGAAAAACAAGGCCTCCATATGCTGGAGGCCCGTGAGGAGAAACTGGCTTCAACGGCCGTTTCCCATTATATCGATGTGTTAAACAGAGGACTCTTGTAATCTGTTCCTTCCCAAAAGGAGCTTCCCGATGGCGACATAAAGGATGAGTCCCAGAACGGTCACCAGTGCCACTCCATACTTCATGGACAGCGGTATCGCTGCCGGCGTGATGAATCCCTCGATGAGGCCGGCGATGACGAACAGCGGAATCGTTCCGAGAACGAGCTGAACGGATCGTTTGGCCTGCACCTTGAGGTGATATCCCCTCGAAAGTGTGCCGGGGACAAAGAGTTTATACCCCATGAGAAGCCCGGCTCCACCGGCAATGAAAATCGCTGTCAGCTCGATCATTCCATGAGGGACGATATATGCCCAGAATTCATAGGTATGTCCGGCATTGGTGAACACGGCAGCGAGGGCTCCAAGGAGGATGCCGTTCATGATGAGCACGTAGGTTGTCAATAGACCGAATGTGATGCCGCCTACGAATGCGAGGAAGGCAACCTGGATGTTATTCGTCATGATGGCTCCAGACATGGTCGGTGAGTCGACATTTCCATCGATTTCACCGGTTGAGGAAGGATCGACGGATTGGGCCATGTTGTCGGGCAGGATCGAATAGGCCGCAAGGGGGTCGCCGATGACGGCAATGAAAGCCCCTGCTGCTCCCAGGAAAAACAGGATCATGGCGATGACGACGGCTTTCCACTGTTCGAGGAGAAGGCCGATAAAAGTAGTGGAGAAGAATCGTCGTACCTGTTTTCCACTGGACAGCTGGTCATTGTATAAGAGATTATGAGATTTGGAAACAAGGCCGTTCAAGTATTGAGTGACATCTTCTTTTGGATAGTAGGTCTGGCTGTAAGAGAGATTCTGGGCCGCCTTTTGATAGAGCTTATTGAAGCGCCGGATTGCATCCCCTGAGGTATTTTTCTTTTTCTGGAGGATCGTCACCATCTCTTCGAGGCGCTTCCAGTCCTCCCGATGCTGTTTAACGAACTGTTTGACGTTCATGAGCACACCTTCCTGTCGTTAATGATACCTCTTATTATAGTAATTTTAGGAAAAAATAGAAACTGTTTCGCATGAAATTCAATCGAAAGGAGGTTATTTCCATGATGGAAGAAAAAGTCGAAGTCAAAACCCCCGAATACGTTTCATTGAGATTTGAACCGGCAGGACTCGGAAGCAGGGCAGCGGCCCTCATCATTGATCAGGCAATCATAACCGTTGCAGCTTTATTGATCCTGCTCGTCACGGTCTTAGGTATGTGGGGATTCGATATGTATTTAGGTCTTGGATCGGTATCGCCTTATCTGATCTTGGGAGTCGTGATTGTGCTGTTCATCCTTAACTGGGGATACTTTGCAGGCCTTGAGTATTTCTGGAATGGGAAGACGATCGGGAAGAAAGTACTCGGCATCCATGTGATGCAGGAAAATGGCCATCGTATCACGCTTCTTTCTTCAGTTATCAGGAACTTGATGAGGATCATCGATCAACTGCCTGCTTACTATGTATTGGGGATGATCATGGTGTATGCCCATCCGAAGCATAAACGTCTTGGCGACCTTGTTGCGGGAACGATCGTGGTTCATGAACGAAGGGCAAAAAGTAAGCGGATGAGCAGGCTGGATAAGGAGATTCAACGAAGGAATCTCAAGAGTGAAGATCTAAAGATCGAGGAATGGAATATGAAACAGCTTGGTGAGAGGGACTGGACCTTGTTGAAAGGATATGCGGAGCGTTTCACCAATTTGCCGCTGGCGAAGCGGAATGAGCTGACGAAGAAGATTGCCACCGTTTTGTTTCCGAAGCTGGAATTGAGCAAGGAGCAGAAGACGTATGAGCAGCTTGAGAATACGCTGCTGATCCTTTATCTGAAGCTTCGCGATGAGTGGGAATATGAATTATAGAAGGGGGCTCTATGCGGTTTCACTGCATAGGGCTTTTTTATTGTGCGCTCTGAATAGCCAGGGGTGAAACATCGAGTGGAGGGTTCCGGTCTCTCCATTATGTAGGTTTACTTTGGAGGAGAATAATGAAACCATTATTCTCCGTTTTTTTTGAACTGATCACTCCATACCAGGAGCCTTTTGGATTTCAAAAATGAGGACAATCGCAGTGATGGCATGGGCGATAAGCCGGATGACAGGGAAGAAATTAAGGAAGGAAGCGATGATTCCAAGTACACTTCCAAGAACGGGCTGGTCTTCCGAGCGGGAAATGAAGAATACTCCCAGGTGCCACAAGGAAATGAGACAGAGAAGATACGGGATGGCTTCACCGGCAAGATTTCCGAAAATCGGCACGGCCAAGAAAAGCTCGATTGAGAAAGATAACCATTTAATTCGTGATAGCATAGGCGCACACCTCCTGTTTTCAGTGTATGAATGGAATGGGCGGATGTGCATGAAAGAATGAAAGATCCCGCCGGTTTCCGGCGGGATCTTTCCGTTCTACGCTAGGATTTTTTCAATTACTTTGTGTTCATTTTCATTGAGGAGATTCTTTCCGATCGTATCATGCACTTCCTTGTTCATGTTTTCCTCCAATACGGCCGCTTCTTCTTTATTGCCTACGAGGACGATGCGGTCCCACTTTTCATCGGCTGCTTTTTTATCCAGCATGCTGGCGAGACTCTTCCACCAGCGCTGCTGGTTCGCCTTGACCCGGTTTTCGAACTCTTCTTTCTGGTTCGACTTGGAGCTTCCCATGCTGGCGTCTGCATGGTGGGGACCTTCGTATTTCCGCCAGTCATCGGTGTCGAGATCGAACTCCATGGATTCGTTTGACAAAAGGTTGCCGAAAGCAGACGTCAAGATCTTGACCTGATTCTGCTGAATGAGGATGAGACCGGTATGGGGGTAGGCCCGTTGCAGTTCCTTCAGGTCGTCAAGCATAGGGTCTTCTTCCCAATAGAAGTTGGTTTCCACCGGGACCTGAAGCTCGATGGCTTCCCAGATGCCGCTGTCCCGGGAGGCGAAAAAAATGAAGCTCCGCGGAAGTTCACGCTCCATACTGTACACATACTCTTCGACTTTTGGACGCAGATCCTTCAATCGCTCCTGTTCCTCGGGGGCGCTTTCCAGGTATTCCTCGAGCCTGTTGAACCCGTTCTTCAAGGCGATTTTCCATTCTCCGCCCTGCTGATCGGGGTCGCTCCGGTCGGTATTCAAATATACGGTCAGCATCTTATCGGGGGCGTGCAGGTGCAGATTCTCCAACTTCTTAATCAGTTTAGGGAAACTCATGGTACTCCTCCTTTAAGCTGTGTATGGTATGTATTTAAACGGAGGGGAATCGTTTTAAACATATATAGGTAAATTTGTATGGAAATAGTGTGTCTGATCTTACGTGTACACTTTTTCCGATTGTTTTGGAAATTCTTTATATTCATCTATGATAGCGATTTCATTATGATTGATTCATAAGCAAATCACAACAATATAAGGGGTGACACAATTGCTACTATCACCGGAGCTGATCTTCCTGGAGAAGGAATTCGACACGAAGGATGATGTCATGAACTTCATCGGGGATGTATCGGTTAAATTCAACATAACAGACAACAAAGAAGCATTGGTCAGGGACCTCTGGCAACGGGAGAAGGAATATTCAACAGGACTAGCTGAATCCGTCGCCCTGCCTCACACAAAGAGCGACGCCGTCATGGAGGCAAGGATTTGCTTCATCCGTTTGAAGAATGAAGTAGACTGGAACTCCTTGGACGGAAAGGACGTAAAGTACGTCTTCGGGATCCTCATGCCGAGCAGCAATCTGGAGAATCTCCATTTGAAAGTCATCGCTTCCCTGGCAACCAATCTATTAGAGGATGAATTCAAGGAGAAGCTCGAGAGCCTTGAGACGGCAGAAGAATTTTATCAGTACTTTACTAATCAAATAGGAGCGTGACCACTATGAAAATTGTAGGCGTAACATCATGTATCGCAGGATTGGCCCATACACCGATGGCAGCGAAAGCGTTGGAGAAAGCAGGAGTGAAGCTTGGGTATGATGTGAAGATCGAGCAGCAGGGGGCCTTGGGGAAAGTAAATGAAATCACCCCTTTGGAAGCATCTGAAGCAGATTTCGTCATCATCGCGGCTGATAAGGCGATTGAAGATATGGAACGCTTCGAAGGTAAACGCATCGTGCGGGTGAAAATTGGTCAGGCAGTCAGCAAAGCCGAGCTTGTACTTCAAAAAGCGGTAGAAGCCGTTCAAAAAGCAAACGCATAGGGGCTAAAGGGGGACTTAAGATGAAAAAGTGGTTATCGGAAGCAAAACAGCATTTGATGACAGGTATATCGTTCGCCCTACCGATCATCATCGGCGGATCGCTGGTGGTCGCCATCGCGAAAATGAT
The DNA here is from genome assembly GCF_047915635.1 of Rossellomorea sp. FS2. Classification (NCBI taxonomy): domain Bacteria; kingdom Bacillati; phylum Bacillota; class Bacilli; order Caryophanales; family Bacillaceae; genus Rossellomorea; species Rossellomorea sp. FS2. The sequence goes on along the minus strand of NZ_JBLRVS010000004.1, from coordinate 879,395 downwards.
CGGATTCGGATTCGGGGTGAGCAACCTCGATGATTATGCAGACGCATCAGGCTTCCTGCATTATGTGTACCTCTTCCAGGGAGTCGGCTGGACGGCAATCGGACTCCTCAATGTGATCCTTGCTGCTTACATCGCCTATTCGATCGGCGGGAAGCCGGCACTTGCCGCAGGATTTGTCGGTGGAAGCCTGGCCATCAGTACGAATGCAGGGTTCCTTGGAGCCGTGATCGCCGGATTCTTTGCCGGTTACCTCACGATCCTCATCAAGAACAAAGTTCAGATCAAGGGAGCAGCGGCAAGCACCGTACCGTTGATCATCCTTCCGCTCATCACCGTCGGCCTGACGGGGATCCTCATGGCCCTGGTATTGGGTGGACCTCTGGGCGCATTGAATCAGGGACTGATTGATTGGATCAATAGCATGACCCAGAGCGGAACGAATAAAGTCCTTCTGGCCGTCATCCTAGGGGCCATGATCGGATTCGATCTTGGTGGACCGGTCAATAAGGCAGCCTGGATGGCCGGTAACGCCTTATTGGCTTCCGGTATCTATCTACCGAACATCATGATCAATATCGCGATCTGCATCCCGCCGCTCGGCTATGCGATTGCGACCGTCATCCGCAGAAGCAAGTTCAACGCAACATTCCGTGAAGCAGGGAATGGTGCATGGATCATGGGGATGATCGGCATCACGGAAGGGGCGATCCCGTTCACCCTCCGTAATCCGCTGAAGATGATCCCGCTCAATATGATTGGATGTGCCGCCGGTGCAGCGATCACGATCCTGCTTGGTGCCTATGACAAGATGCCACCGATCGGTGGACTATACGGAGCCATCTCCATCGGGAATCCGTTCGCATACTTGATCGGAGGAATCAGTGGAGCCCTCATCATCGCCATCGGTGCGGTACTCCTAGGTAACTTCAATGACGAAGAAGAAGTGAAAACATCCAAAACGGCAAAACCAACAGAAGAGGACGAGATCGAGCTCGTCTTAGAATAAATCAATCGCCTGTCACGGAGAAATCCGTGACACGGCTATTTTCCAAGATCACTCATAAAGGAAGAGGAATCTCTTCTCCTCAGGAGGTCATCATGTTGAAAGCAAAAACAAAAGTACACGTCATTCCCCATACACACTGGGATCGCGAATGGTATTTCACAACATCACGGTCGAAAATCTATCTTGCGAAGCAGGTGAAGGAAGTCCTTGAAACGCTTGAAAACAACGAGGATTTTAAGTACTACCTGCTGGATGCGCAGGCATCACTCCTAGATGACTACTTGAAATGGTATCCAGAAGACAGGGGGCGACTGGAAGCGTTGATCGCGGCTAAGCGCATCATGACAGGACCTTGGTATACACAGACCGACCAGCTGGTCATTTCGGGTGAATCCATCGTCCGGAACCTTTACTACGGACAAAGCATTGCAGAATCATTCGGTCACTCCATGGCGGTCGGCTATGTGCCCGACGCATTCGGGCAGGCGGCTCAAATGCCTCAGATCTACAAGCAGTTCGGCATCGATACATTCCTCTTCTGGAGAGGGGTTGCCGATAATCGCTTGAAGCAGACGGAGTTCACCTGGAAGGGGTCGGATGGCAGTGAAGTCTTTGCCGTTCAGATTCCATTCGGTTACTACTACGGAGGAAATATCCCTGAAGGTGAGGACGATATCCTTCCATATCTCAATGAACAAGTCGGGAAGCTCGAAGCAAAAGCGTCTACAGAGCATGTTTATTTCCCGAATGGCTTTGACCAGGCTCCGATCCGCAAAAATCTGCCTGAGCTTATCAACCGATTCAACGAGGTCGATGAGGAACGTGAGTATGTCTTGAACGAGCCAGAGCGCTTCCTTCAGGAGATCAAAGAAGCAGCCACTTCCCTGCCGGTATTGGAAGGGGAGCTGACAGAAGGGAAACACAGCCGGATCCATAAGACCATCTTCTCGACGAGGGCGGACCTCAAGCAATTGAACAACCAGATCGAGAACTTCATCACGAATACATTGGAGCCTGTCCTCACAATCAGCCATTCCCTCGGACACGACTATCCTCATGAGACCGTAGCAGAGATCTGGAAGCTCATGTTCGAGAATGCCGCTCATGATAGCATCGGCGGTTGCAACAGCGATACGACCAATCAGGATGTCTTCTTCCGGTATAAGCAGGCGCGGGATCTCGGGGACAATTTCCTTGAGCTGCATATGCGTATGATCGCTCAGAAGATCAATCAGGAAGAGACCTTCTCCTTCACAGTATTCAATGCACTGCCTTATGTACGGAAGGGATATGTGGAATTCGACGCCTATCTCCCGGAGAAGGAATTCACGATCCGTGATGTCAACGGTGAACAGTTGCCCTTCACCATCAAAGAAAAAACCGAGTTGACCGATTATGTGCTCAATCAGCATATCTATCTCAATCCAAGCAAGAAAGTCTATCTGCCCGAGAAGGTATATGCAGCCAAACTGGTTGTCAAAGTCAATGACATCCCGTCCCTCGGATATTCTCAGTTCTATTTTGATCTGAAAGAAAACGAACTTGGAGATCAACCGAATGAAAAAGTCGATAGCATTGAAAATGACCACTACCGCATCCAATTTGAAGATGATTGCACCCTGACCATTACGCATAAGCCGACAGGAAGCGTCTATAAGAATCAAATGATCTTTGAAGAAAACGGGGACGATGGGGATTCATACAACTACTCACCGCCGCGCAAAGATCTGATCATCAGCTCTGTCGGGTCGGATGGAACGGTGGACGTGGGAAGGAATGCCGTAGAGGAAATCATGAACATCAATCTGTTGATGGAAGTACCACGTGACCTGGAAGAACGGGCCGATGGGAAATGCTCTGTGGATATGCCTCTGTCTGTAACGGTAGTACTTCGTTCAGGAGATCCGCTCATCCACTTTAACGTAGACTTGGATAACCAGGCACTCAGTCACCGCCTTCGCGTAGTGTTCGCAACGGATATTGCGTCCAAGTTCTCCTACGCAGATCAGCCTTTTGGTATAATCAAGAGACCAGTTGCCCTTCCGGAACTGGATGTGTGGGAAGAAGAAGAGTGGCAGGAAAAGCCGATTTCCATCGAACCGATGCAAAGTTTCGTGAACGTGCATGATGAGGGTCATGGATTCACGGTCTTCACAGAAGGAGTCCGTGAGTATGAAATCATCGGGGAGCACTTCGACACGATTGCCCTCACCCTGTTCCGCACGTTCGGATATATGGGTAAAGAGGATCTTCTATACAGACCTGGTCGTGCTTCTGGGGAGAAAATCATCGAGACTCCGGATGCACAAATGATCGGTGAGCTGAAGTTCACCTTTGCATACCAGATGAATACAGGCGGCTTCGATGATGCAGAGCTTGTCAGGACAGCGAAGGAGTACCTGTCGCCGCTTACGGTGTATCAACTGGCAGACTTCCTTAATGGGCGCTTGATCTTCTCGAATCGCGATGAAGAAGCGCAGTTTGAAAAGGAATACAGCCTGTTTGAAGTCAGTCCTGACCACACAGCTGCAGTGAGTGCCATCAAAAAAGCAGAACGGTCGGATGCTTACATCCTGCGATGCTTCAATCCGTACGAGACTTTAAGTTCCAGGGTTGATATAAAGGATCACACGTTGGAAGCAGTGGCCCTGAACGAAACAACAGCTATGGAAAACATCAAGGACTTGTCACACTGTCAGCTACAAACCTACGTTATAAAATAAATGCAATCATAGGGGTGTTCCCCCTATGATTGTTCTCGTTGGGTGGCAGTCGAAAAGAGGAGATGCAATTGAACTTATTCTTGAATAAACGCCTTGCCGGAATCTTTCAATCGTTCCTGGAGAGGGATGGATGGCTGCCTGATGAGATGGCATCCCATTTTGATGTCTCCACGCGCACCATCAGAACCGATATAAAAAAGCTCAATGATAGTCTAGCATCCTATGGAGCCGAGATTGCCCTTGAACGACAGAAAGGGTACCACCTCCTGGTATGGGAAAAAGAAGCGTTTGAGGGTTTATGTGAGCAATTCAACCGCCAGCATGTGGTCCAGGACGACCCGGATTACCGGGTTCAATACGTATTGAAATCCCTCCTGCTATCAAAAGGATACACGAAGCTCGAAGACCTGGCCGATCAGATGTTCATCAGCAGGGCCACGCTGAACAACGATATGAAAAATGTTCGCAGGATCCTGACAGGGTATCATCTGGAACTGTCTTCAAAACCGGGCCACGGGGTAAGAGTGGACGGGGAAGAAAAGAACATCCGATTCTGCCTTGCGAAAAATCTATCGCAAGGTTCCTCCGAAATCGGTCGGACAAGCGCCCTTCATCGCTTTTTTGACATGAAGGAGTTAGAGAAGATCTCCACCATTCTGACGGCTCAGTTTAGACAGCACTCGTTGAATCTGCCGGATATCGCTTTGGAAAATCTCATCATCCATACAGCCATTTCCATCGAACGCATCCGTGCAGAGCACCCCATTTCGGTTTTCGCCACATTTGAAGCGCCGGTCGACTATCAGCAATTGGCAGAAACCATCGTGAGCGACCTTGAGGAAACATTCTCCCTCGAATTCTCGGATGCGGAGAAGATTTACTTCCTTCTTCAGATCATGAGCAAGGTGCGACCAAAGGTGAAGGATGGGGACTACATGGCAGATGAGCAGCATGAGCTCGTCCTCGATATGCTCGAGTACATCTATAAGCGGCATCATTATGATCTCCGCTCCGATACCCAGTTGAAATCAGATCTCATTTCTCACCTGAAGGCCATGTTCTACCGGATCCGATTCAATATGAATATGAAGAACCCCCTCCTGGACCATATCAAAATCAATTATCCCGTTGCCTATGAGGTCACCCTTGGAGCAGTGAAGGAAGTGCAGGACCGGTTCCCGAGCACGGTGAACGATGATGAGCTCGGTTACCTCGTCCTTCATATCGGGGCAGCCCTTGAGCGGAAGTATTTCCTCGAGTCAGACCGAAAAAAAGTGGCACTCATCGTCTGCGGGACAGGGCTCGGCACCGCCCGTCTCCTGGAGACGAAGCTGCGTGCCACCTTCAGGGACCTGGTGATCACGGATCTCATTTCCCTTTATGAATATGAACATCGGGAAAGCATCAGTGAAGACATCGTCATCTCGACAGTCAAATTGTCCAAAAAGAACAAGCCCGTGGCGATTGTCAGTCCTTTCCTGACAGAGGATGAATCGAAGCAGATAGAAGCCATCATGAATGAGTCGATCCTGAAATCCACCATGCTCACGACCTATTTCAGGCCGCTTCTATTCCGCCACATAGAAGGTAAGGTGGACAAGGAGAGCCTGCTTAAAAGCATGAGTGAGCAGTTGGAAGCGGAAGACTTCGTGGATCCGGACTTCCATGCATCGGTTCTTGAACGGGAGTCCCTCGGTTCCACTGCAATCGGAAAAGGGATCGCCATACCGCATCCCCTCGGACTGATTGCCAAGGAAACCATCATCAACATCGCCATCCTGGATCACCCGGTCGAATGGAATGACGGGCATGAAGTAGGTGTCGTATTCCTCATCGCCATGGGGAATAAAAACTACGAAGAAGCAACCAAAATCTATGATCTCTTCATCGAATTCACCGAAAGCAAGCGGTATAAGGAACTGTTGAAATGCCGTTCTTTCGAAGATTTCGTTGCCCTGTCAAACGTCATCATGGATAAATGAAGAACCACCCCGGTTATGAGGCCCGGGGTGGTTTTCTACTTTATGAGTGAGGCATGAAAAAACAGCCGGTTACGTGATGGATGTCTGCTTATGCCCTTAGAATAATTTATACCAGTATAAAGTGGCTTCGATATGTGGGTTATAGGACTGCTTCAGGGTGTCAACACCGCCCAGTTTGAACCCTTGTTTTATGTAAAATCTGCATGCATCGAGATTATCATCCTGTGCTTCGAGCGACATGCCAATAAGACTTCGTTCCAGTGCCCACTCCTCTGCTTGATGTAAGAGCGCCTTCCCGACTCCGCTACCTCGGTACTCTCGTTTCGTTGCGATGTTTTCGATATAACAGAATCGATTCCACTCTTTCACGACTCGAATCTGCCCTATGCAGCGATTGTTCAGATAAGCTAAGAAGACTGTTTTGTCCTCCCGGTTGATATAATGGCTCCATTCAAGGTTGTCGTCGGGAAAACGTGTTTCTGTCGCTTCATCAAAAAGAACTTCTTCGTAGGACCACTTTCCCGATTGTAAGCGGGGGACGACTCGGCCGTATATTCTGAAGGGGTCATTTGTTTTGTTAATGTCTTCTATTAGATCATCGGTTAATGGAGAGATGATGAGTTTGCTTTCGTGAGTCAATCGTATGCACTTCCTTTCTGGTCTGGTTTTGGGATCGATCTTTTTCAGCCGATTGTTGATGTATCCTCTTTTATAATTCCATAAAAAGTGAATGACTCCTTGTTTGGGTGATAAGCATTCTTGGTAGGGGTGTGTCTTTGGATAGGGTCCGTTCCCTTCCGCTGCAGGGATTTGCTTTCCGCGGGGAGCAAGTCGAGCCTCCTCGTGCCTGCGGGGTCTCGATCATCCTCCTTTTCCGCAGGAGTCAAATCCCTTCCGCTTCAGTGCACTCTGCGATGGTGATTAGAAATGCAATGGATTGCTCTTTCATAGATCAGGAGGTAAAGTCATTCGAATTTTAAAGTCATCTTTTCATTGATAGTGAGGGGGAATGCTCATGAAGAGTGGTCCGTTCCCTTTCGCTACAGGGATTTGCTTTCCGCGGGGAGCAAGTCGAGCCTCCTCGTGCCTGCGGGGTCTCGATCATCCTCCTTTTCCGCAGGAGTCAAATCCCTTCCGCTTCAGTGCACTCTGTGATGTTGATTAGAAGTGAGATGGATTTCCATTCTAAAGGTTAGGAGGTAAAGTCATTCAAATTTTAAAGTCATCGTTTCGTTCATAGTGAGGGGGGATGCTCATGAAGAGTGGTCCGTTCCCTTCCGCTGCAGGGATTTGCTTTCCGCGGGGAGGAAGTCGAGCCTCCTCGTACCTGCGGGGTCTCGATCATCACCCTTTTCCGCAGGAGTCAAATCCCTTTCGCTCCAGTCCACTAAGTGCTAGTTGAGTAGGCGGTACTCTTCTAATCATTCATTCTTTAAAACTAGTTCGAAGAAGAATGTATTTTAAAACTATTAGAGCGGTGATAGAGTACAATGCTCATCAATTCGCACAAAGTGCAGTGCAGCGGAGGCCACCCGACTCCTATGGGAAAAGCGGGCAGGGTGAGACCCTGCAGGCTTGCCGAAGCGGCTCACCGCACGCCCCATGGAAAGCGGGTGGCCGCAGCGGAACGGAACGTCCCATTCTTCCCGCAATCCTATATGAAAACAGGATGTTGATTCCCTGTTTGGATTCCTCTCTTCCCCATATTCACATAACATAGTACACCTTCCCTTAATCCTTTCATAATGGGGAAATTATCTTGCGCCGAACCAGTGGGATACCACTCCGATGCACATAGTGCAGTGTAGCGGAGGTCACCCGACTCCAATGGGAAAAGCGGCTCACCGCACGCCCCATGGAAAGCGGGTGACCGCAGCGGAACGGAACGATCCAAACCTTCCTTCACTCCCCAATTAAAGAAGGATGTCGATTCCCTGTAACGAATCAGTCGAAATCCCGCCTACACCAAAAGAGTCTTATAGACTGAGGAAGGAACCATTTAATAGTTCTTCCACCTCTTCTAAAATATGTTTTATCCCCTAAAAGTCGGGTAAATGAGTACTACTTACAACGATAGGGGAAGATGAACGTTGACCTACTTGAACAGAGGCAAAGAACGGATAAAATTTGACTGTGAAGGCGACCGGATGGACTTACATATTCTTCAATGTATGCAGTGTTCAAGCGAATTCAGGTCGACAATGGAAGAGGCTTTCACCTGTAACACATGCCAAGACGAAAAGTCACCCGTATCCGGATTCAAAGTCATTGGGATGATTGAGAAGCAAGTTGGGAATGGGGTGCACGTATGAAAAGAGATCGACTTCTGGAAACAAAGATGGATTTCAATGACATCTTATGGATGACCTCCGGAGTAGCGGTTATCCTGCTCGTCATCATGATGGCCAGCTTTTTCATCATTTCTTAAAATATCGCATCCCGTGCGATATTTTTTTGTTCATATATTTAGAATGAAAACAAGGACCGTCATGATAGACGGTCCTTGTTTTTCATTACCCTTTATAGTTTTCATCATACTCAAGGTAGATGACATGTGTTTCCAAATAGTCATGAAGTCCGTGCTTCCCATCGGCACCGCCTAGTCCAGACTGACCGCGTCCGGCGTGGTACCCATGTATGGCTTCGAAGTTTTCACGGTTGACGAATGTTTCACCGTAGTGAAGTTCATTGGCAGCTCTCATGACTTCGTGCAGGTTTTCACTGAAGATCGAAGAGGATAATCCATATTCCGTATCGTTGGCCAATTCGATTACTTCATCGAAGTCGCTGTAGGTCATGATCGGAAGCACAGGGCCGAAGATTTCTTCCTGGATGATCTCCATATCCTGTTTCACGTCGACAAGGACAGTCGGTTCGAAGTAGAAGCCTTTTCCTTCAATTGCCTTACCGCCTGTAAGGATACGGGCTCCTGCCTCAACGGCGTTGTTGACCATTTCGGATACTTCTTCGATCCGGTCTTTATTCACAAGCGGTCCGATGTCGCTGTCACGGCTTGTAGGATCACCGACCGTTGTGTTTTTCATAGCTTCGGTGATCTTGGAAATGAACTCTTCCGCCACACTTTCGTGTACGTAGACACGCTCTGCATTCGTACAAGCCTGTCCGGAGTTCGTGATCCGCGAGGTTTTGATGCGATCTACGGCAAGGTCGATGTTGGCGTGCTTCGTCACGATGGCCGGTGCTTTACCGCCAAGCTCAAGGTTTACCTTCGTAATGGAATTGGCTGCGGCTTCCATGACTTTTGAGCCGGCAGGGTAGCTTCCTGTCATCGTCACGAGTCCGACCCGTGGATGACCGGCCATGCGGTTACCGATATCGGATCCTTTACCGGTCACCAGGTTGAAGACGCCTTTTGGAAGGCCGATTTCATCGACGATCTTGGCAAATTCACAGGCTGTATTCGGGGTATACTGACTCGGCTTCAGGACGATGGTACAGCCGGTCACGATGGCCGGTGCCACCTTCCTTGCAAGAATGAACATAGGGAAGTTCCAAGGGACGATCCCGGATACAACGCCGATCGGTTTTTTATATACGAGGATGTTTTCGTTCGAACGCTCACTTTGGAGGATTTCACCTTCATAGCGGAGGGCCCATCCTGCCATGTAGCGGAAGTAGTCGATCGCTGTATTGATCTCGTCTTCGGACGCTTTGACAGTCTTACCATTTTCCTCCGTCAGCATCTCGACGAACTGTTCTTTTCGTTCTTCCAGTTTATCGGCCATCTTGTGCAGATAGGATGCACGTTCAGTGGACGGGACCTTTTCCCACGATAGGAATGCTTTATGGGCGGCATCGATTGCCTGATCCACATCTTCTTCGGTTCCTTTTGGGACTTTCGAAATGACTTCTTCCGTGGCAGGGTTGATGACGTCTGAAACTTCACCTGAAGAACTATCTACAAATTCACCATTAATGTATAGCTGATACTGTTTCATGAAGAGCCTCCTCGTAAGTCTTTGAATATGCCTATACTATTCCCTTCTATTGTCCGGAACTAAACATAAGGATAGGTCGAATGGGGTGAAAAGATATGGTAGTATAATGAAAAATAGGGAAAGAGGTAGGGATATGGCGATTCAAGGATTGAACCATTTTTTATTTTCTGTATCGGATTTGGATCGATCGATTGCTTTTTATCAAGAAGTATTTCATGCGGAGCTTTTGGTGAAAGGAAGATCGACAGCCTACTTTGACTTAAATGGCATGTGGCTGGCACTGAATGAAGAAAAGGATATCCCGCGGCAGGATATTCAACACTCCTATACACACATCGCTTTTTCTGTTAAGGAAGAAGATATGGATACCATGTATGATCGGCTGGAAAAAAGCGGGGCGTGTATCCTTGGGGGAAGGGAGCGGGATTCCAGGGATAAGAAGTCGATCTATTTCACTGATCCCGATGGTCATAAGTTTGAATTCCATACAGGTACGTTGGAGGATCGGTTAAGCTATTACCGTGAAGATAAGAAGCATATGGAGTTTTATGATGATAGAAAAAAGCCATGATCGATGTGATCATGGCTTTTGGATTAGTTGCCTGGTTCAGCGACTTTTACGAGCTGCTTACCGAGGTTTTTCCCTTCGAACAATCCGAGGAATGCTTCTGTTACGTTGTCCAATCCTTCGGTGATCGTTTCTTCGTATTGAAGTTTTCCTTCGCTGAGCCACTTGCCGAGGTCGGCGGCTCCTTCTTTGAAGCGATCGTTATAATCGTTCACAACGAATCCTTTCATAAGGGCGCTCGTTTTGATCAATCTTGACTGCACGCGCGGTCCGAGGTCTTCTTCTGTTTTGTTGTAGGAAGAGATTGCTCCGCAAACCGGCACACGGGCATGTTTATTCAGGAGGCTGAGGGCAGCGTCTCCGATTTCCCCACCGACATTTTCAAAGTAAACGTCGATTCCATCGGGACAGGCTGCTTCGAGGGACTCCTGGATATCACCTGTCTTGTAGTTGATGGCTTCGTCAAAACCAAGGGTTTCCTTCAGGTAGTTCACTTTTTCATCAGAGCCTGCAATCCCCACCACGCGGGCCCATTTGATTTTTGCGATCTGTCCAACGGCCGATCCAACAGCACCGGCAGCTCCTGATACGACGACAGTTTCACCTTCTTTGGGCTGACCGATATCAAGAAGGCCGAAATAGGCGGTGAGGCCTGTCATACCCAGGATGCTCAGGTGAGTCGAGATCGGTGCCACATCGGGATCGATGGCGCGCACGGCTTTCTCGCTCGCAAGGGAATATTCCTGCCAAGGGAGCATTCCGACGACAAAGTCGCCTTTTTGGAATTGTTCGGATTGTGAGTCGACAATTTCACCTACGACGCCTCCGGCAAGGGCTTCATTCAATTTAAAAGGTTCCACATAGGACTTGGCATCTGACATGCGACCACGCATATAAGGGTCGACTGATAGATAAAGGGTTTTTACAAGAACCTGTCCTTGGTCGGGGCGAGGTACGTCAATCTCCTTATAGTGAAAATCCGATTCGACAGGTGTTCCGTTTGGACGCGATACAAGTTGAATCTGTTTTTGCTTGTCTGGCAGCATGGCTGATCCTCCTCTTCATTTTTAAAAATATAGTGTATGCAATAGGATGTTTTTCATGCAATTGACCCCTCAATTAAGGGTCATGGATACCGTAACATAAATGGGAATCCCTAAACAAAGAATAAGGCTTAACAAAAAGCCGGTTTGAGTGATCAAACCGGCTCCCTACTTTATTCCTTGATGTTCTTCTGGATGTAGCTGATTGTTTTACGGAGTTCATTCGGATGCGGACGGCCGAATGGACCGGTTTGTTTTTGTTGATAAAGGATTTCTCCCTTTTCATTCACTAGGAAGTATGCCGGCTCACCGTGCTGTCCGTGATCTTCATATGGAGCATCTTCTCCGTGATAAAATACATCAAATGCCTTGATGGCTTCCAATTTTTCATCGGAAAGAATCGGGAAGGTGATATCTTCTTTATCGACCATTTCCTTCAGGTTATCAAGCGAGTCGCTGGAGATTCCGATGATATGGACGCTGTGCTTCTCGAAGTATTCCTTACCTGCCTGGAATTCACGGAGCTCTTCCTGGCAGACGGGACACCAGGATCCCCTGAAGAATACGATGAGGTGCCAGCTGTCATGTTCTTTTTGATGTTGTTTAAAACTGAATGTTTCACCTGCTACGGATGGAAGTTCAAAATCCGGTACTGTATCTTTTAATTGAAACGTTGCCATGATTACATTCCTCCTGTTTGGTTTACACGTTTTGCATGTTTCGTATCTCATGTTTCGTATCTACAGTCCTTATTTTTCCCGCTCTTATGAAGTTGAAACATTTAAGGGATGAGCGATGTGCTTGATGGGTGTATGATAGTCTATTATTGAAGAGTCCGCGAGTCCTTGTGTCATTGGTTTCCGGACCAGAAGGGGATGGTGGCATGGAAAAAAGTGAAATCAGGCATAAAGTATGGGGAAAGCTGACGGATGAAAAGCTGGGCCGATTCCCGTTTCCTCTGACAAATCGAATCCCGAATGTGAAGGGGGCAGAGAAGTCGGCTGCCCATGTAAGGGAGCTGGAGATCTATAAGCGTGCAGGCGTCATCAAGGTGAATCCCGATGCACCGCAGCTTCCTTTGAGGGCATCGATCTTGAAGGATGGGAAAATCCTCTTGATCCCGACTCCCCGCTTGAAGGACGGGTTTGTGATGATCAGGCCAGAAGATGTTCCTGAAGGAGAAGCACGTAAGGCAGCAAGCATCAAACATATGAACGCGTATGGACGGGTCGTTCCTCTGTCCGGAATCCCCAGAATTGATTTAATCGTTGTAGGGTCAGTAGCCATCCATAAAGACGGAAGGCGGTTGGGGAAGGGGGAAGGGTATGCCGACCGTGAATATGCGATCCTGAGGGAAATCGGAAACCCGGCAGTACCCGTCCTCACAACCATCCATAGCGCCCAGCTTGTAGGTGATGACATCCCAAGGGATTCCTTTGACCTGGCCGTCGACTATATCGTGACGGAAGAAGGGGTACTGGAGACGAATACACCTTATGAAAAGCCTGCTGGGATACAATGGGAACATGTGACAGATGAAGAGAAGGAGCTCATGCCGATCTTGAAAGAACTGGAACGTCATCAATCCCGGGAATAGCGGTTGCTTCCGGGCTTAGATTTCACCTCGTTCCAGGCGGCTATGGCATCGTTCCTGCTGTGACGGGTGTTGTGGGGGTCGTTGAAATAGTCCCGGATGAAGCGGTTATATTCAAACTGCGGTGAGATGACCCGTTCATAGGACGGGTCTTTTTTCCGTTTCTCCTCATCATGCCAGGCTTGAACGGCATCCCGATAGGTCTTCCCGATGTTTTCCATGAAGTAGTTTTGGATAAAGGTACTGAAATGGAAGTTCGGGATGACGGACTGGAAGAAGGTACGCACGTGCTGACTGCATCGGTGTCCTTCCGGAATGATTGTATCAAGGGAGAGAGTCACCGGTTGAACGGCCTTCGGTCTGGCAGTCCGGGAAGGTTTCAGCATGATCCCGGTTTCGAGGAAATGCCCGATGCGCGTGCTTATTTCTTCTTTGGATCCGGATGCACTCATCCCTATGGATCTGCAGAACAGTTGGAGTTCTGATTTTAGCCAATAGTACTCTCTGAACTGGTTTGCAGGAGTTTCTTTCGATAATTCAGGCCTCATGGTATTTTCCTCCAAATTATGGTTTTATTCTTATAGTATAGAACGTTTGTTCCTTTTTGGGAAGAAAAAAAACACCCGCCCTCAGGCAGGTGTTGGGTCAATGGCTTAGTATCCGTCGACAACAAGATCGAGCTTTCCAGTTGCCGGATCGATGACGAGTCCGTGGACAGGCGTTTTCTTGTCCATGAGCGGATGATTTTTGATCATATCAACGCTGTGGGCGACGCTTTCTTGAACGGAGTCAAAGCCCTTCAACCAGTCGTGTAGGTCGATGCCGGAATAGTTGAGCGTACCCAGGGTATCCTCGCTGATACCGCGTTCTTTCATCTTATCGACCATCTTATGGCTGTCGATGGCGCTCATGCCGCAGTCATGATGTCCGATGACGATGACTTCATCTGCCTGTAGCTCATACACGGCAACGAGAAGGCTGCGCATGATACTTCCGAATGGATGTGTCAGGATGGCGCCGGCATTTTTGACGATTTTGACATCGCCGTTTTTGATGTTCATGGATTTAGGGAGTAGTTCCACCAAGCGTGTATCCATGCATGTGAGGATAACGAGCCGCTTATCCGGGAACTTGGTGGTACGGTACTGCTCATACGCTTTTTCTTCCACGAATTGTTCGTTGTAGTCGAGGATGGTGTTCAATAGAGTCATTGGTTCTTCTCCCTTTCGCTAATTAGTCAACTCCTGCTGAAGCAGGGTTTCAATCTCTTTTATTTTATCCATCACTTCTTGTCGATTCCAGTCCGATGTATTGGAAAGTTTTAAATAAAGGGAGGAAACCTTGGCAAGAGCTTCGTTTCCATTCGGATTTTTCCTTGGAAAAGGAGAGTTTCCCATCAAGTCGAATAGACCATTCATCTTGTCTGATACCTTTTGGTACTGATCATCCTTTGAGATGATGGCAACGTGATAATGCTGGTGATGATCAGAGAATCGATAATGGAGGTCGAATAAACCAAAGGCATTGTCCTTCTTCAAATTGAGCTCCATGGTACCGTCTGGGACCTTATGAATCATTCTGGCAAATTTCGGTGAACTCTCTTCCTCGACGATGGAAAGGAAATTTTCGCCGATATCAAGGAATTCGTAACCAGGGTTGGAGGCATCGATTACGTTGAACTTCCGATCGATCAACAGGTAAGGGATAGGGCATAGGTGCAGGTTTTCCACATGATCACTCCTAGATTAAGGGAGTATGGATGTCATTGCCCTCCTTACGGTTGTTGGAGGTAAGGTGACATGTGGGATAACATTCAGGGAGGCCCTTTTATGATTGGCAAAGCTCGTGGTGGAGGAGGTCAACTTTCCAGTGACACGGATTGTTTCGAAAGGTCGGCAAGATGGCTGTTCAATTCATCCAGATCATTGAAGGTCATTACCTGTTCCTTCTCAAGGAAGTCCAATTTATATTGGGCAACAAGCCTTCCCCCTACTACTATATTAATCTTTTCATTTACTTTTCTAATCGATTCGATGCACGTTTTCAGTTTGCCCAGCTCAGTGGTCATCCCGATTGAAATCCCGACCATCTGCGGTTGCCAGGCTTCAATAAACGTGACGGCATCTTTGATGGGAACATTGGCCCCTAAGAAACGGGTGTTCCATTTATGTTCTTTGAAGATTTCATTTGCCAATTCCAGCCCGAGACTGTGCTGCTCCCCCTCAATGCAGAATAGGAGGGCCTTCGGCTGATCTTTCCCTGCTTTATGTTCATTCATCAGATAAGAGAGGAGATACTTCAAGGTGGCCGTGGCTAAATGCTCATCAGCGACAGTGATTTGATTCTTCTCCCACATTTCACCGATTCTATACATGGAAGGTTTGACGACCTTTTCATAAAAAGACAGGTGATCCATCTTTGATTCAATGGCTGACGAGTGTAGTTCAAGCAATGAATGCACGTCCCCTTGCAGGATTGACTTCGTAAAAGTCTGGACTAGCTGATTCATCTTCATCACTCCTGAGATGGTGAAAAATACCTTATTCTATATTCCATAAATAAATGAAAAATCCTTCTTCCATCACACAATTGTCCCAGTTGACTTTTTGAATGGATTTCCATTATGATAACGCTTGAACAACCAGTTGACAGGCCATGGAGCGTATTGAAAATATACGCCTGGGGCTATCATTCAAGCGTACCAAACATTGGGTGCATTTGCAATGGATACAGGTCCATGCCCCGTACGACTGATAAGGAGGACGTTTCATGTCAGGCAGAAAAGATGAAGATCTTACAGACTTGTCCCTTTTAGGGAATCAAGGTACAAACTATCTATTCGAATATGCTCCTGAGATCCTGGAAGCATTCGATAATAAACATCCCAACAGGGACTACTTCGTGAAATTCAATTGTCCGGAATTTACGAGCCTTTGTCCGAAAACCGGACAGCCGGATTTTGCCACCATCTACATCAGCTATATCCCTGGCGAAAAAATGGTGGAAAGCAAATCGCTTAAATTGTACTTGTTCAGCTTCCGTAACCATGGTGATTTCCATGAAGATTGCATGAACATCATCATGAATGATCTGATCGAACTCATGGATCCACGTTATATCGAGGTCTGGGGCAAGTTCACTCCTCGCGGCGGCATCTCCATCGATCCATACACGAACTACGGGAAACCGGGTACGAAATATGAGGAAATGGCGTTCCATCGCTTGATGA
This sequence comes from Rossellomorea sp. FS2, assembly GCF_047915635.1. Taxonomy (NCBI): domain Bacteria; kingdom Bacillati; phylum Bacillota; class Bacilli; order Caryophanales; family Bacillaceae; genus Rossellomorea; species Rossellomorea sp. FS2. Next base: position 863,291 of record NZ_JBLRVS010000004.1, on the reverse strand, counting down.
ATCATGATATGTATCCTGAGACCATCGACAATCGTTGATGGTGAAGGCGATCCATTGCGATCGTCTTTTTTTTATGTCTCCAGCTTGTTGAATCTAGTAAAATAGGAAGTGGCTCCCGGATAAGGGAAGAGAAATGCAGAAAAGAAGGGACGGAATATGAAATCATATCGTGCATCATTATGTGTGCTCATCGGGGCAAGCAGCTACGGCATCCACGCCTCGGTTGTAAAGCTGGGTCTGGGAAAAGGCTATGCGGTCCCGGATATCACCGGACTTCAATATTTATTCGGCTTGGTGATGCTGTTCGCCGCCTTTTTATTCACACGCAAGGTGAAGATGACGGTCGGACAGGTGTCCGCACTCTTGGGAGTAGGGGTGTTTTTAAGTTTAACGGGGATTTTTTATGGCATGAGCCTCAGTCTCATCCCTGCGTCCATCGCCGTCGTGATGCTGTTCCAGTTCACCTGGATCGGAGTACTGATCGAAGCCCTCTATGTAAGGAAAGTACCTTCAAAAAAGAAACTGGTTTCGGTCCTGCTTTTATGGATTGGTACGTTATTCGCCGGCGGCTTGGGTTCATCCCGGGGATTTGATTGGACTGGTAACTCGCTCGGACTGTTGTATGGATTCGGTGCTGCCGTCACGTTTGCCTTATTTATGTTTTTCAGCGGGAAGGCAGCAAGAAGCCTACCAACCTTTCAAAAAAGCATGATGATTTCCTTGGGTGGCATACTGGTTGTGCTGGCGGTTTTTCAGCCATCTTTCATCCAACAGCCGTCCAAAATTATTGAAATGACGGATTTCGGCCTGCTGGTGGCCATTTTCGGGAACATCCTACCCGTTGTCTTCTTCGCCATTGGTACACCACATCTTGATTCAAGTATGTCGACGATCATGGGGGCAGCGGAGCTTCCAGCCGCCATCCTGGCTGCCATGTGGATCCTACACGAGCAGGTGGCCATCTTTCAATTTGCGGGGATCGCCCTGATTCTGGCAGGAATCATCATTCCACAGATACAGACAAGACAAAAGAAGAGTTTTGGTTAAAGCGCCGGATTGTTTCGGCGTTTTTCTCTTTTAAAACCCTTTCAATTGTCGCAATTATTAAACCTAATTTATTTAACCGGCTTCCCTTTACAAAGGGGTGCAAAGGGCTTTATAATGCGCGTTGTTCAACTTTTTAAAGGCACGGATTATTCATATAAAGGAGGTTGCGGAGATGCGGCAAAAGATTTTTTCATTCTTGATGATGAACGTCGGAGCATTGCTGGTTGCGGTCAACGTTCATTTTTTCCTATCACCCAATGATTTAGCGACTGGAGGAGTGAGCGGTCTGTCGATTATCATGAATCACGTGTTCCCGGGTATGTCGCTTGGGCTCTTCATGATTCTCATCAATCTGATCTTGTTCGTGGTCGGCCTGATTTTCCTTGGCTTCAGTTTCGGGGCAAAAACGGTGTATGCAAGTTTCGCCCTGTCATTCTATGTTTGGCTTCTTGAGACGGTTGCACCGATCCATGCACCGCTATCAAATGATGTCCTGATCCAGCTCATCATCGGCCAATGCATCGCCGCAATCGGAATGGCCATCGTTTTTCATCAGGACGCTTCCACCGGCGGGACCGATATCATCGCCATGATCCTGAACAAATACTTCAATATCGAAGTGGGGCGCGGGGTCCTGCTATCAGATTTGACCATCGCACTTTCTTCTGCGATCCTATTCGGTCCACAGGTCGGGATGTACGCCTTCTTCGGGGTGATCCTGAATGGCTTGGTGATCGACTATGTACTCTCACAATTCAATTCCAATAAAGAAGTGGTGATCATCAGCCGCCACAGCTCAGAGATCAAGTCGTATATCGTCCACGAGCTTGGAAAGGGTGCAACGGTCCATACGGCGACGGGTGCCTTCACTTCTGATGAGAAGGAAGTCATCACCACGATCTTGGGACGCAAGGATTATTCCCGGTTAAAGGGCTTCATCACGAAAACCGACAACAAGGCATTCATCACCGCCCATACGATGAATGAAATCCTTGGTCAGAACTTTAAACGTTTAGCATAAGAAAAAGCCTGAGGAGCGCCCCTCAGGCTTTTTCATATGTTCATTCCGCTTGCTTGAAGTTATTCTGGATGAAGGCTTCTTCCTCTTCCTTATTCATGATGCCGTAGGCTTCTCCTACTGTGCCGCCTTGGAGGGTCCAAAAGTAGTTATGATCCTTGTCGATGCTAGAGAAATCTTCACTCTTCCACTTTTCGGCGATGTCTTGAAGTTTGTCTTTGTGATCGAAGGAAGAGGCATGAATGGTATCAAGAACGGTTTGGACGGTTTCTGGTATCATGGGGATGGCTCCCCATTTATCTTGTGAGCGGACTTTCTGGTGGGTCATTTTGTGCATGATGGAGACAATATCCTTTTCTTCGGCGTTTTCAGGGATCTTCAAGGTATATTCGATTCCTCCGATGGTACCTGTCTGCTCCCTGACTTCTTCTTCCTTGGTTGCGTAAGGTGAGTTTTTATCTTCAGGTTTTTCAGCTTTTGCTGGGTTTGCCTTCTCCTCGAAAGCCGATGCGTTCTCAAATATTTTATAAGCCCCGAACCCCACAAAGGCGGCTAGCCCTAGTGCAATAAGGGAGATGGTTAAGATTTTTTTCATTCTCAGCCTCCAGGTAAGTTGGGTTGGGGTGTGTGGTTGATTGGGTGTTTGTTTGTAAATCATAGCAAAAAAATAACAAAAAAGCACTATTTTAAGTATAATTTACCATTTGTGAAACAAGTTGATTTTTGCCGTATTTCCAGCCGGAGGAGAAGGACCTTGGGATGAATGAATTCATCCCTGGTCCTTCTCCTCCGGCTGGACTTTTCAGCTTTGCTGAAAAGCGAGGGAACCTTGGTTCACTCGAATTCGGCAAAAATCGCGTATACACAGCACTTATAAAGTGGTTGCCATATCATTCTGAATTGCCTTATAATAACATTATATTATGTGCTACCAAAAGGAGGTGGAATTGAGATGAATCGTTCTGTAGGATTGCGTGGGAAGTATTTGGATTTTATTTACTACTGCCGTGCAATTTTTCATATTGTTGCGTTCAAGGGGACACGTATGCCCTTTTTTAGCAACTGAATATGAATACTGAACGGTAAGAGGTCTCAATTCCAATCACTTGATAGAACGGAAGGAGGGGGCGTTTTTCGCCTTCTTTTTTTATGCCTGATTAAGGATTAAGAAGCCGTGGACTGCTTATGCACGGCTTTTTGTCGTGGATCATGTGCCTCTTGCCGTATTAACGGATGAATGAAAGGAAGAGGAATATGATTATTTGCAGCGCACAACAGATCAGTAAAATGTACGGGGGCCATCCTGTTTTTGAGCAATTGACCTTTGAAATACCCCAGGGGGCGAGAATCGGTCTTGTGGGGAGGAATGGGACGGGTAAGACGACGCTATTCAAGCTTCTTGCAGGAACCGACACCCCTGACTCGGGGACGATTTCGATGAAAAAGAACGCAAAAATCGGCTATCTTGCCCAAATACCGGAGTATCCGGAAGGGACATTGGGAATCGACGTCCTGAAGTCGGCGTTCTCCGATCTCGTGGCCATCGGTGAAAAGCTCAAGGAGTTGGAAGGGAAAATGGGCGAAGGACACGGGGACCTGGACGCGATCCTTGAAGAATATGGACGATTCCAGGATCTCTTCAGCAATGAAGGAGGGTATGAGATGGAGGCGTCTATTGCCATGGTCGTGAATGGACTTGGGATCCAGGGACTTCTTGATAAAGAGTTTTCCTCCTGCAGTGGAGGCGAGCAGACGAAGCTATGCCTAGGATTCATCCTTCTTCAGGAACCGGACCTTCTCCTGTTGGACGAACCGACGAACCATCTTGATATCACCGCCGTCGAGTGGCTGGAGCACTTTTTGACCGACTATAACGGCACGGTGATGTGTATTTCCCATGACCGCTACTTTTTGGATCATGTGATCAATAAGGTGTACGACCTTGAAGACGGGGAAATAACCATGTATCACACCGATTATTCGGGATTTGTGAAAGAAAAGGAAGAGAGGTTGATGATTGAATTCCAGGCCTATCAGGAGCAGCAGAAGAAAATCAAGAAAATGAAGGAGGCCATCAAGCGTCTGAGAGAATGGGCGAATCAGGCGAACCCTCCCAATGAAGGCCTTCACAAGCGGGCACGCAATATGGAAAGGGCCCTTGAGAGGATGGAGAAGCTGAAGCGTCCGGTGCTGGATCGCAGGAAGATGGGATTGGAGTTCGAAGGCGGTGATCGGAGCGGGAAAGTCGTGTTCTCCATGGAGGGTGCTTCAAAGTCCTTTGATGGACGCACTCTCTTCCATGACGCCCATATGGACCTTCGTTTCAAGGACCGCACCGCCATCGTCGGACAGAACGGGACGGGGAAGTCGACCATCGTCAAGATCCTCCTGGGGGAGATGACCGCTGACGGCGGGGACGTGAAGATCGGTAGCAATGTGAAAATGGGGTATCTTTCCCAACATTTTGTGATGGCGGATCCTGAAGCCCGTCTCATCGACGCATTCCGGGATGAAGTGGCGGTGACGGAAGGAGAAGCGCGTCATATCCTTGCGCGGTTCATGTTTTATGGACCGAATGTGTTCCGGAAGGTTGGACAGCTGAGCGGCGGGGAAAAGATGAGACTGCGGCTTGCCCAGCTCATGCACCAGGATCTCAACCTCCTCGTTCTCGATGAACCGACCAATCATCTCGACATCGATTCACGGGAGGTCCTGGAGGAAGCCCTTGAGGAGTTCAATGGTACGATCCTTGCTGTATCCCATGATCGCTATTTCCTCAACAAGCTATTCCAGAAAACGTACTGGATTCACGAAGGGCGGCTCTATTTCTTTGAAGGTCCATACACCTGGGCCAAGGAAAAGCTCCAGGAGCAGATCCCGGTTGAGCGTCCATTGGAGAAAAAGGGTGCAGTGACAAAACCACGTGAAAAAGAAAAAAAGATGGCAACAACTGACACCATCGAAGCAGAGCTTGAAGCACTTGAGACGGAAATTGCTTTGATTGAAGACCGTCTCCAGGCAGAAGAGGACCTTGGGGTGCTCCAGGAACTTCATGAAGAACTGGAACGGCTTGAAGAACAGAGGGAGCTTAAGTACATTCAATATGAAGAACAGCTATCGTGAAAGGGAGGAAGCATATCATGGAGGCAAAAGTGGTGATTGTAGGTGCAGGTTTATCGGGAATCATGGCGGCACGGACTCTTGTGGAAAGAGGGGTAACAGACATCCTCCTCGTTGAAAAGAGCAGGAGCGTGGGGGGGCGACTCGCAACGAGGCGGATCGGAGAAGGGAAGGCAGATCACGGTGCCCAGTTCTTCACGGTGCGCTCCCCGAAATTAGAGAAAGAAGTAGAGTCTTGGCTTCAGAAGGGATGGGTCCGCCGTTGGTTCGGTGATGCCCATCCACGGTACACCGGTACGGAAGGCATGAATGCCCTTGCCAAGAATCTGGCAGCAGGGCTACCCGTGCGTTTGAATACCAAGATCCTTTCCATCACGGAACATCCTGATGGATGCGAGTTGAAGCTTGAGGAAGGCGGGGTGATCAAAGCCGATCACGTGCTCATCACCGCCCCGGCACCCCAGGCAGCGGAGTTGATTGGGATAGAAGTCCCTGTCACTTTCCGTCCCTGCCTCGTTGGGTTGCTGACACTTGGTGGTCCTTCCCTTCTTCCGGCGCCAGGGCATCTGGATGGGGGCAGCCTGCCACAAGGAGTAGAACGGATCGTCGACCATAAGGCAAAGGGGATATCCTCTACGCCCGTATTATCTATCTATATGACAGGGGAATGGAGTGAGGAGCATTTCTCCGAATCAGATGAAAAGGTCCTTGCCCTCATCACGGATCTCGTTCGACCATTTTTGGGAGATGGAAGTAAAGGTAACGGCAGCCAGGTGAAAAGGTGGAAGTACGCCGAAGCGGCTGAAGTCATCAATCAACCTTTCCTAGAGGCGGGCAAAAGGACGGTCCTGTGTGGGGATGCGTTTTTGACGAAAGAAGATGAATCCGGTAAAACACGTTTTGAGAGCGCCTATCTCTCGGGAAAATCTTCTGGTGAATTCCTTGCTGATCGCGTAGGCGAATCCTGAATAGGCATCCCCCATTAACTGCACACTAAAGAAAAAAAGAGGCAGGGATTGGAATGGACCTACAGCTGCAACGAGCTGAACAGAAACAGATCGAAACCATTATGGACATCTATGTGCGTTGTCGGGAAGAGTTGGAACAACAAGGCCTTCTCCAATGGGGAGATCATTATCCGAGCAGGGAGTACTTCCTTCGCGAAATCAAGGCGGGAAGTCTTTATATCCTTTTGGCCGACGGAGTCATTGCAGGATGTGTGACACTGAATGAATGGCAGTCTCCTGAATGGGCTGATATTTCCTGGAAGTATGATGACGAGTGGGTCGTGCACGCCTATTTCCTCGATCCTGTTTACCAGGGGCAGGGATTGGGGTCTGCTTTCTTGAGCGAGTGTGAATCCCTGGCGGCCACCAAAGGGTATAAGAGTATAAGGCTTGATGCCTATGGAAGGAATAAAGGGGCAAATGTCCTGTATGAAAAGAATGGGTATGAATTTCGAGGTTCAATCCGCTTCACGTCCCGTCCTGAAGGCCATCAGGAATATCACTGCTACGAAAAACGCCTCTAATGCAATCCGTCCCAAAGGAAAAAGTCCTATTGGAATGGTATACTAACAGGTACAGTAAAGAAGCAAGGATGAGATACTATTGATGCCACTCCTGGATGAAGCACAGGCCTTTTTGATACAGTTTTATCATGAATCGGAGAAAAGCGGAACGGACCTTAAGGAAAGGTTGCGTGAAGTAAGGGAAGAAATTGATTCCACGGGTACCTATACCCATACGAAAGAGGAATTGACGTTCGGTGCAAAGCTTGCCTGGCGTAACAGCAACCGGTGCATCGGACGATTGTTCTGGAATTCCCTCCAAGTGTTCGACCGTCGGGATGCCACCACGGAAGAAGAGGTGCTGGGCGCTTTGGAAGCCCACCTGGAGTATGCGACAAACGGCGGGAAGATCCGACCGACCATCACGGTATTCAGACCGTCTGAATGTGACGAAGAGGACATCCGCCTTTGGAATCACCAGCTGGTTCGATATGCGGGGTATGAGGACGGAAGGGGGGACCCCCATTCCATCGAATTCACCCAAAAATGCAGGGCACTGGGATGGGAAGGAGAAGGAACGGATTTTGATGTCCTGCCTCTTGTCGTCCAGATCGGCGACCGTTCGCCTGTCTGGAGGTCTATTCCACAAGATCTAGCCCTCGAAGTGCCGCTCCGACACCCTGAATATCCATGGTTCGGGGACCTGGGGCTGAAATGGTACGGGGTTCCCCTCATATCGGATATGGAACTCAAAGTCGGAGGTATTTCCTATAAAGCAGCCCCGTTCAATGGCTGGTATATGGAAACGGAAATAGGAGCCCGGAATCTCGCAGACGAGACGCGCTACAATCTTTTGCCCAAAGTGGCAGGTCATATGGGACTGGATACATCCAGAAACATCACGCTTTGGAAAGATAAAGCCCTTATTGAGCTGAATATTGCCGTCCTCCATTCCTTCAAAGAACAAGGGGTCAACATTGTGGATCACCACACGGCAGCCCAGCAGTTCCGCCTTTTTGAAGAAAATGAAAAAAAGGCAGACCGGAAAGTCACAGGTGATTGGACATGGCTGATTCCGCCCGTATCACCGGCCACGACGCATATCTTTCATAAGGAATACGATAACACGTGGAAATCCACCAACTACTTTTATCAAAAAAAGCCTTACTGACAAAAAAGCCGCTCACAACATCGTGAGCGGCTTTTCTCATTACATGGAATAAGGGGGGCGTTTGGATACTTCATAATAGCGATACCAAAACCGGAACTCATCAAACAGGGTAGAACGGTCGAATGAAAAGTGCTCGAAGAAATCCTCCAGTAGCCACATCTCGGCGTCATCCAATATTCCCGTCACGAACAAGGGCGTCCGGAAGCGTTTATATAAGTCTTCATGCCCATAATAGTGAAACAAGTCTTCCACCTGTTGCTCCGTCAATCCGATCACATCCTTTTGGATAGTTTCTCATGTGAAGACGGTATTTATGCTGTGAAAGTGAAATTGGGTCATGGTACAAGCACAGGTTGTACCACTTGCATAGAATACATTATGTGAAGCCACTCCTTTCATCTTCACACTGGGGGACACCGCCGTCCCCCTCATTACATAAAGAAAAAGAGCTCAGACCGCGCTGAGCTCTTCTTTTGATTCTTAAATATCTGCTGCAAGGACGATTTCCCCTTGGGGCAGCTCGCTATTGGCATCGGGTTCAAGGGACACGGCCACTTGATCCCAATCTTTTTCAGTGAATTCTTCATTGAATTTGAAGATGACCGATCCTTTACCATCACCGCTCGTGACGAAGGTTCCTGCACGTTCGGGCTTTTCATCCTTGATGAGCCAGACCTGGTACACTTCCTTATCGGAGAGTTTCGCAAGGTCCGAAGCCTGCACGACCATGCTGGTTTGCTTTCCTTGCTTGATGATGCTCGCGGTTCCCCTGCCTTCTCCGCTGACAGGAGCAAGCTCTGCGTACTCGACCACCTCATCGATCGTGGCTTCCTCCACCACACGCTTTTGATCTTCAAGCTGGGTGAAGAGGTAGGCGTTGCCGATGATGGACAGGGCCAGTGCGGCAGCGATGGATGGGAAGATCCATGGCCGTCTGCGTTTTTGACGTGGAGCTGCAGCCGGTTCTTGTTTCTCCTCAGAATCATTCAGTATACGGGCGAATACTCTGTCCTCAAGGTCGGTTGGAGGTTCGACCGGCTCAGATGAGTAGGGCAGATACCCGGCTACCGATTCAAGCTCGTTCAGGAACTCCTGACAATCCGTACAGGAGGCAAGGTGCTTCTCGAACGCTGCTTTTTCAAGTTCAGATAAATGACCGTTGTAGTAATCCAGTATGTGATCGCATTGATGTTGAGTCATTCGAATTGACCTCCTTTCCCTTTCAGACAAGTATGCAGATGTTTCAATGCAAGCCGGATCCTGCCTTTGACCGTTCCGAGGGGGGTGTCGGTAGCTTCTGAGATGGACTGCTGTGTCTTACCCTTGAAGTAAAAGAGCTGGACCATCGTTTGCTGATCTTCCTTCAATCCGCTGATGCAGTCGCGTATGGCGGCCCCTTTTTCCTTCCATTCCAGGAGGTCATGGGGCGTTTCATGGTCAACCTGGAGGGTGTCTTTTTCTATATATTCCACGGTCTCATGTTTCTTTCCTTTCCGGATGGCATCCAGGCAGGTGTTCCGGGTCATGGTGAGCAACCAGGAAGAAAATTTCCCTTTCGATTCTTCATAGTGTGCGTGGGTCTTCCAGAGTTTCATGAAGACCTCCTGTATGACTTCTTCGGCAAGCTCGCGGTTTCCTGTCATTTTATATGAAAAGGAGTAGATGAGTTTTTCGTATTGTCTGTAGAGCTCCCGCAGGGCGGATGAATCCTTTTGATGGATGATGCGGTGATACAATTCAATATCCTTTAGATCATGGGACATAACTCGCTCCTAACCTTTGACGTAGTTATCATAAGGATACTAAATAACGGTGCTGAACTCAAAGTTCTACTAAGCTAACGAAAAAGTTTTGGTTTTGGATCACTATATGTTTGAAAAAGTTGGGTTTAGGGTAAAAAATATGGTTTTTTCCTAGTCGCCATCCTGATTTGTAATTAGTATGTGGTGGAGATCAGATTGTTCCGTTCCGCTGCGCTCTGTGCGTAGTTGTGGGAGAGTGCTGATTCGAAACATGCTAACGCCATCCTGTTTTTTGTGAGTATGTAGAGGTGAAGAGACCGTTCCGTTCCGCTGCGGCCCCCCGCTTTCCATGGGGCGTGCGGTGAGCCGCTTCGGCAAGCCTGCAGGGTCTCACCCTGCCCGCTTCTCCCATAGGAGTCGGGTGGCCTCCGCTGCACTGCACTCTGTGCGGAGAAGGGGGAGAGTGCTGGTTCGGAACAGGGGATCGCCATCCTGTTTTTTATGAGTATATAGAGGAGAAGAGACCGTTCCGTTCGTTTCACTTTGTGCGCAGGAAGGGTAATCGGATAATTCGAAACAGGCCATCACATGCCTGGTTTCTTTTTTAGTATGACTTTCTAACCCCATTTATGAACGACCACCTCACCATGTCCAATACCACTGAGTGGATTGAAGCGGAAGGGATTTGACTCCTGCGGAAAAGGGGGATGATCGAGACCCCGCAGGCACGAGGAGGCTCGACATGCTCGCCGCGGAAAGCAAATCCCTGCAGCGCAAAGGAACGGACTAGTTTTCCATCTCACACTTCATTTAGGGCGATTTTGTCTTCAATTCTCATCATCATAAAGTGGGCTCGAGACCCCACAGCACAGGAAAGCAACCCCCTGCAGCGCAAAGGAACGGACTAGTTTCCAGCTTCACACTTCACTTAGGACAATTTTGTTTTTAACTGGTTTTCCAACGCGCACTCCCCTAAGATTGCAGACAAAAAAAGCCTCCCCATATGGAACAAGGGAGGCGGATGATTATTTTACTTTTTGTAGTTTGTCAATGACCGTGAGGGAGCGCCCTGTTCCGATGGCTACAGATTCAAGCGGGTTCGGTGCCAGGTGGACCGGTACGACGATTTCCTGGCTCAGCCAGTCTTGAAGGCCGTTGAGAAGGGAACCTCCACCAGTCAGGATCACACCGCGATCGACGATATCTCCGCTCAGTTCAGGCGGGCAGTTTTCAAGCGTGGCGCGGATGGTCTCAAGGATATGTAAGAGAGACTCTTTAAGTGCTTCCTGGATTTGCAGTGACGTAAGTTCGATGGTCTTTGGAAGTCCTGTGACGAGGTCACGACCGCGGATTTCCATTTTGCGTTCATCGTGTTCGATGAGAGCCTGACCGACTTCGATCTTCACTTGTTCCGCTGTCCTTTCACCGATCAGGAGATTGTAGCGTTTGCGTACATATTGGATGATGTCTTCATCCATTTGATCTCCACCGATGCGGATCGTGTTGCAGGAAACGACGCCACCGTAAGAGATGATGGCGACTTCTGTTGTTCCTCCACCGATATCGACGATTACGTTCGCCACTGGTTCTCCGACTGGAAGATCTGCTCCGATGGCAGCTGCTACAGGCTCTTCAATGAGGGTGACGGATTTTGCTCCACTGCCACGTACGGCATCTTGGATCGCCCTGCGTTCAACGGATGTTGCACCAGACGGGGTACAAACGACAACGGTAGGTTTTCGGATGGAGAAGCCCAGTTTTTTGCTGGCCTTTCTCATCACTTGCTTTAGCATTTCAGTGGTGACGTCAAAATCTGCGATGACGCCATCTTTCAATGGACGTACGGCCACGATTTTACCTGGTGTCTTCCCGATCATATTCTTCGCTTCTGCTCCTACCGCCAAGACAGATTTCGTTTCTGTGTCGATGGCAACAACGGATGGTTCGTTCAGGATAATTCCTTTATTTTTACTATAGACTAGTATATTTGCAGTACCTAAGTCGATTCCGATTTCAGAGTTTGATAGCATTGTCGTATTCCTCCAACTATAAGAATTCTACACAGTATAACCTTCTATACAGTATAGGAGATTTTCGGGGGTTTTGTCGGTGGAGATATTTACCACCGACAAATTGTTACAAAGGATGACAAAGGGGACGGGTTTGTCATTTAATGAAAAGCTTTAATTACGAGGATTTTAATTACCTATTGGGGTATGTAGAAGTGGTAAGGTTTATTCCCTGCGTTATGAAAATTTAAACGTTCTGTAATAATTTTTGAGAGGAAGATGAGGGAAAAACAGGTAGTTTAAAGGGTTTTCAGACGTGGGGAATCCTTCCTGGTCGTTTCGTAGGGGGGATAAATGAAAAAAGAGAGAGGCTGGGACAAAAGTGTTTTCGTCATAGTGAAACCCGAATTCCTTTACCTAGGATAAGGCAAAAGAAATCGGGTTTTTAATTTGTTTCAGGACCATGACTAGCGGTTGATTGGAGTGCAAGACGAAGACTCCTGCGGGAAGAGTAGCTGATGTGAGAAGGCCAGCCGAGGAGGCTCACGGGCTACCCGCGGAAAGCGAAGTCTTGCACGGAAATCATGAGCGGTATAAAGATTCTATACTGATCATGTTCGTATTTTTTGTTTTGTGCCAACCTCATACCGGCATGAAAGAATCATAGAGTGAATCGTTCCAGTTTTCTCTTCATTTCTTCCGTCATTTCATTCAGTTGTTCGATGCGTTTTGTCATGTGTTCGAAGTACCGGAGCTGCTCTTCGGTGGAGGAAGAGATCTCTTCTGTACCGGCTGCCGTTTCTTCCGTGATTGCCGAAATGTTTTCAATGGCGGAGGCGACTTCCTCCGTCCGTTCATGGGAGGCGTTCATATCATTCTCCAAGACTTCGAGGCTCTCGTGGATGGCGGTTACTTTCAGGGAAATTTCCTGGAAGGCATCCTCGGTGACCGTCATGGAAGTGACCTGCTGATTGGAAAGTTCCTGTCCTTTGCGCGAGGCTTCCATGATGCCCGTGACGCCTTTTTGGATATTGCCGACCATGCGGTTGATTCCATCCGTTGCGACGGCTGAATCCTCCGCGAGCTTCCGGACTTCTTCTGCCACTACGGAGAAGCCCCTGCCCGCTTCCCCGGCCCTTGCTGCTTCAATGGCGGCATTCAGGGCAAGGAGGTTGGTCTGTTCTGCAATGTCCCTGACGGCGTGGGACGCCTGTTCGATCTTGGCCGTGTAGGTGGCGAAGGATTCCACAGCTTGCAGGATCACATCGGATGATTCTGATATGGATCTTGCGTACCCTTGTTGTTTCTGAAGTGATTCTCTGCCGTGATCAACTGAGGCAAGGGCCAAGCGTCCATCCGCTGCAGAAGCTGTGCTCTGCTTCACGTTTTTACTGAATTCATCCCCCATGGTTGCCATAAGGGAAGCGGTCGATTGGATATCTTCTGAAATGGACTGGCTGCCTTTTGCCAGTTCTTCTGTGGATACGGCCACTTGACTGGCACTTTCGGCAAGGTTCGTCATCTGAGAGCGTACCTCGTGGGTGAAGGATTCCAGATTGTCCCCGGCTACCTGCACCGATTGCACCGTTTCCCTCAGGTTCAGCATCATATGATGGAAGGCCGTTTGCAGCTGATCGACCTCGAACTTACTCTTTTTATCTTGTATTTCTCCGATGTTTCCAGTCAGATCCCCTTCGGCCATGCGCTGGGCATTCCGGACCATTTTGTTGATCGGCCTCGTGATCCTTCTTGTGAGGATCGCAGAACTTGTAAGGGAAACAATGACGACAATGACGAAGCCGATCACGGTCGTCCAGATCGTGAACGTGATTGTTTGCTTGTTGGCTTCAAGGATGCCGTCATACCACTTGTTGGTTTCGATGTTCAAGAGGTAGAGGTCATTTAGCGGCCCTGATATCCTGGAGGATTGCCGTCTGATTTCAGCCGGGTTCCGCTCCTCGATGGCTTTTTCCGTTTTGTTTTTCAGCTGTGTGTACTTGATTTCCAGGGTATTCATATAGCGTTTCTGCTCGGTAGTGACCATTCTCTTCTTTAACGTATCCACCCGGGTCGTAGTCGTCTTCATGGCATTCTCAAGGATTTGACGATTTTCTTCAGATGGGGTGGAGGCGTAATAGGACAGGGTCTGCTGGAGGGCGACCATATCGCCTTTTAATTGCTCTGTCCGGACGAGGGTGTTGACGTCATCCTTCGCAGACGTATGCATGTCGATCAGCTGGGACACGATGTAGCCGATGATCAACATGGATAAGATGAGAGGGATGAGCCCTATGATGGTTAAACGATTTTTAATTCTCATGATAACGTGCTCTCCTTAGCTGTTGGTTATGGAGCTTCAACATCGATGTCTCCTGAGATGATTTTTTCCTTTGCTTCATCCAGCTTCTTCATTTGATCAGGCTTTAGGTTGACGATCCTGATTTGAGCGAGGCCGACACCATTCTCACTGAGACCGAGTTCGTACGCAGATGATGTCTGCTTTTTTTCATTAAGTGTATCGTCGATGAAACTGAAAATGGCGATATCGACATTTTTCATCATGGATGTAGCGACGGATTTTTCAGCTATAAAGAACTGATCGGCATCTACACCGGCTGAAAAGACCCCTTTCGCTTGTGCGGTCTTTAAAGAACCGATTCCAGACATTCCAGCTGCTGCATAGATAAAATCGCTTTTCTTTTTGATTTGATCCCCTGCGAGTTTTTCCCCGGCGTTGAGATCATTGAAGCTGTTCGTGTAACCTGTAAGGATGTTAATGTCAGATTTTGCGTAGCGGGCACCCTGCTCGAATCCAGATTGGAATTTATGGATGACCGGCGCATCTTCGCCCCCGATGAAGCTCACTGTGCCTGTTTTGGACGTCATGGCTGCGACCATCCCGACCAGGAAGCTGCCCTCGTGTTCTTTAAATGTGACTGATGTGACATTTTCAAGATCTGAAGTGGCGTCAATCAAAAGGAATGCCTGTTTTGGATGTTTTTTTGCCTCGATTTCGAGCGCTTCTTGGACAGAAAACCCGAGACCGATGATCAAATCATGTTTCTGGTTGATGAGTTCTTCGAGTGCCCCTTCCATATTGCCATCTGGTGCCTCGGCATAATCAAAAATAATCCCGAGTTCATCGCGTGCACGCTCAAGGCCGTTGAATGCAAGGTCGTTGAATGAATCGTCACCGAGACCGCTGTCGGATAAAAGGATTCCAACGCTGTAAGGCTCTGGTGATGAAGTGCTTTTCGTAACGGCTGAACAGCCGGACATCACCACAAGGGTAAGAAGAATCATGATGATTTTTTTCAAGGAATGGTCCCTCCATATCGTATTAGTGCTCGGACAATGTGTCCCACAGTATTATCGGAGAAGGGGAGGGGATTTTGAAGGGCTCTTGAGGAAAATAAAAAAAGATGCCGAATCTTGGCATCTTTTAATTTTAATATGCTTTTCTGAAGAACTCGGCAAGCTCCTGGCTGTGCATTTTTCGTGCTTTTCGGTGCTCTGCGCGGTTCTGGGCGGTTTCGTTGAGCCATATTTCTTCTTCTGATTCAGGTACGACTTCAGGAATGACGGCAGGCTTACCGCCTTCGATTGCGACGAAGGTAAGGAAGGAGATGGCTGCGACGTTCGTTTTGCCTGTAAGGAGTTCTTCCGATGTCACCTTCACGCAGATTTCCATGGAGCTCTTCCCGGTATAGGTGACCATCGCTTCCAACGTGACAGCGTCACCGACCTTGATCGGCTGAAGGAAGTCGACGGAATCCGTCGATGCCGTGACAACCGGTTTCCTGGCATGCTTGGCGGCCGCTATGGAAGCCACGTCGTCTATATAGGCCATTAATTTACCGCCGAACATCGTCCCGTGATGGTTCGTATCGGGCGGGAGGACATGGGCCGTCTTGATTGTTTTTGTTTCTTTCATCGTTTTTTTCTCTCTCAATGAAGTTCACCTCTTGGTATGGATTGCCATTCTATTATGTTTCCTCAAAACCTGCTTTTTGAAACATGGTTTACTGGGAAAAGGCTCCCCTATAGAAGAGTATATCACGACCTTGTCGAAAGGGTTCGTACGGCGTCTTCATGAAAAAAGACGGAACCCTGTTGGCTCCGTCTGGTGGTTGTTATTTTGTGCGTTCAAGCAGGTTTGCAAGAACATGTTTTTTATAGGCTTCGACTTTACGTTCCTCGTAGCGTCGAACGCCTGCTTTTTTTAGTTCTTCCACGTACCAGCCTTTGCTTCCTACATGCATTGAAAAAACATCCTTTCGTTGTATGGTTGGAATCTCGGACCGGCTCGGGATTTGAGCCGTGATTCTTAATTACAGTTGCTTATTCTAACATCCATGTTTTCCGTGAAAAAGGGGGTAAATGGAATTCGGCATTTTCTGAAAAAATAAAAGGGGAAGATGGGGATGACCTGCTCAAATAACCTAAAGAGGAATGATCACAGAGGACCATTCCCTACGGATTTATTCTATGGGAGCCTTAACTTCTTCCTGCTTTTCATCAAACCGTTTGAACATGAAGTAGAAGATGCCTCCGCTTCCGAGTGCGAGCAGGGAGAGGATGGCAAAGGTCCAATCATAGCCGATGTAAAGGCTCAAGGTGATGGACAAGGGGGCAATCGTCCGGGCAATGGTATACCGGAGGCTGGCCGCAGCAAAATATTGTCCCCGCATATGATCAGGTGCCAACTTTGAAACAAAGGTCTGCTGGATCCCTGCCGTCATCAATTCGGCAAAGGTGAAGATGGCCATGGCGAAGATGAAGACCCAGACCGAGCTCGTCATACCGAAGATAAAGATGGCGATTGCATAGACGATGGATGAAAGGATGAACACATTCCGTTCTTTAAACCTGGTAATGAACCGGGTGACGACAACCGTCAACAGTGCGACGAGGAGCCCGTTTTCCGATAGGATCAAACCGAATACCTGCTCTCCCACAAGAGTCAATGACCAATCCCCGATCGAGAAGAGGGTCACATTATCCACGACGTCCTTTATGTAGACAGGAAGCAGCAGATCAAGCTGCATAAAGGTTTGCCCGACAAGGATACCGGCCACGATGAACAACAGGAACGTCCTGTCTTTCATAATGACCCCATAATCCTTGAATTGATCGGTGATGGCATGATACCAAGCCTGATTCCTGCCTGCCGTGACCTTCAGCTTGGCGGCATCCCGAGGTGCCGTTTCCCTTGTCATCTTCGCCAGCAGGATGGATAGCATCACGCATATCAAGCCTGCGGCAAGCAGGAGTTCAAACCGGTAATTCACATAGAAGATCCCGCCGAGGATCGGTCCGACGACGACCGCAATATTGATGGAGGTATAAAAGACGGCGAAAACATGACTCCGGTCTTTCTCTTCCACGACATCGGCCACCATGGCCTGGCTGGCGGGCCAGTAAAAGGAACCGAAGATCCCGACGAGGCTGAAGCAGATGAATCCGATCAAAGCAGAATCTAGCCAGGGTGAACTGGCAAGGCCGAAGACGAGGAAACCGGCCCCTTGGCCGAATGCCGAGATGACCATCATTCGCTTCCTTCCGAATCGATCTGCGCAGTACCCGCCCATCAAGTTGGCCCCTACGGCAAACACCTGGGACAACACGAGGAGCAGTCCGGCTGTCTGCTTGCCGAATGCTTCCGTAAAATATATCGTCAGAAACGGGAAGAACATCCAAAATGTGATGTTGATTGCCGCTTCCCCGAATAAACGAACTTTTAAATTCCGATCCCAATCCCTGATTCTCATGTATGATTCCTCCCCTCATGAAGGTGGATGGGTGAACTAGATAATCATAGCCCGCACCGTAGAAAGAAACAAGATAGATTTTTTGAATTGATTGTATATTTTTTCTTTTTTGAAACACCTGGTGAAGGGGCTCGGTTTCTGAGGATTCCAATCGTCCAAAGTCGTTTTTCAAAAGGGTGAATATACTATCATAGGAGCATGGAGGGGGCGTCTCGTTTGAACCATTATGAGAATATCTTGACGGGTGCGTGGATCCAGGTCGCAGGGACGGTCATTGCGGCTGTGGGGGAGACTGCGATCCTGAAAGGGGAACAACGGGGCTTCCGGCTTGTTTCCATAGGAAATGGCTTTGAGGCAGCAGGTAATGGAATCCAGGGGGCTGCATCGTTACGCGTGTTCGATGGTACGGAAGGGGAACGGTTACGGATTGCCGGAGACTGGATTCAAGGTGGAGGGAACGCGGCCAACGTGGTGGCGGCAGAATTGCAGTACGCCGGTGAAGAGGAAGCGGGCCTCATACTGGATGTGAAGGGTGACGTGATCCAGGCGGTGGGGGCAGGGCTTGAAGCATACGGAGCGACATTATTGGAAGGTCCCTATATTGACCTGCTTGTCTCGGGGAATACGATCCAGGCTCTTGGATGTATCATTGAAGGCATCGGGGAGGTACTTATCATCAAAGGGGACGAAGAGACAGGACTGCCCGTGACCACATTCGGAAGCTATGCCCAGGTAGCAGGCGCCGTCATGGCTGCCGTGGCCCTCACCAAGCGTTATGAAGAAGAGGGACTTCTGGTAGAAAAAAAACGTACGTACCCGTTCAATCAAGGAGATGGTACAATATGGGAGAATATGAGAAATGCCACAATCGGCAGGACATATGGTGGGAGAATGGAGGCAGGGGGATGTTTAAAGAAAACGGTGAGTACAAGGTAATGAGTAATGGACTATCCCATTGGGTGAAAGTGGAGGGGCGCGAGAGAGATACAATGCCCATAGTCGTAATCCATGGAGGTCCTGGAGGGAACCACTACGTGTTTGAACGAACAGCAGGTTTCATGATCGCAAAGGAGCGTACCATTATTTATTACGAGCAAAGGGGATGCGGAAGGACGGATAAACCTGAGGATGATGGAGACTACAGAATCGCCGATCTTGTGGAGGATTTTAAAGGACTGCATCGATTGCTCGGATGGGAAAAGGTCGATTTGCTCGGTTATTCCTTCGGTGCAGAGCTTGCACTGGAGATTGCCTATACTCTTCCCAATACCGTGAATCGGCTCGTTCTTTCTGCGCCGAGCATGATGCAATCCCCTCTTCAGAAGCTTGTACAGATATCAGGGTTTGTATCGGTGGGAGCACCCGGAATCCGTTCTGATGCCACAATTGAAGAGGCGTATCGGGGCCTTTGGGATCATGCGGATACAACACTGGTGGACAAGCTCCTCTTCCAGGATCCATCGCTCGCTGCGATGAATCGGAAGTGGTGGGAGGAAAGCGCCCTTATCAACACCGGCCTTATGATGAGGGCGCTGGAGAATGATACCTCCCGTCCGTCGCTTGAAGAGCGCCTATCGGACATTCCTCATCCTGCTCTCATATTGGTTGGTGCGTTTGACCGCAACACTGGAATTCCTGTAGCCAGCCTCATTCACGACCGGTTGCAGCATAGTGCATTGACCATCCTGTCAAAAAGCGCTCATTTTCCCGATATTGAAGAACCTGAGGTGTTCACTCGGTACGTGTGCTCATTTCTACGTTGAACTAGGAAGCTATTTCCCTGGATCGACCGGTCTTCAGGGTGACCACGATGCTTGCGATGCTGACGATCACTCCGAAGAGAGCAAGCAGGCCCATCCCGATGCTTTTTGAAAAAAAGAAAGAGATAGGGATGATCCCCAGAAACGAGATGACCACAGGGATCTGGATGATCGATGAGATGATCCTCACGATCCGGTTGCCAAAGAACGAGAGCGCGAGGAGCGGGATGAACAGCAACACCGTCAGGCCGATCGACAGCCACACACCCAATGGCTCATCATAGGAAACCGTATTCGGGCCTGTCGGATGTAAAGCAGCGACCAAGATGCATGCGACGGCCGTTACAAGTGTAAGGATCATAAGTGAAACCCGTTTAAACATAAGTAAACCTCCTTTGTGGAACAATCGGTTTTATAATACCACAAAGATTTCCATAATGTTCATCTTTTTCATAAAAAAGCCTGTGCATCAGTGAGATGCACAGGCTTGAGGAAAACAGATCAGAACGCCCATCCGCCGTTGCGGAAGACCGGTTCTGAGGAACCGTCTTCTTTGATTCCGTCGATATTCATTTTATCGGATCCGATCATGAAGTCGACGTGGGTGATGCTGTTGTTCAATCCATTTTTTTCGAGCTCTTCTTTGCTCATTTTCTTGCCGCCTTCGATACAGAATGCATAAGCGCTGCCGATGGCAAGGTGGTTGGACGCGTTCTCATCGAACAGCGTATTGTAGAATAGTACATTGGACTGTGAAATCGGTGATTGGTGAGGAACCAGTGCGACTTCCCCAAGGTAGTGTGAACCTTCATCCGTGTCTACAAGACGCTTCAGGATGTCTTCACCTTCTTCAGCTTTCACATCGACGATCCGACCGTTTTCAAAGGTGACGGAGAACTTATCGATGACATTTCCTCCATAGCTCAACGGCTTCGTGCTTGCCACTGTGCCGTTTACCCCTGTTTTCAGTGGAACGGTGAACACTTCCTCCGTCGGCATGTTGGCCATGAACGTATGTCCTTCTTCATTCACACTACCGGCTCCGACCCAAAGATGGCCTTTCGGAAGCTCGATGGTCAAATCGGTGCCTGGAGCTGTGTAGTGAAGCTTGTGATAGTTCTTCCCGTTAAGGTATTCGACCTTCTCATGAAGGTTGGCATCGTGATCCTTCCATGCTTGTACGGGGTCTGCCTGATCGGCACGGACAGCCTTGAAGATTGCATTCCAAAGCAGGTCGACCTGCTCCTCTTCAGGAGCATCCGGGAATACCTTGGCAGCCCATTCCTTGGAAGGTGCCGCGAGTACGCACCAGCTGACCTTGTCCGACTGGATGTACTGGCGGTATTTGGACATGGCTTCCCCGGCAGCACGCTGGAAGTTGGAGATACGTTCGGGATCCACGCCTTTCAATAGGTCCGGACTGGATGAAACAACGCTCATGAAGGCAGCTCCGCCTTCTGCAAGGCCTTCCACCTGACCGGCACGCCAGAACGGGAATTCCTTGAATGCTTCATCTGGTGCAAGCTCATATTTGGTACGGGCAACAACGTCATCGCCCCATTCCACGTAGACATGCTTCGCGCCTTTTTCGTATGCCTTCTTGACGATGACACGGACGAATTCAGCTGCATCAATGGACGTATTGATGACAAGAGTCTGATCTTTTTGGATATTGACCCCGACTTCAACGGCAAGACTTGCGTATTTGTCGAGATATTGGTTGAAATTTGACATGTGTATGTATCCCCTTTTTTTCAGAATGTTCACTTACATTCTTATTTTATCAGTGCTGTCCCGGTTTGCAAATGTTTCGACTGAATATAGTATGTGCAAAAGGAGTGCAGGATAGTTGAAAAGCTGATGGAAAGGGGGAAAGCGTCCTTTTCATGATGAAAAAGAGCCTTCCCAGACGTGATGTGGGATGGCTCATCTTTCATTTAGACGGATCAGGTTCGCTGGTCTCCTGGAAGAGGAAGCGATAATCCATCGGATTCCTGACAATGTCATTCAGTGTATATTCGTCGAGAACCGAGAGATAGGCATTCAAAGCCTTTCCCAGTACATGCTTTAGCCCGCATACAGGCGTAATGATGCAGGAGTTGTTAGCGGCATCGAAGCACTCCACTAGGTGGAAGTCCTCTTCTGTCTTCCGGACGATTGTACCGATATTGATATCCTGCGGGGATTGGGCAAGCTTGATCCCGCCGTTCCGTCCGCGGATCGTCTCGATGACGCCCATCTTGCCGAGCTCGTAGGTCACCTTCATGAGGTGGTTTTTTGAAATGCTGTAGGCGTCTGCGATTTCTTTTATATTTGAAAGTTCATCCGATGGTTTAGATGCCAAAAAGATCAGCACGCGCAGTGAGTAATCTGTATATAAAGTTAGTTTCATCTCTCTCACCCTTCCGTTCCCTTGGACTCATTATACAAAAGTGAATGCCTGCCTGTCTAAATGTGAATGTTTTGTTAAAGGAGTATTTTGTATATTGTTTTTAATGGGTCGCAGGCATATCATAAAGATGTATTAAAAATATATCTTTAGAGGTGAAGGATATGTTATCTCAAAGAACCATTGACATCGTAAAATCAACCGCACCGATCCTGGAAGCAAGAGGCATCGACATCACCACTGTATTTTATAAAAATCTATTTACCGAGCACCCTGAACTTCTCCATATCTTCAACCACACCAATCAAAAACAGGGGCGTCAGCAAACCGCCCTGGCGAACGCCGTCTACGCAGCAGCCCTTAACATCGATCAGCTTCACACCATTCTCTCCGTCGTCAAGCAGATCGGTCACAAACATAGGAGCCTCGGCGTCAGGGCCGAGCACTATCCGATTGTGGGAGAACACCTGCTCCGGGCCATCAAACAAGTCCTTGGTGACGCTGCAACGGAAGACATCATCTCGGCCTGGGCGGATGCTTACGGAGTCATAGCTGATGCATTCATAGGAGTGGAAAAGGAATTATATGAGCAGGTCCGGAATCAGAGAGCCGGATTTGCTGATTTCAAGTCTTTCATCGTGGCTAAAAAGGTGAGGGAAAGCGACGTGATCACTTCGTTCTATCTTGAGCCGGCAGATGGAGGAGAGGTGCCGGGCTATGATGCAGGACAATATATATCCGTACGCCTGAACATCCCAGGAGAAACCTATTCCCATATTCGCCAATACAGCCTTTCAAGTTCCCACCATCCGAACTTTTTCCGCATCTCAGTAAAAAGGGAGGGGAAAGGCACAGTGTCTGCCTATCTCCATGATCAGTTCAAGGAAGGAGAGGTGCTTGAAGTAAGCGCGCCGGCAGGAGATTTTGTCTTGAATGACGAGAACACCCCTCTTGTGTTGATAAGCGGCGGAGTCGGAATCACCCCGATGATGAGCATGCTTGAAACAACCTTCAGGAATCAGCCGTCGAGAACGGTCTCTTTCATCCATGCGTCCCGGAATGAAGCGGTCCAGCCTTTCAAAGCAGAAGTGGAAAGAGTGATTCAAGGTCACCCCGACGCGAAGTGTTCCTTTGTATATGGGACCCTGTCTCTATCGGAAGAGCACTTGGAGGATGATGGGGCAGACTATTATGTATGCGGTCCTGTAATGTTCATGAAGGCTGTAATAGAGAGGTTGAAACAACTCGGAGTACCAGTAGCCAAGATCCATTATGAATTCTTCGGACCCGGCCTTGATCTCGCGGGTGTGGAAGAAGTAGAAAAAACGCATTCATAAGACAAAAGGGTTCCGGTACCGGAACCCTTTCTTCATGATCAGAGACGATGTTCGTCCTGATCTACCCTGTTCTTGAACGCTTCCTGCGTCACGATATATTCTTCATCGCCTGCAGGCTTTTCAGAATGGGGCTTTTCTTCCCCGCCCTTCGGGAAGTTCCCGGGATGGCCTTTTTTCTTTGATTCGTATGCTTTTCCGCGTGACATATTCTTCACTCCTTATGGATGGATGAGGATAGTTTTTACTTGAGGGGTATGAAATATGTCAAGGAATCGTCGCATGGTGGATGAGTCTTCAGGGGGATTTGGACTATACTGGTAGTAAGGAGGGATGGGAATGGATTTTTCAACGTTGATGTCAGAGCAGCGGATCAGGAAGGCTTATGAAGATGGGGAGTTCAGTGAGCTTCCGGGTTTCGGGAAACCGATGGATCTGAATGATGATGTCGGAATTCCCGAAGAATTGAAGATGGCCCATCGGATGATGAAGAATGCCGGGTACTCGACGGAAGAGGCGGGACTGAAGCGTGAGATGATGAGGATCGAGGATTTGATCCGCACCTGTGAGGACGATGTAGAAGCCAAGTCGCTCCATAAGGAACTGAATGAGAAGGTACTCAAGTACAATGCCATGCTGTCGAAAAAGCGGGTGAAGACGAATTCATCTGTATTCAAGAGCTATCAGCGCTCCATTGAAGATAAGCTGATGAGCTGAGAAAAAGCATGAAGGAAAGGGAACAGGACCCTTTCCTTCATGCTTTTTTGTTTATTTACGCGGTTCGTCGGGGCGGAACAGGAAAAGGGAGATGACGCCTGATAGCAGCGCGCCGCCAACGATGAGCAGGGCACGTTCCCTACCTGCCAGTTCGGAATATTGGGTAGTGACCATCCAGTTTGCCGCGATGGCGACAAGGATCATGATGGCCAAGATCGTAATGATTCGACGTTTCAAGGTGACACATCCTTTGTTGATTCATTGCCCTTAGTTTATCATAGAACGCTTCCGCTCAGCCAAGAAATGAATAGTAGTGGATTCCTACTCAAAAAAAGTAAAACGGGTCCGATATTAGGAGTAGACTATGTTGAATAAGGTGGAGCGATCAGATGGATAAAACGTCATTTATAGGTGTCATACTTGGATTGGTTGCAATCGGGGTCGGAATGGTCTTCAAAGGGGTAAGCCTCATGGCACTCATCAACCCTGCGGCCATCCTTATCATCCTGTTGGGGACCGTGGCTTCCGTGGTCATAGCCTTTCCCACGTATGAAATCAAGAAAGTACCAAAGCTGTTCGGGATCCTTTTTAAAGAACAGAATGTCCAGGACCCGAAAGAAATCATCGCCTTTTTCTCTGAGATGGCGGACCTTGCCAGGAAGGAAGGCCTGCTTGCATTGGAAGCAAGGATCCAGGAACTCGATGACCGGTTCTTAAGGGACGGTCTTTCCCTTGCCATAGACGGTCAGACGGGGGATTACATAAGGGATGTCCTTCACGAAGAGATCGATGCCATGGAAGAGCGTCATAGCGCGGGTGCACAGATTTTCTCACAAGCAGGCACATATGCTCCTACCCTAGGGGTTCTCGGAGCCGTCATCGGCTTGATTGCCGCACTCAGTCATATGGACAATACAGAAGAATTGGGGCATGCAATCTCAGCCGCATTCGTGGCGACCCTCCTCGGGATCTTCACGGGTTACGTGCTTTGGCATCCGTTCGCCAATAAACTGAAGCGCAAATCGAAACGTGAATCCCAATTAAAAATGATGACGGTGGAGGGGATCCTCTCGATCATTGAAGGGGAGTCACCGCGGATCATCGAGCAGAAACTGGCTTCCTATCTGCCTGCAAAAGACCGGTATAACCTGATGAAGGAGGAAGAAGATGAGACGGCGTAAGAAAAAGCGGGAAGATGATCATATCGACGAATCCTGGCTGCTGCCTTACTCTGATCTTCTGACCCTGCTTGTGGCGCTTTTCATCGTTCTCTATGCCTCGAGTTCGGTGGATGCACAGAAATTCCAGGAATTATCTCAGGTGTTCAGCGAAATCTTTAAGGGCGGAACCGGCATGATGGATTACCCAAGTCCTGTCGCCCCTCAAGATTCAAGTGATCAGAAGGAAAAGCAGGGAGCTGCTGCTGACAAGAAGGAAGAAGAAAAACCGGTGGACAAAGAAGATATCAAGAAACAAGCCTTTCTTCAAGATCAGGAAGAACTGCGTGAAGTACAGGAAAAGATTAATCAGTACATCAAAACCAATAACCTGCAGCTTCAGTTTGTCACGAAACTGACGGATGAAGGTCTGCTGTTGACGATCAGGGATAACGTCCTCTTTTCTTCAGGTTCTGCTGAAGTGGAGAGGAATGATCAGGATGTGGCAAAAGAGCTTTCCTCCTTGCTCGTGATGAATCCACCCCGGAATATCATCATCAGCGGGCACACAGATAACGTACCGATCCGCACGGCCAACTATGATTCGAACTGGGAGCTGAGCGTCATGCGCGCCGTGAACTTCATGAAGATCCTCCTGGAAAATCCGAACCTCGAACCGGAATGGTTCAGCGCCAAAGGGTTCGGGGAATTCGAACCCATTGCCGACAACTCGACAGCAGAGGGTCGGGGGAAAAATCGTCGCGTAGAAGTACTGGTGTTGCCGAGGGTGACGCAGGAATAATAAGAATTCGAACCGCAAGCCTGGTGCTTGCGGTTTTTATGTTTGAAGAATGGGATTCGAGTTGTGAAAAGGAAATATTCAACAAATGTATTTGGGGTATGATAAACTGATTTTATAAAAATTACCATTTTTTATAAAAGGGAGTCAAGAAAGGACGGGGCAAATGGATAGTGAAAAAGATCGATGTTCCCTGGAACTTGCACTGCAAGAAGCATCACAAGCATTGGAAGAGAATACGTATCCGGTTGGTGCAGTGATTGTGGATGGAGATGGGAAAATCGTTGCAACAGGACGCAATCGGGTCCATACGCGAAAGGATGCAACAGCGCACGCTGAAATGGAGGCGATCCGGAACGCAGGCGAATCCATATTCAAGGCTAAAGTGAATCGCGAACATTTTACGATGTATACCTCTTTGGAGCCTTGTCCGATGTGCACTGGCGGAATATTATTTTCCAATATTAGCCGGGTGGTCTGGCTGCTTAATGATGATATGGGGTTCGGAGGATATAAAAAAATACAGGGTGCGGAAGTATTCGATTCTAAATTTTGCAAAGTTGAAGCAGTGGAAGAGCCATTCAATGATCTGAAAGAGAGGCAAAAGGAATTAATGGCACGCTGGTTAACTAATCATAACCACGTTCATAACCTTCGGAAGGTAGCTACCGAACAAGGAATTGAAAGGAAGAACGCAATACCGTAACATTAAGTAAGTGGTAAAACGAAGGTATCCAAAATAGGAAAGGCTGGGAATTACATGTTCAAAAGGTGGATCGGTTTCATCATTGTGTTACTCGGGGCAATCGGGCTGGTGGTCAATGTTTCATTTTTTAAAGGCAGCGAATACTATGACGTCATTCGTGTGATTTCTGTTATCCTCTTCCTGGGTGGAGGTTTATTCGTACCGGGTTATCTGCGCACGGATAAAGAGTAAGAAAACCAAGATTGATTCCTTTTCATGTTTACCTTGTTCAATTCAGGGAAAAGTTCCATCACTAGGAAGCCGCACTATACATAACGTTCATAGCACTTTTTTTCGCGGCTAACTTAAAGGAGAGATGAGAATGGAAGGTTTTCTGGATTGGGTAGGGAAGATATCGGAGTGGCTGTGGGGTCCGCCCCTCATAGCCATATTGGGACTAACAGGATTGTATTTGACGATTCTGTTGGGTTTCATCCAGTTTCGGCACCCACTCTACATATTCAAGCAAACAATCGGAAGTGTATTTAAAAAACCAAAAGGCGAAGGGACGGTCACACCCCTTCAGGCCCTGACATCGGCCCTGTCATCCACCATCGGTGCAGCCAATATCGTCGGCGTCCCGGCAGCAATCATGTTCGGCGGACCCGGCGCGGTCTTCTGGATGTGGGTCATCGCCATGATCGGAATGGCCCTGAAGTTTTCGGAAAGCGTCCTTGCCGTACGGTACAGGGAAAAGAATGAACAGGGTGAGTTCGTCGGAGGTCCAATGTATTATATGACAAAGGGACTCAACATGAAGTGGCTGGGAACCTGGTTTGCTTTTGCCCTGATGATCGAATTGATCCCTAGCGTCATGGTACAGGGAAATGCCGTGTCTTCAACCGTTCAGGAAACCTTCAACATAGACGGCTGGATAACGGGTGTCATCGTTGCAGCGATCGTTCTACTCATCGTATTCGGAGGAATCAAGCGGATCGGGAAGGTAACGGAAATCTTCGTACCCTTCATGGCGCTCTTCTACGTCGGTGGTGCCATTGTGATTTTATTCATGAATCTCGGTGCCGTACCTGAATTCTTTAAACTGATTTTCTCCAATGCGTTCCAGCCTATGTCCGCGATGGGCGGATTTGCTGGTGCAGCCATTGCGGAAACCATCCGCTGGGGATTTGCCCGTGGACTCTATTCCAATGAAGCAGGACTCGGAACAGCTCCCATCGCCCATGCCGCTGCTCAGACGGATCACCCGGTCAGACAAGGTTTATGGTCGATCATCGGGATTGTCATCGATACGATGATTGTTTGTACGGCAACAGCATTTGTTGTCATTTCATCTGGTGTGTGGACGGGTGAGAATGCCATGGATGATCCATCCGCTTTGACAACGCAGGCATTTTCTCAATACTTTGGGGATTTCGGAGGGATTTTGGTGACACTTTCCTTGATCTTCTTCG
Source organism: Rossellomorea sp. FS2 (assembly GCF_047915635.1). Classification (NCBI taxonomy): domain Bacteria; kingdom Bacillati; phylum Bacillota; class Bacilli; order Caryophanales; family Bacillaceae; genus Rossellomorea; species Rossellomorea sp. FS2. The sequence goes on along the minus strand of NZ_JBLRVS010000004.1, from coordinate 835,590 downwards.
TCCTCTCGACAATCATCGTCATCGTCTTTTATGGGGCGAAGCAGGCGGAATTCCTGTTTGGGCATAAATTCGGACAGGCGTTCAAGGTTGTGTATGTGGCCGGGATCATTCTCGGTTCGGTCGGTGCAGCCCAGACGATCTGGCAGTTCCTTGACCTCGCACTTGCGGCGGTACTGCTGCCCAATATCATTGCTGTGCTTCTTCTGAGTAAAGAGGTGAGAAGACTCACGACAGAGTTCTTTACGTCGGATCAGTATTATTTGAAGGATGTTGGGAAAACGAAAGGGAAGAAAGCTTCTTGATGATATGACCCCGTTTTGATACGGGGTCTTTTTTTGTGCGTTCTGATTTCTATGCCGGTTATCTGTTCCACTGCGGATGGAAGGAGTTTTTGACCAATGATCATATGCAATGTGGCTCGTTCCGTTCCGCTGCGGGAGCCCGCTTTCCACGGGGCTTGCGGTGAGCCTCCTCATTCTTGCGGGGTCTCACCTGCGCGCTATTCCCGTAGGAGTCGGACTCCCTCCGCTGCACTTCACTCTGTGATAGGGGAGGGGGCTATGGGTTCGTGGTCCAGTGGAGATGGATCCACCAACTTGTTTGTGTGGAGTCAATGACCAATGATCATAGGCAACGTGGGTCGTTCCGTTCCGCTGCGGAATGGAAGAGGGTTATGGGGTTGATGTTTCAGCAGGTATATTCCTACCATTCTTTTAAGTTCTTATAGCACAGGTAAGTCCCATTAACTAAGAGCTGCATATGTACCCTGACCCACCCATCCCCTTAAGAATCGAAGAGTGTATTGAAGCGGAAGGCGCTTGACTCCAGCAGAAAAGAGCGGCGAGACCCCGCAGGTACGAGGAGGCTCGACGTCCTGCACACAGGAAAGCAAGCGCCTGCAGCGAAAAGAAACAATCCCCATTCTATCAATCCCCACTAAATAGCCAATCTCTATTAAAAATATCAATAAGAAAATAGTACCACTAATAATGATAATCATTTTCAATTAGTCGTTGACAGTCTATCAACCCCTCTTGTAATATGGTTGTTATACAAATGATAATGATTTTCAATTGCAATTAAGTGAAAGGAAAGATTGAGGGTATGACATGATCGTGCTACTGAAAAAAAGATATTTACTGATTTTACTGATCCTCCTCTCAGCCCTTTCTTTATTTGTCGGAGTGAGCAGCATCTCGCCGGCAGATTTACTCAGCGGAAGGACCGATGAGGTGGAAGTGTTCCTGGTCAGCAGGCTGCCGAGGCTTGTGGCGATCCTACTGGCGGGAGCGGGGATGAGCATTGCCGGTCTCATCATGCAGAGCCTGAGCCGGAATAAGTTTGTATCTCCGACCACGGCGGGGACAATGGATGCGACAAGGCTCGGGATCCTTGTATCGATAATCATTTTCGTCGAGGCATCCACGATGGAGAAGCTTCTTGTGGCGTTTGCCTTTGCCATGGCGGGCACATTCCTGTTCATGCAGATCCTTGACCGGATCAAGTTCAAGGATGCTGTCTTCATTCCCTTGGTGGGGCTGATGCTTGGGAATGTCCTGTCGTCGGTCACGACTTTTTTCGCCTACAAGGCGAACCTCATCCAGAATATGTCTTCATGGCTGCAAGGAGATTTCTCCCTCATTATGAAGGGAAGATACGAGCTTCTATACATAAGTGTACCGGTCATATTACTTGCCTACCTCTTCGCCAATCGCTTTACGGTTGCGGGAATGGGAGAGGAGTTTTCGAAGAATCTGGGGATGTCCTACAGGAGCATCGTGAACATCGGGTTGATCCTTACATCACTCGTTACGGTGGTCGTGATTCTGACGGTGGGGATGATTCCATTCCTCGGGCTCATCGTCCCGAATATCGTCTCCCTGTTCAAGGGGGATCACCTCCAGAAAACGCTGCCTCATACGGCCATCCTGGGAGCGATTTTTCTTCTCGTCTGCGATATCCTCGGAAGGGTCATTATTTTCCCGTATGAAATCTCCATCAGTCTGATGGTAGGGGTCATTGGAAGTGGGATCTTCCTCTACATGCTTTTAAGGAGGAAGGGATATGAGTAATCGGACAAAACTGACGCTATTGACGGTCGCTGCCCTTGTGGCAATAGGGGCTTACCTATTTTACGGGCTGAATGGCAGCTATGAGTATGCCCTGCCGCGAAGGGGGATGAAGACGCTAGCCATGATCCTGACGGGTGTAGCCATTGCCTATTCCACCGTGGTATTCCAGACAATCACCCATAACAAGATTCTCACCCCAAGCATCATGGGACTTGATTCCCTCTACATGCTGCTACAGACGATCATGATCTTCTTCTTGGGATCGAGTCACTACCTGATGGTCAGTAAGAACGCGAATTTCTTTCTATCCATCGCAGCCATGATCGTGTTTGCTCTGCTGCTCTATCAGCTCATGTTCAAAGGGAGCAAGCAGCCGATCTACTTCCTGCTTCTCATCGGTATCATACTCGGGACGTTTTTCCAGAGTATATCCTCATTTCTTCAGGTCCTGATCGATCCGAATGAATTCCTGAGTGTGCAAGATAAGATGTTTGCAAGCTTCAACAATATCAGTTCCGACCTCGTTTGGGTGGCGGGAGGCGTCATTATCCTTGTGTTGATCTATGGGTGGAGGCAAATGGCTGAACTTGACGTTGTGTCGCTGGGCAGGGAAACGTCGATCAATCTGGGGATCCCGTACGACAAAGTCGTGAGACGTATGCTCGTCCTATCATCGATCCTGATTGCCGTCTCGACGGCACTGGTGGGTCCCATCACCTTTTTCGGACTTATCGTGGCCAATCTCAGCTACCAGATGTTCAAGACGTACCGCCACGGCATCCTTATCGCAGGTGCCGCAATCATCAGCGTCATTGCCCTGGTGGGCGGTCAGTGGCTCGTGGAACGGATCTTTACGTTTTCTACGACCCTCAGTGTCATCGTGAACTTTATCGGAGGGCTCTACTTTATCTATCTATTATTGAAGGAGGCGAAGTCATCATGATCGAGATCAGGGGATTGTCGAAGAAGTATGGGAAGAAAAAAGTGGTGGCCGACGTGTCGGTCACGATTCAAAAGGGTCAGATCACTTCGTTCATCGGTCCGAACGGTGCCGGGAAATCCACCCTGCTTTCCATGGTGAGCAGACTCCTGGATTCCGATAGCGGGGAAGTCATCATCGATCAGCATGATAGTAAAAAGATCAAATCGAATGATATGGCGAAACGGGTGGCCATCCTGAAACAGTCCAATTTCCTGAATGTGCGCTTAACGATCAAAGAGCTCGTCTCATTTGGCCGCTTCCCCTATTCAAAGGGGAGGCTGACGGAAGAAGATGAAAAGGTGGTTCAGCAATCCATTGAGTATATGAATCTGAAAGAGCTTCAGGATCAATATCTCGAGGAATTGTCGGGAGGTCAGAAACAGCGGGCGTTCATCGCCATGGTCATCGCCCAGGACACGGATTATATCCTGCTCGATGAGCCGCTTAATAACCTTGATATGAAGCATTCTGTGCAGATCATGAAGATCCTCCGAAAGCTGGTGGATGAACTGGGGAAGACGGTTCTCATCGTCCTCCACGATATTAATTTCGCTTCGGTCTATTCCGACCGGATCGTGGCCATGAAGGAAGGGGCAGTCGTCAAGGAGGGACCGACACAGTCGATCATCCAGACGCACTCCCTGAAGGAAATCTATGATATGGACATACCCGTCCAACAGATGGACAACTGCAGGATCTGCGTGTACTTCAATTCATAAAAAAACATATAAAAGGAGAGAAATCAATCATGAAAAAATGGACATTCCTTGCTTTAACACTGGCAATCTTACTTTTACTGGGGGCATGCGGAAAGAAAGAAGAATCCTCCTCTTCGGCTGCATCGGACGACAAGACAATCACCATTAAACACGAACTGGGAGAAGCGAAAGTAAAAGAAAATCCGGATAAAGTCGTCGTGTTCGACTTCGGTGTCCTTGATACGCTTGATGAACTTGGCATTAAAGTGGATGGTGTCCCGCAAGCGGCTGTCCCTCCGTACCTTGAGGACTATAAAAACTCCGATTACACCAATGTCGGCAGTCTGAAGGAACCCGATTTCGAAGCCATTCATTCCTTGAAGCCCGATGTGATCTTCATTTCGGCGCGTCAGGCGGACCTTTACGATGAATTCGCCGAGATTGCCCCGACAGTGTATATCCCTGTGGACAGCACGGATTATGTAAATTCATTCAAAAGCAATATGAACACCATTGCGAAGATCTTCAACAAACAGGATGAAATGAAGAAGGAGCTTGCAGAGGTCGATAAAGAAGTGAAAAGCATCCAAGAAGAAACGGAGTCCCTCGATTCCAACGCCCTTGTGATCATGGGAAGTTCAGAGGACATCAGCGCATTCGGACCGGAGTCCCGTTTCGGGATCATCCATGACGTCTTCGGATTCAAACCAGCTGATGATGGAATCGAGAAATCTACACACGGTCAAAAGGTGACCTATGAATATGTGAAGGAGCAGAACCCTGGTATTCTGTTCGTCATCGACCGGGACGCGGCATTCGACCCGAAAGCAAGCATCAAGGAATCGTTTGAAAATGATCTTGTCAAAAAGACGGAAGCCTTTGAAAACGACCATATCATTTACCTGAACGGAGCAGAATGGTACCTGTCAGGAGGAGGTCTTCAATCCATGAAACATATGATTGAGGATGCGAAAAAAGCACTTTAATAGAGAATGATAACCCATTTTCAAAGAGGCTGGGACATAAGTGTTTTGGTCATAGTAAAAAGCGAATTCATTTGCCTAGGATCAGGCAAATGAATTCGCTTTTTTATTTGTTCCATGACCATGACGATTTTGGAGTGCAAGACGCAGACTCCTGCGGGAAGGGTAGCTGATTGGAGACCCCCTCAGGCATGCCGAGGAGGCTCACGGGTTACCCGTGGAAAGCGAAGTCTTGCACGGAAATCATGGGCGGTATAAAGAACATAAACCCCTTTTCTTGTTGTGGAAATAAACGCATGAGTCGTGTCTTTATTCCCTTAATTCTATATTTTAAAAAATATATTTAAATTCAGACTTGTTTATTTTTGGACAAAAGTTTAAAATATTAACAAATGTTACATTTTTTATAGGGGTGGAGTGAGTGAACGAAAAAGAGAAGCTTTTGCTTACCTACATAGAAGAGAATCCTTTCATGACCCAGCAGGAAATATCCGAGCGGAGCAATATGTCCCGATCGGCCGTGGCAGGTCATATATCGAGTCTCATGAAGCAAGGAAAGATTCTTGGACGTGCCTACGTCCTTCCAAGAAGAAAAGGTATCACCTGTATCGGAGGTGCCAATGTAGACCGGAAATTTCAGTTCATCGACCGGATGATTCCTGAAACGTCCAACCCCGCAACAACAGAACAAACGACAGGCGGCGTGGCCAGGAATATCGCTGAGAATCTGGGCAGGCTTGGAAGTGAAGTCAACCTTGTGACTGTAGTCGGGGAGGACACGGAAGGAAGCTGGATCCTCGATCAAACGAAGACGCATGTCGACATATCCGCTTCCCAGAGGCTGAGTGAAGCAACGGGTACCTATTCGGCCATCCTGGATGTAGACGGGGAGATGATGTTTGCCCTCGCAGACATGAATATCTATGAGAAGATCGATATTCCGTTCATTGAAAAGCGGTGGGCCGTCATCGGGTCATCGGAGATGGTGATGCTGGATACGAACTTCCCGCCTGATGTGATTGAATACATCATCAGACGATGTGCATCAGAAGGGGTACCGTTGACGATCATCCCGGTATCTGCTCCCAAAGTGAAGCATCTTCCCGAATCATTGGAAGGGGTTACCTGGTTCATCTGCAATAAAGGAGAGGCCGAGATGTATCTCGGCATGGAAATCGAAACGGAGGGCGATTTCTTTAAAGCCGCCAAAGCCATCACGCAGCGCGGAGCCGAACGGGTGGTCATCACGAGAGGTGAGATGGGTCTGATCTACTACACGGCCTATCAGGAAGCAAGTGCGATCCTGCCGCCTAAGGTGGATGTTGCTGATGTGACGGGGGCAGGGGACGCACTAGTTGCAGGCATCATTTATGGCTATCTGAAAGGCTCTGATACAGACGGTTCCTGTCGGATCGGCGTTTCCTGCTCCACCATTACGATCCGTTCTCATTTTACCGTCTCCCCGACCTTGAATCAGGGGAATCTGCAAGAAGAATTCAGCAGTTATTTCAATTAAATCGGAGGAATGAAAATCATGGATTTGACATCATATTTGGAGTTTTCTAGAGAAGTACAAGAGGCGCGTCAATCAGGACAAGCAATCGTGGCACTCGAGTCCACGATCATTTCCCACGGAATGCCGTATCCACAAAACGTGCAGATGGCAAGGGAAGTAGAAGATATCATCCGGGAGAAGGGTGCCGTACCGGCCACCATTGCCATCCTGAATGGGAAAATCAAGATTGGTCTGTCCGATGAGGAATTGGAGTATCTTGGTCAGGCAAAGGATGTCATCAAAGCGAGCCGCAGGGATCTTCCTTATATCCTGGCATCGAAGAAAGATGGAGCGACTACGGTTGCCGCGACCATGATCTGTGCCGAGCTTGCCGGGATTGCCGTCTTCGTGACAGGAGGAATCGGCGGGGTCCATCGAGGTGCCGAAACGACGATGGATATTTCCGCAGACCTTGAAGAGCTGTCCATGACGAATGTGGCAGTCGTATGTGCAGGTGCCAAATCGATCCTCGATATCGGATTAACGATGGAATACCTTGAGACAAAAGGTGTACCGGTACTGGGCTTTGGCACTGCCAAGCTACCTGCATTCTACACTCGATCCAGTGAGTTCGATGTAAACTACAAGGTCGATACCCCTGAAGAAACAGCGGGCGTATTAAAGGCCAAGTGGGAAATCGGCTTGAACGGAGGGGTGGTCATTGCCAATCCGATCCCTGAAGAGCATGCCATGGATGAAGCGGAGATCACGGCTATGATCGAAAATGCGTTGAAAGAAGCCGAAGAACAGCACATCAAGGGTAAAGACAGTACGCCATTCCTTCTTGGGAAGGTAAAAGAGCTTACTGAAGGCAAGAGCCTTACAGCCAATATCGCCCTTGTGAAGCACAATGCCGAGGTGGGTGCGGAGATCGCTGTACACTATGCAGCCCAAACCCAGCAGCAAACCGTTTGATCCATCAGCCTGAGCCGCAGCAGCTCAGGCTTTTCTGTGTGATGACCCCATGGTATTTCATTTAGACGGAAAAATCAGTCGAATGCTCCTTAACTCCTGTTGCAAGGTGGAGTAGAATAGGGGTATAAACTGATGATTAAAGGAAGGTATTATGGCTGACATGCAACGGAACCATCTATTTTCTGCAGATGCCATCCCGGCTCCTGCAGCCCTTGTCGATCCCCTCGGTCAGTCCATCCTCTCGCTGAATGAAGAGATGGAGGGATGGTTGAAGGGGCACGGCCTGTCTCCTGAAACTTTATTGAAACCTGAACAGATCGCAGCGTACGACTGTCAATTGAGGCGCAAACACTTGGAGGATGGTACAGAATGCCTTCTCTTGATAGATCATGGAAGGAACCCTTCACCGTGCCAACATTCTAAATCGGCCATCTATCAGTCTCTCATTCAGAACACACCTACTAGTGTCCTGATCTTGGATGTGAACGGCCTGGTATTGGAGATGAATGCATCCTTCCAAAGCTTATTCGGGCTATCCGACGGGATCATCCATCAGTCTTTCTACGACCTGGTCGAGCTGCATGAACCATCTTTCATCCACCTGGTCAGAGAAGGGCTTAAAGGACATGACGCCACCGGTGAGGAAGTAACATTCCATGCAGGCGGCAAGGAGCTGACCTGCACCATTACCGTTTCACCCATCGATTACAAGTGTGGCGGGTGCATTGATAGTGTCGGGATTATCTTTCATGATATCTCCGAAAAGAAAAACGCCCAGGCAGAGCTTCTCCTTCTGCAGGCGGAAATGGAAAATATCCTCCGCCTCCAAAAAGCCATCACCTACAAAGTGGTGAGACATGGTCATGACTTTGTCATCGAACTCGCTTCGGGCAAAATGCTGTCCAGGCTGGATCTGACCCCTCAAAGGATGAACGGCAAGAGGATCGAGGAAGTATTCGACAGGGTCCATCTGAATAAGATCCGCCCCAAACTTGAAGAGGTCTGGGCAAAAGGGGAAGAATACACGTACGAAGATGCCTACAAGGGACTTGAATATCTCGCCTCCATCGTTCCGGTCAAAAAGGATGGCGAGGTGGTCGAAGCGATTTGCTCCATCTCGGATATCTCCCTGATGAAGGATATTCAAAGACAGCTTGCTGAAAGCGAGGAAAAATACAAATCCATAGTGAAATACAGCCCGGATCATATTCTGATGGTGGATACGTACGGCTTTATCCAGTCCGTCAATCCGGCTGTGTATGAACACTGGGGATATGGGTTTTCGGACCTTGTCAATCGGCACTATACGTCTCTCTTCACTGAGGAGTCCCAAGAGGACGCAGTGAAGAATTTCCAGATTGCCCTGAACGGAACATCATCCCGTTACCTGGCCATCGTGAGAGACGGTAAAGGAAAAGAGAGGCGGGTCACCATTACCAATATCCCGATCCGGGTGAGGGGCCAAGTGATCGGCATCTATGGGTTTGGTCAGGATGTGACGGAAAAATTAAATATGGAAGATGAACTAATGGAAGCAAAGGAACTCCTCGAAGCATACTTCGAACATTCCGGGGATGGGATTGTCCTCCTTGACCCGACAGGAAGGGTCCTGAAGGTGAATCAACGATTCGAAGATATGTTTGGGTGGTCGAATGAAGAGATCGTTGGAGATGTGGTCACCTTCCTGCACCGATCCGACCAGTACCACCAGTTCCAGAAAAACCTGAAAGTCGTGAAATCGGGGAAACGCATCAAGGACCAGGAAGCTCTCCGATACCGAAAGGACCGGACATCCATCGAGATTTCATTCAATATGAATCCGATATTGAATAATGAAGGGTCCCTGATCGGGATTTCTGCCATCATCCGTGACTTATCCGAGAAAAAGCATCACGAAAATCTATTGAAGAAATCTGAACAGCTAGCCATGATCGGTCAGCTCGCAGCAGGTGTCGCCCATGAAATCAGGAATCCATTGACCACCCTAAAAGGATTTCTTCAGCTTATGGATGAAAGGGAAGAAGACGACTTTTATCTCTCCGTCATCAAGGGAGAACTCGACAGGATCGAGATCATCACGAATGAATTCCTTGCTCTCGCACGCCCGAGGGCGGTACAGTTTTCACTCACGTCATTGACGAGACTCCTGACAAGCTCCGTGGATTTCATCAAGATGGAGTGCCTCAAACAGGGAGTCGATGTCCGCTTCGCCGTGGAAGAGGCTCAAGTGTATTGCGATTCCAATCAGATGAAGCAGGTCATCCTCAACGTGATGAAGAATGCACTCGAAGCGATGCAGGACGGGGGGCTCCTGAACGTCCAACTAGAAAATGACGGCCACCATGCCAAGATCTCGATACAGGATAATGGCAGCGGCATCCCTCCTGAGAGGATGAAGCACCTGGGCGAACCCTTCTATAGCACGAAGGAAAAAGGGACGGGCCTGGGCCTGATGATCTGTCAGAAAATCATCAAGGAACATAATGGCTCGCTCTCCATCCAGAGTAATGTAGAAGAGGGAACGTCGGTTGATATCCTTCTTCCCCTTGCCTCAATCACATAATTTTAGAAGAAACTCGCCATTCGGCGGGTTTTTTTGTTGATTCGACAGCAACTTGGTCAAGAAGAAGACAGGAAATGATATTTTCCGGGAAATAAACAACACATTATGACGTTTCACGGAAATGGAAAGAGGTTACTTAATAGGAAAGAGGTGAGAAGAAATGAAGACGGATGTTCTGATTAGCGGCGGTGGGATCGGCGGATTGACCCTGGCACTTAAGTTGGCAAGATGCGGCATCGATGTAACGGTCATCGAAAGGCTCCCCGGGCCGAGCCCTGTCTATAAGGGGGAGCTTCTCCAACCAAAGAGCCTGGAGATTTTTGATTCATTGGGCGTGATCGAACCGGTGCTTTCCCATGGTCACCGCATAGCGGAACTGGAGCTGATGGAACTGAAGGGGAAACGGGCAGAGCATTCTTCCATGAGCTATTCGATCCTTCCAGGGAAATATCCTTACTCCCTTATGATCCATCATGAGAAGTTGAAAGACATCCTGCGGGCTAAAGGGGAGGATTACTCCAGCTTTCACTATATGGGGAACACCGCATGCAAAAAGATCTCCGGCAAGACGGTCACAGTGGAAGACAGGAGTGAAAAAGAACCCTTTGATATCGAATGCGAATTCATCATTGGAGCAGAAGGCAGGAGTTCTGTTACCCGTGATTACATGGGTATTGAAGTGAGCGAGAAGAAGTACAATCATCACTTTCTCACCGTCACCTTCCCCAGACCGCTCGATATGACAAAAGGACGTATTGTGTCGACGTATCAATCTTTTCTCGGACTTTTCCCGCTTCCAAACGAGGAAGTCCGCTCTGTCTATCTCATCCCTGCGGGAGAATACAAGTCATTACGTAAGAAGCCCATCTCGGAATTTCATAAGCTTTACATAGATCTTTGTCCCGATCTGGAGGGATACGTGGATCAGATTACCGAGTGGAAGCTCATCCAGCTTATGGTCCCGATGAAATATCATGCTGATACCTATGTCAAAGACCATCTCGCATTGATCGGTGATGCTGCTCATACGGTTCACCCCATGGCAGGGGAAGGCATGAACATGGCAATCCAGGACGGAAGCGTACTTGGGGAACTGCTTTGTGATATGTATGCATCGGGCAGGCTGGATCCCGCCAACCTCGAGTGGTATCCGAAGGTTCGGAAGCGGAGGGTTTCCCATCAGCTCCATCTCAGTCACCTTTCAGCACTCGCCTATTCCTATCCCTACAGACCTGTGGGTTGGCTTCGGAATAAAAGCCTCCAGCGAATGGAGAAGGACCGGGTCTCGCAGTTCAAACAGATGCTGAATATCTCAGGCCTCGGTATGTGGAGGGAAACCGTGTATGACCGGATGGTGCAAGGAGGGCTCCTCCCACTCCGCAAGTCCTTTTTATCAAATGAAGAGAAGCTCGGTGCATCATTCACGGAAGAGCAAGATTATCCTTGGAAGGAAAAGGAGGAACTGATATGATCGGTGAAATCGTGAAGGTGTGGAGAGCAAGGTCATGGATGAAGAAGAACGTTCCGTTTCTATATAGCTGGCACGCATATGTCGGGTATGAGCTCGATCTGTTCGACAGCTTCTCCCGACCTGCAACGATACAGGAAATCGCCATCCAGAAAAATCTTGAGATGGACCTGTTGGAGCAGTGGGTGGAAGTGGGCATATCCCTGAAGCATTTAAAAAGGAAGGACGACTCAAAAGTGTCGACAAGGGGAAAGTGGAAGCTCCCAGCTTCGAAGAGTGATCCCCATTCATCGGGGATCCTCCTCAAGGAAATGATGGAGCTCCACATCCCGGCTCTTCTTTCGTACCCCGAACTGCTAAGGAATCAGCGAAAACAGCATTTCAACTCTGACCTCCATGGATCAACCGTGGCCAAGACGTCAATATTGCTGGAGCGATTCGCTTTTCCGAAGGTCCAGAAAGCAATCAAGAAGCACAGGGTCTCGTCGATTCTGGATCTGGGGTGCGGAGAAGGTGGCTATATCCGACGAATAGGGGATCGGCATCCTGATAAAACGATGGTCGGCATAGAAATTCATGAAGGCGTTGCCAAAACGGCTGCCGAAGCGCTTGAATCCTATCCGAATATCGATGTGGTGTGTGCGGATCTCCACTCGTATGAACCGGAAAGCGGCTTCGACATGATCATGGCCAATAACCTGTTCCACTATATTGATCCTTCCGAACGAAAGGATTTCTTCCATAAAGCATCGGAGTGGCTGGAAGAAGGCGGCGTTTTCTTTGTCCTGAGTCCCATGCAGAAGTCGAAGCACGGTCAGCAGTTCTCCAGTGCCTTCAACAGTTTCTTCATGAGCTTTCAGAATCTGTATCCCATCCCCTCCCATGGTGAGATGGAAACCCTCGCGGAGAAAACAGGCTTTATATGCGAGACGGTCGAACCCATTGTGAAAGAAGGCGGATGGTACGCCATGACGTTCAAAAAAAGCTGATCCCCTGGATCGGTTTTTTTTTTTGAGGGGATTTATTGAAAACAGGGTAGTGGTGGCATGTTTATGGGTAAAAATAAGGAAAAGAGAGAAAAGGAGGAATAGCTTGTGGTGAAACAACGATTGGACTGTGTCGGAATCGGCATCGGTCCTTATAATCTCGGATTGGCTGCTTTAATGGAAGAAAGGACGGATCTCGAGGTGAGATTTTTCGATCAAACTCCTGAATTCATGTGGCATCCAGGCATGCTCATCGATTTGACGGATCTACAGGTACCGTTCATCGCGGACCTCGTGACCTTCGCAAATCCTCAAAGTAAATTCAGCTATCTGAACTATTTACATACTCATAACCGTTTGTATAAATTTTTCTTCTTCCAGACATTCGAGATGCCAAGGCAGGAATACAACGATTACGCCCGCTGGGTGGCAGGACAGCTGCCGACCTGCCAATTCAACAGCGAAGTGACGGGTGTAGAGGAAATAGAGGACGGCTATCGCGTGAATGTGAGGAACCGGACCACGGGGGCGGCGGAAATCTACGAAGCCGATCATGTGGTCCTCGGTACGGGAAGTAAGCCCCTTATCCTTAAGGGGATGGAGGATTTGCCTGAGGAAGATGTCCACCATACGAGCAAGTATTTATTCCATAAGGAATCGACCATGAAAGGGAAATCCATCACGGTCATCGGCTCGGGTCAAAGTGCAGCGGAAGTTTTCTATGATCTATTGAAAGAAAAGCGGCACCATGAATACGAGCTTCATTGGTTCACTCGTTCCGAAGGGATCCTCCAGCTTGAAGCGTCAAAGCTCGGGCAGGAGCTCCTGGCACCGGACTATGTGGATTACTTCCACGGTTTATCATTCGAAGACCGGGAAAAGGCACTCGGCACCTTGGATCGCCTAAGAAACGGCATCGATCAGGAAACCCTGGACGCGATCTACAAGGTTCTTTACCACCATTCATCGAGCGGTGATCCGTTGAATATCACGATCCAGCCCCTTACTGAGGTAAAGGAAATCCGAGAAATCGACGGGAAGTATGAACTCAGCTGCGAACAATGGCAGGAAGAAGACTCATTTACGCATGCAGCGGACAAGGTGGTCCTCGCTACTGGATATAAGCCAAATATTCCCGAATGGTTTTTTGAAGAATTCGAGGACAAAATAGTGTGGGAAGATGAGAAGAAATTCAAAGTCTCCCGTGATTATCAGCTTCAATTCAAGGAGAAACCAGAACGTGATCACTACTTCTTTACGGTGACGAATCTGGAGCATTCACATGGATCCAGTGCCACGAACCTGGGACTTTCCGTCGAGAGGAATATGCGGATCATCAATGCAATCTGCAGGAAAGATGTGTATAAAGTCCAGAGCAATACGATTTTCTCCCAATTCTCGCGAAAGTAATAAGGACGTTTAAGGGAGCCTGCACCGGGTAAACATATACCATTACCAACATTATTCTAAAATAGGAGTGTTTGATTGTATGGCTAAAATCGCAACATTAATCACCGATATGTTCGAAGATGTGGAATTTACAGATCCGGAAAAAGCATTCAAGGAAGCAGGCCATGAAGTCGTGACCATTGAATCGGAAAAAGGGAAAACGGTCAAAGGGAAGCAGGGAGACGCCAGCGTAACCATTGACCAGGGAATTGACGATGTCAATCCGGCCGATTTCGATGCGCTTCTTCTTCCTGGAGGATTCTCACCAGATCAGCTTCGTGCAGACGATCGTTTTGTGACATTCACCAAGCATTTCATGGATGAGAAAAAACCTGTCTTTGCCATTTGTCACGGACCTCAATTGTTGATCACGGCGAAGGCACTGGAAGGCAGAAAAGCTACTGGATTCAAGTCCATCAAGGTGGATATGGAATACGCAGGAGCTAATTTCGAGGACAAGGAAGTCGTTGTTTGCGGCAACCAGCTTGTGACGAGCCGTACACCAGATGATATCCCTGCCTTCAACCGTGAGGCACTTGCGCTTTTGAAATAATGTCCTGAATGAAAAGGGGGCGTCCCCAGGGCTTGTGCCCGGGGATGCCCCCTTTCTTCATTATTTGCGCAAACTTCTCAGTTCATCGATGATGGCATTCATTTCGCTTGGACTGAAGCGGTCTTTTTTAATGACCATTTCATAGAGATCCTGAAGATCTTCATACATTTGTTCATTGAAGTCTTCAGACTTGATGGCACCTGCATTCACGACGTTCAGTTTCTCTTTGATGGCGGTCACCATATAATCGATGTTCTCAGCAGAATTCTGTGTGAGATCCATTTTATCAGCACCCTTTCCTCGTAAATCACTAAGCTTATCTTTCCATGATTCACGGCACCTGTCAACACGGGGGAGACAGAATCATATTCAGAGGATTTTTTCACGGGAATGTTTTACACTATTAAGGAATGGGAAAATAAAGGATAAGTTCCTTGAACGTTCTCAATTAATTAGGAAAGAGGGTCATACATATGGGTAAAAGTAAATTCTTCCAGGGTGTACTTTTAGGGGCAGTGGCCGGGGGATTATTATCCCTATTGGACAAAACAACTCGCAGGGAAGTGGGGGCTTCACTCAAGAATGGAAGCAGCTACATCTCCACTTATGCAAAAGATCCGAAGCAATTGGTCGAAGCTTCCAAGGAAGTGTACGAAAAACTGTCCGTCACGGCGGATCAGGTTACCCGGGATTTCCGCTTCATCAGTGAAAAGGTGGATGAATTGAAGGGGATGACCCCTCAGGTGAAAGACCTGATTGAAGAAACAAAAGAAACGTTCGAAGACTCTACTGAGGCCTATAAGGAAGCGTTCAAGGAAGCACCCAACGAACTGGAGGATGGGGATCAACCCATCGATTCTTCATTCAAAGGGTATTAATGAATGGAATGAGGTGAGCACATGGCTCGAAAGAAAGAGGTAAAAGAGTACTCCAAGGGCCTGTTTCAACAGATCAGCGCCAATGATGTGACAGGCTTGGCAGCTCAGATTGCCTATTACTTTCTCCTGTCGCTTTTCCCGCTGCTCATATTTGTCGTGACGCTCCTGCCTTATTTACCTGTACAGCAGGAGGATCTGCTTGGGGTGGTAAGAGACTATGCGCCAGGGGAAACGCTCAACATGATTGAAGGAACCCTTTCGGACGTCATGTCGAACCGCAATTCGGGATTGCTGTCCATCAGTATCATTGCGACAATCTGGTCGGCATCCAACGGGATGAATGCCATTGTGAAGAGCTTGAACCGTGCGTATGATATCGAGGAAACGAGATCATTCATCGTCCAGCGCCTGACATCCGTTGCGCTTACGCTAGGTATGATCCTGGTTTTCGTCGTCGCGCTGCTACTTCCTGTGTTCGGGAAGCAGATCGGCCTGTTCCTTTTCTCACAATTTGGTTTTTCGGACCAGTTCCTTACCTTATGGAGCGGGATCCGCTGGGCCATCAGTCCCCTCATCCTCTTCGTCATTTTCATGGTCCTGTACTACTTTGCCCCAAATATGAAGATCAAGTGCCTGAGTGCCTTGCCAGGTGCAATCTTTGCAACGGTGGGATGGGTGCTGGCCTCACTTGCCTTCTCCTTCTACGTGGGGAACTTCGGAAACTATTCCGCCACGTATGGAAGTATAGGGGGGATCATCGTCCTGATGATCTGGTTCTATCTGACCGGGATCATCATCATGATCGGTGGAGAAATCAATGCCATGAGAACCAAGAAGGACAAAGCTGCCTGCTGAACGTCAAAAAGCCCCGTCACCAAGAGGGGCTTTTTTCTACGTGTGAACTAGGTACTATATCCTGAAAATAAAGAAGCAAGGGATAGGGAAAGAAATCTCTGATAGAATGAAACCGTATTCATTTTAGAGGGGAGTTGAGCAGATGATCACATTCATTGTATCGATCATCATTTTGGTCATCGGTTATTTCACGTACGGAAAATTGATTGAAAAGATCTTCGGTGTAAAGGAACAGCGTCCAACACCGGCCTATGCCAAAAAAGATGATGTCGATTACGTGCCGATGAGTACAGGGAAGAACTCCATGATCCAGCTTCTGAACATAGCGGGAGTAGGGCCGATCTTCGGACCGATCATGGGGGCGCTCTATGGTCCAGTCGCTTTTCTGTGGATTGTTCTCGGTTCGATCTTTGCCGGAGCAGTACATGATTATCTCACGGGGATGATCTCGATTCGAAATGGAGGGGCCCATCTCCCTCAGCTAGCAGGACGTTTCCTTGGAAAAACCATGAAGCATGTGGTGAATGCCTTCTCCGTCCTGCTCTTATTGCTAGTTGGGACCGTGTTCGTGACGGCCCCGGCTGCCCTGATTGCCGATTTGACACCGGCATGGATTTCCCTTGGCGTGATCATCGCGGCGATCTTCGTGTATTATATCGCAGCCACCCTATTACCTGTTGATAAGATCATCGGCAAGGTCTACCCGCTATTCGGTGCCCTGCTATTAATCAGTGCAGTCGGGATCGGTGGTGGTCTCATCGTGACAGGGGCTGATATTCCTGAGATCACATTAGCCAATCTACATCCCGACCAGATTCCGATCTTTCCGCTCCTGTTTCTGACCATCTCATGCGGAGCGCTGTCTGGGTTCCATGCCACCCAGTCCCCGATCATTTCCAGGACGACAAAAAATGAACGGAATGGACGAAAGATTTTTTACGGCATGATGATCCTCGAAGCGATCATCGCCATGATCTGGGCCGCGGCTGCCATGAGCATCTTCCCGGCGGGTGAGTTGAACAGCATCCTGGCTGAATCAGGTCCAGCCGGAGTTGTCAGCGAGGTCTCCATGCTCATGCTCGGGTCCATTGGCGGAACCCTTGCCATCCTCGGTGTCATCGTATTGCCGATCACATCTGGCGATACATCTTTCAGAAGTGCCAGGATGATCATCGCAGACTATATCAACGTCAAACAGATTAAGATCACGAACCGACTCTGGATCGCTCTGCCGCTATTCGTCGTTTCCATCGCACTGACCCAGATCGATTTTAATATCTTATGGAGATATTTCTCTTGGGCCAACCAATCGACAGCCATGATTGCCCTTTGGGTCGGAGCTATGTACCTCGGTTTGCAGAGAAAGCCGCACTGGGTCGCGACGCTGCCTGCGATCTTCATGACCATGGTGACCTTCACCTATATCCTGAATGCCCCGATCGGATTCGGTCTTTCCATGAACCTTTCTTATCTGGGAGCCGGGCTCATCACGACAGCAGCCATTGTCGCTTTCGCCTACACGTTAAGAAAGCGGCTGGCCGGCGGAACGGAAATTGAAGTGGATGAAAAGGTTCCTGCTGCATCGTAACATCAAAAAAATGAAAGGCATCTGCTGAGTCACGGACTCAGTGGGTGCCTCTTTTTTATCAACGTTCCATAAGAAAGAGGTCTTTTGTTAAGAGACGACAAGACATTTTAGCAGATAAAAAATTTTTCAGTCAGAAAACACCGCCACTGTAAGGTTTTTGGAAAATGTAGAAAAATCGGTGCGTTTTCGAATGTTTATCTTTCCAAAATGATGGTAAATAAGCAAATATATCATACTAATAAGGGAGGAAATTGAAATTATGTAATTATTTTCATTGATGGTGCAAGTCGTTGAATCTTCGGTAAAAGAAAGCAATTAGATGGATTTTACCTTTAGAACAACCTGGAAAACATGAACCTGAAAAAATCGGGAAAAGTCGGAAAATCACATGACACAACATTATTTCTTACAACAAAACCAAGGATTGAAACCGAATACAAAACCTGATCCATAAAAAAACATCACAACTAAAAGGAGAGATTTTCTCATGGCAAACAACAATAACAGCAATAATAACAACACTAATAGTGGCAACAACAGCGGCAACAATAACAGCAACAACCAGAATGTAAATAGCAACAACCAAAACAACAATCATAAGATGAGCTACGAAGAAGCTGGGCGCAAAGGTGGGGAAGCTACTTCAAACAATCACGGCAAGGAATTCTACCAGGAGATCGGAGAAAAAGGCGGACAGGCCACATCCGATAATCATGATAAAGAATTCTACCAGGAGATTGGTGCAAAGGGCGGCAATAGCTCAAACGGTTCAAATCAATCGAATAACTGATCAACAAAAAGGGACCTCTTGAAACAAGAAGGGTCCCTTTTTTGGACGGAAAAATTACCAACGGTTGAGTGAGGAGGGATGGACATACTAAGTATGTTTCACCATTCTTTTCATCAGGGAGTGAGGAACTTGAGTAAGAAGTCCAAAAAAGACGGTGGCACCAAGCAGAATCAAAATCAAAAGCCGAAAAACAAAACATCCGGCTCGGCCAATGGTCAAAACGGATACCATTAGAGCGGAACATAAAAGGGGCCTTTTAAGGGCCCCGTTTCTCATGAAGGCTCCTTATGAAGAAATACCAGGTGCCAATTATGAACCCCGTGTATTATAATGGAGTCATCCCGAATCAAAAGGAGATTCCATTATGACAAATCAGGATTCGTCTAAAGAGCCGAAGAAGATCAGCCTTCAAGAGGCCATGAAGCAGCAGCTTGCCAAGAAGAAAGAAGCCCAAGCAGGTGGAAAGCAAGCCAAGAACGGTCTTGCTTCGAACCAGCGTATGCAGAGTCAACAAACGAAAAAGCCAAGCAATACCCGACGGAAAATGGGTAGCTAATCATCAAATCGACAGTGTCCTCGGGACCTGTCTTTTTTTATGCGCTTATGCCGTTCATGCTTGAATTAGAATGAGAATCCGGGTCGATAATCAGTCGATTCCCTTCGCTAGTGAACCTGCCTTTTTTCCTTCGATTTTGCTGAAGGCCCTAAGTCCAGTCCACATGCCCAAATAAGCAAGGACGCTCACCGAACAGAGGGGGATCAAACCAGGAAGGAGGGACACGACACCGTACACGGCTATCCAGCCGGCAATCATCATGACCACTTCTACCGGGGACGTCAGAGCGATCAGGAGTGCCTGCTTGATCACGGAGAAAAAACGCAACCGGAAGTGGACGTACACCGGGAAGAAGAAAAGGACCGCCAAGATGAAGCTTAATGAAATGAAAAGCAAAACGGGTACAAGGAAGGTCAGTTTTCCGCTGTTCATTTGGATGAAGAGGATATCATAATAAAGGATATATCCGATAAGCGCAAAGACAATCATGAAGCCATTAGCCCTCACAAATTCACTTCGAAAGCTTTCCCAAAATACCTTGAACATGGGGAATTCCTCATCTCCCATCAATCGTTTCCTGGCAACGGTGTGTACAGCAGCGGTAGCCGGGAAGAACCCGAAAATCCCCAGACCGGCCACTGTGAAAACCGCCCACAACAGATTTAGATAAGCAAGATGAATCACCTTCCATACGAGGTTATTAAAACGTTCCCATCCACCCATTCAATCCCCTCCCTTTCTTCACTGTCTTATTACTCCACCATTCCTAATGTGGTTATAAAGACAGTGTAACCCCTTTCTAAAGCGCTTTAAATGGTGTTTTATTTAAAGACCTTTAAGAGACTTGTCTCTAAATGGAAAACAAATTAGACTTGATTTAAAGGTTTTGAATTTTTAAATAATTACGGTCGGGAAGGAGAGAATTCTGGGGGTCGATGAAATTTTGCCGCAAAATGATAGCGCTTCAAAAATGATGTTGAACTGTACTGCCTGCATCGCATTAAATTTCGAAAAGGGGAAATCGGATGAAGAAAAAATGGTCATTTTTCTTAGTGCTTTTGATGACATTCAGTCTTCTGGCAGCCTGTAGCTCCAGCGGAGAGAAGTCGGGTGGGAAATCCGACGGGAAAATCTCCGGTGAGATCACGGTGTGGGTCCACCCGTATACGGGTGATGCCGATGCGGAGAAAAAAATGTGGGATCAGATCGTGGAAACGTATAAAGAAAAATTCGATGTCGATGTAAAAATCGAAACGATTCCATGGGCCAATCGTGATCAGAAGATCCTGACGGCACTCGCTGCCAACAATGGACCGGATGTGTTTTATGCCATTCCGGATCAGATGCCGCAATATGCGAATGAAGGAATGCTCATGGAGCTTGATCCGTACTTGAAGGATAACGATATGGATGACTTTGTCGACACGTCCCTTGTTGCGACTAAATGGCAGGGCAAGACTTACGGTCTGCCGATCCTGCAGGAAGCTTACACGTATTTCTACAATGTCGATGTGATCAAAGATATCGGGGAAGACCCAGAAAAGCTACCGACAACATGGGATGAGTTCTCCAAATGGGCGGAAAAAGCCAAGGACAAAGGCTATTATGCCCTGAGTTATCCAGGCGGAGGTTCCATGAATGGCACGCTCTACCCGTTCATCTGGCAGGCAGGTGGAGAAGTGATCACCCAAGATGATGAAGTGAAAATCAATAACGATGCGGGAGTCAAGGCATTCGAGTACATCAATACGATGTACGAAAAGGGATGGATCCCGAAAGATTCCGTCACCGCAATGGAGCATGATGCCTTGTGGAACGGTGGAAAACTGCTGGCCGTCCAAGGCTCTGGTATATCCCTGACCAATCTGAAGAAGAGTGATATGGACTTTGTCATCGCACCACCCTTGAAGGATGAGAAACAGATGACGTATGGAACAACAGGCATGTTCGTTGTCCCATCCAACAGTGACAATAAGGAAGCGGCTGCCGAATTTGTCAAAGTGGTCACGAATGCTGAAAATCAGCGCACGTTCAACACTGTTACCCAGTATATCCCGGCGCGTGAATCAGCGAAGGATATCTTCGATGATCAGGAACACCTGAAGCAACTTTCGGAGTATACGCAATATGCACTACCAGGGACGATTCATCCGATCGGACGCAACATCATGCCTGCCATCCAGGCTGAGGTGCAAACGATGATGTCAGGCAAGAAGACACCAAAAGAAGCGGCTGATGCGGCAGCAGAGGCAATCAAGACCGAGCTTTCCAAGCAATAAGGACAATTGGCAGGGAGTATGGATCTTTCACAAGATTGATACTCTCTGTTCTTGATTCCAATACCAATCTACATAGAAAAAGGGTGATGACACTGATTGAACCAAAGACCAATTCGGAAAGCTTCATTGCTGTCCCGCAGAAGAGATCTTTCGGGGCAAGGGTGAAGCGTGAGTGGAATAAAAACGCCATTGTGTATGTGTTCCTCATTCCCATCCTCATCCACTTCTTTATCTTTCAGATCTTCCCGTTTGCCTTCAGCTTTGTCCTTACTTTCCTTGACTGGAAAATCATCGGGGACCCTGAGTTCGTAGGATTGAAAAACTGGCAGCGGTTCCTTGAGGATAAGCTTGCCTGGAAGTCGATCTGGAACACGGTATTATTCTCCATCTATTATATCATCCCGACCATGGCCCTCGGACTGATCCTTGCCTTGATCATCAACTCCGGAGTGCGGATGAAGGCACTGTTCAAGGGGATCTTTTTCCTGCCAGTCGTCACATCATTCGTCATCATTGCAGGAATCTGGGGATGGCTGTTCAGGGGTACCGAATCGGGAATGATCAATTATCTCCTCAGTTTCATCGGAGTGGATACCCAACTGTTTCTGGCCGATTCAAGTCAGGCCCTCCTTGTCCTTGCCGGCCTCAGTGTATTCAAGGTCGCTGGCAGTACAATGATTTATTATTTTGCCGGACTTCAGTCGGTTGATAAGCAGTTATACGAGTCGGCCAGGATCGACGGGGCGTCACCTATGAGGATCTTCTGGTCCATCACGTTCCCCTTATTGAAACCGATCCATTTTTACGTCGCCATCGTCACGACAATCGGGTCGTTCCAGATTTTCGATTCCACCTTCCTCCTGACGGGCGGTGGTCCGAATTATGCGACCACGACCATCGTATTCTATCTCTACCAGCAGGGATTCGGCGGCCTGAATTTGAGTTATGCAGCCGTTCTATCTTACGTACTATTCTTCATCATCTTGTTCATTTCTCTCATTCAGCGCAGGTATATGGGCAAGGAGACTAAGTACTATTGATGACTATGATAACGAATTGGGGGAGTGACTGATGGGGAAATTCATTAAGTATCTGGCTTTGATCCTTCTTGCTGGCTGTTTCCTGCTGCCGTTCATCATCATGACGCTCGGGTCATTCAAGGAGATGCAGTTTGCCTTGTTGGACCCGCTATTCTGGATCCCGGATGATCCGACGATCAGCAATTACAAGTATTTGATGGGGAGCGGGATGTTCCTCAGATGGATTTTCAACTCCGTGGTGATCACGATCATCCCGGTATTCACGCAGATGTTCTTCTGCGCCATCCTGGGTTATATCTTTGCGAAAAAGCAATTCCCTGGGCGTGAGGTGATCTTCTGGGTCTTCATGGCCGTCATCATGATCCCGCAGCAGCTTCTGATCATTCCGAAGTACATCATGTTCGCCGACTTTGGATGGATCAACACGTACTGGGCACTGATCATCCCTGAATTATGGGGGATAATGGGCGTATTCCTTGTGAGGCAGTTCCTGCAAAGCATCCCGAATGATCTCGAAGAAGCGGCGCGGATCGACGGAGCGAACGATCTGAAGGTGTTCTTCAAAGTGATCCTTCCATTATCCGTGCCCGTCATCGCAACGGTCGGGACCTTTTCCTTCATATCCAACTGGAATGACCTCTTCCAGCCATTGATCTACATGACGCAGGAGGAGATGTTTCCTGTGACGGTCGGGCTCGCCTCGATTCTCGGAAAGGAGGGGAACTTCGGTATAGAGATGGCAGGTTCGACCCTTTCATTCATCCCGACGTTCCTCATCTTCCTGTTCTTCCAGCGATACTTCACTGAAGGCATCCAGATGTCGGGATTGAAGTAGGGGTGAAGGGATGAGAGACCTACAGTTTGGGATGCTCGGAGTGGACACCTCCCACGGCCCTGCTTTTGCGTCGCTTTTGAATGGTTCTAACGGAAGGGGGGAAATCCAAGGTGCAAAAATGGTGACGGCTTTTCCTGAACCTTCAGCCCTTTCGATCAGCATGGATCGGGTGGGCCAATTCACGGAGGAGGTCCGCTCTTACGGGGTGAAAGTCACAAAGACCATCGAAGAGATGGTGGAAGGGGTGGATGCGGTCCTGATTTTGTCCGCAGACGGAGCCTGCCACCTGGATCAGTTGAAGCGGCTCGTACCATGGGGAAAACCGGTTTTTATCGATAAACCCTTTGCCCTCACCGGTGTCGACGCAGAGGAGATGAAAGAGCTTGCCCGCAGCCTCCCTGTGATGAGTTCTTCGGCCCTTCGATTTGCAGAAGGACTGACCGTGGCTCTTGGAAAAGGAGCGGTATGCGGGGCGTCGGTCTTCGGGCCGGTGGATTTTTTAAAGGAGCGACCCGGGTTTTCGTGGTATGGCATTCACATGGTTGAGATGCTCTTTAGGGCATTAGGTACGGGGGTGAGGTCTGTACGGGCAGAGTGCGATGGGAAGGACTACATGCTGAAGGGAATATGGAAGGATGGGAGGATCGGAAAGGTGAGGGGGATCGGAGAAGGTGATGCTTCATTCGGTGGGACGATCCATTACAAGGATCACTCGGAGCGGTTTGCGATCCGAAGCCATCACACCCCCTTTTACACGAGTCTGTTGGAGGCGATCATACGCTTCGTCCATGAGGGGAGGGCAGAACCGCCGCTGGATGAGACGGTGGCTATCATCCGATTCCTTGAGGCACTGGATGTGAGCCTCAAGGAAGATCGGGTGGTGATGCTCTAACTGGTCGGCATTTCTTTTCCCGACTCATCAAGGATGAAGCTCAGTCGATAGATCCGCCGCGGCCGCCCTTTATGGGTCAATTTTTCTTCTCCGACAATGTCCACGAGCTCCACATCCATCCATTTCAAGAGGATGCGGTGTGCACTGCGAACCGTGATATTCAGCGTGGAGGCTAGCTCCTGGGCCGTATAATCAATGATTCCGTATCGTGCGACGCGTGCCATGAGCTTCGTCATATAGGCGGCGGACATCCCTGCTTTTTCAGCCTTTTCCAGCAGTTCCGCATCGGTGATGGCGAGGTCATAGCGCTCGTAGTGCATATTCGACGTAATGTCGACGGGGCCGAGGACGCTCCGGTTTTCCCGGACGATATAGCATACATCCCCGCCGGAATCCTTTGCTTGACGGAGTGCAAGGCGGGCGTGGCTTCCGGCTTCGGCAGCCGTTGTCCCGAACCCGACCCCGATGCTCAGGGTGATGCCCATGGCCTGATTTGTATCCTGCAGGAGGGGGATGAATTTATAGCCCCGCGTTTCCCGTTCGAAGATCCCCCTGGTCGTGATGAAGGAATATTCTTCGCCGCCAAGGGCGATCAGATGGCCATCAAGCTGCTTGATGTAGTCCAGGAGCATCTGCTGAATGTTGAGCTTGAGGATCTGTATATCGTGTTCGGACTGATACTTCTCGGCGACCCTTTTGAAATCATCGATGTTGATGAGTCCGAAGACGATCTGGGCCTCCTTATTCCGCCTTGTTTCGGTGGCAAGGAGTGCCCTCTCGAGGGATACGATCATGTCCTGATGGGTGGGAGTGACCCACTGGCATGGAACATGGATTGCTTGAAGGCGCCTGGACACCTCTTCGATGCCGGTAAGCCCGACGGATCCATCGCGGTGGAAGTTATCGGCATGGAACGTCACGATGTCGTCAATCAGGGGAGTGTTTTTCTCAAAGGAAGGAAAAACATGGAGCTCATAGTCTTTGACGGACAGTTCGCCGAGGATCTTCTTCACATATTTCTGCTCGACGGTATCGACTGACAGATGGGTGAGACCAAATTGATTCTTGATGAGGAATAGAGAACGATAGAGGCCTGTACCCATCAGGGGGACGTGGTGGACGGGGATCGGAAAATCGATGAACGGCTTGGCAAGTTTGTACAGGTGGTAGTCGGTGAACATGAGGACATCGACTTCGTACATAAGCCCACGGGCAACCTCGCTGATCATGCTTCCGGGACCCATGATGCCGAAATGCGGTTTGAAGTTCGGAAAGGACTTCAGCGTGTCCTTCGTTTGGTCAACAAGGGCTTCGGGGCAGATGATCCCGATATTGATTTCAGAATTATTGGTTCCTCTCTTGGAATCCATAGGATGGCCTCCTTTTCATTTGTTAACAGACATGTCTTTATATTCACATGATAATTTCAATTAACAGAATTGTCAAAATAAATATTTATGAGGATTATGAAGGAGGGAAGTTAAAGACTATTTAAAGACTTGTCTTTTAATAAAGTAGTTTTTAAGATGAAGGGGAGTTATTATCAGAAAATTATAACAAAGGAGTGGGCGGATAAATGAAGACAATAGAGGAGTTAGAGGCGTTTTTAACCATACCATCGGATGGACTGGTAAAGGATATAGCAGGCCTGGAGGGTGACATCATGATAGCAGGAGTAGGCGGGAAGATGGGGCCGACACTTGCCAAGCTTGTGAAAAAGGCGGTGGATCGTTCCGGGGTGGAGAAGGTTGTCTACGGTGTATCCCGCTTCTCCGCAGGAAGCCTGCGGCAGGAACTTGAAGATGCCGGCATCAAAACGATCGTGGCTGATCTTTTGAATGAGGCTGACCTGGAGTCCCTCCCCGATGTGAAGAACATCATCTTCATGGCAGGCAATAAATTCGGGACCGTCGGCAATGAACACTTTACATGGGCCATGAACACCTATCTGCCAGGCCGATTCGCCGAAAGGTTCCCTGATTCCCGGATCGTTGCCTTTTCGACGGGCAATGTCTACCCCTTCATCGATGTCATCTCCTCCCATTGCTCAGAGCATCATCCGGTGAATCCTGTTGGGGAGTATGCCCAGTCTTGCCTGGGGAGGGAACGTGTGCTCACATATTTTGCCCATAAGAATCAAACGGAGATGCTCTTTTTTCGCTTGAATTATGCCATCGACCTTCGTTACGGTGTGCTGCTTGAGGTGGCGAGACAGGTGCAGGAAGGACGTCCGATCGACCTGACGATGGGAAATGTGAATGTCATCTGGCAGGGCGACGCGAATGAATATGCCATCCGCTCCCTCCTTCATGTCGATTCGCCTCCGAAGATCCTGAACGTCACCGGACCGGAGACCATTTCCGTCAGGTGGCTCGCCGGTGAGTTCGGCCGCCGCTTCGGGAAGGAGCCGGTATTCATCGGGGAGGAGCAAAAGACGGCCCTCCTCAATGATGCTTCCCAGGCGCATAAGCTGTTCGGCTACCCGAAGGTCACGATTCAGCAGATGATCGATATGACGGCGGACTGGGTGCTGGGAGGCGGTCATACGTACGATAAGCCGACCCACTTCCAGGAACGTCAGGGGGCATTTTGAACATGAAAGAAGCAGCAAGGAAAGCCCTCCGCGAAGGAGCCTTCATCCCGGCTCATCCCCTTGCCCTCCAGGAAGACCGTACGCTGGATGAAGCGGGGCAGCGGGCCCTCACGCGTTACTACATCGAAGCCGGGGTCGGAGGGATTGCAGTCGGCGTGCACACGACACAGTTCGAGATCAGGGATCGGCAGTTCAATCTATATGAGAGGGTCCTTCAGCTCGCCATTGAAGAATGTGAAGCGGCGAAGGTGCAGGATTCCTTCATCAGGATAGCCGGGGTGTGCGGGCCGGTGGAACAAGCGCTCCATGAGGCGACCGTGGCGAAGAAACTGGGGTATGATCTGGTCCTCCTCAGCATGGGTGGCCTTGGGCACCTCTCTGAAAAACAGCTCCTTGAACGGACCGAAAAAATTGCTTCTGTCATACCGGTCTTCGGCTTCTATTTACAGCCAGCTGTAGGTGGAAGGATCCTTTCCTATGGCTTCTGGGAAAAGTTCTCGGAGATACCGGGCGTATATGCCATCAAGATCGCTCCCTTCGATCGCTATCTGACGCTTGATGTGGTGAGGGCCGTTGTCCACTCGACCAGAAGCGAGGACATCGCCCTCTACACGGGGAATGATGACAATATCGTGATGGATCTTCTGACGCCATTCCGTTTCGACGTCAACGGAACCGTCGTTGAGAAGCAAATTGTCGGCGGTCTTCTCGGTCACTGGTCCGTCTGGACGAAAAGGGCAGTGGCTATGTTTAGGGAGATCAAGGAAGCAAGGGGAACGGGTGTGATCCCGGTACATTTCCTCCCCTTGTCCCAGGAGGTGACGGATGCGAATGGGGCGTTTTTCGATGCCAGGAACGGTTTCAAGGGAAGCATTGCCGGTATCAATCAGGTGCTGGCTGCTCAGGGGATCCTGAAGGGACGTTGGTGCCTGATGGAGCATGAGGAACTGAGTCCGGGGCAATTGGATGAGATCGATCGTGTCACCAGAATGTATCCCCACTTGAAGGATGATGCCTTTGTTCAGGCGAATGTAGAGAGATGGAGGCAGATACCATAAGGAGGATCAAGATGAACAAGATTGTTGCGAACAGAGGAAAAGTAGAGATCGCCCCTCATCATACTGGGGAGCTCCATTCTTCCCATCTTAAAATCAGGACGTTGTATTCGGTGATTTCCCCAGGAACGGAGCTTACCATCATCGAAAACAGCCACCATCAAAGCATCACGCTTGGATACAGCGCAATGGGTGTCATTGAAGAATTGGGGGCTGACGTCAAAGGATTTGTCATCGGGGAGCGGGTCGCGGTGTACGGTGCCCCGTATGTACAACATGCCGAAATTCTTCATGTCCCGAAGACGCTTTGTGTGAAGGTGCCGGAAAGAGTGGAATCAAAGGAAGCGGCATTAGGTGGAATCGGGGCCATCGCCATCCATGCCCTTCGCATTGCGGATCTAAGATTCGGGGAAACCTGTGTGATCGTGGGACTCGGGCTCCTCGGTCAGATGATCGCCCAGATTGCCGATGCAGCTGGATATAGGGTGGTCGCTTGTGATCTTCATGATGAGAGGGCGGCTATGACGCGAAGGTCCCCCAGGGTGAGGGCTGTTTCATCCCTGGGAGCCCTGGAGGAGGAAATCTCCTCTTGTACCGATGGACATGGAGCAGACGCCGTCCTTCTCTGTGCAGGAGGGAAGAAATCTTCCCTCACCTCTCAAAGCCTTGAGTGGATCCGGAATAAGGGGAAGGTGGTCATCGTAGGAGACATCGAGCCTGATTTCCCCCGCCACCCGATGTTCAGTAAGGAAGCGCAGCTCCTGATTTCACGTGCCGGGGGTCCCGGTCGCTATGACCAGAGCTATGAAGCGGATGCGGTGGATTATCCGTATGGGTTCGTCAGGTGGACGGAGGGACGGAACCTTGCGGAATACATCCGTCTTGTAAGTGAGAAGAGGATTGATGTCACCCCGTTTATCCAGGAGGTCGTAGGGTTCAGCGAGGTGACGGGAGTGTTCTCGGAGCTGATGGATAAAAAGACGTCCACGCTGACGAAAGTGATTGATTACGCGAAGTAAGGTGGGATGGTATGAAGGATAACATTACGATTGGGCTGATCGGACTGGGGGCGATTGCCGTCTCCAGTCATCTTGTCCATCTGAAGGAACATCCCGCGGCAACGATTGCGGCGGTCGTGGACATGGATGTGGAAAGGGCAAAAGCCATCGCGGAACGTCATGGAATTCCGCGATTTTACGGAGATATGGATGCCATGATCGCTGACGGAGGGATCGATGCCGTCATGATCTGTACTCCAAACAGTTCGCATATCCCCCTTGCCAGGAAAGCGGCGGAGAAGGGCATCCACGTATTTGTGGAAAAGCCGATCGGGACGGAGCTTGCCGAAGTGGAAGGATATCTGGCCCTTGCAAAGGAGAATGGGGCTCTGACGATGGTCGGGATGACCCACCGCTTCCGGAAGGACGTGAAGATCCTAAAGGGCATGGTGGAGGAACAGGGGCTTGGGGACATCCACTACATGAAGGCGAAGCTTTTCCGGCAGCGTGGGACACCGAAGGGATGGTTCACAGACTTAAAGCACTCAGGAGGTGGGGCGATGATGGACATCGGCGTCCACGTCCTGGATCTGGCCTGGTGGATCGCCGGATGTCCTGACGTGAAGAGTATAGCAGGCAAGACCCTTAACGTTCACGGAAACTATGAGACTAAGCATGTATCAAGCTGGCAGTCTGCCAATCATCGGTTGAATGAGCAAGGAGTATTCAACGTCGAGGATTTCGGAGCCGCCTGGGTCCAGTTCAAGAACGGTTGTACACTCTCACTGGAAATCGCCTGGGCGGTGGACGGGGAACAGGACGAAGGGATATCCCTAGAGCTTTACGGGACGAAGGGAGGGGCTTCGCTTTCGCCCTTGGCGCTCTTTAAGGAAAGGGATGGAGTCCTGTCCAAAACCCTTCCCGTCTTTAAGGGCGAGGATCCATTCAAGGATGAGGTCGGTCATTTCATTCAGTGTGTACGGACGGGAGAAGACCCGCTGATCGATGGGGAAGCGGGGATGCACATACTGAAGATGTTGAAAGGAATCTATGAATCCTCCCGGAGAGGGAGAGAAATCTATTTCGATTAAGGGGGAAGGGTCTTATGTTGAAGGTCGGTGTAGTGGGTCTTGGCTCGATTTCACAGTTTCATATCAAACCGTATCTGGCACATGCTGATGCGGAACTTACGGCACTATGTGATGTGAATGAACAGCGCCTGGAGGAAAAGGGAAAGCAGTATGGAGTCGACAGATTGTACAGGGACTACCATGAGCTGGTGACTGATGATGCCATCGATGCGGTCAGCATCTGTACGTGGAATAATTCCCACGCTGACATTGCCATTGCCGCATTGGATGCCGGAAAACATGTACTCGTTGAGAAGCCGCTCTGCATGACGGTGGAGGAGGCGCTCCGGGTCGAGGAAGCCGTGAAGAGGTCAGGCAAGGTCCTTCAGGTCGGTTTCGTGCGGAGGCACGGAAACAATACAGCCCTCCTGAAAAAGTTCATCGACAGTGGTGACCTGGGGGAGATTTACTATGCGAAGGCAACCTGTCTCAGACGCCTTGGGAATCCTGGCGGATGGTTCAGCGACCGGACAAAATCGGGGGGTGGCCCCCTCATTGATCTCGGCGTGCATATGATCGATATTTGCTGGTACTTCATGGGGAAACCACGCCCGGTGTCGGTGAGCGGGAATACGTACCGGAAGCTTGGCAACCGCCATCATATCGAGAATCTATCATTCTACCAGGCCGCGGATTACGATCCACACCATAACGATGTGGAGGACCTTGCCAACGCCCTCATCCGGTTTGAGAACGGAGCCTCCCTCATGGTGGATGTCAGCTTCACCCTGCAGGCGAAGAAAGATGAACTCTCTGTCAAGCTATACGGTGAAAAGGGCGGGGCTGAATTCGAACCCGAAATCGCAATCGTCACGGAGCAGCATCAAACGATCCTGAATGTCACCCCCCAAGTGGATCAACTCACTTTTGATTTCGAAGGGGCTTTTTATACGGAAATCAATCACTTTGTCTCATGCTGCCTTGAAGGGAAGGAGTCGATTGCCCCTGTTGCAGACGGTGTCCAAGTGATGAAGATGCTCAATGCTGTCTATGAGTCGGCGGAATCCGGCCGGGAAGTGATCCTCTAGGATGGACGGCCATCATGTGGATCTGGCCATTATCGGAGGGGGGCTGGGCGGTGTCGCCGCGGCTCTCGCGGCATGCGAGAAAGGCCTTTCCGTCATATTGACGGAGGAGACGGAGTGGATCGGGGGGCAGGTGACGTCCCAGGGAGTCCCTCCCGATGAGCATCCCTGGATCGAGGAATTCGGGGCGACCGGGAGATACAAGCTATATCGGCGGAAAGTACGAGACGCATATCGAAGGATCATGAAGGTGGTGGATGATGATAAGGCCCTTAACCCCGGCAACGGCCTCGTAAGTGCCATTTGCCATGACCCCCGCGTGACGCTTCACGTCCTTCAGGAGTTGCTCCTTCCTTTTCAGCTGACGGGACATCTGACGGTTTTGGTGAACGCGACACCGGTCAAGGTCGAGAAGCAGGGAAGGAGGGTCGAGAAGGTCTGGATAAGTTCCGGCGGTCGGCTGACCGGGATTGAAGCCCCTTATTACATTGACGCGACGGAAACGGGAGACCTTCTGCCCCTGGCGGAGATTTCGTACGTGACGGGTGCTGAATCCAAGGAGGATACGGGCGAACCGCATGCGTTGGAGGAAGCGGATCCGTTGGATATCCAGGCGTTCACCTACGTGCTGGGCATGGAGTACCGGGAAGGCGGGTACCATGTTATCCCCGAGCCCGACATGTATACATTTTGGCGCGACTTTCAGCCCGGGATCTGGCCGGATAAGCTCCTCAGCTTCTTCGCTCCCCACCCCATTACGAAGGAGAAGCGTGCCTACTCCCTCTTTGACGGAGGGATGGGGTTTCCCCTTTGGGCCTACCGGCGCATCCTGGATCCATCTTTGTTCCGGTTGAAGGACGGGATAGGGGAGGTCACCTTGATGAACTGGCCCCAGAACGATTATTTTCTCGGTAATGTATACGATGTGAACAAAGCGGAAAAGGAAAAAAACCTTTATCAGGCTAAGCAGCTGAGTCTATCCCTCCTGTATTGGCTACAGACGGAAGCGCCCAGGGAGGATGGGGGGAGAGGGTATCCGGGACTCAAACTCAGGAAGGACCTGTTCATGACAGAAGACGGGCTGGCGAAGGCTCCCTATATCAGGGAATCAAGAAGGATCAAAGCCGAATATACGGTCGTGGAGCAGGATGTATCACCGGACTTTAGCACAGGGCCGACAGGAACGAGGTTCCCCGATAGGATCGGGGTCGGTTCCTACAGCATCGACCTGCACCCGAGCATGAAAGGGAGGACGTACCTGGATATCCAGGCCCTGCCGTTTTATATCCCTTTCGGGGCCCTGATTCCGAAGGACACCGACAACCTCCTGGCAGGATGCAAGAACATCGGTACCACCCATATTACAAATGGTTGCTTTCGACTGCATCCTGTGGAGTGGAATATCGGGGAGGCTGGCGGGGCAGCCGTCGCATTCTGCCTCAAGCATGATCTGAATCCGCGACAGTTGAGGGAACATCGGATGGATCAGTTTCAGGATGTCTTGCGGCAGGATGGATTTGAACTGGAATGGCCTTGGCCAAACAATAAGGAGGAATGAGCGATGAAAGTAAGCGTGAGCATGTACAGTCTGGCGTCCACCATCAAGCAGGAGGGATGGTCGGTCGCCGATTTCATCCACTATGCCAAAAAGATCTCCCTGGATGGGGTGGAACTCCTCGACTTCTATTGGAAGGAGGAGGATCCGTCATCCGAGATCATAGAAGCGAAGGAAGCTCTCCATGACACGGGTCTCGTGGTCTCCGCTTATGATGTAAGCAATAATTTCGTCAAGGAGTCCGAAGAAGAACGGGCAGCGGAGGTGGAAAAGATCCTGAAGGGGATTTCCGTCGCGAAGGAGTTCGGAACGGATATCGTCCGGGTTTTCTGCGGTGACCTTCACGGAGCACTTACGTATGAGGATGGGCAACAATGGATCATTGACGGTCTTAAGGCTTGTGCTCCAAAGGCGGAAGCGGCAGGTGTCACATTGGCAATCGAGAATCATGGGCTGCTTGCAGGAAAAAGCAGGCAGGTGGAAGACATCATCAAGAATGTGGACAGTCCATGGGTGAAATCGACCTTTGATACAGGGAATTTCCTCCTTGTACATGAAGAGCCGCAGCTTGCCTTCGATCGCCTAAAACGTGAAATCGTCCACGTCCATTTCAAGGACTTCAGGGAAAAGGAAGAGGGGGACGGACCGGGATTCAAATCGACACAGGGAGTTGAGCTCGTAGGCACGGTGCCAGGTGATGGCCAGGTTGACTTATCCTACATCGTTGACGGATTGAAACAGGAAGGATATGAAGGCTGGTTATCCATTGAGTACGAAGGTCACGACGATGCGAGGGAAGCCAATGAGGAAGCGGTTAGGCGCCTGCGCCATCTCCTGGTCAGGGAGGGGGCATGATGAAACATCTCGTCTATGGTGATACGGGAAGGATCCTTGCCAATGAAAATCTCCTGAGGGAAGAAGATGTTGTCCTATGTGCGATTGGGGGCATGGTCCCCGAAAATGCAGGATCCTTGTATGTTCCCGAACGGGTCGCATCTTCTTTTCCAGAAGGGGAAGTGAAAGTCTACTTCGATCTGGAGGTGCAGTCCTTTTTCGGGAAGATGGTCGAAGAGGTAAAGGGCGGAAGTGAAAAAGGTGTCTTTCGACTGAGGAGGAAGGGGCCGTACGAACGTGAGATCATGGCCTCTGATCTCTTCGTCCTGTCAGGGATTTTCGGGGAGCCGGATGAGGTCAGGCTGAAAACAAGGAAGCTAGGAAGTGTCAGCCATGAGATTGCCATGGTCCGTTTCGGTGGGGTCATGTCCCATCTGGAATATACGCGTTCCAACGCACCCGAATCCCTCGAGGTGGAATGGAGCGGAATCAAGCAGATTGTCGAGTTTGATTGTGCGGGAATGGATGGGAAGCTTACGTATTCACTGGAGCGGATCCTGGAACATGCAAAGAATCGGCAGGATGCCGGGAAGTACGTGGCCTATCTTGACTTGGTGAAGGGAGGTGTGGAAGCGTGAAAATCGGGATCATGAGTTTTGCCCACATGCATGCTTACAGCTATGCTTCCAGCCTGCAAAAGATGAAGGGTGTGTCCGTCGCCGGTGTCTTCGATGAGGACGAAGACCGGGGTAGAAAAGCAGCCGGATCATACGGTACAGTCTATTATCCGGATCAAACGGACTTTTTGGCACAGGAGATGGAGGCCGTCATCATATGCAGCGAGAACAGCCGGCATAAGGACATGGTGTTGGATGCAGCAAAGGCAGGGAAGCATATCCTGTGTGAAAAACCGATTGCGACCACCCTGGAGGACGCACAGGCCATGATCGATGCCTGCGAGGAGAATGGCGTCATCCTTCAGGTGGCCTTCCCCGTCCGCTTCAGCAGGCCGATGATGGAACTGAAGGAGAGGGTGGACCGGGGAGAGATTGGAGAGATCGTTGCGTTCAGGTCAACCAATCGCGGTCAGAATCCCGGAGGATGGTTCATTGACCCCGCCCGTTCAGGAGGAGGAGCCGTGCTCGATCATACGGTTCATATGGTGGATATCATGCGCTGGCTCACGGGTAAGGAAGTCAAAGAAGTCGATGCCATGGTGGATTCTTTCT
The DNA here is from genome assembly GCF_047915635.1 of Rossellomorea sp. FS2. Lineage (NCBI taxonomy): Bacteria > Bacillati > Bacillota > Bacilli > Caryophanales > Bacillaceae > Rossellomorea > Rossellomorea sp. FS2. The sequence continues at coordinate 801,234 of NZ_JBLRVS010000004.1, read as the reverse complement.
TTCATGATATCGAGATCGACGACGCGGGCATCATGACCCTGGAGTTTGAAGGAGGCATCATGGCGACCCATGATGCGAGCTGGTCGCGGTTCGACCGCTATCCGACATGGGGGGACGCCACCCTTGAAGTGATCGGGACCAAGAAGACGATCAAGGCCGATGCGTTCAAGGAACATTACCGTTTGTTCAGTGACGGGCCGATGCAGCATGTGTTTGTGGGAGAAGATATGGATGAAGCGCTCATCCGTGATTTCGTGGATTGTATCAGGAAAGGAAGAAAGCCGTCCATCACAGGGGTTGATGGCTTGAAGGCAGTGGAAGTCGCCATGGTCGCTTACCGATCCAGCGAAGCGAAAAGAGCCGTCACCCTGTGAAAAAACAGTTTACTTCTTTTTCCACCCGTGCTATGATACTGGAAATTACATGCGATGATGAGAAGAGTAGCTTCCATGACCTTCAGACAGAGAGCCCCGGCAGCTGAAAAGGGGAAGGAGGAACGGGAGTGAAGCAAGCCTCTGAGCAGTGCATCGGAACCAGCCGGGGATGGTGTGACAGGAGCTCCTGTTATAGAGCTAGGGTATAGACTTGTACCCGAAAAGGTCGGTATGGCGACATATCGATGAACTGGGGTGGCACCGCGATGACAGACTCGCCCCCAAGACCAAACGTCTTGGGGGTGGGTTTTTTTCGTTTTTACTACGAATCGCGGGAGGAAGAATGATGAATAAGTGGAAATACCCAGCCATCCTGTTAACGGGAATCGGCATAGCGAATATCGGCGACTGGATTTACTTGATCGCCCTGAATCTGATCGTCCTCAATGAAACACAATCACCGATGGCCGTGGTGCTACTCTACCTATTGAAGCCGGCGGCCGGCATGGTGGTGAATGCGTGGTCGGGAAGTCTCATCGACCGGGTGAATAAGCGGAACCTGATGATCATCCTCGATTTTTCACGGGCTGTTTCAATTATTGTAGTGGTGCTAATGCCAATGTCCATTGCCATGTATGCGGTGGTGTTCTTCATCAATATGATGAGCGCTGTGTTTCATCCGGCAAGCAGGACGTATATGATCCAGCTGATCCCGAAGGCCAGCCGTCAACGCTTCAACGCCCTGAAAGGACTCATCGGATCGGGAGCCTTCATCATGGGACCGGCCGTCGCAGGCTTGCTCTTTCAGCTCGGAACGCCTCACTTATCCCTGTTCGTCACGGCAGCAGCCCTGTGCGGGTCGGGTCTTATCACCCTGCTATTGCCTAACCTTGAACGGGAGGCTCTGGCCGATGCCGACATCGGCCGCTTTTCATTATCGGCTGTGCGGGAAGATTGGAAGCTGGTGAGCACTTATACGAAACGGCATGCATCGATCATGCTCATTTACTTCCTGTTCAGTTGCCTGCTTGTCATGACCGCGGCCGTCGATTCCCTGGAAGCGGCTTTCTCGAAGCAGGTGCTCCATCTGTCCGACAGCACGTATGGATATATGGTCAGCATCGCAGGCGCCGGCTTCATCCTCGGATCCATCGTGAATACGGCATTTGCCCATCGCCTGTCCTATATGAAGCTCATGGGAGGTGGGGGAGTCGCCGTCGCTGCAGGGTATCTCCTGTATGCGTCTTCTGACACCATGGTGTGGGCGGCCACTGGCTTTGCCTTCCTATCCTTCGCCCTCGCATTTGCAAGCACGGGTTTTGAGACGTTTTTCCAAGAGAAGATCCCGGTGAAGATGATGGGGAGGATCGCGAGCATCTATGGACTGGCAGAGGGTGCCCTCGTACTGATTATGACCATCTCCATCGGAATTGGCGCAGAATTCGTGTCCATCCGGTGGGCCGTTTGCGCAGGTGCTATCATCATGCTCATCACGTCAATCCTGCTCCTCCTGTCCATCCGTCGGGAAAGCAGCCCGGCCACGTATGAAATCCACAGGACCGGGATAGAATGATGAACAATTCATTGACACCCAAGAAGAATCTCTATATAATCATCTAAAATATCTAAATGTTGAAACATTGATGGGGATCAGTAGTGAACATCGTGTCCATTCAGAGAGGGAGCCGCGTGGTGAGAAGCTCCTATGGAAAACATTCGTGAACCTGCCCTTGAGTTCTGGTAACCCCAGCGGTTCGATACCGTTATCATGCATGATGAGAGTAAAGCCTTGCTTTGAATTAGGGTGGTCCCGCCAGGAATGGTCCCTAATGAGAAGCGGGGCTTTTTTTGTTTCACTGGAATTCATTTTAATAAGGATGGTGTCAATTATGGCAAAGCAATTCGTACAAAATGTCACAGGCATGGATGAGGATTTCGCCCAATGGTACACGGACGTCGTGACCAAGGCTGAACTCATCGACTATTCAAGCGTAAGGGGCTCCATGATCATCCGCCCCTATGGATATGCCATTTGGGAAAATATCAAGGATGCCCTCGACGGGAAGATCAAGGAGACGGGGCATGAGAATGTCTATATGCCGCTCTTCATTCCGGAAAGTCTGCTCCAGAGGGAAAAGGATCATATCGAAGGCTTCGCTCCAGAAGTAGCTTGGGTGACCCACGGCGGAGAAGAGGAGCTTGCCGAAAGACTGTGTGTCAGACCGACATCGGAGGTCCTTTTCGGGGAGCACTACAAAAACATCATCCACTCGTATCGAGACCTTCCAAAGCTGTATAACCAGTGGGCGAATGTCGTGCGCTGGGAAAAGACGACGCGTCCGTTCCTGAGGACACTCGAATTCCTTTGGCAGGAAGGGCACACCTGTCATGAAACCGATGAAGACGCCCTGGAGGAAACGATCAAGATGCTCGACGTGTATGCAGATATCTGCGAGAACATGCTGGCGATTCCGGTCATCAAAGGACAGAAGACAGAAAAGGAAAAGTTCGCCGGTGCAAAATTCACCTATACGATCGAAAGCCTCATGCATGACGGGAAGGCCCTCCAATCCGGTACCTCCCATCATCTCGGCGACGGCTTTGCCAAAGCATTCGGCATCCAGTTCACCGATCGTGACGGAAAGCTTCAGTACGTCCAGCAAACGTCATGGGGCTTCACGACAAGGATCATCGGCGCCATGATCATGGTGCACGGAGACGACAGGGGGCTCGTCCTGCCACCGAAGATCGCGCCGACTCAAGTGATGATCGTGCCGATCGCCCAGCACAAAGAAGGAGTCCTCGATTTCGCCTATGATATGAAGAGGCGCCTATCCTCCGTCGCACGGGTGGGGATCGACGCGAGCGACAAGAAACCGGGTTGGAAGTTCAATGAGTATGAAATGAAGGGGATTCCGCTTCGATTGGAAGCCGGACCTCGTGATATCGAAAATGGGCACGTCATCCTGGTCCGCAGGGACACAGGGGAAAAAGTGACGGTATCCATCGACGGAATCGAAGAGACCATCACGGCTCTCCTCCATGACATCCAGGAGAACCTGCTCAAAAAAGCCACTGTGCATCGTGAAGAAAAAACGAGCACAGCGGTCACCTTCGAAGAGTTCAAGTCTCAAATCGATCAAGGTGGATTCATCAAAGCGATGTGGTGCGGAGAGGAAGCATGCGAGAACAAGATCAAGGAAGCAACCACCGCCACCAGCCGCTGCATCCCGTTCGAACAGGAGAAGGTAGCCGACACCTGTGTGTGCTGCGGGAAGGAAGCGCGGGACATGGTGTACTGGGCAAAGGCGTACTAATTCCCCCCGAACATTCGCCCTATTTTTCTTTTCTTTTTCCATCATCGTCTTTTCTTACCATTCTCGACATAGAGTTTGGTAAGGGGGGACAACTTATGGATATTGAAATCATGATTGTTGTGCTGCTCGCCGTTGCAGTCGTTACGCTGTTCCTTATCCTATTCAAAGTAAGCCGGATCCTTGAGCGGCTTGAGGAGAATACGCTCCTTGGAGAAGATGACCTTGAGGAGGAGCAGGAAGAGTGGCACGGTTGATGGAAACACATGCTGATAACGTAGCAGTCCCTCTCGGATGAGGGGGATTTTTTTTCATTACGGAAAGATGATATTTTTTGTTGAAAGAAGATACCATTCCTCAAAACGGATTGATATGATAATAGAAACAAAGGGTAGGGGTGAAAAGGATGACAGGAACACAACTAGTGATGGAAACAGAACGTCTGGTGATCCGACCCTTCACCCGATGGGATTATGGGAACTGGCTGCAGTCACATCTCGATCGCCTGCCATCTCAGCATAAGTATGATGCCGGGTATCAGGATATGTCGGGATGCACGGAGCAGTGGTTCGCGGAGATGATCGGCAAACAGGATGAGATGATGGCGAAGGATGAGGTCTATATCTTCGGGGTTTTCCTGAAAGCGACGGGAGTGATGGTCGGAACCGTCGACGTCTCGACTCTCATGAGGTATAACTTCAATTGGGGAAGGATCGGCTATGTGCTCCATAATCAACACTGGCAGAAGGGATTCGGGAAAGAATCCGTGGCAGCTACACTGCGACTGGCGTTTACCAAAATCGGCTACCACCGGATCGAAGCCCACATCGACCTTGACAATATCCCGTCCATCTCCCTGGTGGAAAGCGTCGGCATGACATACGAATGCACGAGGAAGGGGTTCATCTATGAGCGGGGGATGTGGCAGGATCAGCTCGTTTATTATCAGAATGCAGAATAAGAAAAGCCGATGGGGCGTGCCCATCGGCTTTCGTGTTTTACAGTCCCTCAATCGTGAGGTCTTTCACCGGAAGGAATTCCTCCTCGGTATCGCTATACGTAATCTTGACCGTATCGTTTTCCCTCAGGTAGATGGCAAGAGGGCTGATTTCAGACGAAACGATATAGTTCTTGCCGTTCTCCAATAGGAAGGAAACGACCGTGTAATCTCCGGATTTTTCTTTGTACACCCGGACTACTTTGCCGGAATCCTGTTTCTCTTCAGCCTTGGAGTTGTTATTCAGGCTTCCGGATCCTTTTTGAAGGGCGGTTTTGTACATTTTCAGCGCCTGGTTCGGTGTATCGGCGTACACGGCAATTTCCGGGTTCGCTGCGGAGACGATGAAATAGTTCTGCAGGAATCCATTGGAATCGAGTACAGGTGTCAACCAGCTTGCTTCACCATAGAAGTTATAAAGAACCGGCATCTTGCCGTCCCATTTCTTCTCGATGAATCGCTTCTGGATGATCTGCAGGGCGCCTTGTGAATCCATATACGATTCTTCCAGGTTCCCGGTATAGTAGGTAGCCTCCCCGGTACGGGCATTGGTCATGGAATACCCAAGCATGGAGTCTACGCCTTCTTTAGGAGACGTGAAGTCTGTGAAGTAGTACATATCGCCGTCTTTGTTGAAGACCGGCGTGACATTCGCTTCCGTTCCTTCATCGGATGGCAGCTTCACGTCGGATTTTCCGAACTTGCTGTTCCAGAATCCTTTTACAAAGTTACCGAAGTAGCTGTTTTGAAGGCTGACGGTCTCGGGTGAGATGGCTCCGTCAATGAATGCAGGGATATCCTTGATCGGATAAGCTTTCGTATCACCAGTCAATGCATCCACCAGGACGACCCCTTCCGCGTCAAAACCGTTACGGGCAGAGATGAAGGTTCCGTATGTCCGGATGTAGAAAGGTTTCCCTTCGTCGTTCACTTCAAGCTGCACATCACCGTAGAAAATCTTCTTCGGATACTTCATGCGGATATGGCGCTCGATGTTTTCATTCAGATAAGAAGAAGGGGTGTATTTCATTTCCTGCTTCATGAATTTAGGATTGGCGGTGGAGTCCGTTGCACTCAGCATGAAGTACCCCGGTGTTTTGTCACCTTTCACCCATTTCCAGAAGTCCGAGAATTCGACTGGGGCGATATAAACGTAGTCCCCGTTGACCTTCTGGATCTGCAGATTACCGAGTTCATAGTAGCTTGTATTCGGGACTTGACCGAATGCTTTTTTCATTTTGTTCCGGGCGAATTGAGGCGGAACGCTTGCCGGTGTTTCCGTCTCGTCGAATGCCTGGATTTCGGTCTTCGTCTCCATATCGGCGGATTCGTACTTCTCGTCCGCGTTGAACAGGAAGGCGCTGAGGAAATAGACACCGACTACAAGGCCAGCAAGGACGAGGACTCCTTTGATCATGCGCTCTTTACCGTAGGATAGTGATGCTCCGGCGATGGCGGCTATGATGAAGAGGATCCAGACGCTGGTAAAGTTCTGGTCAAGGTTGGTCAAGTAGTAGAACAGGAATGTCGCGACGATGGCGATGATGAGGGTGGCACCGAACACTTTGGCGAATGACGGGTAGCCCTCTTTCTTTTTCATTTTCATGGCACTCATCGGGACGATCAGAATGGTGGCTGCAAGGCCGATGATGAGTGAGAATAATAGGATATTGCCCATGTTGTTCCCCTTTCTAGGTTCTTTGGTTGAGTCTATTGTATATACGGGCGAGGCTGGGTGGAAGTTTCATTGTGACCATTTTTGTTCACTCTGGTTGCATTATTGGTTGAAAATGAAGGGGAAGGAGATCGTTCCTATATTTTTGATGGAGGTGTCGAGTGAAATGGATCGTTCCGTTCCGCTGCGGATGGTCGCTTTCCGCGGGTCGGTCGATGAGCCTCCTCGTGCCTGCGGGGTCTCATCTTCCCGACTTTTCCGCAGGAGTCGACCACCCTCCGCTGCACTGGTGGATGGTTGATGGGGGTAGGGCAAATCGATGGTGAAGTATTTGCTTCCCTTCATTATTTGATGGATGTGTAAGATGAAATGGATCGTTCCGTTTCGCTGCGGGTGGTCGCTTTCCGCGGGTCGGTCGATGAGCCTCCTCGTGCCTGCGGGGTCTCATCTTCCCGACTATCCGCAGGAGTCGACCACCCTTCGCTGCACTGCACTGTTGGATGGTTGATGGGGAACATTTGCAACTGTACCTCTGATTAGGCAGGCACATATAAGCAAAATATATGGTAATCGCCTTTGCTACACAGAATCTACTTGGACAGATAATGAGACCTCCTTTCAGCCGTTCAATCTATTTAGGAATGAGATGAGGTTCTACATAATCCGGTATGATTCATTGGAAACCTATCAATCATCAAAGAGTGAAGTGCAACGGAGGCCGCCCGACTCCTATGGGAGTAGCGGGCAGGGTGAGACCCTGCAGGCTTGCCGAAGCGGCTCCCGCACGCCCCATGGAAAGCGGGCGGCCGCAGTGGAACGAAACGGACTTACCCCTACCAATCTCCCAATTAAAATATAAAAAGAGAATGCCCATCATCAGGACATTCTCTAGTATTCACCAATCCAGTTCCACTTCAACCCCGTAGTGGTCGGAAATGATCGGGCGGTTGGTTCCATTGAAGATGACAGCGGAAGATTGGACGTTGATCTTGCGGCTGGAGAGGATGAGGTCGATCCTCAAGCCTCTATCATTCCCGTCCCATCCGGCAATATCGCCTTGGATGGTAGTGCCTTCGTCTCGCTTTTGGGCAAGATGGAAGGTGTCCCACAGCCCTTTTTTCATAAGATAGTCATAGCCTTCACCACGTGTGTCGGCATCGTTGTTGAAGTCACCCATGAGGAAGAAGGGTTCGGCTGCCTTTTCAAAGAGACGGTCAGCCTGGCTCATGAATGGTTCCTCTTCATCCTGCCACCATCCAAGATGGCAGGAGTAGAAGGTGACCTTTTCATCGTGAACGGGGATGGTGATCCCGATGATTTTACGGGTTTTCCAGTTGGCAGGATCTTCATCACTTGAAACATGGAATCGGTGCTCTTCCAGAATGGGATGCCGGGTCAGAATCGCTGCGCCTTCTTCAAAGCGGTCATACCCGACATGGGCATAGTCCCAAATGAATGAGTATCCGGTGACCCCGCGTTTGTTCAACTCTTGGAGGAGGATCAGAGCAAAGTTGTCTTTTTTGATGAACGCTTCCTCTTCGGAAATGAGCTGATTGACCTCCTGCAGGGAGATGACGTCGTACTCTATTTCCGCGATGGTATCGGCAAGGATTCCGAGTTTATCCCACTGATTGTCTTCAAGCCAGGAGTGGCAGTTGAGGGTGAGGAGCTTCATCCTTACGCCCCCAGCATATCCTGGATATCGGATTTGATGACATCGGCTTTCGGTCCGTAGATGGCCTGGACGCCTTTGTCCTTTGTGATAAGGCCGAGGGCCCCGTTTGCTTTCCATTCCTGTTCTGAACCGACCAGGCTAGGGTCTTTTACGGTGACACGAAGGCGCGTCATGCACGCATCCACGTCGACGATGTTGCTTTCGCCTCCGAGTAGTGCGACTACTTTCGGAGCGACGGAATCTTTTTTGACTGTACCTTGAGCCTGAGTGGCATCATCCTCGATATAGTTGCCGTTTCGTCCTGGTGTAGGGAAGTTGAAGCGTTTGATCAGGAAGTTCGCCACGCCGAAGTTCAGTCCGAAGAATACGAGACAGGCGATGAAGAAATTCACAAGGTCGAGCCAGAGTCCGGCTTTCACGATCATCGGCGTCCTGGTGAGGAGCTCGATGAATCCGAAGGAGTGGACACGGATGTGGATCAAATCCACGATGGCAAAGGCAAGTCCTGTCATGATAGCGTATACCACATAAAGAAGCGGAGCAGCGAACATGAACATGAATTCGATTGGCTCTGTGACACCTGTCAGGAATACAGCAAGTCCTGCAGATAGGAACATGGATTTGTACTTTTTCTTCTTATCTTTATCCACATTGCGGTACATGGCATAGGCGATACCGATGAGGGATGCAGTGGACAGAATCATCTGACCGACTTTGAAACGGGCCGGTGTTACGTCGCCAAGAAGCTGTTTGTAGCTTGCTGTGTCTCCGGCGGATAGGAAGTTGTTCAAATCGGCGATCCAAGCGAGCCACAGCGGGTCTTGACCTGCGACCGTAGATCCTTGGCCTGAGCCTGTAAGGATGGTGTATGTCCCGCCAAGCTCTGTGTAGTTCATCGGCACGGTGAGCATATGGTGAAGACCGAAAGGAAGCAGCAGACGCTCGAGTGCCCCGAAGATGAATGGAGCAACGATCGGTGCCGTATCCCGTGATGTGGCGATCCATTGACCGAAGTCATTCAGGAGACCCTGGATGAACGGCCAGACGATGGACATGACGATAGCGGTTACAATGGAACCCGCAATCACGACGAACGGTACGAAACGCTTTCCGTTGAAGAAAGAAAGGGCATCCGGAAGTTTGTCATAATTATAGAATCGGTTGAAGAGGTTGGCTCCAAGGAAACCGGAAATGATTCCGACGAATACGCCCATATTGAGGGCAGGTGCCCCGAGGACCGAAGTGAAATAGTCGGAAACGACGAGCGTCTGACCGAACAGGGACGAAATTGTCGCTTCAGGATCCGCAAGCATATCGGCATTGACGCCGAAGATGGCACCGGTGATCCGGTTGATCAATACGAAGGCGATAAGGGCAGCGAAAGCACCGCCGGCACGCTCTTTCGCCCACGATCCCCCTATGGCGACGGCGAAGAGGATATGCAGGTTGGTAATGATTCCCCATCCGATGTCCTCAAGTACTCTTGCAATCGTTTGCACTAAAACCAAGTCTCCGCCCGTCATGCCAATCAGCTTCCCGATGGAGATCATGATTCCGGCAGCCGGCATGACGGCCACTACGACGAGAAGGGCCTTACCGAACTTCTGCCAGAAATCAAAAGACAATAAATTCTTCATTTGTACTTCCTCCCTATGTGTGCGTTTTCATTTTAAAGCACGATCTTTCTATTCTGTTAAGCATGGCTTTCGCTATAAAAAGATACAAAAGTGTAAACGGTTAATGCAACCGTTTGCATTAATATAGCATTATTGTAAGATATCTTTTTGAGGAAAGCAATAGAAAGTTTAAAAGACGTGTATTATCATTAGAAATAGTAACATAGAAAAAATGGGAGGGATGTTGGTGAACCAGAAAGACATGAGCCAGATTAACGAGACAGGGTGGAATCGGCATGCTTATGATGCGTGGGTCAACCGGCATGGTGTTCCGGCAGAATATGCTGAGAAGATTAAACATAACCCTCGGAAATCCGTTGAATATTACCTGAACTATATGAACGGAATTAAAGGAAGAAAGATTGTGAATCTACTTGGTTCAAAAGGAAACAAGGCAGTTTCATTTGCTCTCCTTGGAGCGGATGTGACGGTAGTCGATCTTTCAAAGGATAATGCACGATATGCATCGGAGTTGGCGGCGGCAGCCGGAGTCGAGGTAACCTATATCATTTCTGATGTCCTAAACATTCCTGAACCTCAAACAATCTCGGACGCGGACTACATTCTTTTGGAGTTGGGCGTGTTGCATTATTTCCTTGATCTTGACCCATTGTTCGAGCTGATACATGAGGGGTTGAAGAAGGGAGGACGATTCATCCTGCGGGATTATCATCCGATGGTGTCGAAAGTATTGAGGGCAAAGGATGGGATGATGGCGGTTGAGGGGGATTACTTTGACCGCGACATGAAAGAAGTTGATGTGGCCTATTCAATCCACCTACCCGAAGAACAAAAAAAGTCCCTCCCAAAAAATACAATCAGAAGGTGGACACTGGGGGAAGTTATCACGTCATTGGTGAGGGCAGGTCTTACAATCCAGCACTTGGAAGAAGAAGCAGGAATCAGATGGGCCTTTCCGGAAGGAACCCCGGAAGGATTTGAGGAAAAGATGCCGGGATTATTCACATTGATTGCGGATAAAAAGTAAGGGAGGGGACTGATGCGGGAGCGAAAGAGACAGGACTTCCTCCAGCACATGTCGGCTCCCTGTGTACATAAACAAATGTCCATTACCTAGACGGATCAGGTAATGGACATTTGTTTTTAGATAACATAATCTTCCGGTGTAAATACCTTCAGATGTCTTGGCTTGATATAAACCGATTCTCCGACTTTGAGGGAGAGATCGCGGAATCGCTCTTTTGTGATTTCCGCTTCCACATATTCGTCGGTATCGGCCCGGATCAGCTCGATGCGGACGACGGCTCCAACGATGTGGAGGTGGTTGACGGTGGCCCGAACGGTTTCGTCACCCTGGATCTCTTTGCTGATGGTGAGGTCATGGGGGCGAACGTAAGCGGACGCTTCACTCCCTCCCGAATGGGTGAGGTCCGGTGTGTTCAATACGAGATCACCGTGGACGAGGGTCCCTTCATGAAGGCGACCCTTGAAGATATTGACGCTTCCAAGGAAGTCGTAGACAAAGGGCGTCTGGGGATTCTCGTATACCTCGATGGGAGTACCGATCTGTTCGATGCGTCCCTGGTTCATGACGACGATTTTATCGGCTACATCCAGTGCCTCTTCTTGGTCGTGGGTGACGAAGATACTGGATATCTGGAATTCATCGTGAAGGCGCCGAAGCCATCTTCGCAGTTCTTTCCGCACTTTGGCATCGAGGGCCCCAAATGGTTCATCGAGTAAGAGGACCTTCGGCTCGACGGCAAGTGCCCTTGCGAGGGCGACGCGCTGTCTTTGACCGCCTGACAGCTGGGAAGGGTAGCGGTCTGCCAGTGACCCCAGTTTCACAAGGTCGAGGAGTTCATGGACTTTTTCTTTAATGATCTTGCGGGATGGACGTTCCTTCCTCGGTTTTACCTTCAACCCGTAGGCGACGTTTTCAAAGACGGTCATATGCCTGAAAAGGGCATAATGCTGGAAGACAAATCCGACTCCACGTTCTTTGGCCGTGATGGAGGTGATGTCTTTATGGTCGAATCGGATCGAGCCATGGTCGGGGGCTTCGAGTCCTGCGATGATCCGGAGGAGGGATGTCTTCCCCGAGCCCGATGGACCAAGGAGGGCCACCAGTTCTCCAGTTTGGATATCGAGGTTGATATCCGAAAGGGCCTGGAACGTCCCGAATGATTTTGACACGTGATCGATGACTATGCTCATAGTATTCCCTCTCTATCAATGGACATGGACGTCCGTTTGTTTTTTGCCCTTCCACTCAAGGAAGCTTTTGATGACAAGTGTGATAATGGCCATGATGGACATCAGGGACGCGACGGCGAATGCGGCCGCAAATTGGTATTCCCCGTACAGAATTTCGATATGGAGGGGCATGGTGTTCGTGAGCCCCCTGATATGCCCCGATACGACGGATACGGCACCGAATTCTCCTATCGCCCTGGCGTTTGCGAGGATCATCCCGTAAAGCAGGGCCCATTTGATATTCGGCAGGGTGACGTGGAGGAAGGTTTTCCAACCCCCTGCACCGAGTGTGATGGACGCCTCCTCTTCGGATGTTCCCTGTGCCTGCATCAGCGGAATCAGCTCCCGGGCAACGAAGGGGACGGTGACAAACAATGTGGCGAGGATGATACCCGGGACGGCAAAGACGATCTTGATATCATGCTCAAACAGCCAGTCACCGAATACCCCCTGTGCTCCGAAAAGCAGGACGAAGATGAGTCCCGCGATGATCGGGGAGATGGCAAAAGGCAGATCGATGAGCGTAATGAGGATGTTCTTGCCCCTGAACTGAAACTTTGTGATCGCCCAGGCGGCTGCGATGCCGAATAGGGCATTCACAGGGACAGAGATGACGGCTACGAGCAGGGTCAGCCTGATGGCTGACAAGGCTTCTGGCTGCGTGATGGCTGCCATGTATACGTCCAACCCTTTATCGAATGCCTGAAGGAAGACCGTAATGAGAGGCAGGATCAGGAACAGACCCAGGAACAGGAGGGCAATCGTGATGAGCAGCCATTTCACCCATTTGGGATCGGTCGTTCCTTTTGCCTGAATAATTGGAGTGTTTGAGCGTTCTATTGGCAGGTGACCCGACAAAGCGGTCCCTCCTTTCTAACCGTGAATGAATTTGCGATTGGTCCACCATTGAATCAAGTTGATGACCAGCAGTAAAAGAAAAGACGTCACCAGCATCACCGTGGCGATGGCAGTGGCCCCGGAATAATCAAACTGTTCGAGCTTCGTCAGGATGATCAGGGGCGTGATCTCCGTCTTAAATGGCATATTGCCTGCGATGAATACGACAGAACCATATTCCCCAAGGGATCTGGCGAAGGCAAGGGTGAAGCCTGCCAGGGCCGCAGGGAGAAGCTCAGGGAAGATGACCTTCCTGAACGTCTGGAGGCGGCTTGCCCCCAGGGAAGAGGAGGCTTCCTCCACTTCCTTTTCTAGATTTTGAAGGACGGGCTGGACCATCCTTACCACGAATGGAAGCCCGATGAAGATCAATGCAATCACGACACCGATCGGAGTGAATGCGACCTTGAATCCAAGGAGGCTGCCGATCCATCCGTTTGGAGCGTAGACCGTCGTCAGGGCGATTCCAGCTACGGCTGTAGGGAGGGCAAATGGCAGATCGACGAGTCCATCGATGATTTTCTTGCCGGGAAAGCGGTAGCGGACAAGGACCCATGCAAGAAGGACGCCGAACGCCACGTTGATGAGGGCGGCGGCCAAGGAGGCTCCGAAGCTCAGCTTATAGGAAGCCACCACCCTTGGATCCAACACGGTATCGGCGAACTCGGTCCACCCCATCCTGGCGGTGTAGAAAAAGATCATGGAAAGGGGAAGGAGTACAAGGATGCTCAGGTAAAGCGTCGTGTACCCCATTGTCAGACCGAATCCAGGTAATACATTATGGTGTTTGGTTGAGCGGATTTTTCCTCTAATCATGTGATCACCTGTTACCTTTCGTGCTATTCAGCGTAGATTTCGTCGAATGTTCCCCCATCATTGAAGTGGGTTTCCTGTGCTTTTTGCCAGCCACCGAATGCATCATCCACAGTCACCAGCTCGATATCGGCAAATTTGTCGGCATACTCCTTCAACACTTCAGGATCACGCGGTCTGTAGTAATTTTCAGCGGCAATTTTCTGACCGGTCTCTGTATAGAGATACTCAAGATAGGCCTTAGCGACTTTGGCTGTGCCTTTCTTCTCGGCAATCTTATCCACGACGGCTACAGGTGGTTCGGCAAGGATGCTGAGTGTTGGATTCACGATTTCGAACTCATCCTTCCCAAGCTCGTTGATGGAGAGGTATGCTTCATTCTCCCAGGCAATCAGCACGTCACCCAGTCCCCGTTGAACGAAGGAGTTCGTCGCGTCACGTGCGCCTGAATCCAGGACCTCGACGTTTTTAAATAGATCCCTCATATATCCCTTGATTTTCTTCTCATCACCGTTGAATGTCTTGTCTGCATAGGACCATGCTGCGAGGTAATTCCATCTCGCTCCTCCCGATGTCTTCGGGTTCGGTGTGATGACGGATACGTCGTCACGGATCAGATCATCCCAGTCCTGGATGTTCTTTGGATTCCCTTTCCGTACCAGGAAAACGATGGTGGACGTATAAGGGGTGGAATTGTCTTCAAGCTTCGACTGCCAGTCTTCTGAAATGATGCCGCGTTTCGCCGCAATTTCATCAATGTCATAGGCGAGGGCGAGGGTGACGACATCCGCTTCCAATCCATCAATGACAGATCGTGCCTGTTTTCCTGAACCTCCATGGGACTGCTGGATGGTGACCTTCTGTCCTGTCTCTTCTTCCCAGTGCTTGGCGAATTCCTTATTGAATTCCTGATAAAGCTCCCTTGTCGGATCATAGGATACGTTCAGTAATTCCACAGCTTCTTTTGAATCGTTCCCTTTTTTACTGGTGGTCTCGCCCTGACTGCAGCCTGAAGCATAAAATACAAGAGCTACGATGATTCCAATCAATGCATTTTTAACCATGTGAGTTCCCCCTCGTTTATTGTTTTTTTTATCAAAAAAAGACCGCGCTATGTGTAATAAGCGGCGGCCTTCAGTTTGTCTGATCAGCACTGGGATATTCTAATTTAAACTAATCATATTCACTTAATCGGAATTAGTTCCATGATTTTTTCATTACAGAAGATGAAAAACAAGAAAGCCCCAGTCATGTGTTTCGACTAGGGCCTTTGGTTGTCCAATCGGCAGTATTCTGATTAGATATAAGATATCTTACTATTCCGATAAAGTCAATTGGTTTTTGGGAGAAATATAGAGGATGAGAGATTTTATTGAGTAATACAATTTTGATGTTAATAAAGATAAGAAGAGGGGATATAGGTAAAAAAAGGAGGCTTTTCAGGTGAATAAAATGGTGAGAATCGCAGGAGTGGTTTTCATGGCATTCCTTCTGACAGGTTGTCAAAGCACTGAAAAGGATGAAGCGGACACAGATGTCAAGCAGGTGGATGAGAGGGCCAAGGAAGAAGATAAAGTGACTGAACAGATGGATACGGAGAACGATGAAGAAGAAGCAAAAGGCGAGGGTGCCCCCTACGAAACAGTGAACGTGCCCCCCGATTACTTCATTGAAACCGACAACTATGATACAGGCCGAGAATTCTTGACGATATTCACAATCAAACGGGATGACAAAAGGGATCAGAGCAGGGAAGAGCGTCTGACAGCTTCTCTTATGGAGAATGATCCATCGGAACAAAAGATCCTTGAATCTTACACCAAGCTGACGGTCGATGGGGCAAACCTTAAGGTGGATTTCCAAGAGGATGGAAACCTTCTTTCTGCCACCTCTGCGCAGCATAAGATGTTTTATGATTCGCTGATCGGGATCAGTCATCTTTATGGCATTGAGGAGATCACGTTTGTCAATCCGGAAGGTGAAGAGAAGATCACGGTAGCCGAACGGATGGTGGATGCCCCGATCGTGGTGGAAGACGAAAGGGGGAACTCACAAGGGTACTACACCATCTATGATAAAAAAGGGAAGCAAACATGGTTCATTCCAACAGGTGAGTTGAATGAAGGGGCTGGCGGAGAGCCATTGTCCTTCCAGGAAACCATCGAGATGATGCAGACCGTTGATCAAGAGGACGCGTTTTACGCATCAGCGATAGCAGAAGGGTTGGAAGTAAAGGAGGTTTCTCTTGAAGACGGTGTTGCGATTGTCCACTATACGATGGACGAAGAGGGAGTATCTGCATCTGACCGTATCGTTTTTGAGAATGCCATGCAGCTTGCAGCCCTTGACTTCGATGCGACAGAACTCCAGTTGGTGAACGAGACGAAGCGTCAGGGCAAAACATTTCCGTTCAAAGAACAGTAAATAAGCAACATAGAAAGACCTCAGCCGGTGAGTACATTCTCCGGCTGAGGTCTTTTTGGATGTGATTATGAACGAAGCAATCGCAACCCGTTCAAGATCACCAGGATCGTACTGCCTTCATGGCCGATGACCCCATATGGAAGATCGAGGACTTGAAGGAAATTGGACGCGATGAGGAGCATGATGACAGAAATCGAGAAGACGACGTTCTGCTGGACGATACGCTTCATACGCTTTGACAGCTTGATAGCTTCTGCAATCCGGGTCAGATCGTTTTTCATCAGGACGACATCGGCTGTCTCCAAGGCGACGTCTGTTCCTTCACCCATGGCGATTCCGACGTTGGCAGTGGCAAGGGCAGGCGCATCGTTGATCCCGTCACCGACCATGGCGACGGTCCCGAAGTCCTGTTTCAGAAGCTTGAGTTCATCCACCTTGGTCTCGGGAAGGCATTCGGCAATGAAGGAGGAGACGCCTGATTCCTGTGCAATGGCACGTGCGGTCTTCTCGTTATCCCCGGTGAGCATGATCGTTTCAACGCCTTCATCGGCAAGGAGCTTCAGGGCGTCAACGGTTTCCTTTCGTACAACATCCTTCAACGCGATGAGGGCGATGATCACACCGTCACGTTCAACGAATACCGTCGTCTTCCCTTCAGACGCCAATGTTTCATACCTGCCATCCATGAAATTGGATGCAGCGGTGCCCATGAAATCGGCCTTTCCGATCTTCCATTCGGAGCCGTCCATGACGGCCTTGACTCCCCACCCCGAGATGTCTTCAAGAGAATCGGGTTGGGCAAGTTGGATCCCTTCGCTGCGGGCGTGCTTGACGATGGCCTGTGCGAGGGGGTGATTCGACTGATTCTCGATGGAAGCGACCACTTGAAGGGTCTCTGCTTCATCTTCAGAAGTCAGGAAGTCTGTGACGACCGGTTTTCCTCTTGTCAACGTCCCGGTCTTGTCGAATGCGATGGCTTTCAGATTGCTCAGGTTCTCCAGATGTGCCCCGCCTTTGAACAGGATTCCGTGGCGTGCCCCGTTGGAGATGGCAGAGAGGCTCGCCGGCATAATCGACGCCACCAGGGCGCACGGTGAAGCGACGACGAGGAGCACCATTGCACGGTAGAAGGTCTCATTCCAGCTCCACCCCAATGCGAAGTGGGGAAGGAACATCATAAGGACCACGACGGCAAGGACAACCTTGACGTAGGTCCCTTCAAACCGTTCGATGAACAATTGGGAAGGCGACTTTTCCGACTGGGCCGATTGGACGAGATCGATGATTTTCTGGAACAGGGTCTCGCTGCTCGGTTTTGTCATTTTGACCGTGATGGCTCCGTTGATGTTCACGGTTCCGGCATACACTTCATCATCCGATGACTTGGTGACAGGGACCGCCTCTCCCGAAATGGCGGCCTCGTCAATGGAAGTGCTGCCTTTTACGACCATCCCGTCCGTCGGCACGCGCTCGCCCGGTTTGATGAGGATCAGATCCCCGATATCAAGGGAGCTGACCTGCACCTTCTTCTCACCGGTCTCCGTGATGAGCCATGC
The DNA here is from genome assembly GCF_047915635.1 of Rossellomorea sp. FS2. Lineage (NCBI taxonomy): Bacteria > Bacillati > Bacillota > Bacilli > Caryophanales > Bacillaceae > Rossellomorea > Rossellomorea sp. FS2. The sequence goes on along the minus strand of NZ_JBLRVS010000004.1, from coordinate 783,616 downwards.
TTCTTCAGGTTGTAGCTCCATGAGGGCTGAGATCTCCTTCTGGCTCTTGTTCATCGTGTACGTTTCCAGGGCTCCGCTCACCGCGAAGATGAAGATCAGGATTGCGCCTTCTGTCCAGTAACCGATGATGGCTGAGCCGACGGCAGCGAAGATCATGAGCATCTCCACGTTCAATTCTTTGTTTTCGATGGTCTCCTCGATTCCTTCCTTCGCCTTGGCAAAACCGCCGATGATGAATGCGAGAAGATAGAAGATGATGCTCAGGGAGGACTCATCCTTCGAGAAGAGCCAGCCGAGGAGAATGAAGACCCCGCTGACAAGGGCGGCAATCAGTTCGGCATGGGGTTTGATCTTTTCAAGGAATGGGAGCTTGCTGCCGGTACTCCCCAGGCTTAGCGCTTTGGACTGTGAACTCATAGTGGATTCCTCCTCTAGTGTGATGGAACTAATTGATAAAGAATGGTTCTCAATGAGAATAATAATCAACATCAGTACCCTTATAAAACGACGAAAGCTGCCACCGGGTAGGATGACAGCAAATCTATTGAGATCCAAGCTTTCAAATCAGTAATTTATAATTATTATAATTTATACTATCACATCTATATGGAGAAGGAAAGGATTATGTGCTAGTATTTTTCCGCTATTTCCCTGCGCCTTGTCTGAAGGGAAAAGGTCACCAGACTGATGAAAATGACAAGCAGCATGGTGGCAATCATATAGAAGAAACTTGGTCCCTCAAGCTTCTCGATCGTCACTCCACCGATGAACGGACCGATCATGCTCCCGAAGCTGAAGAAGATCCCGCACATGATATTGCCCGCAGGCAGGAGCTCTTTCGGCAGGAGGTCGGTCATATAGCTGATCCCCAGGGAGAAGGTCGATCCGACGGCCATCCCGGCAAGGGCGAAGCACGTAAAGAGGCCGATGGTGGAATGGGAGACGAATCCCGCAGCAGTGAAACAGCCGGTCCCGATGATCATCACGATGATCAGGACACTTTGCCTGCCGATCCTGTCACTCAGTATCCCCAATGGAAGCTGTGATAAGATGCTTCCCGCCGCGAAAGCAGGAAGGAGGACCGCCACGGCATCGACGGATATCCCGTTCCTAAGGGCGAAAATGGGGAAGTTTCCGTTCAGCGATGCTTCAAGGAATCCGTATCCGAGGGGAGGCAAAAGGGCGACCCATGCGTAACGCAGCACTTTCCCGAACCGGCGGAATGATCCGACAAAGGTGGCGTCCCCCATATTCTCTGTTTCGGGGAACTCATTCTTCAGCTTGAAGACGAAGCCCCAGACGATGAGCGTCATGACGGAAGAGATGATGAACGGAAGCGCCTCATGAACGGCGAGAAGCTGGGTCATGAGTGGCCCGACGGTGAAGCCGATCCCGAAGGACAGCCCGTAGATGGAGATATTGCGACCCCTGTGTTCCTTCGGTGAAAACGACGTGATCCAGGTTTGGGTGGCAAAGTGAAGCATATGATCCCCCACCCCGATGCAGAGTCGGAGGAAGAACCAGAACCAGAAGGTCTTCCATAGAGGGAAAAGAAGCATGGCGGCGGCCACGGTGATGCCGCCGATGATGATCATGGGACGATACCCGATCTTCTGAAGGGGATTCTCCATGAGAGGGGAAGCAATAAGGATCCCGATATACAACGCAGTGGCATTCAATCCATTCAAGGAAGAAGACACGCCGTCCTGTTCAAATATGATGGCGATCAGGGGGAGGAGCATCCCCTGTGAGAATCCCGAGATCGACACGATGGCCACAAGGACCCAGAAACGAAACGATAATTGTTTATTCATATGCACGGACTCCAGTCTATGTTGGTTACTCTTAGATGGTAACGGGTTCCCCTCATTTTGGCAATATGAGGATGAACCGTTTGTCAGGGTTTAGGACATATGATCGAAAAAAGGATTGAAAAGGGAAGAAGGCAAGAAAAAAAGTGGTGACTTATATAAAAAAATATCATTATAGTAGAAAAGTTAAATAATAGATCATGAGGTAATCGAACCTTGTAAATAGTGGGGGATAGAATTTAATGATGAAATTAATATTATTCCTGAAAGAATATTTTTCATTATATATAAGTGGGTCAGGGGAACTAGTATTAGGAGGGGGTACGGATCACTGCAAAAATGTTCTTATGTTCAAAGGTTGTTCCATCACACCATAAAGGAGTTGTAGATCTATTTCTAGTCATTTGGACGTGTTGATTCATTCGGACTAGATAGCGGTATTTTTAATATATCTTTCTCATTTTGGCTGAGAAGTGAAGGGAAGAAAAATGGGTGCTATGCAGGTATAGTTATTGTTAAACAATTCAGAAAAGTTAATAAAATTCAACTAGAATCCTTTATTAACAGTGTGGTAATATTTTCATGATTCCAAGGGAAGGGAGGGAAAAGGTCATGAGTAATGGGACATTGAACAGTGTGGAGTCCTTGCTTCAGGAAATCGAATCGATTGAAGTGATGGAAGTATCAGAGTCCATGATGCTGTCGGAAACCGGGGCGACGAGTGGGTCGAGCTCATCGGGAAGTACGTCATGCTGCGGATCATGTTCGTGTGTTAGCTGTGGTGCCTGCACCAGCTGTGGAGGCTAAAATCGATCGGGGGAGGAAATGAAATGATAAAGGCGGCAAATAACGAAGTAGCAGACTTGCTTCAAGAGATCGAATCCATCGAGGTCATGGAAGTGTCAGAATCCATGATGCTATCAGAAACTGGTGCGACTAGTGGATCCAGTTCATCAGGAAGTACATCATGCTGCGGATCATGTTCTTGCGTGAGCTGTGGCGGTTGTACAAGCTGCGGATAACGAATTCTGAAGAATCGGGGACTAATGATGACTACTACTCTTAAAATCGAATCCTTATTAGAAGAAATAGAGTCCATCGAAGTGATGGAAGTATCAGAATCGATGATGTTATCAGAAACAGGGGCTACTAGTGGGTCCAGTTCATCAGGAAGTACGTCATGCTGCGGATCATGTTCATGTGTCAGCTGTGGCGCTTGCGTAAGCTGCGGCGGTTGATGCAATGAAGGGGGACCGGCTTTCCGGTCTCCCTTTACCCCAAATCAAGTCGTTTGAAACCGGGACTTACCTCCTGAATGTTGGAATTTATTCCGAAACGATAGAAGGGCACCCGATCGTTTGTTACGATTTAAGTAGTTTGAATTTACAGAAAATACATATGGAGTGTGGTATACAAAATGCTCTTCCCGTGGTACTTGATCAGAGAAAACACCCTATCCTACAGCGATTTCGCACCACTCCGTTACACTGAGCTCGTTGATTTTGTCACTGAATCCCATTTGCACCTGGAGTCGTTCCAGCGCATGAAGGATGAAGTGGTGGCGGCACTTGAAGTCGACTTTCACGAAACGAAAGATCCCTCCCTCCTGAATGTGAAGCGGAAGGTCTTCAATCGGAAAGGCCTCAAGGAGGAAGAAGCCGTGACGGACGCCTTGGAGGAATACCGTCTGGTACGCGACTTCATCGAAGAAGATCGTGCTGCCGGTGAAGCGCTTTTCCAATTAACCGAGGCCAGTCACCGTAAACATCTGTGGACCCTCTTCAAAGAAAAGCCGGTCGTGACGAATCCGCTGCCCTTGGTGAATCATCAGATGCATCACAAGCTCGATAAGTTCCTGTCCACCCCGCCGGACACGCATAAATCAAAGGTGAAGAAAATCGATAGCACACTGCTTCGGATCGCCTCCCGTTCCACCTTCAAAACCAGTCCGTTCAGCTCATTCACGAGTATCGACCTGAAATCATTCACACCCCAACCAGAAGCTCCTGCACCCCATTATCAGATTGAATTGAATTATTACATATGGCAAAAAATCCTTCAGCTCATTGCCAACGATCCCGCCTTCATCCCTTATCTTTCGTACCTCTACTCCGGTAGGCATGAAGATGGAATCGTGGATTTCACTTCCCGGATCGACTTGAACCGGGGGAAAATCTTTAACAACATCGAAAACCATTTTATCGCGAAGGACAATCCGATCTTCTCTGCCCTCTCCAACTTCAATCGTCCCATTGCTTATGAAGAAGTCCTCTCCCTCCTTAAGCCTTTCACTTCAGAGGAGAAGGCGGAACGCTTCTTTGTTGATGGCCTTCTGAAGAAAGGGATCCTGTATGCCGATTTTGAACTTGATGAGTACGCAAAGGATGTACGCGGGGATTTTTACAAGAAGCTCGGCTCCCTGCCTGAGCACCATAAGATCAATCTTGTCGTCGAGACGATGGAAGCGATCGACGGCCTGGTGGATGAATATCGGCGATCAGGGTGGAAGGAACGCTTCGGGATCTATTCCAAGATCATGGGTCGTCTTGCAAGGATCGAGGAAGCCTTCGGTTATACGTTCACAAAAGAAAATCTATTCTATGAGGACTATCTGGCACCCGCTAGCACCGATCTTGAACTGGATGAATCCTTCATCCGTGAGATCGGCATCGTTCAGAAGCTTGCCATTCTGACGAGTATCCCGCTTCAGTTCAAGTATGAGTTCGCCCATAGGTTCCACGAACGCTACAAAGGAAAGGCCATGGCCGTCAGGAAGAAAGAAGTGCGCGACTTGTATATGGAAGAAGTGATGAAATTCACGAACTGGACCGATATTTTGGCTGGTGTCCCCGATTTGAAATCACCTGGCGGACAGGTGATGGAGGAGATCAAGGGGGAGATCCGGGCACTTTTCCAAAAAGCAAAGCATGGGGACGGCCAACTCATCGGAGATGAAATTCTTGCTCTGTACGATTCATTCATTGAGCGGACCGGATTTAGCAAAGAACATCTCTCTTCTACAGCACTCTTCCAGAAAACAGAGGACGGCTATATTCTGAACAAGCTGTATGCGGGTCATATGAAACTGTTCACCCGCTACTTCCAATACAGCCCGTCGATCTATGGGGATTCCCGTTTCAAGGAATATGTCGCACAGATGTGCCCGGATGTCCTTGAGATACGCGAGGGATTCGGATTCAATGCGAATCGGCATGAGACGTTCCTGAACCAACGTCTCCTCATTCCGGGAAGCAAGACGAAGCCAGCCGATGAAACGGCCCACTGGAGTAATGATCTTCACTATCTTTATAACGAAGAGAGTGGGCTCATAGAGATTGTCGGAGAGGATGGCCCGCTTGAGATTGACTATATCGGAAGTCTTGTCGACTATATGATGCCCCCGAGCATTCGGATGCTTTCGACGGGGCTGACGCCGAGGTTCGATCCCGGTCTGGTGAAACTTTGGGAAATCCATGAGGAAACCCGGCCTGTGATCGATCACATCCCAAGGCTCCATCTTGGACATCTGGTGATCATGAGGGAGAAATGGCTCCTCGATACGTCACACTTCCTGCAGGAGGAAGAGGTGTACGATCATTACCGGAAGACGGTCACCCGCTTCAAGGAGCTCGGGTTGCCCCTTGAATTCTTCGTGAGCCGCATCGTGGACGCAGAGACCTACGACTTTGATAAATCGAATCGATCGGATATGAAACCTCAATATATGAATCTATTTTCCCCCTTGTTTTTCAAAGAATGGGTTAAGCTTCTGAAGGAAGAATCAAGATTGGTTGTGGAGGAGCTTTATCCGGCAGGCGGGGGCGAAAATCATAACATAGAATACCAGGTGGAGGTGAGCATGGATGAAAAGCCTGACTGATTTGACGGAAATCCGCTTGTTCTTCTTCGGGAGTGAGGAGCAGAAGGCGAAGGTGTATGTCGACTGGGTGATCCCTTACTTCATGGAACTCGGTGTCCCCTTCCATGCCGAGCGTGACTGGTTCGGGGGTCCGAACTATAGGGTCGTGCTGGAGGGGGATGTGAACCTGGGAGACGTAAAGTCCCGTTTCCGTTCCCACTGCAATAGGGAACATGGAGAAATCGACGAAGGGGAGATCCTTCGCAATCTGGCAGCCTATCAAAAGAACACGGCAGTGGTTGCAGGGATGGAGAGACGCGAGCATCGCGACGTGAGCCATCTCAATCATCTTGAGGTAGAGGCCGGCACCATCCCGGAGTCCTATGTGAAGAAGAGGTTCCACTCATTCCTTCACTTGAAGGTCCATACCGAAGCCCTATTCAAGATGCAGGCCTTCATCAATCGCCACCTGTCACAGTGGAGAGGGATGGATCAGACGGCGAAGATCAGCCATACCGCCCGCTTCTTCAGGGATGTGCTCCCTTACTCGCGCTTTGAGGAGAAATACGCGGTTCTCGTATATGTATCCAATATCGAGGGGGTCCTCGCCATTGCTGAATCCATGAAGAAAAAGCAGGCATACATAAACACCTACGAGCGGGTGTACGACGTATTGAACCCCCGGGAGCTTTTTGCAGGAAGGGACTACGAAGAAGCATTCGGCACGGATTGGAGCGAGACGATCGGAAGCATCGACTCCTTGATCACGGCCAATCTTGAAGGTCTGGCAGGCGAAGAGGAAGGATATTATTCCCACCGTGAGCAGCGGGAGCTCCTTTATCAAAACATCCGGGAGATCGGGAGTGGATTCCATGATGAACTCATGGCGAGGAATATCGAGGGACTCCTCGACCACGAAGAGCATGCCCGCTTCAAGTATTTAATAAACGTGGTCTATAAGTTCATCCATATGATCGGCGTCTCCTTCAATGAGAAGAACGTGGCCTGCTATATCGTGAGCCGGTTCATCCTTGAGGAGAACGGGACCACATGGGACGAGATCCTCAAAGAAAGGGGAGAGTCCTTTGTTCCTTAAAACGAGAACGAATTTCTTCCCGTCATTTGATGAGAGTTCAGATGTGCTTCATATCCAGAAGAATGACACGCTTCAGAAGGTGAGAATGGAAAAGGGGCTGTATGAAGAGTTCCTTGGAATCCTGGGGGAGTTCAACGGCGGTTCCTCCGCAGATCTGGACGGGAAGTCCACAGACTATAAAAGGGTGCTCAAGTTCTGTCTCAACCAGGGGCTCCTTGATCAACCCTTGCACGACAATGAGCCTTTCCTTCTTCGTTACGTGGAGAACGCCTATGACGACTACAGGGCGGTGTGGGATAAGATCGTCTCGACCCCGGTCGATGTGATCGATGCGCCACCATCCATTTCCAGGCTTCTCAACGAGAACGGTCTGCAGACAGGCGAAGGGGAAAAACGGACCATACGCTGGATCGATGGAGACGGTCATGCAGACCCCGGGGATTTTGTCATTCTTCATGACAATGGTCATCATGCTTTCTTCATTCATGAGAATGAACGCGATCTTCACCTAGCTAAGGGTCTCGTACAGAGAGAGCGGAGCGGGGGTCCGTTGGAACTGGGAAGACGGGTTGCAGGTGTAAGGGCACTGGCGGAGTGGGTCAAGTATATCGTGGATCCCCATCGCAAGAAGCTCGTGCACGTCCTGTATGACACCGGTGAGTCTGCCGTCATGGGGAAAGCCGATGTCACCTCGACCTTCCCGCTGTATGAGAGGACGTTCCTGGACGTGGATCCCGACCTTTCCTTCATCCAAAAGCTTGAAGGGCGGTGGACGAGCTTTCATTCCCTGGATGTGTCCATCAATGAGGGAGACCCGGAATTTCCCGTTCACCTCCATGTGGCCCCGTATGAAATCCGTTTCCAGGACTTTACGCATCGAAGCATCGACTATGAGTATAAAGATGCGGCCATCCACGCCCTGACAAGGGGAATCGAAGGGTATCTGGGCAGCATCGATAACAGTGGGTGGGTAGCAGACTACTCAAAGGAGCGATTTTATATCAGGGGGATGATCCCTTTCCTCGGTAAGACAGGGGAATTCGTCGAACTTGCTCCGTTGCCGGCACGATATGAAGAGCGCATCGGTTTGATTTTGGCACAAACGGACTCGATCAATAAGATCGCGGTCATCCTTGAGACACTGTTCCGAGAAGATGTCTTCGTCTTATACCTGGTCGACCAAGACCGCCGGGTGCTCTACAAAGGTACGGCGGAAATCGAGCTTGGCAGGGAACTGAGTCGGGCGCTTGCATGGGTGACCGGTCATCTGCTCAATGGCCTTGAAGTCATTGAAGGGACGCTGGAAGGTTCATTTAGGGCAATCCCTTTTCCCCTTGAACAGAAGACTCCATCCGATATCCACGAAGAGCTGACACGAGAGCTTTCGGATATCCCGATCACGGAGTCGGCATGGATCTACCAGGGTGATGTGGAAGATGCAGGGCTTTATGTCGGAAAGTTTGAAAGGGGTGACGCAGGATGACGATCATGACTGAAACCGGGCTTCCCATCATGGACCGAAGCAGCCATCTTTTCGTAGGGCCGTGGAAAAAGGAGCGCGGACACGCCTGCTTTACCTGCTTCACCTCATATCTTACTTCAAATGGAAGTAACCTTGCTTCGATCCTTGACCATGAGCTGAGAGGACCTGGTGAAAGGGATTGTGAGATCGACCTCGATGGAGTGGATCTCCATTCATTCATCAATCGCGTCCTCGTCATCGATAAGCGGTCGTGGTCGGTGACTTGGAAGAAATTCCGCAAGAATCCGTTCTGTCCCGAGTGCGGGGTGGAATGGGAGGAAGAGCGGAAAACGGAGTTTCATCTGATAGACGAACCCCATTTCAGGGTGAAATCAGGAAAAGAGATCTCACAGCTTCTAAAACGGTATGAAGATGAACTGATAGATGCTGATACGGGAGTCGGCAAGGCACTCTTCCGCGATGCAGAATCGAATATCATCCCCATGTACGCCATCGAAGCGGTCATCCATGATCGGACTTTCTATTCATATGGGCGCACGACGGGGATCGCGGAATCAAGGAATGCAGCCATCCTTGAGCTCCTTGAACGGTATTCAAGCATGGTTCCGAGATTCAAGGCACCCATCATTGCCTCCTATGAAGAGTTGGTGGCACAGAAGAAAAAGGTGGTGCCGCCCGGGCGTTACATCCTGCGCAAGCCCCTTGATCCCGACCGCAAGCTCCACTGGACGAGCTGCCAGGAGGTCGGGACCGGAGAGGCATTCTTGATCCCGGAGCAGATGATGTACTTCGATAATCAGCTCCTGAGGGGTGAAACCCGCTTCCTATACGAGACGTCCAATGGGACTGCCCTTGGTGGGAGTGTGGAAGAGGCGTTGGTGTATGCGATCCTCGAGGCGGTGGAGCGGGATTGCTTCCTCGTCCACTGGTATACGAAGCGCCTTCCACGGATCATTAATCAGGAAAGCCTGGCGAGTCCCCATGTGAAAGGGATCCTCCGTACGCTTGATCAGCTCGGATACGAGACATACTTATTCGACATCACCCTCGAGACAGAGGTCCCAGCCGTATGGGTCCTGCTCCGGAACACTGATCCAGATGGGCAGCTTCATCTCTACAATGCCGCAGGCTCACACTTCGATCCCGAAGCAGCGATTTTCGCGGCCCTTGTGGAAGCGGGTACCTCGGTCATCGTGTATGAAGAGAAGCTCCGAGCTGAAAAGCCGGGCCTCTCCCACCTGATCGGCAGCCCGGAAAACGTCACCCACATGGAGGATCACGTGAACTACTATGCCTTCAGGGAGAACAGCGGTGCATTCGACTATCTCTTCGATCGGATGGCCGATCTTGAGCGGATCCGTGTGGAGGAGATGGCTCCGCGTTTCCCGTTCTCATTTAAAGGAATCGTCGAGAAGGTAATGGAGCACCATCCCCGGGTGTATTTCACCGACATGGGGAATGAACTCATCGATGAGATGGGGCTTTCGGTGGTGAAGGTGTTCATCCCGTCCCTGCAGCCCATGACATTCGGGAAGCAGAACGAGAGGCTGAATATGGAACGATTGGAAGCGTGGAGTGAAGGAGAGGTGGAGGTAGGATGCGAACCGCACCCCTTCCCGTAGTCGATCCCTTTCCTTATTTTACGGAGGAGCGATACGAACGCAACCGGTATGCCTATTCAATGAGAAGGATGCCGACAACCACTGTCCTGGAATATCGGGACGGGGTGAACGTACCGGCAGAAGCGGCGGAGTGGATCAGGAGGACGTTTGCCTATACTTCTTATGATCCCCTCAGTCCATATCCTTTCAGTAAATCCGTTCCTTCTCCAAGGGGCATCCATCCATTCGTACCGGTTTTCTCTGCTGGCGGAAACCGATACGTCTACGACGCAGGCCGGGACCGTTTCGCCTTCGTTGGGCGTGGCGGAAGCGAGAATCGGTTCTCCCTTTGCATCGACCTGTTCAGGGTGTGCGGGGTATATGGTGAGTTTGGATTCCCACTGTCGCTGATGGAGTGCGGTCACATACTTGCCGACCTTTATCCAGCAGTAAAAAGGGGGCGATTTACCTTCAGGAACCATAATGAAATGCATCCCCTCGCCCCGTTCCGGAAAGGAGACCTCATCGAATTCTATGAAGGGGAGCTGCCGGTTTCCATCGAAGCCGGATGGGACGATATCGGTGAAGACGGGGTCGGCATCCAAGATGACTTCGTTCAAGAGCTTCATTTTCTTGGAATGGAGCGATGGATGTCCCGAGCGGCGTCGGTCACCCCTTCCATCCCGGCACTTCCCGGAACCATGGAAGGGAGGGGAAGGGGCGCCCGGACATCCTTCAACGGAAGGCTGGGTCTGTTTGCCCGCCCCTCTGTCATGGAAGGGATGACGTTTGCCAGGCTGCTCGAGATAGCCGGACGCTATGAGGCGCTGTCGATGACATTCTTTGTGCAGTCGGTTGATGGTATGGAGAAAGGGGTCTATCGAATGGAATCTGGCGGACCGAAGAGGATGGGAGGGTTCGAGAGTCTGAATGATCTTTTCTATGAAGGGAAACGGTCGATGAACCTGGATGGTCTGCCCCTTGCCATCATCTTATCCGTCCGAAACGGTGAGTTGGCTTCATTCATCCACGCCCATGTCCTCGCCGGTATGTGCGTGCAGGAGATGTCTGCTGCCTTTTCCGGAGAAGGGCGCTTCACCCGCCCGTTCAAAAATATCAATGACGCATACTTGAAGCAAACAGGGGAGTCGAAGCTATATGGATGCCTATTCGGATCCGGAACTTCCGCTACCCGGCAATCATGGAGGTGAATCTAGTGAACTGGCATTCTTATCATATCTTCATCCATGACATGAGTGAGCATGATCGATTCCTTCAGCAGGTGGTGCGTGGAATCGTGGATGATACGCACGTCTCTTCCTTCTTTTTCATCCGTTACTGGCAAGGTGGTCCCCATATCCGTTTCCGTTTCCAATCGGAGCATGCAAACGAAATGATCAGCGAGATGAAGCAGCGGTGCCGTGCATTTTTCCGGGACTACCAGCCCCCTTTCACACTGGAAAGGGAAGCCTTCTACAGCCGTCAACTCTTTGATGGCACGGCGCCGGATGATGCGGAGCTCTATTGGATGGAAGACGGGGCAATAAAGGAAATCCCCTACGAACCCGAGCTTGAGCGGTATGGTGGGGAAGACGTGATGGCAGAATCGGAGGCCATCTTTCATCAAAGCAGCCTGCTGGCCCTCAAGCATTTGGAAGGCATTGCGGGTCCTGCGATACCTAAGCGGCTGCTCCTGGCATGCGACTTTTTCATCGACATGCTCAGGGCTTTGACAGAGGAAGAGGGACATGAGCTCATCCGTCGGTACAATGCCTTCTGGTCCCGATTCGATCAAGGAAGCATCGATCCAGTACAGAGGGAGCGGTTCCGCACCCTGTACTGGAAGCAGCGGGCCATGGGCGGGCAGAGTGGTTCTCTGGAGCTGGATAGGATCAGCCAGATCGTGGAGGGGATCAACGGAAAGGGAAAGCGGAATCTTCTCCCGTATTTGATCTTCTCACACGTCCACATGTATAACAATCGGATCGGCCTGCCGCCGAATCTGGAGAGCACCGTGGCGATGATCGCGGGAAGTGAGAAAGAAGGAGCGGTTGCGAAGTGAAGTGGGATTTTACATTCAGTGCAGGGGATACAACACAGCGATACCGGAATTACCATCGGTCGTCAAGTCATGCTCCGCTCATGCAGATGAGGAAGGCGCCAAGGCGGGAATACGAGGTCCGGGACCTTGATTCGAAGGGAAAGCGTGTCAAATGGCATATGGACCCGGGACGATTTGATCAGGCAGGAGGAAAAACCTTTGCCGATGTGATGAAAAACAGGAGGACATCATGGAATTTCGGCGAAAGGGATGTAACAGAAGAAGAACTGAAGGAGCTCCTGCTATTCAGCTTCGGTATCAGCGAGCCTTTGGAAAAAAAGCGTACCTACCCTTCCGGCGGCCAGTTCTATTCCCTGGAAATCTACCTGCTTCCGACCATCCGTTCCGTGGCATCAGGGCTTCTCGAGGAAAAAGTGTACAAGCTCAATGTGAATGAAGGGACGCTCGTGGAAATGGAGGATCTCGATCTGGCGAAGCTTCCCCTGCTGAGCGCTTCCACGGACGTCGGATTCTTCTCATTGAAGGAAGCCCAGTGCGTCGTCGTACTGGTGGGCAATGATCGTGATCTATCGGTAAAGTACATGGATCTTTCATACAGGATCATGCTTCTCGAAGCCGGCCACATGGCACAAAATTTCCTTCTCACCTGTACCAGCCTCGGTCTCTCGTCCGTGCCGCTGGGAGGGTTCCATGAAGGGGAAATCAAAAATATGCTGCAGCTCACGGACGACAAGATGGTGCTGTATACGCTACTAGGAGGATGACGATGGAGAATCAAGTGATCAGGTTGAAAGACGACTATATGATCCTATCCAATCCGAGGGACCGGCGTGAGGTCATCGTTCTTGATAAAAAGGAAGAAAAGATCATCCTCAAATTCAATCTCGGTCCTCAATTCGAAAAGGTCCAACTGGATTTTGAAGCGGTCCTGAGGCATTTCGTCTCCTTTCAAAGCTTGAGTGGAAGCATTGAAGGAAAGCTTGCCATCAAGCTGCTGCAGACACATCCTCGATTGTTCGACCAAGCGGGGTTCACAAGTCCCGCTTTGAAAGAGGATTACATACAGTATGAGTTCGGGAGGTCAATCCGTCCGGAATCGCTTTATGAAACTTACCTGGGACCTGAAGGGAAGAAAACCTTCATCCTCTGGGGAATCAGTGAAACCAGCCTTACCCTCAGCCGGACCCTGTCATCATTGGGGATGAGCGTCTCGATCGTGGAGCCCTCACCGAGGGAACGGGAGGATATCCAGCTTCAAAAGCTCCTGACCATGCACGGGTCCAGTTCGGTTGAAGACCTTTACGGTGAGAGGGTCCAATGGGTCATCCCGGAGGACCAGGAGGGTGTCTGGATCATCGATAACCGGCTTCTTGAACTGAATCTGATCGATGCAGAGAAAGCTCTGGGCCAGATCGCTTCATCGATCGCCGTGCACTACGGATGCTACACCGATGAATTCACCGTCGGACCATTGGTGCTGAATGAAGAAAGCTATGGATACACGGATTTCAGGAAGATCCATGGTGGGACGCCTGCCCTTCCTACCGTTCCCCAGTCCATGATCCAAGCGGGTCTCATCCAGCGGATCCTTTATTTCATTCATGAAGAAACGCTCAAACACTTGGCAGAAGATGTCCAGCTTCCCATCAACGGTGCCTTTGCATTTGATAACGATAGCTTCAATTCCAAATTAATCGACATAGAAGGTGGTTGGTAACCATGATCCTCAATGTGAATAACCTCAATAAAGCCTATGGTTCGAAAACGATCTTGAACAATATCTCCTTCAAGGTGGAGGAAAATAAAATCCTGGCCGTGATGGGACCGAACGGGGTGGGAAAGACGACCCTCCTCGAGATCCTCATGACCTTGAAGCCGTGGAACTCAGGAGAAGTAGAGCTCATCGGCATGGACCTGTCCAAAGCAGCGAATCTGTCCAAGATCCGCTCGAATATCGGAGTGGTCTTCCAGGAAGGCGGGATGTACGCATATCTCAAAATTGCCGAGATCCTCGACCTGTTTGCTTCCTTCCATAACATCAGTGAAGAGCGTGTCCGCCACGTCATCGAGATCTTCTCACTCGAATCCCATCTGAACGTGAAGTTCGAGAAGCTGTCTGGCGGGTGGAAAAAACGGATCCTCCTCGCGTGTGCGTTCCTGAACTCACCGAAGATCCTCTTCCTGGACGAACCGACGACGGGTCTCGATCCGGAAGCAACGAACGATTTGTGGACGAATATCTCCGTTGCCAAAGAGCAGGGAGCCACCATCATCTTGTCCACCCATTCCCTTGAAGAAGTGGATATGTACGCCGATGAAGTCATCATCCTGAACAATGGCATGATTGCAGAACGCGGAAATCCGAGGGAGCTGAAGCATAAGCATGGCACCCTTTACTTCAAAGAAGCCTATTTCAACGTGATCAAAGAAAGGAAGGCGGCCAATGAATAAATCGCTGATCAAACTTAGTAAGTATGATTTCCTTGTCTTCTTCCGGGAGCCTTTCTTCGCCCTTCCCATCATGATATTGCCGGGCATCTTCTTTTTCGTCTTCATGAAGATCTTCAGTAATACGATCGGCGGGGCTGAGAACTTCGGACCGTATATCCCGATCTATGGATTACTCATTTCATTCCTTGTCCTATTCTTCAATATCGGTCTGCAGTATGTAACGGAGAAGGAGCGGGGGATTCATAAGCGGCTCGTACTGTCGTCCATCAGCATTTATCAGATCATTTTCACGTACGTCATACGAGGTGTGCTGCTTTCGCTTCTCGGGTTTGCCCAGATCCTTGCCATCGGGGTATTCGTGTTCAAGACCACCATCACGGATCATATGATCGTGTTCCTGTTGACGTTTGTGATCGTGATCGGGATTACGCTATTGTTCAGTTTGTCGACGCATAATCTGTTCAAGAACTCGCGTCAGGTGCTTCCGTATACGATCATCATGTTCCAGTATGTGTTGTTCGGATCAGGGTTGATGTTCCCGACGGATCAGCTTCCTGGGTATTTGAAGTTTTTTGTAGATATTAATCCGTTTTATCATATGAAGGAGATCTTGCTCGGGGTATGGCACTGGTCGGGTGTGGAGATGGTGAATGTGTTGTATCTGGTGTTTATTGTGTTCTTGTGTTTGGGGTTGATTTTCGTTAAGTCGAGGTCGAAGGAGTATTGAGGTGTGGTCGTCATTCCTGATGGGTGGCGGCTATTTTTTTTATTTTTCACCGGGGTTTATTGATGATGGGTCCGTGCCTTTCCGCTGCGGCGGGTCGCTTTCCGCGGGGCGATCGGTGGAGCCTCCTCGTGCCTGCGGGGTCTCCCCTGTCCGCCTAACCGCAGGAGTCGACCCGCCTCCGCTGCAAGGCAATCTTGGATGTTCCCATCATCCGGTCAAAGATAGGTGGATCCGCATCTCGATCTTTTTTATGAAGGGTTAAGGGAGAAGGCAGACCGTGCCTTTTCGCTACGGCTGGTCGCTTTCCGCGGGGCGATCGGTGGAGCCTCCTCGTGCCTGCGGGGTCTCCCCCGCCCGCCTAACCGCAGGAGTCGACCTGCCTCCGCTGCAAGGCACTCTTAGATGATTAGGAGGGTGGGATGAATGGTCTACATCGCATCGTTTTTGGCAGGAGAGACAGCACATACTTCTGATGGAAATAGCCATCGTGGACTGACGGTATTCTTGGATTCCCTACTTAGATTCCCTCATTTAATGAGGGTACCTTACCCATTATCCAGTTTGCATGCTTCATAACACCAAAGAGTGCATTGAAGCGGAAGGCGCTTGACTCCGACGGGAATAGAGGAAAGCTCGAGACCCCGGAAGCGCAGCTGAGGAGGCTCGACTTCCTCCCCGCGGAAAGCAAGCGCCTGCAGCGGAAAGGAACGGTCCACGTATTTTCTCTATCTCAATCCCAGGAGTGATTTCCACCTGAATCAACACACATCGTATAATCCTAAGAAAATCATATTCAAAAGAGATTTGTGCTTTATTGTTAGTTAGGATGCACGCAATGACCGACCAACGCTCACTCTTGTGAAAGCAAAGAGTGCATTGAAGCGAAAGGCGCTTGACTCCGACGGGAATAGAGGAAAGGTCGAGACCCCGGAAGCGCAGCTGAGGAGGCTCGACTTCCTCCCTGCGGAAAGCAAGCGCCTGGAGCGAATAGGAACGGTCCACGTCGATTCTCCATCTCAATCAAAGGACCACATATCCCCGTTTGAATTTTGTGAGCGTGTGGACCCAAGAGGATTGATTTTCATGACAGGAGGGAATAAAACCTTCACAAAGGGCATTGCTTGTAAGGAAGGGGAGTGGGATAATTAGCCGTTGTTTGAACAAGATAATCTTTAATAGAAGCAAGTGGAATCATATTTTTATTCGGAAAGAAGGAAACAGGTATGAATAAGGTATTTGCTGGCCTCGTGTTTGTGGGGGTTCCGCTTTCGGTGGCGGGGTCGCTGCTGCACTGGTCGAGTGTTCTGATGTTTGTGATCTATTGTTTAACGATCATTTCCCTGGCAGCGTTCATGGGGAGGGCGACGGAGAGTCTGGCCGTGGTGTCCGGTCCGAGGATCGGGGGACTGTTGAACGCGACGTTCGGGAATGCGGTAGAGCTGATCATTTCGATCTTTGCTTTGAAGGCAGGGCTAATCGGAGTGGTTCTGGCGTCTTTAACGGGATCGGTGCTAGGAAACCTGCTTCTTGTCGCGGGTCTTTCGTTCTTTATCGGGGGAGTGAAGTACAAACGTCAGAAATTCAATGTGTTTGATGCCCGGCATAATTCAGGGCTTTTGATGTTTGCCGTGATCGTGGCGTTTGTGATTCCTGAGATCTTCTCCATGGAGATGAACGAGTCCAAGACCATGACGCTCAGTATAGGGATTTCCATCATCCTCATCGCCCTCTACCTGTGTGCCCTGTTCTTCAAGCTGGTGACCCATCGCGGTGTGTATCAGCAGAATGAAAGTGCCAAGGCTCATGAGGAGGAAGAGGCGGAGTGGAGCAAGAGAAAGGCAATCCTGATCCTTCTCTTAGCCACGGTGGCTGTCGCGTATGTGTCGGAGCGCCTCGTTCATACCTTCGAGGAAGTGGGACGTACCTTCGGATGGAGCGAACTGTTCATCGGGGTCATCATCGTGGCCATCGTCGGGAATGCCGCCGAGCATGCATCCGCCATCATCATGGCGTTCAAGAACAAGATGGATGTGGCAGTTGAGATCGCCGTCGGTTCTACGCTTCAGGTGGCGATGTTCGTGGCACCGGTCCTGGTGCTGGTATCACTGTTCTTCCAGACAAACATGCCTCTTGTATTCACCATTCCTGAGCTCGTTGCCATGGTGTCGGCGGTCCTTGTGACCATCGTCATCTCCAATGACGGGGAGACGAACTGGTTCGAGGGGGCGACGCTTCTGGCAGCCTATGTCATCATGGGCATCGGGTTTTATTTGCTATAAGGGAGACCGGTCGTGGCAATCACGGCCGGTTTTGTTGTTTCCAAATTCTTTTTAGATGAGAAGGTGGATAAGGTGGCAAGGGGAGGAAAAGCTAATGGCAAACAGAGAATTGAAAGGAGTCACCACTATATGAAAGCCATTCGCATCATCACCATCATTCTTCTTTTCTTCATAACAGGAACGGCAGTCCTTCACGCCGAAAAGGGGCCGAAGAAGCAGCCGGCCCCGGCGGCGCCTTCCCGCTCCGAGGTCAAGGTGCCCAATTCCGTCCTGACCATCACGAAAGAAAATACGTACCCTAATTCCACTCAGGATCAGCCCTATCTGCAGCCGAGTGAATGGGCACAGAAACTGATTGAGACATCGAATGTGGACATCGAGAATCCAAACCTCATCAAGATCCTGAATGAGTCGACGATCAACTCGGCACCGACGATCGGTCTCCGGGCCACGATTTATCTTGGGGAATGGCCGCTAAATTATTCATCAAGTGAAACGTCCCCGAACTGGGAGTTCCAGAAGATCAATACGAATTATTTCGATAACCGCGGAGGGACGGCCAATCATCAGATCCATTATGTTCAGGAATCCCAGAAAGCCGTCAAGGGTGGACTCACAGCCAAGGTTCCCCATGCAGAAGACGTCCAGAAGATGATGCTTATCAAAGCAACGGAAAAATCCGATCTGCCTCTTGCTTTCCAGACGATTGTCGGAGCAGGTACGAAGAAAGATCAGGTGTATAACATCTCCCCTAGGCGCATGGGGTATCTGTATGCGTATGCTCCCGCCATCAATGAAAAAGGGAAGGTCACCTACGGTGAAGTATACCTTGTCATGAAAGGCACGAAGCGTTCCATCGTCGTCAAGAACGTGACCTCACAGGGAGTCGGTGCATGGATTCCGATTCAGGATCATGTCCATTTCGGGTTCATGGCCACTGAAACACCAAGATAGGTTTTAAAGAAGGGGGAATCGGGTAACTAAAAGATTCCCCCTTTTTTTCGTTTGCGTGACGTGATATAATAATTAGAATATTCTGAATTAAGCGAGGTGAACACGATTTATCTCATGATCTTCAGCCTGGCACTGGTTGTGATCGTCAGCGCCCGTTTCTGGTATGAAGCACGCAAGGCGAGGAACTATGCAGCGCAGGTTAAAAGCAAAGAATATCATCAGATCGATCCACAACTGGAAGAACTCGTTCCAAGGGACCGACGACAATGAAAGCACTACGGAATCCGATTCCGCAGTGCTTTTTGTTTTTACACGTAGCGGATCGGGGCTGGCTGGTAATAGGACGGGGACACCGGTCGTTCCGCCTTGCAGGCCGGGCCGATGTATGTACCCGGATGGATCGGTTCCGTGACATCTTTCCACATATTCTCGTCGATACAATATGTTTCCGCCATCACATTCGCAGGAGTAAGGGCGAGGATATCGGAGCCAAGGATGACTTCAGGGGTCGGGGCATCAAAGATGGCCAGAAGATGCGTATCGTCCGTAAGGGCCTCCTCATAATGCCACCAGCCTTGAGGGACATTGGCCACCATACCAGGGGTGATGACTTCATTGATCAGCTGCCGGGTGAAGGGATTCAAGAGGGTGACCCTGGCTTCACCGGATATGCAGTACACAAGTTCAGATGCATTCTGATGATAGTGGGGCTCCACATAGAACCCCTTGCTGAGAAAGATATCAAGAAGGGACGAGTTTTCAAGGGTGTTCAGATGCTGGACGCCCAGGACATTGATCAGGTTTTGGCTGTTGAGTTTGAAAAGTGGGCTTTTATTCAGGTCGAAGCTGAACTGAGCGGAGTCAGCAGCATAATCCATGTATTTCGTCATACACATCACCTTCTTTTCATGATGATATAGGATATGGGCGGTTCGTGATTTCGTGCCTGGGCACATGGTAGGCGATTTTGGTACGATGAAGAGGAGGAGGGGTGGCATATGACGCAGATAGGGGAAGTAGCGCTGAGCTTATTTCAGGAAAAGCATGCCGAGTATTTGAAAGAATTTCAATTGCCGCCTGAACAGGCAAAATTCACCGCTCTGCCTGAACAGGTGTGGGAAGAAGCGGAAGGGCGGTTCCGGGTGGTGATCCTTGCAGAAGAGACGCCGGTGGGTTTCTTCCTGTTGCATTCCACAGACAGGGTGAAGGAATACACGGACAATCCACATGCCATGCTCCTGACCGCGTTGTCGATCGATCACAGACAGCAAGGAAAAGGATATGCAAAAAAAGCCATGCAGATCATGAAGGAATGGGTCAGTCTGGAGTTTGAATCCTGCAATGAAATCGTGTTGGCCGTGAATTACAAAAATATTCCGGCTCAAACCTTATACAGGCAGACAGGCTATCATGATACGGGGCGGAGGAAAATAGGGAAAATCGGGGAGCAGTTCATTTTTGCACTGCCCATCAGATGAAAAAAAGAGAAAGGAGCCATAAGCCCCTTTCTCATTAACGTGTGATCCTGGCTTCCCGGGTCGAGAAGTCCACGTCTTTGTAGTACATAGATTTCACAAGAACGTTCGGTCCCAGGCAGCGTGCTGCAGGACAATGGCAGTTCAGCTCTTTTGCGAGTGGCTGCTGTTTCCAGCGGTCGTATACCTCGGGAAGGGTATCGGTCTTGATATTCCCGAGCGGCGGTGTATCACCGAAGTCGGTGACGATCACATCACCAGTGAAAATGTTCACATTCAGGCGTGAACGGCCGTCCGGATCATTACGCACGCTCACATTTTTGCTTTTGTACAGTGTCTGAAGAAGTTCAAGGTCTTCATCTGAAGAGCTGCACGGATAAAATGGCAGTGTCCCGAAGAGCATCCATACATTCTCGTCACGGAATGAGAGAATATCGCGGATTGCATCAGAGGTTTCTTTCAGGGTTAATGATTCAAGGCTAGAGGCATAGTCTGATGGGTACATAGGGTGAATCTCGTGCCTCCCGCACTTCATTTCATCCACTACTTGGCGGTGGATTTTCTCAAGATACGGCAGGGTGCTTTTGTTGAGCATCGTTTCCGCAGAGACGAGAACCCCACGTTCTGAAAGGGCGCGGCTGTTCTCGATCATACGGTCGAACAGCTTTTGGCGCTGCTCCCTGGTAGGCTTCCGTTCCATATTGGCAAACCCGACATCGATGAATTCATCCGTCGTTCCCCAGTTGTGGGAAATATGGAGCACATCAAGATACGGGGCGATCATCAGGTATCGATCCAGGTCGAGGGTAAGGTTCGAGTTGATTTGCGTCTTCACGCCTCGCTCGTGAGCGTATTTCAAGAGTGGAAGAACATAGTTCTCCACGGATTTCTTGGACATCATCGGCTCCCCGCCGGTAATACTAAGGGAACGGAGTGTCTTGATCTCGTCGAGTCTTCCCAGGATCATGTCGATCGGAAGGGCGCTCGGATCTTTTGGCGAAAGGGTATAACCGACGGCGCAGTGTGCGCATCTCATATTGCAGAGGGTCGTCGTCGTGAATTCGATGTTCGACAGGGTCATATCCCCGTGTTCATCGACGTCAAGGTAGGCTTCCCAAGGATCATGATCAATTGTCATGCCCTTTGAAGCGGTTTCTGTCTTCATGATTAAAAGCTCCTTTAATAAATGGGTACTCATTCATTATTGAGAAACGTTCGGCCCTTGTCAATCCGAAAGATATTCGTTACCATAGGAAGGTACTGAAAGGAGAGAATACCTTTGGGAAAAGCCATTCATGACAATGAATCACAAGTAACATACCTGAAACAGCGCCTGAACCTTTTCGTGGACGTCCTCGACTCCATCGACCCCGAACAGGCTGACATAGACGATATCGACCGCCTCATCGAAATGATCGATGATATCGAAACGAAGGTCGAGCAATTCAAGAAAAGTGAGTGAGAGTCCTGGTGAGGGCTCTTTTTTTTGTGTGTGCATGGTAAAATATGCATAAAACCCTGGAGGTACCATCATGGACATTTCCCGTATAATCCCGGAAGAATGTGAACAAGCGAAGAATCTTATATTGGAAGGCTTCAGGGAACGGTTCGGCTGGATCGATGAGACCTTGAATCCCGATATAAAGGATATTGCAGCAAGTTATGACGGAGTGGACAACCATTTCTTTGTTGGTACGGATCAAAAGGGAATCGTATGCACGGGTGCATTGAAAAGGCAGGGTGTCTCCATATATGAAATCGTCCGTATGTCGGTCCGGTCCGATATGCGCAGTAAATGCCTGGGACGAACCATGCTCCAGCATCTCGAAGACACGGCCAAAAGCCTCAAGGCGGTCAAACTGATCCTTGAGACGAACCGGGCATGGGAGGATGCGGTCGGATTTTATAAGAGGAGCGGATTTGTCATCATCGGGGAGAACGAAAACCGGTACTACTTCGAAAAGATCCTTACAGGGTCATCCCCGACTTCTTCTGTTTCTTCATGATTGCATCGCACACATATTTGATGAGGAGACCGGCTGCATATAAGGTCAGGAATCCATAGAACGTATTCCAGTGGATCATGTGGTACAGGTGAAACTTGATGAAGAGAGGAATGCCGATGAAAGCAACAATCGCCGAGTGGATCGTATGGGCATACAGGTAATACGTCCATTTGCTGAAGTATTGGTAAATCAGTGTCACCATGACGGGTAGGATCGCAAAATCGACGGCATTGAAGCGATGGGTGAAGACAAGGAACTGGTGGGGATAAGCCCACAATCCGAAGAATTTACCGATTTCGTCCAAACTCCCGATCACGAAGAAACTGATGAAAAAGACCAGCAGGATGAACATGTATCGCTGCCTGTCGATCAAAATGAAAAAAACCACGAGAAACAGCAGGCTGATGAGCAGGATTGCCCACCAATGGGGACTGAAAAGGTCGTGATGGAGCCACTGGCTGTATTCTGCTTCGTGGGTTGATTGCACCTTTTTTTCAATGGTTGAGTTCATGTGGTTCACCTCTTATAGGCATTGTGGACGAATTGGGAGAGGATTATTCAATATCGGTTGGACTGACAATGTGATCATCGTATGCGTCGATGAACAGGTTCCCTTTGCTGTTAATCACGGCAAAAAAAACGTCGCTGACCTCAAGGCCGCGGTTCCTGCATTGCTGCCGAATCCAATCTTTCGTATACGTGGGGTCGGTATCCTTCATGATGATCTTGCCCTCCATGATCACCTCGACAGGAAGGGCGCTTGGGGTGGAGGATAGGGAGAGGTCGCTCTTCGTTGTCGGCTGGAAAGCTTCCTTTTTGAGGATGGACAGTTGACCGCTCACTTCAAGAACGGCATACTCCACCTGTGTGATATCGAAAACCTCCTTTTCCCGAAGGAGTTGGTTCAAGTCATCCAGGGAGAACTTGGTTTTCTGCATATTGTGATCCAGAATCTTTCCGTTCTCGATGAATACCGTCGGCCGGCCGGATATCCATCTCCTCAACTTTCGGCTGTTGGAGGAAAGGACCATCGATGCATAGTAGAGGCCAATCAGGGCACAGAACGAAATAAACATCTCGACAAAGCGAAGATTTGTATCGAATCCCATATTTGCAATGGAGGAGCCGATCGTAACAGAGAGTGCAAAGCTATAGTGATTTTTATGGGAGTTGATGTGTTTGCCAATCGTAAATGTGACAATGGCAAGAATGACAAAACTTATGACGGTCCTCAACAATGTAATCAGTATGCCTTCCATATTCCTTCCTCCTCTGGTCATTATCCTTTATGACCAATCTGGAACGGTTTCATTCCAGGAAAGGTGGGCACTCGCCATGAAAAGGGTGATAAGCGCCCAAACACATTTCAATCGGGAAGCATAAGATGCCACTGTGAGAGACAGAGGAGGAATGCTTCTATGCAATACGAACAACAACCAACCTATATACAACACGGATTTGATGAGCGTTTTCGTCCAGGATTCGGTGGTGGTTTTGGAAGACCGGGGTTCGGCTTTGGTCGTCCAGGATTCGGATTCGGGCGCCCATTCTGGGGTGGACCGTTCATCGGAGGCCTGGCAGGAGGATTGCTCGGTGCATCCTTATTAGCTCCGGGTTATGGATATGGTTATGGCTACGGGTATCCACCACCGTATTACGGATATGGCCCATATTACTATTGATCACTACTGAAAAAGATCCGCGTTCATCCGTTATCGGGTGGAAGGGGATCTTTTTCCCGGTCCCCGAGTTCCTTTGTGAAATCCCTTTCAATCACTTCCTTATAGGAGTATAATAATGGTGAAAATTCTGTATCATGAGGGGGAAGGGAACACGATGAATAAAGAGACACTGCAACAAAGCATGTATGATTTGATCGTAGAGACTTCAACGAACCTGCCAAAGGATGTACGGAGGGCAATCGCCTCTGCCAAAGAGCGTGAAAATGCGGGCACGCGGGCAGCGATGAGTCTTGATACGATTTCCAATAACGTGAAGATGGCTGATGACAATATATCTCCGATCTGTCAGGATACCGGTCTGCCGACATTCAAGATCAAGACGCCTGTCGGGGTCAATCAACTGGAAATCAAAGAAGCCATCTATGCCGCCATGGTGCAGGCGACGAAAGATGGGAAGCTCCGTCCTAATTCAGTGGACTCCCTTACAGGCGATAACAGCGGGGATAATCTTGGTCTAGGAACGCCTGTCATCAAATTCGATCAGTGGGAAAAGGATTATATCGATGCGCGCCTCATCCTGAAGGGCGGTGGCTGTGAGAATAAGAACATCCAGTACAGCCTGCCATGTGAATTGGACGGACTCGGCCGTGCCGGACGTGATCTTGACGGCATCCGTAAATGCGTGATGCACTCCGTGTACCAGGCTCAGGGACAAGGCTGCAGCGCCGGGTTCATCGGTGTCGGTATCGGAGGAGACCGTTCGTCTGGATACGATCTTGCCAAAGAACAGCTTTTCCGCGCTGTGGATGATGTGAATCCGAATGAAGATCTGCGCAAATTGGAAGACTATGTGATGGAGCACGCAAACGAACTAGGGATCGGAACGATGGGCTTCGGCGGTGAAACGACCTTGCTTGGATGCAAAGCGGGCGTCATGAACCGGATCCCTGCAAGCTTCTTCGTTTCAGTAGCCTATAACTGCTGGGCATTCCGCCGTCTCGGCGTGAGGCTCGATCCTCAGACTGGAAGCATTGACGAGTGGTTCTATCAGGAA
This sequence comes from Rossellomorea sp. FS2, assembly GCF_047915635.1. NCBI lineage: Bacteria > Bacillati > Bacillota > Bacilli > Caryophanales > Bacillaceae > Rossellomorea > Rossellomorea sp. FS2. Next base: position 759,076 of record NZ_JBLRVS010000004.1, on the reverse strand, counting down.
GGTGAAAAACTGGACCTGACGCAGGGCACGGAAGCGGAGCTTGAAACCGCCGCAGCGAAGGAAGACGGACAGAGTGTCGTCGTACTCGAAGCGCCGATCACAGAAGAAAAGATCCGTGGATTGAAGGTCGGGGATGTCGTGCAGATCAACGGGCGCATGTACACGGGCCGCGATGCGATCCACAAGCATTTAAGCGACAACGATGCACCGGTTGATCTCAATGGACAGATCATCTATCACTGCGGACCGGTCATGCTGAAGGATGAAGAAGGCAACTGGCACGTGAAGGCAGCGGGGCCGACGACTTCGATCCGCGAAGAGCCGTACCAAGGGGATATCATGAAGCGGTTCGGCATCCGCGCCGTCATCGGAAAAGGCGGCATGGGGCCAAAAACGCTTGCGGCCCTTAAAGATCACGGCGGTGTCTATCTGAATGCCATCGGCGGTGCAGCACAGTATTATGCTGACTGTATCAAAGGCGTGGATGGAGTGGACCTCATGCAGTTCGGAATCCCAGAAGCGATGTGGCATCTGAATGTCGAAGGCTTCACGGCCGTTGTGACCATGGACTCCCATGGAAACAGCCTGCACGAAGAAGTCGACAAATCCTCACTGGAAAAACTGGCGAAATTCAAGGAGCCGGTATTTAAATAAACCGCACCAAAGGGGTCATGATCATGAAAAGCAAGATTACTCTCATCGTTTTCATCGCGGTCCTTCTCCTGGGCGCCTGTTCACAGGTGAAGCCGGAAGAGAAGATCACGACGATCGAGCATACCAATCTGAAGGAGCTAAAAGCATACAGTGGAACCTACGTGGGGGATAATTCCGACGTAGGGGCCATCATCAGGCTGCTCCCCGGCGGTGAAACGATGGGGGAGCTTGATCTGACCGGAGAAAATCTCCATGTCACCTATGATGACGGGGCAAAATCGATTTCTGAATCTGCCTTCCAAACGTTCTGGTTCAATGGAAACAGGCTGGATCGCAAAAAGTTATATTTTAATGCCCTCTACCTCGCCCTCCTCGTCCCGAATGCAAAGGAATACCGATTCACGGTCGCTGATGAGGAATTGGCCATTCCGAGGGAACAGCTCACCGCTGCCCTTTCCAAGGAATTCAAACGCTTCCCCCAGGGTGACGCACAATGGGATGAAAAAACGGTTTCTACTTTTATCGACGATCATAAAGGGAAACTGACGGAGATGGCGACGAATTACCACACATACTTTGAAGAGTAAGGGAGCCTCAAGGGGCTCCCTTTTTGGATAGTTTTAGTACTCATAAAGGCCCTTCATTCTCAAACACTAATAGGGATAGATATTGCTGAAAGAAGGGATTCCACATGATCCATTTCATAAAAGTAGTGATGCTTGCCGTGATGCTGACCCTCGTGTTCCCGTCCGGTGCAACAGCCGTCTCCAACCAATCAATCGGTTGGGGCTTCCAGAAGAGCAAGAATGAAGTGCCTGCCGAGGCAGGGGCACAGTATGACAAACTCCTCACCGACTACGGTGCCTTCTATAAAGGCAATCCGGACGAGAAGGTCCTGTACCTGACCTTTGACAACGGCTACGAAAACGGCCATACGAAAAAGATCCTCGACGTGCTGAAACGCGAGAAAGTACCAGCGACATTCTTCGTCACCGGGCATTATCTCCTCAGCGCAGAAGACCTCGTCAAACGGATGGTCAAAGAAGGCCATATCATCGGAAACCACTCCTGGCACCACCCTGACTTCACTCAAACGGGCGATGAAAAGATCAGGGAAGAAATGAAAAAAGTGAAGGAGAAAACCGCCGAGCTGACGGGACAGAAGGAAATGAAGTATATCCGTCCTCCTCGCGGCGTATTCAGTGCCCGCACCCTGGATATCGCCAAGAAGGAAGGGTACACCCACGTATTCTGGTCAGTGGCCTTCGTCGACTGGAAGACCGATCAGCAAAAAGGATGGCAGTACTCCTACAACAACCTGATGAACCAGGCCCATCCCGGAGCCATCATCCTCCTTCATTCCGTATCACAGGACAATGCGGATGCCATGGAGAAATCCATTCAGGACTTGAAAAAGCGGGGATATACCTTCAAAAGTCTCGACGAGCACCCCATGATGAAGAAGCAATAAGAAAAAAGCGAAGGACCAGACGGGTCCTTCGCTTTTTGGCGCATGGTAACGGTTCCGATGCGTCACTTTTTGGGTGCCCAGGAACCGTCTCTATGCACCACGTCGATCAAAGGCGTAGCGGAACGCGAATGCCGAGATGATGAAGGATGCGATGATCATAAAGGGAAGTACGATAAAAAAGGTGATAACATCCCACTCTGGTGTCAATGGAACCCAAACATCATATGTATATTGAAAGATGTACAAGAGCACACGGAAAATAAAAAATGTGAAGACAAGATAGATCAGTCGCTCCACCCACTTGCGCATAAGATGCTCCTCCTGACGTTGTATGTTACGTATATGGTAAAATATTCTTTATGGACACGCAAGATGAAAAGGAGAAAAAGCATGCCGACATACGGAAAGGATTTATTTAAGGGATCAGCGGGCTATTATGCAGCATACCGCCCGGTGTACCCGTCGACGCTGATCCGCACCCTCGTCGACGAATTTTCACTTGACGGGGAAGGGAACATCCTGGACCTTGGCTGCGGACCAGGGACGATGACCGTGAGACTCGCCGACTGGGCGGAGAGGACCGTTGGGATCGATACAGAGCCTGAGATGATACAGGAAGCGGAGCGCATCCATTCAATGATCCGGAATGGGCAAGTGGAATGGTTCGCGGGCACTTGGGCCGAGTATAAGATGACAAACCCTCATCGATTCAAACTGGTCACCATCGCAAAAGCCTTCCACTGGATGGACCGTGATTCAATTTTGGAGGACCTGTATGACCGTGTAGAAGCGGAAGGGGGTATCGCCATCATCGACAACTATGAACCTGATCGGAAGCTCGAGCCGTGGCAGGAGGTGCTGGACGCAATCATCCGGAAATGGTACGGACAGGAGCGGAGAGCAGGAGATTCAACGTACACCCATCCCGTCGAGCGTCATGAAACCATCATCCGGCGTTCCCGCTTCACCTATGAAGAAATCACCCTCCCACTCTATACGATCCACTGGACGATCGAGTCGATCCTCGGGAACCTGTACTCCACTTCCTACGGAGCGAAACGCTTCCTCGGCGACAACATCATCCCATTCGAGCAAGAAGTCAAACTCGCCCTCGAAGGTCTCGCTCCCTTCACGGAACCCGCGACCCTCAGCATGAAAATAGCAAGGAAGTGACGCGTGTGGGGACGGTTCCGGTGCGCCACTTTTTTGACGCATGAGAACCGTCCCCATGCGCCCCCCTATTTTCTTTGGACATTTTTCGTTGACATACATACCCTGTTGGGTATAAGATGTAACTCGTAAGGTTAAAATAGCGGCGAAAGAGATGAGCTGTCATCGTCTTTTTACGCCTTTAAATATACCCCTATAAGTATTTTAGAGGAGGAATTTGAATGTCAGAGAGAAAAAAGACAACAATTGTGCTTTTCAGCGGTGATTACGATAAAGCCATGGCGGCTTATATCATTGCCAATGGAGCAGCAGCATACGACCATGAGGTGACGATTTTCCATACGTTCTGGGGATTGAACGCCCTTCGGAAGGATTCAGATATCCATGTGAAAAAAGGATTCCTTGAGAAGATGTTCGGGAAGATGATGCCGAAGGGTGCCGACCGCATGGGACTATCCAAGATGAATTTCGGTGGGGCAGGTAAGAAGATGATCCAACATGTCATCAAAAAGCATAATGCCATGCCGCTGCCTGATCTGATCGATATGGCACAGGAGCAGGATGTGAAATTGGTCGCCTGCACGATGACCATGGACCTCTTGGGGCTGCAAAAGGAAGAATTGATGGATCACATCGAATATGCCGGTGTGGCCGCGTATCTCGGAGATGCTGAAGAAGGAAACGTCAATCTATTCATTTAAACTGGGAGGGAATCAACATGAAAGAGATCATGCCAAAAGAACTTGAAGCAAAACTGAACGAAGGTGTCCATATCATCGACGTAAGGGAAGTCGACGAAGTGAAGGAAGGGAAGATCCCGGGAGCGATCCATATTCCCCTTGGATTATTGGAGTTCCGCCTGCATGAACTCGACCGTTCGAAAGAGTACATCATGGTATGCCGATCAGGCGGACGAAGCGGTCGTGCGTGTCAGCTCCTTGACAGTCAAGGATACAGCGTGGTGAACATGACAGGAGGCATGATGGCCTGGGATGGAAAGACAGAATAAATTTTTTTGAAATGTATTATACCCATATAGGTAAAAGGAGGATTCATCATGAAAACCGATCAACTACTTGATGCAAAGGGCCTCGCGTGTCCGATGCCGATCGTCAAAACGAAAAAGGTCATGAAGAATATGAGCGCCGGCGAAGTGCTGGAGGTCCAGGCAACGGACAAAGGATCGAAGGCTGACCTTGAAGCGTGGGCAAAAAGTACGGGGCATCAATATCTTGGCCTGATTGAAGAAGGCAATGTACTGAAGCATTATCTGCGAAAATCATCCGACCAGGATGCAGTGGAGCGCTCGTACGAGACCGTTGCGAGCAACGAGGATCTTCAGGGTAAGATCGATGCCTCAGAAAATATGACCATCCTTGATGTGCGTGAAGCGGCAGAGTATGCCTTCTATCATATCCCGGGTGCTGTATCCATCCCGATGGGGGAACTTGAATCGCGCCTTCAGGAACTACAGAAAGAATCAGCCATTTACGTGGTTTGCCGCACAGGGAACCGCAGCGATATGGCCGCCCAAACACTTGTGGCCAATGGCTTCACCAACGTCACCAATATCGTACCGGGCATGAGTGAGTGGAAGGGAAATACGGAATCGAACCACTAAGATAGCAGGAAGTCTAAGAAGGATACCAAACAGGAGGGAATCAACGTGTCAGTCAATGCAATGAGCAGCAAAGAAGTCGCACAGAAAGTCATGGATCAGGAAACACTTTTCATCCTCGACGTCCGGAACGAAGACGCCTTTCAGGACTGGAAAGTGGAAGGGAGTAATTTCACCTATCTGAACGTCCCTTATTTTGACCTGCTGGACGGTGTGGGAGATATCATGGACCAGCTTCCGAAGGGTCAGGACATCCTTGTCGTCTGCGCCAAGGAAGGATCCTCGATCATGGTGGCTGAGATGCTCTCAGAAGAAGGTCTTGACGTGTCGTATCTCAGCGGGGGCATGAAGGCATGGAGTGAGCATCTCGAACCGGTGAAAGTCGGTGACCTTGCAGACGGAGGAGAGCTTTATCAATTCGTCCGTCTCGGCAAAGGCTGCCTGTCCTACATGGTTCTGTCCGGAGGTGAAGCTGCGGTCATCGATGCCACGCGCATGACCTCCGCCTACACGGCATTTGCCGGGGAAAAAGGAGTGGAGATCAAGCATGTCTTCGATACGCATCTTCATGCAGACCATATTTCAGGAGGAAGGCTCCTAGCCGAACGAGCTGGAGGTTCTTACTGGCTGCCACCCAAGGACGCAACGGAGGTCAACTTCGACTACAACAAACTCGAAGACGGAAACTCGGTGACGATCGGAACGTCCACCATCGATATCCAGGCCCTATACACACCAGGTCACACGATCGGCTCCACCTCGTTCATCGTCGATGGTCACTATCTCCTATCCGGGGATATCCTGTTCATCGACTCCATCGGACGTCCGGATCTTGCCGGGATGGCCGAAGACTGGGTCGGGGATCTGAGGGAAAGCCTCTACACACGCTACCGTGGACTGCAGGATGATCTGATTGTGCTTCCGGCTCACTTCATGGTGATCGAGGAGCTGAACGCAGATGGAACCGTTGCACGCAGCCTCGGAGATCTGTTGAAAGAAAACCACGGTCTCAACATTGAAGACGAGGGGGAATTCAGAAAGCTCGTGACCGAGAATCTGCCTCCGCAACCGAATGCGTATCAGGAAATCCGTGAAACCAATATGGGGAAAATCTCCCCCGATGAAGAAACCCAACGAGAAATGGAAATCGGACCAAACCGCTGTGCGGTCCGCTAAACCAAGGAGGAATAGAGAATGGAATCAGTAAAAGTATTGGATGCAAAAGGATTGGCATGCCCGATGCCGATCGTCAGGACAAAAAAAGAAATGAACACGATCGAGTCAGGAGAAGTCCTTGAAATCCATGCAACGGATAAAGGAGCTAAAAGTGACCTCACCGCATGGGCCAAATCTGGCGGTCATGAACTTGTGAAGCATGAAGAAGACGGAGACGTATTGAAGTTCTGGATCAAAAAAGGATAATGAATGCTGAAGGAAGGGGAATATCCCTTCCTTTTTTGGTTGGTATGTAAGATTGATGAGGGGACTTGATTGGGATTCTATAGAATGTAAAAAAGAGTAGCGGAGTTCGGCCGACTACTTTGGGAATAGCGGCTCACCGCACGCCCCGAGGAAAACGGTCGACCGTAGCGGAAAGGAACGGACCTTTCAAAAAAAGATTGACGCCAGCCGACAAAATCCTTACACTATTAGAAAACTTTAACATTTGTAAACGCCATGAACAGGAGTAAAAAGGATCAGGGTCTGCCAAGAGAGCTGTCGTCCGCTGCAAGACAGCCATTCCCGTCCCCAACTCGCCTGGGAGCGGATGGAAGGGAATGTCCATCCGGCCGACCACCGTCATCTGGTCCAGAGCGGTTTCCTGTTCGGGAGACCAATAAGAGTGGTACCGCGGCCCCGTCGTCTCTTTCCGGGAGGACGGGGCTTTTTGCTATCCAAAAAGGGAGAGAAGGCCGTGTCGTGTTTCATCTGTGATAAACATAGAAGCATCATCAAGACCGCCGGAACGACGATTTATGAGAATGAATGGGTGTATGTCGGTCACATCGATCGCGAGGGGAAACCGAACTATGCGGGACATGTGATGATCGACTTGAAACGGCATGTGCCGGGTATGGCGGATATGACGGGCGAGGAAGCCGCTGCATTCGGAATCGCCATGTCCCGGGTGAGCCGGGCGCTGACGGAGAGTGAAGGAGCGGAGCATGTCTATGCTCTTGTGTCCGGGAATTCGGTCCCCCATCTTCATATGCATCTTGTGGCCAGATACCCAGGGACCCCGGAGGAACATCGGGGCGCCATGGACGTATACGATTGGGAGAAGGCGCCCATGGTCGGGGAAGAAGAAATCGTGTCCCTGTGCATGCGGTTGAAAGAAAGGATGGAATCATATGAGTGAATGGAGCTGGGTTGGAAGCGATGATACAAAGGTAGATGAGAAGGATGTCCTCACTTTTCCAAATGGGATAGTGGTGGGACGCTTCGGAGGGAATTCCGGGGCAGGTGCAAACAAGAATGAGGACGCCGCTCTCTTATGGGTCGAAGAGGGGGAGTGGGAATTTGCCGCTATCCTTGATGCCCATCAGACGGCTGAGAGCGCATCCCTGGTCGTCGAGACGCTTGAAGGGGAGAAAGAGCGGATTCAAACCATCCTGAAGCGGCCGTTTGGCGAGGTGTTCAATCCGTTGCAGGCCTGCATTCTGGATATATTCAGGGAACCTGGATTCCTTGCCCGCTGTCAGGAAGTGCAGGGGGAGACCGCTATCTTATTGGTATGCAGGAAAGAAAACGTCCTATGGTGGTTCTCGATCGGGGACTGTGTGGTCATGCTCCATCATCCCGAACTCGCCGCCCACGGGCAGTACAATCTGAATCAGCGCCATTTTTACGAATGGATCGGCAAGGCAAGCTCGTTCCATGGGGAAATCCCCTGCTACGGCACAGGCGTGAGGGAGCTCAGGGAAGGGACGAACACCATCTTCATGACGACGGATGGACTGTTGGAATGTCCGGGAGATCCGTACCCCGGAGGTAAAGAGATCTTTGCTGCGTTGGATGAAAAGTCGGTGGAGGAAGGAGTGGCGGATCTTCTCCACACGATCGAAGAAAACGGCGTGCGGGATAGCACGACGATTGTGGCATGGAGGATTGATAACCGTTGTGAAGCCACGTGGCCGGGGAATTTGAGAAAGCCATGATGTCCCCCAATTCGCCCCTATGATACAATAATGTGGGAATTTACAACAGATAAGAAAGAGGAAGTCATGCTTTATTTACGGTATGTGTTTTATCAGAGTCTGCTGTTTACCGTCATCGTCATCATGAACTATTATCTTGATCCTTACTTGACCCCACCGTTCACGATGGTGGATGCGACCGCCATCTTGGTTTCTCTCTTGGTTCTGTTCGTTGTCATGACGGTGGTGGTGAAGCTGTATCGTCCTTTTAAAGGCGTCCGTTACCGAACGAAGTTTTTCCTTTCGGTGCCGGCGTTTTTACTGGCGATTGCTTACTTTGTACTAGGAGCTTGGCTGTTTTTTTAGGAGGTGCACGGTATGAAGAAGGTAGTGTTGATCGGTTCGGGTGGGTCGGGAAAATCGACGCTGGCGACCCGTCTTGGGGAAGCAATTGATTTACCTGTCTGGCATTTGGACCAGCTCCTGTGGAAGCCGGGCTGGGTTCCGGTCGAACGGGAAGAAGTCAGGGAAATCCAACGGAAGCTTGTGACCAAGGAGAAATGGATCATCGACGGAAACTACGGCTCAACGATGGAGTTCCGCATGGATGCGGCGGATACGATTATCTTCCTGGATCTATCGAGATGGCGTTGCAGCTACCGAGCCATGAAGCGCATGTTCCGCTATCACGGGAAGTCCCGGCCCGATATGCGGGAAGGCTGCGAGGAGCGATTGGACCTGACCTTCCTCAAGTGGATCTGGCAGTACCCGAAGGAGAAGCGGCCGGGCATCCTTCAAAAGCTTGCAGCCTACAGTGAGGAGAAAACCATCATTCATCTGAAGAACCCACGGGAAGTCCGGAACTTCCTGAAGAATGCCAAAACGTATAAGGGGGGCATCAGCATGAAAAATCAAAAACTGACGTTCGTCGGTTACTTCCTGGTCATCCCCCTCATCTTTTTTGTCAGTGCGCTTCTGTGGAGATGGGGAATCAAACGCACAGATATCGGGGTAGTGCTTACCGATGGTCTTGCCATCTTAGGGATTTATTATCTGTTGATCAGTGTGATCGGAGCGGCCAGGATTGTCCGTACTTAAGCTTTGGATAGTGTAGTGGGCCCTCAAAGGAAAGTCAGCCTTTCGATGCTCCGATACTACAAGACAAGAAATGATTATACAAATTTCTTCATGAGAGGGAGAAACTGATCTTATTGCACTTCCTTCTCGATCGTAGTGGAATTTCCATCTTCATCAGTAATGGTGAATTGAATAATTTGTCCGGGTTCCTCGATTCGATCCTCAAGGGGTAGTGTGAAGTTACCATCTTCATCAAGATCAAGTGTCACGATCCAATTCGGTAATTCCGGATCAGTTACCTTAACCTCTGCATTAGGGTCTGTTTTCCCCTCGTAATTTGTTGTATCTAGAGTGATTTCTGGTAGTTCAGTTTCTTCGATGATTCTATCAGCACTTTGCCGTTCATCCTCAGATGATTTTTTTACTTGTTTTTCAATTTTAGCCGTTACTCCATTGGCTAAAATATAAAACTCAAATGTTTGACCAGTTGCCGGTGATTCATCAAATTCAACAACTATTTCTCCTTCGGGGTTATCATGATCCGCAGATTTCACAAGCAAATCCTGTCTAACCATTTCTCCATCAATCGAGTAGTGGACATTCTCAACCATATCTCCGGTTTCGGCCTCGTAAGTTTTTGTACCCGTTTTAATATCTGGAAGCGAAACTTCTTCTAATAAAGCTTCTTCCTGTGCACTAGTATCAGCGTCACTTTCAATTACTTCCATGCCCTCCTCAGAGGGGTGTACTGGAAGTTCAAAAGTCTGTTCGTGCGGCAGTCCACCCCCGAAAATATATACTCTAATATCATCATTTTCTCTAATTTCTTTATCACTAAAGGATATGGAAAAATGACCTTCTTCTGATACTTCAGGATCAATTGTTTTTTCGTCATGAGGAAATTCAAAACGAATCGAATGATCGGGATTAATCGTTCCATTATAAATTAATGTGTTTTCGTGAATGCCAGGTAGTTGAAGATTCTTTAGCACATCTGGGTAGAGGTCATCATCATACTCCCCCAAAACAGCTAACTCTTTATAATATTCTTCGTCATCTGCTTGATCGGAGGTAGAAGGTTGTTCTGATTTTTCTTCATCAGAGGCATTGCCGTCTTCAGTTTGATTGTCCGTTCCATTTTCATTGTTTTCTTCCGACCTATTATCACGTTCTTCTGCACTTGTATCTGCCGAGTCATCACCGCTAGTACAAGAAGCTAACAATAAACCCACAATAGTGATTCCCAAAGCCAATGAAAGTTTCTTCATGGAATAATCTCCTCCTCATAAGCAACTTTACTATTTCCTTGGTAAAATTAAGGAACTTCATTCATTTTCATTCCCTAAATGATAATCCTGAAACTTGTAAAATTACCAAATTATGATGTTTAGAAAAGGTGATATCCCCGGCATGCTCCTCATGGCGTTCATGATGGGAGGGGTTTCTCTCATCCCTTTATTCTTCGGTATGAGGAAAAAATCGACTGCTACCACCATCACAAATGCGGTTCTGATCGGCTTCCTCATCAATGCCACCGTTTCTGAAGAAGCAATCAGACGAGCTTGTTCCAATTCATCGGTGTTCCTGTCGGTATGTGCCTTATCGGTTTTGGTATCGCCTTTCTTTCGTACCGTCGGATTGAAAAAGCAGATCTATAGAAAAGAAGGACCCGGGGATCCGGGTCCTTCTTCACTGTGGTGTATTGAAAAAACTGATGACTCCGATAATTAGAAGAAAGATCAACTGGATGAAAGGGCCGCCGCCTCCACAGACGATTCCGGCAATGGCGAGGCCCTTGCCTTTTTCGGTGCTCACCTTGAGTTGGTTCAGGGCCTTTATCCCAATGATCACAGCGACAATGCCGATGAGAATCCCGATGAGCGGGATGATGATCGCCAAGATCCCAAGGACCAGGCTAGTGATGGCCAATGCGTTGGTTTTGTTTGACTCCATGATAACCTCCATGATTGCTTGATGAAGAAAAACCTTACGGCGGAGGGGACTTTTCTAGCCGTCCTCCTGTTCGGGTCTCACATTTGAAACACTGGACCTAATTGATGCTTCTCTTAGTATAAAATATAGTGGAAAATAAATACAATAATATATTGTATAAATGTGGTAAGGTAATAGACTAGGAGATGATGGATGTGACAGGGATCAAAATGATTTTCTTCGATATTGACGGGACGTTGACTCATCATGAGGATGGAAGTATTCCTTCGAGCACGAGGGATGCGATAGGGGAGCTTTTGGACCGTGGCATCTGGGTGGTGGCGGCTACGGGCAGACCCCTTTCCATGTGCGCGGAGATCCGGGATTTGGGAATCGAGACCTTCATCACGGCAAACGGAGGGTATGCTACTCATGGCGATGAGGTGATCTTTCATTCCGTCCTTTCAACTCAGACGGTAGAGGCTGTCTCTTCGTTTGCCATGGAGTGCGGCCACGGCCTATCCTTCTATACCGATTCATTCAGTATGAACGGGATCGAGGATCGGAGAACCATGCCTGCACTCCTTGAGACATTGGGGCTGAAGGATTATCCGCCGGTGGTCGAGAAGATGGGAGAGGAGGTATTTCTTATGTGCTTGTTTGCGGGTGACGAATCCATGCACCTCTATCATAACAGATTTCCCGAATTGACCTTCAGGCGCTGGCATCCCTTCATCTTGAATGTGTTGGAAACGGACGTATCGAAATCCATTGCCATGAAGAAGGTGCTCCATCATTTTGGACTCCATCCTTCGGAGGCCATGGCATTTGGAGATGGAGGCAACGACATCGACATGCTTCAGCTGGCCGGAATGGGTGTCGCAATGGGGAATGCAGGGGCCGAGTTGAAGAGTGTGGCCGACTTTGTCACCAAGCCTTCCGGGGAAGATGGTGTCGCTTTTGCCCTCCGGGAGCTTGGGTTGATTGGTCTCGGACGATGTAACGGCTATTGCTGATAGACAATGAAGAAACGGCAGGTGGAAGAGCATGAACGCTCATCAGTGGTTGGATAAAGTCAATCTTAAAGCTGCTTCTGTGAAGGAAGTACCGGAGTCATTCAGTTCGACGGTGTATAACGTGAAACTCGTGACGGGGGAAACGGTGTTCTTGAAAATACCCCGTTCCGTCCAGAAGCTGAGTTTGGAGAGGGAGATGCTGGAGCGGTTCAAGGGACACTTACCCGTACCGGAAGTCGTCGCCTTCCATGAGGACGGGTTCCTGGTGCTCGAGGCACTGGATGGTGTCCCGGCGACTGGCATGGTGAGTGAGAAACTGGCGTGGGAGATCGGGGAGCTGCTCGCCAGGCTGCATACCATCCGGGTAGGTCCCGAAGACTACGGAGGTGCCGTGCGGGATGAATTCAGCCGGTGGACAGAGTTCCTTCCTGCGCAGTTCTACTCGTTTGCCGAAGATGCGAAAAAGGTGCTAGACCCTGAATTGTTCGACCTGGCCCTTGTTCGATTCGAGGAGATGAGGAAGGAGCTGCCGCCTCCCGACGGTCCGTCGTTCATCCATATGGATTTCCGCCCCGGGAACATCCTCGTACGTGATGATCACGTGACGGGTCTAATTGATTTTGAGAGCGTACGGATCGGTTCGACGGAGCTGGATTTTACGAAGATCGAGCGGGATGTATGTCAGCGGTTCCCTGGGACACGGGAAGCATTTGAAGACGGATACCGCTCGGTGAGGCCCCTCATCGACCTTGACCGGGTGCTCCCTTTTTACCAGATGACCGACGCCTTCAATTCTACCGGCTGGTGTCAGCGGATGGGTCTAGAGAAGAATAGGGACTTTTTTGAACGGAACGTGAAGATCCTGAAGGAGGGTCTTGCGTGAGGACTGCAGAAAAGGGATGTGGATGGAAATGAAGGACGTATCGGCATCAAAGGATGTGATCATGGCTGCGCTAGAAGTGGCCGATCTTCCACATAGGGATGGGTTCGAGATGGAAAATCAGAACCTGGAATATGAAGGCTTCGTTTTGACTCTGGATGATCGGACCTACAGGAGCAGGCGCGCCAGGAAAACACCCAACAAAAAGGGTTATTTCACTGTCTTTTGGAGAAAGGGAGACGATGACCGGAACCGTCCATATACGTTGGAGGAATGTACGGATCGTCTCATCATCACCGTCCTGGACCAAGGAAAGAAAGGGCAGTTCGTTTTCCCGAAAGAGGTGATGGCGTCGAAAGGGATCGTTACGACCGGCAGCTCAAAAGGGAAAATGGCCATGCGTGTCTACCCTGATTGGGTGACCGGATTGAACCCGACGGCGAGGAAGACCCAGGCGTGGCAATCGGAGTACTTCATTGATTTGTCCGGAGAGGTCGATGGGAGCCTGATTCGCTCCCATTACCTGGGGAAAGATTATACATAGAAAAGGGAGCCGGTTGTGACGGCTCCCTTTTCTTATGCTCATCGATTCAATTTACTGTGGCGGTAACCGTAGCTGAAGTAGAAGATCAGCCCCAGTACGAGCCAGACGGCGAAGCCCTTCCACGTGAATGCCGACAGCTGGAGCATGAGGTACACGCAGAAGATGACCGCGAGCGCCGGGATGACCGGTACCCATGGTGTTTTGAATCCACGCTTGATCTCCGGACGCGTCTTCCTGAGGACGGCGACACCTAGTGACACCGTGGCAAACGCGAACAGGGTCCCGATGCTCGTCAGTTCCGCAAGCTTATCCAGAGGGACAAGACCGGCGAACAGGGCGACGAGGATCCCGGTCGTCCATGTACTCGGAAGGGGAACCTTCGTTTTCGGGCTGACGCTCGAAAGCTTCTGGGGAAGCAGACCGTCACGGCTCATGGCATAGAACAGTCGGGTCTGTCCGAACATCATGACGATGAGGACGGTGGTGATCCCGACGATGGCGCCAAGGGAAATGAATCCGGCTGCCCAGTCCTGGTGGATGAACTGCAGGGCGAAGGCGACGGGGTCTTTCACATTCAGCATGCTGTAAGGCACGATCCCTGTCAGGATGAGCGATACAACGATATAGATGACGGTGCAGATGACAAGGGCCGAGATGATGCCGATCGGCAGGTTCCGCTGGGGGTTCTTCACTTCCTCGGCGGCAGTGGATACCGCATCGAAACCGAAGTAGGCGAAGACGACGACCGCAGCGCCCGAAACGACACCCGAGAAGCCGAATGGCATGAACGGCTGCCAGTTGGAAGGCTCCACGTACCACACGCCAACGGCGATGAATAGCAGGACGACGGCCACCTTCACGATGACCATGATGGCATTGAACTTGGCCGACTCCTTTACACCCCGTGATAGTAGAAGGGTGACGAGAAGGACGATGATGACGGCCGATAGATCAAGATACGTACCGTTGCCGGGATCGAATGCCGACGTCAGGGCGTGAGGGAGATGGATCCCGAAACCGGACAGGAGGCTCTGGAAGTAGCCCGACCAGCCGCTTGCCACAGCGGAGGAAGCAAGGCCGTATTCAAGGACGAGGTCCCAGCCGAGAATCCAAGCGAAGATTTCCCCGAAGGCGACATAGCTGTACGTATAGGCGCTCCCTGATTGCGGGATCATGGAGGCAAACTCTGAATAGCAGAGGGCGGCGAATACACAGGCAAGGCCTGCAATGATAAACGATAGGATGAGTGCTGGACCTGCGTATTTCGCTGATGCCACGCCCGTGAGGACGAAGACTCCGGTCCCGATGATGGCCCCGACTCCGAGCATGGTCAGATCGACTGCTCCAAGTACGCGATTGAGGGAACCGGTATTGCTTTCTGTGATGAGTTTCTTTCTGAATAAGCTCATGCCCAACCTCCAAAAACCGAATTATTAAACAATTCAATAAATTACTTTTCATAGTGTATAGTCAACTGTCTTGAAAGTAAATATATAAATATTACTATTACCTATAGTTGTTTTCCAATTCAGTAAGTGGATTGGCATAAAAAAAGAGACAAGCGATAGGCTTGTCTCCGGACTCATGTTATGGATTGGAAGGCGAATAGGAGGTCGGCTTCACAGACGATCCTGCTGTCGATGGCCGCCGTACCTCTCCCTTTCACGATTCTTCCTTTATTCCGTGTGATGTCGATCGTAAGAGTCAGCCGGTCACCGGCAAAGACGTCCTGGTAAAACCGGCCGTTATCGATGCCGGCAAGCATGCCAAGGCCGTTGCTCCGGCTCTCGGAATGGAGCGCGGCTCCGCTCATCTGGGCCATGGCCTCAAGGATGAACCCGCGGGGTAAGGCGTCGTCCGGTGACCCTTCACAATCATGTTGTGAAATGAGTTTCACGCCCACCGCCCGTTTTCCTTCTTCCACTTCCGTGATCTTATCAATCAGGAGGAAGGGGAACCGGTGAGGCAGGATGCTCCGGATGTCCTTCACGCCTTTGGACTGTCGGGACTCCAGTTCAATACGAGTCCGAGATGGGTAAGTCCGCCACCGAATCCGTACAGAAGCATCGTGTCGCCATCGTTCACTTTTCCTTCTTTGATCCCTTTGTGGATGGCAAGGGGGATCGAAGCAGAAGAAGTGTTGCCGAAGTACTGCATGCTTGTCAGGGTATTCTCGACATTGATCCCGGCTTTGTCACAGATCGACTCCACCATGCGGAGGTTTGCGCTGTGAGGGATGAACCAGTCAAGCTTGTCCCGCTCGATGCCGGATTTCGTCAGAAGCTCTTCTACGCCGCCTGGGATCGTGCGCGTTGCCCACTTATAGACTTCGCGTCCGTTCTGTACCATCTTCCCGGATGGATCAAGCTCCTGTCCGTGAAGAGTAGGAGCGAATGTACGGCGGTATACGTGGGCTCCGCCGGCTCCGTTTGCGCCCATGTGGCTCGCGAGGAAGCTTGGGTTCTCTTCATCATATTCGACGAGCATGGCAGCAGAAGCGTCTCCGAAAAGGATGCAGGTCGAGCGGTCTGTATAGTCCGTCACCTTCGTCAGCGTTTCAGACGCGACAACGAGGATTTTTTTATGGATCCCGCTTGATACCATGTTGTTGGCCACATGCAGGGAATAGGTGAAGCCGGCACAGGTGGCATTCAGATCGAAGGCACCGGTTGCAGGTATGTCGAAGTGATTCTGGATCAGGCAGGCAACACTCGGGAAGGCATGATCCGGCGTGGTCGTCGCCACGATGATGCAGTCGACGTCGCTCAGATCTTTTCCGTACCCGTCAATCAGGTTCTGGACGGCCCCGAAGGCCAGATGGGAAGCGAATTGATCATCGGCTGCAACGCGGCGTTCATGCATGCCGGTGCGCTGGACGATCCATTCATCAGTTGTGTCCACCATTTTCTCAAGGTCTGCGTTTGTCAGTTTTTTCTCAGGCACATACGTTCCGATTGCCGTGATACGTGCGCGTGATTGGTTCAAAAGAAGGACCACCTTTTTCATGAATTGTGTTTACACCATATATTATGACCAGGTACTAAATCCTCTCCATTATACGCCTTTTTACCGAATTCTTCAATCACCCGGATTTCGGGGATTGAAAAAAAGGTCGAATTCCTGCCTTCTACTTGTCTTTGAGCTCTTGTGAAAGCACCACGGAGAGATTAAGATAAGAAGAGAAGGAGAAATATAACTGAATGAGGCCTGAACCAGGAGTCACGCATGAGGCGCGAACTTCTATTTGCCATGCTGAAGCATGCGCATGGACAAATCGGGTCCAACAGCAGTATATTTAACCTTGCATGAAAGGATGATTAGATGAAACAATCGCACCAAACGATAGAGACGCCCAGCAAAGCCAGCATTCTTTGGCAGCTGACCCGTCCCCACACCCTGACTGCATCCTTCGTCCCGGTATTCATCGGAACTGTTTCCGCCATGTACGAGACGAACATCAGCGTCTGGATGTTCCTTGCGATGCTTTTTGCGTGTCTGTGCCTGCAGATTGCCACGAACTTATTCAATGAATATTACGATTTCAAGCGTGGGCTCGACACGGAAGACTCTGTCGGAATCGGGGGCGCCATCGTCCGCCACGGCATGAAGCCGAGGACGGTCCTTCAGATGGCCCTTACCTGCTATACGCTGGCTGTCCTTGCCGGAATCTATATCTGCGCCAACAGCAGCTGGTGGCTTGCCGCCATCGGAATCGGCGGGATGCTCATCGGCTACCTATATACAGGAGGCCCGCTGCCGATTGCCTACACGCCATTCGGTGAGCTGTTCTCAGGCGTCAGCATGGGAGCAGCCTTCGTCCTGATCGCATTCTTCATCCAGACAGGAACCGTCGATCAGACGACGATCCTGATCTCGATCCCGATCGCGATCCTGGTCGGGGCCATCAACCTGTCCAACAATATCCGGGATATTGAAGAAGACACGATCGGTGGACGGAAGACGCTTGCGATCCTCATGGGTCACAAAAAAGCCGTCTATTTCCTCGGCTTCTCGTTCTTCGTCTCCTATGCGTGGCTGATCGGCCTCATCATCGCCGGCACCGTCAGCCCATGGGTCCTGCTCGTCTTCCTGAGCATCCCGAAACCGGTCCAAGCCATTAAATCCTTCCTCGGAAAAGGCGGACCTGCCCATTCGGGACTTGCCATGAAAGCGACCGCCCAGACGAACACATTCTTCGGATTGCTGCTGTCAGTGGCACTATTCATCAATTACTTCATCGTCCGATGAACAAAAAGACGACTCCAATGTGGGGTCGTCTTTTTGGTTTATCGTTTTCTGCTGGGGCGGATTGCCCTTTTATTCCCGAAACGGCTCAGGAAGAAAGCGCCGTTATGAAAGACCGCGAAGATCAGGAGGGTCGTCCATATACTGGAATAGTGCGCTGCCGTGATGGGGGTGTACAGATTCGCCGTCGTCAGTCCTCCAAATAAGGCCACCCCGACCATCACCGTATCAAGGAGCGATTGAACAGGCTTCCAGGCATTGTGCAGATAGGTCGGGAATAAAAGGGCCAGGATGCCAAGCACAAGAAACATGGAATTCACGTCCTCATCAAGTCGCCAGTGAGGAAGCCAGATCAGAGCCGTCAGGAATGTACCGATGAAGACGATAAGGCGGACTTTCTTCATCCTGTCCATGGATCGCTCTTCCTCCCGCTCCTTTCGTTTGTAAAAAGAATCGGGTTTCCATTGAGGCGGTGCGAATTCTTCATTTTTCATATCAACCCGTTCGGGGAAATCAAGGCCAGCCTCATGAAGGGGTTGCCGGATAATCGATTCATAATGAAAGTCGAAATCCTCCCGTTTCGCATCATGCAGGTCAAGATCGGTCACATAAGCTGGAATAGCGTGAGTATGTATACGTTGGATCCAGGAGTCAACGTCTTTTTTGGTTTCCGACAGAAAGGAAAGGTAGGTAATATCCCCGTTGCTTTCCACTCTGAATACCAGTCGAAGTCCTTGCCTGTACAGATTTTTTTTCTTTCCCGAACTATCCCTTGATCTCGCGTGCATCCTGATCCAGGCTGGCCCAATCAGGACTTCTTTTATATCACTGAAGGGAACCAGACGCTCAATTTTTTCATTGGTTTCACGATCCAAGCCCCTTTGCACATATCCTTCATCGGTCCACCACGACTTATGGAATATAAAAACGGGATCATGTTCATATTTTTGCAGGTCCATGCTAAACACCTCTCGTAATCGATACGGGTGAACATACACGCTGGTTTCACTTGAGTACAAATCTATCCTAGAGTCTTATTCCACTCATATGGTAAAATAAACCTAAAAAGGAGTGAACGACCATGAATTGTATAGGCTGCAGATTGGCCAAGAAACAAGAGAACGTCCATGTGGTGTACGAAACAGCCACCCTTACATGCATCCTTGACTATATGCCATTCAATCCGGGGCATGTTCTGATTCTCCCTAAGCAGCATGCTACAGAAGTCGAGGAGCTTGATCCGAGGATTGCCATCGACATCATGGAGGCATCACGCTTCCTATCTAAGGTCGTGAAGGCGGCGTTCAATCCTGATGGCATCACGATCATCCAAAACGGCGGGGGATTCAACGACCTCGACCATTATCATATGCATGTGATCCCTCGTTTTGAAGGACAGGATTTTGCCGAGTTCTTCTCTGAGGAGGGAGAGCCGGCGCAAGAAGAGGATCTTGCTCAGGCTGCCCAGAAGCTGATCCGTGTCATCAAAGAGATGGAGCAGCATGCTCGAGTTTGAGCCGAACAGTCGGATGCGGAAGAAGATGAAGGCCGAGGTGGAGATCATGAATTCCAATCCCGCCTTCAATTTTCTGGCCAGGGACCGGGAAACAATCGGGTTTGATGAAGTGGAATCAGAGTTCCAGGAATGCGAACGCCGGGGAGTGAGGCGCCTTCTGGTGAAAAAAGACCGCCGATACGTGGCGGTCATTGATTATTGCCTCCAGAATCCGTCCGATTCACAAGCTTGGATCAGCCTCTTCGTCGTCCACCGTGCCCATCAGGGGACGGGGGTCGCCCATGAAGCGTACGGGGAATTGGAAGCGCTTGTCGGGAGAAGCGGCAGGAGCCGCCTCCGTTTGGCCGTCCACGCTTCGAACGAGGCGGGACTGGCATTTTGGATGAAGAAGGGCTTTCACTCCTTTAAGGAAGTGGACATTGGAGGGAAGCCCCACTATTGTCTGGAAAAAGAGCTCTAACATAATCGGTTGTCTTTACTACGGTGGCAAACTCACCGTGAAGGGTGGCGAGGGATACGTCGTGAACGAGGGTGGCATCCAGGGTGCGGCCCTCGGGATCGACAAGATCGAAGGCAGCCGTTGCATCGGATAGCACGAAGGTCGTGAATCCAAGATTGCCGCTCATCCTTGCCGACGTGGAGATGCAGTGTGGTGTCGTCAAGCCGGCGATCACCACTTCTGTGATTCCGAGGTGACTAAGGTGTTCCTCAAGTCCCGTTCCGATGAAGGCACTGTTCACACCCTTCTCGAGCACGGTCTCACCGGGGATCGGGTCGAAGCCTTCTTTAAAGCGGAAGCCTTCCTTCGAAGAATGGAAAATGGACTCCGGATGAAGCGACCGGTGCCGGATGTGGATGACCTCCCAGCCGAGGCGCCTCCATTCATTCAAAACAAACAGCATCTCTTCCTCCGCATGGGGGTTATTCCGCGGTCCCCACTGCGGGTGGAGGAACGCCTGCTGCACATCGATAAGGAGCAGGGCACGCTTCACCTTCGGCACCAGCGTTCCACCGCAGTTCGGACAGACGCTTTTGAAGCTATCCGCACATTCGCTGCAAAATGTGCAGTCATGGGAGCAATGGTAAGCTCCCTCATCGATCTTCTTCTCACACGCTAAACAATGTTCCATGTTCCATCACTCCTTTTCTTTGATTCTAGTATTCAGTTTATTGGAAAAAGATAGGCGGAACTATGCTATCATGAAGGAAAATACGTCGGAACGCCGTAAAAACGACGGAAGAAGTGGCGATCGGACTTAAAAGATAAGGTGGGATCGAATCATGGACGAAATCAATCGTCAGATCATGGAAGAACTGCAGCAGGACGGGCGGCTGTCGATGACCGAACTCGGTAGGCGGGTGTCGCTGTCGGTACCGGCGGTGAAGGAGAGGGTGATGCGCCTTGAGGAGCAGGGCGTCATCACGGGATATCATGCAAAGGTCGATCCTGACCGGGTAGGCAAGACCGTCAAGGCGTTCATCCTTATGAAGACCCATCGCTGCAAAGCGTTCCGCTCCTTTTGCAGGGAGCACGCCGATGTGATGGAATGCCACCGGCTTACAGGGGAATACAGTTACCTCGTGAAGCTGGTCACGGGAACCAATGCAGAACTCGAAGATTTCATCGATGCTGCCATGGAATACGGCGAGCCCTATACGATGATGAATCTGTCATCCCCAGTTCCCGGGAAGCCGCTTACGGTCGGTGAAGTGTGATGGCATTTCTACTCGGATTTGTCATTTGTTTTGCCATAAGTGGGACGTTGAATATGCTGCTCAACATGCGACGGGGAGTGGACTGGGGCGTGTCGGTGTTTGTGAGCCTGCTGGCTGCAACGGCTATAGGGGTTTTTCTGGGGTAGGAGGAGAGAGAATGAACGGAATACTGTTTTTTGTTGCGTTTATCGCACTGTACTTTATAGGCTCAATTATTCTGTCAAAGATCCTGAGAAGGAAGTTGCGTCTAGGTAAGCGGACGCGCGAACATCATAATGAAAACCATCGTCGATGGGATAAGCGAGTCAGAGTGATGTTACTCGTCCTGTTGTTGATCCTATTGGGTGTCTGTTATTATCACGATTTCAGTCCTATGTACGTGTATATTTCATCGGTAATCGGCCTTCTTTTTCAAGAGTTGTTCCAGGCGTTTATGGATTGGAGGTATTCCGAGAAGCGCAACGAATACGTACGGGCACTGATCGAAACAGGGTATATGGCTCTCGGCCTGACCTTTTTCTTTACGGTTCTATCTACAAGCTTCATGTAAGGAGTGTTACAAATGGAAAACGGTACAAGGATGCTCATTGTCCTTGGCGTATTCATAGCAACTTATATCCTTTTGGAATGGGTATTGGGTAAATGGCTTAAGATTGAAAAAAAGAAGAAGGGGTATCACAACGAACAGCATAAGGATTGGGAAATCAAAACAAGTGGTGTGTTGATGTTCATCATTCTGATCAGTTTTATGATGTCTGTGGATGGTGGGATGATGCGAGATGTGCTGCCTTACGTCTTCATCGTCTGTATCATCCTTCAGAACACATTACGGGTGTACTGGGAATGGAAATATTCTGATGGGAGTAAAGAGTATATCCGTATGATCATTACCATGAGCTATATGGTAGTATTCTTTATCACGGCATTCGCCACGAACTTTTACTGGGCGGTTCGCTAGATCGTGAAGAACGATCCATCAAAGGGAGAAGGGGAAAGATATGACTACATGGATCTGGCTTATCGTCATATTGGGAGTGTTTTTAGGGGTGTATTATCTTCTGCAATGGGCGTTGGGAAAATGGCTTCATCTTGGTAAGAGGCGGCATTACCGGACCTATCATAATGAAACGCATAAAAAGTGGGATGTGAGGATGCGTTTGGTATCTGCGTTGATTATTGTAGTGGGTTACTTGTGGGTTATGGATAATGGCTTCATTGGGTCCTATTGGAACGTCCATTTTCTCACGCTCGGTAGTGGGGTGATCCTTCAAGAGCTATGCAGAGCCTATATGGAATGGAAATACTCAGAGCAGCGAAGGGAATATATCCGGGTGCTGGCATCAACAGGGTATGTACTGGTATTCCTGTTCATAAGTTACGTCACCAACCTCTTCGGGCTGGTATGAAGGCTATGGAAGCTGTCGGACATGTACTCTTTTTCAATACCGTTCATCAACCTTGAGCCATAACGGGTCTCGGCTAATTTGACGGGTGCCGTGGCGAGGCAAGGGGCAGGCGAATATACATGGATGGAGTTTCACTGCTCATCCATTTTGGTAGGATGCTTCTTGGTTGAGCTCATCATGTGTTGATCAAGGAGGCTGTTCGATGGCGAGTATGGCTTTGGTACTGCTCGTGTTGTTCGTATTTGCGGCGCTGTACATGGTGTTACAGTGGGCGCTGGGGAAATGGCTCCATCTCGAGAATCGGAGGAAGTTTCCCACTTTTTACAACGAGACGCACTGGAAATGGCATAGGATAATGTGCTGGGTCAGCTTGGGTATTCTCATGTCCTCGTTCATATGGGTGATGATCCTTCGGGGCGGTGATGAGTCGTTATGGTTCGTGCTGCTGTTTGCGATTTTTGCGGGCATTACGATTCCTGAGTTGTGTCGCGCGTATATGGAATGGAAGTATTCCGAGCAACGAAAGGAATATATCCGCGTACTGCTGAGCGTAGCGTATTTGCTATCCTTCATGATGATCCTGTACGTCACGGATTTTTTCTGGATTTCCTGACAAAAAGCCCTGTCCACACGAGGACAGGGCTTTCGTTGTTTTATAGGGAAGCCTTCAGGATGGAGAGGATGTCTTCTTTTCCGAGTTTCTTGAAGTTACCGAAGCCTCCGTACTCCATTTCGCGGGCGGCGATGCCGGCGATTTCGTCGAGGCGGTCGTCACCGATGTTGTAGTCGGCGAGTCGGGATGGTGCTCCGAGGCTGGTCCAGAACGCGCTCAGTTTCTCGACACCTTCAAGGGCGATATCTTTGTCGCTGCGTCCTTCCGTCTCGATATCGAACATGCTGAGCATGAGGCGCTTCATGCGGACCGGATCATGGTCGATGACGTGGCGCATCCAGTTCGGGAACAGGATTGCCAGTCCGCCGGCATGAGGGATGTCATATACAGCCGAGACGGCGTGCTCGATCGTATGGGACGCCCAGTCGCCGAAGTAGCCCATTTGAAGGGTACCGTTCAGGGCGATGGTACCTGAGTACAGGATCGTTTCGCGGTTCTCGTAGCTCTCGAGGTCGTCAAGGAGTTTCGGCGCTGTTTCGATCACAGTCTGAAGGACCGAATAGCATAGATTGTCCTGGAGCGGCGTGTTCGCTACATTGTGGAAGTACTGTTCGAACACGTGGCTCATCATGTCCACCATGCCATAGATCGTCTGGTCGCGTGGAACCGACATCGTATTGACCGGATCAAGGATGGAGAAGGCAGGGTGAGTCACGACAGGGCTGCCCCATACATACTTCTCGTTCGTCTCCCAGTTTGTGATGACAGAGTCCGGGTTCATTTCAGATCCGGTTGCGGCAAGGGTCAGCACGGTCCCGAACGGAAGGGCATCCTGAGCGATGACCTGCTTATTGATGATGTCCCAGACGTCGCCGTCATACTTTGCACCCGCAGCGATGGCTTTCGTGCAGTCAATGACGCTGCCTCCGCCGACAGCGAGCATGAAGTCGATGTTGTCCTCACGGCAGATGTCGATCCCTATCCTGACCGTGGATAGACGCGGGTTCGGTTCGACCCCTGCAAGCTCGGAAACGTTCACGTCAAGGTTCTTCAAGATGTCCAGCACCTGATCATACAGGCCGTTGCGCTTGATGCTTCCGCCTCCGTATACAAGCAGGACGTTCTTTCCGTACTGGGGGATCAAGTCCGTCAATGCATTGACCTGATCTTTCCCGAAGATCAGTTTCGTTGGATTATGGTACATAAAGTTTTCCATATTGTCATCCTCCTCTGAGTTGTCGTTAAAGAATCAAAGGTGCAAGTATAACGCGGGTCGGAAGGTTTAGCAAGTGAAGGGGCATGTCGATTCCGCACCCATCATGAGACATTATGACTGATATTGGCAAAAGTTTTATTTTTGTTGTACAAAGGTTGAAAATTTGAAATAATAAGAATTGAATAGTTGTTCATAAGGGGGCGTTCAGGCATGCTGGTGGTAAGCGCATGTCTCGCAGGCATGAAGGTACGGTACAACGGAACGGATTGCCTCGAAGACGTGATCGGAGAGATGGTCAGGTCGGGTAAGGCCGTCACGGTCTGCCCTGAGATTCTGGGTGGATTCCAAACCCCGCGTGAGCCTGCCGAGATCCAAGGTGGCACTGGTGAGGACGTACTGGATGGTACGGCGCGTGTCGTGGACCGTTCCGGAGCGGATGTGACGGAGCATTATATTGCCGGAGCAATCGAGACCCTCGCCATCTGCCGGAAGATGGGGGCGACGGACATCGTCTTGAAGGAAAACAGTCCTTCCTGTGGCAGCTCCATGATCTACAATGGGGATTTTTCCGGAGAGAAGATCCCGGGGGAAGGTGTTACGACCGCACTTTTAAAAAGGAATGGAATCAAGGTTTGGTCGGAAGAGGATGCTGTGAATGAATTTGTGTGAATTTTCCATCGTTCTGCTAAACACCTGTGATGATTAGCCGATGAATAATAGTAATGGCACATACAGACGCGGAACAGTTTCAACGGAACATGTCCTGGGTATTGTATGGAAAGATAAGTAGAGAGAGAACAGTCCTTCGACTGCAATACAATCACAAAGGGGCAAGAGAATCGAATGAGCGATGTAACAGGTCAAACCTTCTTACCTGAAGCGGAGTTGAAGTCACTCCTGCAACAAGGGGATGTCGAAGAAGGGAAACAACTGGACGTACTACTGGCCATGGTGGAGCATATCGGGACACCGGATCCCGTACTCCGAGACAAATTGATTTACACCACCTTTTACCGATTGATCATTGAGGAAGACAGACTCCATACCGAAGTCCTGAAGGATCTCCTCGACCTTTCCATGGATCATCTTCTTATGAAGGGGATCGGTGAGGAAGGGACGGATTCCGTCTTCACGCGCGCCTTCACGACCCTCCTCATGGCACTCGTCCTTGGACGGGACAAAGAGGCCGATTTCTTATCAGAGGATAAGATCCAGGAAGCAGCCGATATCACGGTGGAGTACCTGGAGCAGGAACAGGACGTGCGCGGCTTCGTCGAGGAAAAGGGATGGGCACACAGCGTCGCCCACGCAGCCGATATGGTGGATGAGCTCGTGCTGAACCCGAAAGTGGATCAGGATATGTTCCCGGTCCTGCTGAAAGCACTATGGGAAAAGGTGTTGGTGTCACACCATGCCTATATCCATGATGAAGATGAACGGCTCGTCGTCCCGATCCTCCAGATGATCTGGCAGGGGATGGACGAGAGGGAAGTCATAACGCTGGTGGAAAAACTTCCGGAAATGCTTGAGAAGCAGAAAGCCGAACTTGAGGAAGAGGCCTACTGGACCCTGTTTTTCAATGTGAAGACCTTCTCAAAAACCTTCTATATGAAACTGGAAGTCTACCCGACCCTTTCAAAGCTGAGGGATGCGATCGACCGGGTCCTGAAAGAACTCAACTGAATAGTGCAATGCTCTTATGAAGAGAGGCGGAGGGACTGGCCCCATGAAGCCTCGGCAACCGGATCCACGGTGCCAAATCCAGCAGACAGTGCGTCTGAACGATAAGAGGCTGATGAAAGAGGCCTCTTGGAGAGGTCTTTTTTTATGAAGAGAAGGAGGAAGAGCATGACGAGACAAGAGATGTATACAGAACTTGAAGGAAACTTTGAAGAAACACGAAGCTGGAGGAGGCATCTCCACGAAAATCCGGAGCTATCCTTCCAGGAAACCGAAACCGCCCGCTTCATCGAAGGGAAGCTGCGTGAGTTCGGCCTTGAGGTGAAGACCGGTATCGGCGGCAACGGCATCACCGGTACCCTCCGCGGGGCGAAGCCGGGTAAGACGATCGCCTTCCGGGCCGACTTCGATGCCTTGCCGATCACGGATGAAAAAGATGCACCGTACAAATCCAAGAATCCCGGGGTGATGCACGCATGTGGCCATGACGGGCATACGTCCGCCCTGTTGTCTGTTGCCAAGGTGCTGAGTCAATATGGACAAGCCCTCAACGGCACACTCATCTTCCTCTTCCAGCCGGCAGAAGAAACCCCGCCGGGCGGAGCCAAATTCATGGTTGAAGAAGGCGTGCTTGAAGGAGTGGACCACGTATTCGGAGCCCATCTTGCATCGGATTTGCCACTCGGGTCTTACGGCGTCGGAGAAGGCTTCCGCATGGCAGCCGTCGATAAGTTCGCCATTCACATCAATGGCCTCGGAGGTCACGGCGCAAGGCCGCACACGACGATCGATCCACTCGTGATCGGCACGACCGTCGTCAACGCCCTCCAGCAGATCGTGAGCAGGAAGGTCGATCCCCTGAAATCCGCCGTCGTCACCATCGGCATCTTCAAAGCCGGCACCGCCTTCAACGTCATCCCCGACAACGTCACCATCGAAGGCACAGTGCGTACGTTCGAAGGCGAAGTGCGCGACCAGGTCCAGGAAGAGATCCATTCGATTGTCGCCGGCATCACATCCGGATTCAAGGCGACGCACAGCATCGACTATCTGCGTGGCTACCCGGCCCTCTATAACCATCCGGAGGAAACGGAAATTGCCCGTCGCCTCTTCGCTGATCTTGGACCTGTGGCCGAGTCAGAGCCGACCATGGGCGCTGAAGACTTCGCCTATTACCTTCAGGAAAAGCCTGGTACCTTCTTCCGAGTCGGATCCCGGACGGATGACCTGGCAACCCAGTACTCCCATCACCACCCGCGCTTCGACATCGACGAACGCGCACTCGTTCACACGGGCAAAGCCTTCATCAAACTGGCCGAGCACTACGTTTTTTAACTTAACAGTAGAATAGGAGATACATAGATGACAACCTACAAAATCACGATGATGGACGCCTACGCCATCGAATCGCTCCGCGAAAAAGGCATCACCAACGAGGTACTGCTTGCGGCCGCAGCAAGTGGAGATACAACGCGACTGTTGGAAGCCGATCCAGAAGGGAACTTCGATGCTTTGCTTAAACTCGCCGAGGATCGGGACGCGCTGGAAAGCATCCTGAATGATGGCTACCAGATCAAATTCGTCACCTACAACGGCCTTCGTAACCTTCTTCGCATGAAATTCCGCAAGCCGTTTACCGACTTGGACAACGGGATTGAAGGGCTGCACCTCAGCGTGGAAGAGCTGATTCAGCTGAAGAAGCTGCTCTCAAGCAACTGGGTGCTGAAGGCGGAAGAAGTGGATGATGGGTATGTGGCCAGAGTGACGTATATCGAATAGGTGCATGGTGACGGTTCCGGTGCTTCATTTTTTTATGAAGCGGCCGGGGCTTTTTTTGTTTGGAAGATGGGTGGCGGTTTGTGGTGTGTTGGACAGGGGGCAGGCGCGGGAGTTGGTAATAAACGTCGAGAGTCGGGAGTAACGTTCCAGAGTTGAATGTAAAAAGCTAGAGTTGAAAATAAAAAAATCTGTCCAAAAAAAGTTGGAAGTAAAATCTCGAAAGTTGATAATAAATTTCTTAAAGTTGATAGAAAAAGTTTAAAAGTCGGTAGAAAATGGTGGTGGAATGATATAATTGGATATATAAGGAATTAAAAAATGAAGAAAGTATGCCATTTCATCCTGTTTTCCCGAAAATGTGACCACACAAGACCCGTCCAGAACCAAAACCACCTAACATGAAGGGATTTTGACCATGAAAAAGGTATGAAAGCCATAGTAAAGACGATCCCCCTAGCTATAAACGTTGGAATCGTCTAAAAAATATTTAGTGAAAAATATAAAATTATTATAGTAATTACTTAACAAATAATCCTTTTACTTTATCTTTTAATGTCATTGGAGTAGGTTGCTCAAAGACTTTTATTGAAAGCCTACCGATGATATTAGTTAATTCATTTTCAAATTCAATTGTATTGTCATCTGTTTTAGTGTAAGCGTGGATGTACTCATGCACGAGAGTACCTGAAAAAGATTCCAGGCTCTTAAGTTGGCTTCGTTTAATAATTATCCTTTTACTAGATGGTTCCCATAATCCTAAGGCGTCCCCTCCTGTGTACTGATCCGGTCTCATGGTTTCGGATATGACAACTTCCTTAACAGGACTTTTGCGTGTTGAAAACCAACTCTCAATAATTTCTTTGTGTTTAAGAATTTCTCTTTCTTTACTTGTTAATTGTTTATAAGGAATAATCTTGAATTCAAATTGTTCATTCCATTCTTGAGCATAAACTTCAAGGTTCCTAAATTGTTCCCCTTTTAAGTCTGTAGTGGTTTGGAGTTTTTCTGCAAGAGTATCAGGTACAGTAATGATTTTTAAACCCTCATCTTTAGCGTATTTTAAGTATTTGCCTCCATCCAATAAATCATAGGCTGTTAGGAATAAAACTTTTTCCTGACTATTAAGTATTTTGCAAGCGTGTAATTGGACATCAATCCACTGTAACTCATCATGAGCATTTCCACTTTGAATAGTTTGGAGATCATCTACTAATCTCTTTGCAAACTTATTGCTTTTACACTCGAGCAAAATTGACTTTAGGCGATCTGAATACGCGTTTCTCCCAACATTTGTTCGCTCACGATTTAAAGATTGTCTAAGTTTTTTTGTGGTAGATGTAATGTTATAAGAAAAAAGGAAATT
Source organism: Rossellomorea sp. FS2 (assembly GCF_047915635.1). Lineage (NCBI taxonomy): Bacteria > Bacillati > Bacillota > Bacilli > Caryophanales > Bacillaceae > Rossellomorea > Rossellomorea sp. FS2. The sequence continues at coordinate 730,043 of NZ_JBLRVS010000004.1, read as the reverse complement.
ATCTTCTTCTGCCACACAAATGCCATTTACGTATATTCTAGAACGTTCTTGTTTATTTTCTACTAGCTGGCCGTATTTTGTTTCTTCTAGGACTTTTTCTCCTGAGTAAAGTAAGAAAAAATCTTTAGCATCTTTTATGTCTTGATCGGATAACCCCTTAAATGCAAAATCAGTTCCCACCATATCATGGTGAGATGGTTCACTTACAATAGCGTGAAGTGTGATTACATCTTTGAAATCTCCTTTAATGTGTTTTTCAATTGTTATATCACAGAATTTGGATTGAATAAGAACTTCAATATTTCTTCTATCAAATGTGGCTAATGCATCCTTCAATCCTACCCCGAATTTTCCAATAACCCTATCTGGATTTTCGGTTTTTTCAACGTTCTCATTTTGAGTTAAGTGCTCATATTTTAAACCCCTTCCGTAATCTTGAATGTGCCAAGTCCCATTGTGATCCTTGAATACTTTGGGTTGTTTGGAGTTACTAAGGATAGCCTCGTCTAGGGCGTTAGCAATAATTTCTCTTAAAGCATGAGGGATTGTCCAATGTTCGAGTACTTTTTCAATATTCAGATCGAATTTTTTCATATCTCTTTTCCCCCTTTTTAGAAGTGTTTCAGATGGTTCTAGCTAACCTTTATTATACAAAACTATACATATGAAAATAAGATATAAATTCCATAAATTTCTTGTTCGTGAACAAGAAAACATGCTAATGTAAATCAAAAAGGAGGAAAACCCATGACCACAATCCAATCCATCTACAGCAACCCGCCCATCTTCGAAACGGAGCGACTGCTCCTCAGGAAGATCGCAGCGACCGATCTTGATGACATGTTCCGGTATGCATCTGACCCCGAGGTGACGAAGTACGTGCTGTGGGATACCCATCAGACCCTTGAAGATACGCGACAATTCATTGATTATGCGCTGGAGGCGTACCGGAATGAGGACGTGTCGCCGTGGGGGATCGAGTGCAAAGAGAACGGAAAATTCATCGGGACAATTGATTTTGTGTCATGGAGCGAGCGACATCGTACAGCAGAGCTCGGCTATACCATCGGCCGCCCCTATTGGGGGAAAGGGTATATGACGGAAGCAGCCCGGCAACTCTTAAAGTTTGGATTCGAGCATATGGATCTCCTTCGCATCCAGGCTAGATGCTTCCCGGAAAACATCGGGTCGGAGCGGGTGATGCAGAAGCTCGGCATGACGTATGAAGGGACGCTGCGGCAGGCGATTAATCTGAAGGGGACGCAGATGGATTTGAAGCAGTATTCGATTTTGAGGGAAGAGTTTCGCGGCTTATGAATGAGACCATCGCCGCCATGTGGGAGGACATCGATCGGCTTGTGACGATGAGATACGTGAGGGATTTCAAAGTCTATCTCACCATTACGCGAACAACCTCAACTCAAAATCAAAAAAGCTTTGCGATCCATTACCCGGTTCACAGGGAGCAATCCTCAAAACTCGGTGAGATGCACTGCCGTCTCTTTCCAACTAAAATCGAAGTGCTATTCGAGGTGGAAGGCACAAGGAAAATCATCATCGTGGAAGATAACGATGAGGAGAAATACTTGGATGAGGTCATCTTTTACCTGAATGATTTGAACGAAAGGGCGAGGGTCCTTCTGGGATAAAAATAATGAAGTCAATCGACTTAAAAAACCACCAAGAGAAAAGGAGCTACCATCATGACAACCGAACAACAACTATACGAAGCAGCCATCGACCTCATCAACACCCGCTACCCGACCGGATGGGGCGGGGCAGCGGCGATGATGACGAAGGGCGGGCGCTTGTTGACGAGCGTGGCTCCTGAGGTGATCAATGCGTCGACGGAGCTTTGCATGGAGACGGGCGCAATCCTAGAAGCGCATAAGTTTGCCGATGAGGTGACGCATACGATCTGTGTGGCCCGTGAGGATGAGCATGCACCGTATCAGATCCTGACTCCATGCGGGGTATGCCAGGAGCGTTTGTTTTACTGGGGACCCCAGGTGAAGGCCGGGATCTATACGGCAGACGGGCATGTAGAGTTCAAGCGACTGGATGAGATCCAGCCGTATCATTGGTATCAGGCGTATCGCGGGGAGTGATCAACTCCCCCAGCGAATGGCGACGGCCCCCCATCCGAGTCCGGCTCCGTAGCCGACGAGGATGACGAGGTCGCCGTCTTTTATTTTGCCTTCGGTGACTTCCTTGTGAAGTCCTATGGGAATCGTGGGTGCGGATGAATTGCCGTAGTAGCGGATCGTGTGAGTGTGGACTTGTTCCATCGGGTAGCCGAGGGACGCGATGCTCGTTTCGATGATGCGGAGATTGGACTGGTGCGGGATGATGAAGTGGACGTCGTCTAAGGTGTGGCCAGTCTGGGCAAGGATTTCGTTCACGGCTTCCGGGAACTTCTCGACGGCGAAATCGAAGACGGCCCGGCCGTTCATCTTGATATGTTTGTTCTCGTCTAAGTGGAGGTGGTGACCGCCGCTTCCGTCCATCTGCATGGTGATGCCGAGGATCCCTCTGCCTTCCGGGACTTCTCCTACGATGACGGCGGCAGCGCCGTCCCCGAAGATAAGGGAGGTTTTATAGTCATCGGGATTGAGGAGGGAGGAGCACTTGTCCACGGCGACGACGAGTGATTTCTTATACATGCCGGTCTTCACGAACTGAACGGCGGTGGCGAGCCCTGTGATGAAGCTTGAACATCCCGAGTGAAGGTCGAGTCCGGCGCATTTCCTGGCACCGATCCGGTCCTGGACGAGGGCGGCGGTGATATGGGTGTCGTGGGTATTCGTGGCGATGATGACAAGGTCGATCTCTTCTGCATTGACGCCGGCGTTCTCAATGGCCCGTTTCCCGGCCCGCTCGCACAGCTCTGTGAGCGTTTCTTCCTTGCTTAGGTAGCGGCGCTCGATGATGCCGGTCTTTCGTTCGATGTCCGAGGCTTTCATGCCAAAGCGGGCACCGAGTTCTTCATTATTCACCACGCGGTCGGGAATATCGACACCGATCCCTAGGATTCCCGTGTTGACCATCATACACATTCCCCATTTCATGAGTTTTTCCTACATATTCATCCTAGCATAATTTAAGGGATAAAAAGGAATTTAAAAGAATAATATGGAATTAGTATAAGTAGAAAGAATGAAAGGGGGGCGTGCTATGACATATGTCACATGGGGCGGTGCGCGGATCAAGCTGTCATGGACAGAATCGGATGCCTTGCCGGATCCCGAACGCATTACAAGCGCCCACGGGTTCTGCTTTTACGAAGGGAAGCTGCTTCTCGTTAATCTCCATTCAAGAGGGTGGGATATTCCCGGAGGGCATTTGGAAGCGGGGGAGACGCCGGAAGAATGCTTCAGGCGTGAAGCCATGGAAGAAGGATATGTGGAAGGCGACTGCACGATGCTCGGTCACATCACGGTGGATCATAGTGAGAACGACTCATGGACCGAAGACGGACCGTATCCAAAGATCGGCTATCAGGTGTATTTCGTCATGGATGTCACGAACATCCATCCGTTTGAAGGGGAGCATGAGTCAGGTGCGCGCCTTTTCATGGAACCTGCGAAGGCACCGGATCATTATAAAGGGTGGATGCCGTTGCATCAGGATATATTGGATCTTGCATGGAGAAAAATAGAGAAAGGGAGATGAAAATGGAGAAAGATGTTCGGGTAGAACTTGAGGAAAAGGTACTCCAAGACGAAAACGAGGGAGCAATGATCCGCTTAAAGCCGTATCGCTTTTCCATCTGGAGCGCTCTGATTGGAATTTTCCTCTTGATCATCAGCATAAACGGAGTTGAAATAGCGAATTCCCTGTTCACCTCACCATTACCGGGAGCGGGCTTCCTGTTGACCAATACATACATCCCATCGGTCCTTGGCTTAGCTTGTATCCTGCTTGCCATATCGACCTGCACCGTCCAGTATGCCCATCAGCTGAAAAAAGGAGATAACTAGATGAGTGGAAAGAAAGACGGCACCACTTATCCACCAGGGGAAAAGATCTTGTCAGAGAAGGTCAACGACAGTGCTTCACGGTTCATGAAAACAATCAAGCCGTATCCCCTGTCAATTTGGTCGGGGTTCGCCGGTGTCGCACTCATGACAGCCGGTATGTACAACGTTGAGATTGCGAGCTTCTTCATGCCGCAGGGCGAAACGTATTTCATGCCGGAAAGCCTTATCCGCACGCTGACCTATGTTCCGGTCGGGTTGGCCATCGTTGCGTGGATCATCGCGATCGTCAGCTTTTCCTTGAAATATGCCCATCAACTGAAGAAAACATCATAACAAAAGGATCGCCCCGTCCATGGGGCGATCCTTTTACTGTTCACAAGACACGGAGCTGAGGGAGAAGATGGAGCCTTCATAGAGAAGGACGGTACCGCCTCCGTCTACGCATTCGGCTGCTTTTTTCTGATTTTGCTTGGAGTTTTCTTTGATCTGGTAGATTCGGAAAGATCCTGACAGGATGATGAGGGCGCTGATACCGACAGCGAGGATCCAGGTTGATTTCTTCACGCGATGACCTCCTTGCTAGATTCCTATGTTTGACAGTATAACATGAATTTAGGTGGGGATTGAGAGGTATTTCACAGAGCAGGCGAGGGGATACTGGTGTGTGCTATAATACGCATATGTAGAAAGGGGGAGGCAAATGAGTGAAACGAGGATCGAGGTACCGGGGCCGTATGACTTCGACCGCGTGCTGGAGCGGTTGTCCATCGACCCGCTCCATGCCGTGGATCGAGAGGCGAGACTTGTAAAGGTCCCGTATTATCCGACAGGGGAAGTCATCACGGTCAAAGGCGTTGGGACAAAGGATGAGCCTGCGTTCGTCCTATCATTCGAGCAAGACGACAAATCGGAAGAAAAACAGGCCCATATCGCCCGCATCTTCCAGTGGCACACGGGACTTCATGAGATCCAAGCCCACTTTCTCGCAACGGATCTGAAGCCGATCTTCGAGGAGCATGTCGGTACGCCGATCGTCCTTGATTTCAACCCATTTGCCACCATCGTGAAGAGCATCATCCATCAGCAGCTCAACCTGAAGTTCGCCTTCACCCTGACCCACCGTTTCGTTACCCGCTACGGGACCGAGAAAGACGGCGTCTGGTTCTATCCGTCACCGGAGAAGATCGCGACCCTCACCGTGGACGAACTGCGGGAGCTCCAATTTTCCCAGCGGAAGGCGGAGTATGTGATCGGCGTCGGGGAGAAGGTGGCAAGCGGTGAGCTCAACCTCGAAGAACTTGCCCGCGAGTCCGATGAAGTGATCATCAAGGAGCTTACGAAGATCCGCGGCATCGGACCGTGGACCGCCCAGAGCTTCCTCCTCTTTGGACTCGGGCGGCCGAATCTGTTCCCCATGGCGGATATCGGCATCCAGAACGCCATCAAGAAGCTGTTCGGGATGGAACAGAAGCCGACGCGCGAGGAAATGGAACGCATGAGCGCCGCATGGGACCCTTACCTGAGCTATGCCTCCCTGTATCTGTGGAGAAGTATTGAGTAGAACGGACGTGAATAGATGAATAAACAACAGTCAAACCAAGTACGCATCGAGTTGAAACAGCAGTTTCCTCTGACCATAAAACGAATCGGGATCAACGGGGAAGGGGTCGGCTTCTTTAAACGGAAGATCGTCTTCGTACCCGGTGCCCTGCCAGGCGAAGAAGTTGTGGTGGAAGTCACCAAGGTCCATCCGAAATTCACCGAAGCCCGCGTGAAAAAGATCCGCAAAGCGTCACCCCAGAGAACGAAAGCACCATGCCCAGTCTATGAACAGTGCGGTGGATGCCAGCTTCAGCACCTTGAATATCAAGGACAGCTGGACGCCAAACGCGATATCCTGATCCAGTCCCTCGAGCGCTACACGAAGCTCAATCTCGATGAGCTCGATATCCGCCCGACAATCGGGATGGATAATCCGTGGCACTACCGCAACAAAAGCCAGTTCCAGGTCGGCACCCAAAACGGCAAAGCCATCGCCGGCCTCTACAGCATGAATTCCAACAAGCTCATCGACATCGACGAGTGCATCGTTCAGCATCCGCTGACGAATAAGGTCACAACGGAAATCATCCGCATCATCAATGATTTCAAGATCCCCGTCTATGACGAAAAGCAGAAGCGCCAGATCATCAAGACGATCGTCACACGCGTAGGATTCGAAACGGGACAGGTTCAGGTCGTACTTGTTACCACAGAAAAGAAGGTCCCGCAAAAGGATCTCCTCGTCCAAGAAATCAGCAAGCGCCTGCCGGAAGTCGTCTCCATCGTCCAAAATATCAATCCGAAGAAGACGTCCCTGATCTTCGGAGATCAGACGATCAACCTTCAAGGTAAGGATAGCATCAAAGAACGCCTGGACGAGTTCACGTATGAACTCTCAGCCCGCGCCTTCTTCCAGCTCAACCCGATCCAGACGAGCAAGCTTTACGGCGAAGCCAAGAAAGCCGCAGCCCTCACCGGCAACGAAAAAGTCGTCGATGCATACTGCGGCGTCGGCACCATCGGCCTCTGGCTCGCAGACGGCGCCAAAGAAATCCGCGGCATGGACGTCATCAAAGAAGGAATCGACGACGCCAAAAAGAACGCCAAAGCCTCACGCGTTAACCACGCCGACTACTACGTGGGCAGCGCTGAAGACCTAATGCCCAAATGGAAACAAGAAGGCTGGCGCCCCGACGTCGTCGTCGTCGACCCCCCAAGGGTCGGCTGCGACCGCAAATTCCTTGATACCATCAAGGAAGTCAAACCGAAGCGATTTGTGTATGTGTCGTGTAATCCGTCTACTCTTGCGAAGGACATCGACTATTTGAAGCGTGACTATCGCGTTGAGTATTTGCAGCCGGTTGATATGTTCCCGCAGACGGCGCATGTTGAGGTAGTAGCAAAACTAACATTAAAATAACTTTTTTAAATAACAAGAACCCAAACCGGTTCTTGTTATTTTTTTACTCCAATTCAACCCGTAAATGATATCGTATAAATAAAAACTCCCCCAACCTGAAACTTTCCTCCCCCAACCATCCCACTAATAAGTATAAAGGGGGCAAACCAGATGGATGCAAAAGACCAGCGGCTGGTCAAGAAGGCGATCAAGGGTAATAAGGCTGCCTTTGAGAGGCTGCTTCAGCAGCATTATGAACGGATTTACCGGACGGCGTTTTTGTATGTGAATAATGAAGAGGATGCGCTGGATGCGGTGCAGGAGGCGTCATTCAAGGCGTTTACGTCGATTCATTCCTTGAAGCAGCCGGAGTATTTCCTTACCTGGTTCACGAGGATCGTCATCCGGTGTGCCGGTGATCTGCATCGGCGGAAGAAGAAAGTGGTTCCGTTGAGTGATGAGATTCTATCCAATCTGCCGGGTCACGCAGACCCAGATCTTGAAGAGTCCGAACAGCTTCTTGATGCGATCGGTCATTTACGAGAGGGTTATCGAACAGCTATCATTCTTTTCTATTATCACGATTACCCGATCAAGTTGATCAGCGAGATGATGGACATTCCGGAGAATACGGTGAAGACGAATCTGAGCAGGGGCCGAGCAGAACTGAAGAAGTTCTATCAGGATGAGGAGGTCAAGTGCCATGGATAACAAGCAGGTGAAATCAGCGATTGATCAGATTCCGGTGCCGAAGGAGAAGGTGTTCAGTGCCATTTCGGAAGGGTTGAACCAAGCCCGGCCAAAGAAGAAGCGAAAGGTAGCGACCGGGTTGACGGCTGCAGTGGCTCTTGTGGGGATCACACTGGGATCCGGGTTCGTGAATCCGACGATGAATAGCGTGTTGGCCAGTGCGCCGCTCATCGGGGGGATCTTCCAGCAGTTCAATGATAAAACTGGAATGGAACTTGCTCATCAGCAGGCCGTGACGGAGCTTGATCAGTCGATGACGAAGAACGGGGTAACAGTGAAGCTGACTAGCGCCTATTTTGACGGTGTAGCGGTATCGATTACGGGATTTGTGGATGATGGCGTGGAGAAGGGGCAGAATGAGCCCGGGGAAGTGAGCTTTGATGTCAACTACGGTGACGGGCAGGGGGATCGTGATGCGTGGTTGAGCGATCGTTCCAGTACCGTCAAGAAAGTGAAGGGCGGGTATGACTTCCAGTGGAAGATGAACTATCCGTACGAAACCATCGACGAGAATGAGATTCTTCCCGTCACGATCCATTCCATCAATGGCGTCAAAGGAGAGTGGACGTTCGACGTGCCTCTTCAGCAGGAGGAGATTACGCGGACGGCACTTGACCAGAGTCATGAGTCCAAACAGGATGGCGTCACCTTCCATCTGAAAGAAATCCTGACGGGCAAGGCGAGTTCGTCCCTTGTATATGAAACGGTTCAGAAATATAAAGACGATGATGTGCGGATTAAAAAGGCAAGGGATGAAGACGGTAAGGTATACGGTTTCGGCAATCCGACCGTACTGAGCGAGTCCCAGGAAGAAGACGGGTACCACCGGACGCTTCGCGTGGAGATGACGAAACCGGCTTCGGCAATCGAGTCCCTTACGTTCTATCCTCAGGTGGATGTAGCCGATCCGAAGGTGGAGCAGCTGCTGGATCAAGACGGCTTCACACTCGAGAGTGAACGTCTTGGGCTGAAGCTGCAGGTGAACGAAATAACAGAGCGCGGTAATCAGGTGATCTTGGATTATCAGCTGCTCGGTCTTCCTGCAGACTTGAGCAAAGACCGACTTGAACTGCTGGAAAACAATCTTCAATATGAGCTGCTGTTAGTGGATCAGGATTATCTTGATAAGATTGATCCTGACAATCCTGTACCGCCTAAACATAACAGCATCCGCAAGAACACAGTGAAAATGATCGATGGGGAGACCGTCCACTTCCAATCCACATTTGAGTTGGATGGAGAAGAGCCGTTCAAGGATTTTACACTGGAGAATACGGTCCTTCAGTTTGATTTCTCCAGTTTTGTTTCGGCTAAAGAGTTGAAGCCTTTTGATATTAGCGTGAACAACTAAATTCCAGGGGTGTGCCATTGAAGACGGCGCACCCTTTTTCTGTTTATTTGATTTATAGATTTGATTGAAATTTCTGATCCTAATGGTAAAATGGATTAAAATCCCAAAGAGGAAATCCGAATATGGTGGATGGAAAATATCTTTAGCTATTCTTGGAGAGTCAAGCTATCCTTCACTCTCCCGGCAAACAAAATAGTAGGGATGTGCAGTAGATGATGAGTGAAACGACGGAGCTACCTATACGCCGCAGTGGGATTGCGGCTGTTTTAGTAAAGAAAGTGGATGGGGAAGCTCGCGTTCTCCTCCTGAAGCGGGCATCCCGGACCTTGAATGGAGCGTGGTGCTACATCGGCGGCGGAATCGAGCCGGGTGAAAAGGCATGGCAGGCGGCAAAGCGCGAGATCTGGGAAGAGACGGGGATCGACATCCGGACGTTGTATACAGGGAATACATTCGATCAGTTCTACTCGCCCGCGACGAATGACATTTACATGGCGCCGGTGTTCGTCGGGTTTGTGGAGGACGATCAGGACGTGATGCTGAACAGGGAGCATAGTGAGTATGAGTGGCTCCGTTTCCCCGATGCTATGGAGCGGGCGACGCTGCCCGGGAACGATGTGGTGCTCGCGTTTGTAGAGAAGCACTTTGTGAAGAAGGCACCTGTGGAGTGGTTGAGAATGGAGTTGGCAGGGCAGGTGATGGGAGATTACTAGCAAGAAGACAGTGATGATCATAGCTAGTGCTCTTAGTGTTCTCATCGCTGGACTGATGATCTATTGGTTCTATTTTAAAGAAGATCGGTTCACCTTCCGGGTCGGACAGGTGGAGTTTGCCGTAGAGAACCATTCGACTGCCAGCCGGAGTTCCATCCAGGACGAGGTGACCCATGCCTATGAAGCGATTATGGGAGCGGTGAAGGGGGACTACGATCCTGCCTCTCCCATTTCCCTGGAGTTTTACAATCAGAAGGATATCTCTTTTTCCACACGGGACGAGGTGGTGCTGTTCAAGGATCAGGGCCATTTCCTGACGGTCCATGAGCTCTCCCATGCGCTTCTGTGGGGGAAGGAAGAGCAGGATGACCGGGGCTATTGGGCACTTGAGGGACTTGCCATCCATCTTCAAACGGAATACGGTGACCCGGTGTATCCGAATTATGACGTTTCCCCCCACGCGATTATGAATGTGGTGAAAGAAGAAGGGATGCTGATTCCCCTGACGAAGCTTTGCGGAACGTCCATGAGCCGGATGCTATTTCAACCTTCCTTGGAAAGTGATGGAGCATCTCGGTCCCTGCAGTGGATCTCCTATATCGAGTCGGCTTCCTTTGTTTCCTATCTCATCGATGAGTACGGGATGGAAGAGTTCGAGAAGGTCTTTAATGAAAAAGATTCGCTACAGCAGATGAAAGAGGTCTATGGGAAGGACGCGGCAGAGCTTGAGGAAGAGTGGCTTGCTTATATTGATCAGGAATCCTATAAGCTGAGCGAGCGGGAACAGAAGAAGGTACCTGGATTGGAGAAGCGAAGATCGTATTTTGGAGAGATTGATGAGCGGTACATACATTGAGTAGGGGGATGGGTGAGATGAAGGAAGCTTGGTGGAAGCGGGCACACTATCTGGGCCAAAGTGACTTGATTTCTTTAGAGAAGGCATTTGAATTTGCATCCCGGGCCCACGACGGTCAGAAGCGGGCGACAGGAGAACCGTATATGACGCATCCGGTAGCGGTCTGTTCGATCCTGATGAAGGAACAAGCAGACCTCCCTACCCTTATGTCTGCCCTGCTTCATGATGTGGTCGAAGATACGGACGTGACGATCGATGAAGTGGAGAAGCAGTTCGGACAGGAAGTCTCAAGGATCGTGGATGGCTTGACCAAGGTGGAGAGGGGAATGATGAGCAAGGAAGAACATCACGCCACCAATATGCAGAAGCTTCTCTCTGCTACAGCGGATGACGTCAGGGTCGCCGTGGTGAAGATTGCCGACCGACTCCATAATATGAGGACCCTTGACGTCAAACCGGTAGAGAAACAGATCCCGTATGCGAATGAGGCCTTGATCTTCTTCGCCCCCCTTGCCGGAAAGCTCGGACTGAGGAAGATGAGGGCGGAGCTGGAGGAAATCAGTTTCCCATTTTTGAATCCGGTGCGGTGCAGTGAAGTGGTAGGGGCAGTGGAATCGTATTCCGCGCAGTTTGATCATGGATTCCAGCAGGTCAGGGAAAAGGTAGGGGGGACCGTCACTTTTGAAGGAATAAGGGAGCCACTCTATCAGAGTTATTCCCTACTGCAGGATGATGTGGAAGTATCCGATCTTTATTCCATCCGGATCACCACGGATTCAGTGCTGGACTGCTACTCCGTCATGGGGAGCGTCCATCAGGTGTTCAAGCCGGTGGCAAATGCCTTTGTCGATCATCTTGCCCTGCCAGTCTCCCCCTTCAATCAAAAACTCCAAACAAAGGTATGGGTCGGGAACGACACGGTGAGAATCATTCTGCAAACGAGGGAAGGGAAAGCACTCTCCGATCAAGGGGTATTGGCCCTACTGAGAGAGGAAAAGTCTTCAGTGTCCATTCAGAGATTGAGCCATGAATGTCTCGGTGGGGACATCCACAACGCCACGGAGATTGCAGAAGATGTATTCGAGTTTGAAGCGGTGGTTTCCCATGCACTGTTCCAGGAGACCATCACCATCTACACGCCAGATTGGAACACTTTGACGCTGCCCGCAGGGGCGACCATCGTGGATTATGCCATTGCATATTCTCCCATAGGAGAAGCAGGGGCAGATTGAATAAACATATGATCATGTTCAGTTAAGAAAGGGTAAGATCACTCATGGAAAATAGTAAATCTCATATCATAGGAAACTTCAGGGAAAGGACCTTGATGAAGGTGATAGCATGTATTTTGTATTGATTTCGTCCTTTCTATTATTCTCTCTTTTAACCGGATATACAGGCTACCAAGGGGAATGGGTGTACTGTGCGATATTCGGGGTATTCTCCATCATCATCCTGGGGGCGACGGTCCGGCGTTATCACTCAAACTCTAAGAGAACATCCAAAAAGGATTCTACTTATTGGGACTGCGTGGATTGTGCGTATCTTGGTGACTGTGTGCCGGTACCAAGGGGAGTAGGGAAGCATGTGGGTGGAGGCGATTGCTGTGGATTTGACTGCACACCTTAAATCCACGCTCTACGGGTTCTTCCGCACGGTGCCCTGTCATCGGAGGGAAGAGCGATGTTTTCATATCGGAGGGGAAGCCATGCCGATCTGTTCCAGATGCCTGTTCATCCTGATCGGCATGCTGTTTCTCCCCCTTTTCCTGATTTACCCCCTGCCCATCTACATCGGGTTTGTCCTGCAGGTTCCCATGGTGCTGGATGGGTGGACTCAGCTCAAACGGTGGAGAACCAGTACCAATGCCCTTAGGAGTGCAACGGGTTTGATGAGTGGGTTGGGGCTCTCCATGGGGATAGCAGGACTTTTTTGGAACATCATTGCGTGGTTGCCGTAATTCGACTAAAGAGATCCGAGGTGCACGATGAATACCATTATCTATTTGATCAGACATGGCGATTCCCCGAAGACGGGAGAAGTCGAACGCCTCAGGGGGCTGAGCGAAAAAGGACAGGCAGATGCCGAACGGGTGACGGAGCTCCTGAAGGACGAGGGGATCGATGTATTCGTCTCCAGTCCGTATAAGCGGGCCGTCCTGACGATCAAGGAGCTGGCTACCCTGTCTGGAAAGGACGTACTGCTCTATGAGGAATTGAAAGAAAGGATGTTTTCTTCCGGGGTGAACCGGATGGCTGATGCGGAGCTGTATCCCCTTCTTGAGAAGTCGTTCAAGAATCCTCATTACTCCCTGCCTGGTGCAGAATCGAATGCCGGTTGTCAGGTGCGGGCCGTTGAAATTATCAGAGAGCTATTGCTCCTTCATCAGGGCGGCAAAATCGCCGTCGGTACCCACGGGGCAGTGATGACGCTCATGATGCAGTACTTCGACGAGAGGGTTGGACTGGACTTTCTGCAGGGGACATCGAAGCCGGATATTTACAAACTGACCTTTGACGGGGAAGAGCTGATTGAGGTAGAGAGGTTGTGGGATCCCGTCCCACGTACAAGCTGAGGTGGAGGACGCCTCGGTTTTTTTGTTTTTTCAGAGAGCCGGCGGCATTTCATCTGGATGAATTATGATACAATTTTCCATATGAAGAACGGTAGCGAAAGGGAGGATCCATCATGAAATCATTGGAGCTTATCGACAAAGCGAGGTCGGGGGACCGGACTGTCCTGAGGGAGCATAGGTGGCTGCAGTACCTTTACCTGACGAGAGAGCAGCACATCAATCTGGAGCAGATCACCTCCCTTGAGAGGATGCCGGTGAACCCGGTCCTTCCTTATGTGGAACGTACCTTGCTCGTGCTGAATGAAATGGATCTGCCGGAGAAGGAGAAGGGAATCATCGAGGAAGTGCTGGTGTGGTCGGAAGTGGCCAAGGGCGGTACGAAGCATCAGCGGAACGTCTGGGGGAAGAAGGGCTTCCAGCTCGATATCCACAATATAGGATCAGCACAGATCTATGCTGCGGAGCAGATGAGTCTTCCTCTTCACCTGCGGGATCTGGAGCGGGAGGAGCTCCTCTACACCCTGATCCTGACCCATGGGCTGATCGGTCAATTTATCCGAGGAGAGGTGCGCTACAAGCAGCTGCACCCCCTCATTCAGTGGATGGATGAGCACAATGGAATCGGTGTGGATATGGAAGTGGTCCTGAAGAAACTCAATCAGTGCATCATCCAGGGGGTATCGAATGAGATTTGGGAAGTGGTGAAGGACGAAGCAGATCAGATTGTTTCTTTCCTGATTGACGGAGAACGTTCAGTGGAAATGACGCTGAAAGCACGGATCGAGCGGCTTCGGCGGTCTTCGATCGAAAATGGCGAGAATGTTGACCATGAGTATGACCGATATATGGCGGATGCCAGGTTGAACGGCTATGTGGATAGCTTCTTCAAGAAGACCGATCTGTGGTACGTCGAATCCGCCCTGAAGGAGTTTACGCTGGAAGAGTTCCTGAAGATCTTCCTCTTGATCTATCAAAAGGTGAACCCCCTCTCCATACAGCATGTGAGCTTCGAGGCGTTCATGAAAGACATCTACTATGATTACAAAGGCCGGAAAACCATCAATCTGTATAAAAAGAGGATCATAGAATCGTATCTGAAAGAATTCTCCCTTGAAGATCTCCTTCATGGGGAGAAGCCGGTCAATGAGCATGTGGAGCTAGAGGCTGAGCCCATGGACCTCTTGGGTCAGATCATCGGGGTCCGATTCCGATATTCGGCAGCAGGGGAGAAGCTGATTGAATTCTGTCAGGAAGCAGAAAAGTCCCCTCACTATGAGCGGGCGACGATCCTCCTGTATGATTTCTTCGGCTTCAGGAAGGATGCCTTCGATCGCCTGCAGAACGAACACACCTATCTGTCCGACATGAATAGCGGTCAGGATCATAAGCGCATTATTTCCGATTTTGCCACGGGAACGCTGATGCTCGACATCGGAGCGGGTGGCGGTGTCATGCTTGATGTGCTGTCGGACGATCATCCCGAAGCAGATGTGGTCGGAATCGATGTCTCCACCAACGTCATCGAAGAACTGACGAGACGGAAAAACCGTGAGAACAAGCGATGGACCGTGCAGCAGGCCGATGCCCTTGAGCTGAGGGCCCATTACGAGCCGGGGTCCGTCGACACCATCGTCTTCTCCTCGATCCTCCATGAAATGTTCTCGTATATCCCGTACGAGGGGAAGAAGTTCAATCATGACGTGATCATCCAGGCGCTGAGAAGTTCGTTCGAAGTGCTCGGCGAAGGCGGACGAATCATCATCAGGGATGGGATCATGACGGAGCCGAAGGATATTTACCGCACCATCGAATTCAAGGACGGAAACGGGCACGCATTCTTCAAGAGGTACGCCCATGATTTCAAGGGAAGGAAGCTGGATTACGAATTCCTCCAAGACGGAAGGATCAAGCTCCCGGTCAATGATGCCATGGAATTCCTCTACACGTATACGTGGGGCGAAGAAGCCTATCCCCATGAAGTGCAGGAGCAATTCGGCTACTACACGCCATCCGAGTTCAAGGGGGCCATCAAGGAAGCCTTGGGAGATAAGGCGAAAATCGTTGCGTTCAAGCATTATCTTCAGGACGGGTATGAGGAGTTCCTCGCTCCGAAGGTGACGGTGCGGGATGAAGACGGGATAGAGGGCTTGCCGGATAGTACGTGCTTTATTGTGATTGAGAAGGTATGAAATGAAAGGAACCCCTAGGGCATTGGAGCCTCAGGGGTTCTGTTTTTACCCGCTCTTTTTTTCAAGCCTGATCATATCAAAGTCCTGCTGAGAATAGGTTTTGCCTGGTTTGACACGTTTGTCTACTTTCTTCTTCCTTCCTTGGCCTTCTTCATTCGTTTCGAGAAGCATCCTTTTCAGGTTCGAGCTGATCGTGTTGAATAGGAAGATCAGGATCGCAAAGAAGAGGAGTGGTGCCACCAGGAGCCACGGGGTGACGAAGATGGCGTTGGTGTTCATGCTGATCATGGATGCCCATTCATAATTGACGTTGAAGTAGAGCGGTTCGGAGTCTTCTCCTCCCGGTAGATACCGGAGGCCGCCCAGGGTCAGGGTCAGAATGCCGAGCTGGATGAGCAGGGCAAGGGTCTGGGAGATCTGCTCCGAGAACAGAACGATGGAGTGACGCAGGAACTGAGGCCACAGATGGGTCCGGATCAGGTGCCGGTTGGTCCCTCCGAGTGTCCGGGACGCCTCGATGAATTCGTTGTGCATGAACAGCTTCATTTCTTCCCCCATATAGATGCCGAGGGAGGGGATGATGACGATCGCGATGGCGATGACCTGGATGATGATATAGGTGTTGGACTCAAGTGCCGCCGACTGATACGCCTGATCCACGTAGTGCAAAAGGGCGTACACGATGATGACGAGCGGGATGAATTGGAACACTTCGGCAAGTCCTTTCACATGTTTCACCAAGAGCTTTGGAAGGAAGGTATAGATCAGACCCGAGATGAACCCGAATACCATCCTGAGGAATGCGATGGCGATGGTCGCCAGGATGGTGTATTTTGCACCGGCAATGAGGAGCCAGAACAGGTTCAGACCGGTTTTTTCACTTCCGAGCGGTGGCATTTCAAGCGGTGAGTAGGGTGGAGCAGCATAAATCTTTCCTGAAGCGTCCTTCAAGTATTTCACCGTGTCCTCGTCGAACCCTGGATTGAGGACGGGCAGGAGGAAACTGGCCAGTATGAGAATGGCGATAAAGGAAAGGGGAAGGTAGAGACCGAATATCCACTTTTTATTCAACAGTCGTCCCCTCCTTTAACCAGGTTTTCAAACAAAGTGAGCCGATTGCATAAATTGCGTAGAACGGCAGGACAAGCAGGACCATCCCCACCAGGAAGGCAGGGGGAGAAGCGGTGGAAGCAAACAGCAGGGCTTTCATGAAGCCATGGATGTTGAACATGAGTTCGATGATCAATAGATTCGAGAGCATGAGCAGGAACACAGGCTTGGAGTGATAGAAGAAATGGATCCATACGTTCCGGAAGAGATGAACCCATAGCGTATAAGACTTTGAGAATCCTTTGGAATACGAGAATTCGATATACGGCTTGGACTCTTCCTCCCGCAGCTGGAAGATGAAGTTCTTGATGAGGTAAGTTACAGGCAAAACGGCGAGACAGACGATGGGCAAAACATAAATCTTGTCCTCCCCGAGGGTGTAGATATCGAAGAGAAGAAATCCGGTATTCTTGAAGAGCCAGATAATGAAGAGCTGAAGCAGGACGACGATGAACACATCCGGCAAGGCATCAAGTCCATCCAGAAAACGGCTGACGATCCGGCCCGCCTTCCGCGGAAGCAACATGAAGCAGTAGCTGAGTACAATGGCGACGACAATCGCCAAAAGAAAGGCACCAAGCAAAATCAGGAAGGAGTACCCGTAAGACTCGGCAAACACTTCCGTTACAGGATACGTTCTATCGGATTCCCCCAAAGGGATGCGGAGAGTCGAGAAGTCCCCGATCTGCGTGAGCGTCGACTTCATGGACAAAACGAAGTTGTCCAGATTGATCACTAGTTCATGGTCATACTGCAAAATGGCACTCGCACTGCTGACCAACAAGAAACCTATGAAAATAAAAAAGGTGTAGAGAAGCCCTGACGATATCTTTTTCATCATTTCCCCCTTATCTTTTTCTGTAATCAAAACATTCTGAATTTAATTGACAATCTTTTGGTAACATACTACCATTAAATTGTAATTTAGGAAATTGTTTATAGATATTTTTTCATAAATGATTCCAGATTCCTCGAAAAGGTGGGAAATGATGAGAAGTAAACGGCTGGTTTTAACGATTCTCATACTGTGTATGCTTGTTGTTTTGGCAGGATGCAGGGTGGTGGCGTTTGAGGGGCTGAAGGATAAGGGACCTAAGAGCAATGAAGTGCGTAAGCCGAAAGCGGTGATGGTGGACCTTAATCCTACATTGATGCTGTCTAAACGAAGAATGATCATCCGGGGGGAAACCACACTTCCGGAAGGGACCATCGTGACTATACAGCTGAGACCTTTCGATCCTAAGGACAATTATATGAGTATTGTGAATGGAGGTGCGGAACCTACAGATGAAGTAAAGGAAAAAGAAGAAGTAGAAGTGGATAGTCAGGGGCAATTTGGCCCCGTAGTCTTTTTGCGAAGCGTTCCTGAACTCGATGAAAGGTTCCGGTTGGAAGCAATCATTGATCCACGTAACCAAAATAAGAAAGTGCAGGAGCTCCTTGGCTCATCTGGAGAACGCATCAAAGATAGTAGGGGGATGAATACCGTAACAGAGGAGGAACAAGAAATCATAGTGATTCGGAAATATACTGACCTCATGACCTATGAAGAGAGTGGGGGAACGATTGATCCCAGACCCTTTGTTGCCGGGGAAAAAGGAGAGGAAATCTCTCCCACGGGAGGACCAAATCTTAAGAACTAATTTCCTAATCGGAGACATAGTACAAAAAGGTTCTATCTCTAAAAGTAGAGATAGAACCTCTTTGTATGGAGAAAAAGCTCAAGAACGAAAGCGGTTCTTCTTATTCTGGTGGCCTTTCCCACGCCCGACTCAACCGCGCCACTCCCTCCACAATCTCCTCCTCCGTCAGCTTCCCCAGCCCAAGCTGCAGGTGAGGGTACCGGGGCTGTGCCTCCACAAAATACTTCGAACATCCATATACGCCAACATCATGTTTGCGTGCTCTTTCAATCAATTCCTTCTCGGTCTGATCGGTCTTCACTTCAACCATGACAAAGATCCCCGAATGCTCGCCCTTGATGTCAATATCGGTGTAGAACGCCTGTCGAAGCTCCCTCACCAGTACGTTCATCCGATTTCGATATAAAGCTTTCAATTTCCTGAGGTGTGGATACCAGTGGCCATCCTTCATGAAATGGGCCAGCGTCTTCTGGTGGATGGGGGAAGCGGATTGTTCAAATAGCCCTGCGTTTTCCCGGTACAGCGCCAGCAAGCTTGGCGGTAGGACCATATAGCTGATCCTGATCGAAGGAAGAAGGGCTTTTGAGAAGGTTCCCATGAAGATGGTGCGTCCGCTATGGTCCATGCTTTGAAGAGAGGGGACAGGCTGGTGGATGTAGCGGAATTCGCTGTCATAGTCATCCTCGATGATGTAGCCGTCGACCTCATGTGCCCAGCGAAGGAGATCGAGCCTCTGATTCACGGGCATGGTCACGCCTGTCGGGTAGTGGTGAGTCGGCGTGGTATAGAGAAGGGTGGCCGGTGACTGCCTGAGTTCCCCTGTATGGATGCCTGACGATGTGACTGGGATCGGATGAACCTCAAACCCCATGAGGGAGAAGAGGTTTCTGGACAGGTCGTACCCCGGATCCTCCACGGCAATCGCATGTTGGGACCTCAACATCAGGAGAAGCATGAGGAGCAACGACTTCGTGCCTGCGCCTATGATGATCTGGTCCGCAGCTGCCTGCACGCCCCGTGATTGAAAAAGATAGTTCTCCAGTTCGCGTCTGAGCTCCGTGTCCCCCTCCTTGTCGCCATAAGAGTACAGGGAAGGGTCATTCATGATTTTATTGGAATAGCTCCGCCACTTGGCGAGGGGGAAGCTGTCCTGATCCACCGTCCCGGTACGGAAGTCGACGTGGTGCCTGTTGGTTGGAACCACAGGGTCAGCAGTATCCGGAATCCGTTCATAGGCAAATACGCTATCTGACATTTTGGCTTCCACAAAGAAGCCTTTTTTATGTTCACTGCGGACGTATCCCTCTGAAAGAAGCTGCTCATAAGCGAGCTGCGTGGTGTTCCGGCTCACATCAAGCTGACGGGCAAGCTCCCTGATGGAAGGAAGCCTGGTTCCGTGCGGAAGTTTTCCTGAGGCGATCTGCGTGCGGATATACTGATATACCTGATGATACATGGGGATCTGGCTATTTCGTTCAATGGAAAAAATCAATTCGGCCATGAAGAGTCTCCTAATCTGTCATTTACGTTTAGTGTAAACTGTATCTTTTTGAAATGACAGTTGTTTCGGATAATGGGTGTGTAAGAGGAGGATATCTATGATTCGAATGTATTATTGGTTTTGTACGTTGGTGTGGGGGGTGAATTTCATCGCCGTCAAGATCCAGGGGGACCTTGTCGCGCCGGAGCTATCGCTGTTTTATCGGCTGGCGCTCACCTGTCTGATGTTCGGAGCCCTTCTTCTATGGAGACAGCCGGATAAACCGTTGGGAGGTGGGCGCAGGGTGACGGTCTTGCTGTTCGGGGTGTGCAATTTTGCCCTGAGCTATCTTTGTCTTTACTACGGAACGTTGCAAAGCTCCGCGGCCGTAGTGACGATGATCTTCTCCCTGAAGGTCGTATTCACTCCACTGGCTCTTGCCATTGTTGGGAGGGAATCTGTATCGGGTCGGATTGCCGTGGGTGGCGCAATGGGGATCGGGTCGGTGTTCGTCCTGTTGTATCCGACGCTTGTCCACCATCCGGAATCCCTGTCGATGAGTGGCTTGGGGCTCGCTCTTGCAGGGACCATCATTACATCCATCGGCGATGTGTGCTCTGCCATCAATGCCGACAGGGGAGTCGACCCGGTCTACGCCAATGCGTTCGGGTTCCTTGTGGCAGGCGTCGTGATGGGAGGATTTGTATGGGGCAAAGGGGTCCCCGTGTCCCTGCCGCCCTCCATTCACTATTGGTCTGCCCTTCTGTACCTATCCGTATGCGCGTCATTCTTTGCCTGGCTGTTTTATTTGAAACTGGTCAAGGAGATCGGCGGGGCGAGAAGCGGATACATGGTGGCCCTGTTTCCTGCGATTGGAGGGATTGCATCGGTCATAATCGGTGAATCTCCCCTGACCCCGTACCTTGTGATCGGATGCAGTTTGTCATGTGCAGGTGCCTTTATGGCGTTAAAAGAAAAACAGATGAAGGAGGAACAAACATGGATATCAACATAAGGGAACTTCACACTGTGGAAGAATGGACGCACTCATTTGAGGTGATGAAGGCATTGAGGACAGATCTGACGCTAGAGAGCTATCTGAGTCTTAGACAGGTCATGACCCAGGAGGGCTATCAGCTATTCGGTCTCTATGCAGAAGGTGAGCTTGTCTGTCTTGCGGGAATCAAGCTTTGCACCAATTTTTACAATGGTCGTCACGTGTTCATCTATGACCTGGTCACCCGTCCCGATCACCGGTCCCACGGCTACGGGGAGAGACTGCTCACGTACATCCATGACTATGGGCGTGAACAGGGAGCAGCATTGGTGGCGTTGGAATCAGGGGTGAAGAGGAAGGATGCTCACCGCTTTTATGAAGAGAGAATGGGATATACAAGGCGGAGTTATTCATTTAGGAAAGAGATATGATCAAGTTTCAAAGGAATGTGAGGAAATGTGTCGAACTGTATAATTAAGTAAAAAATGGTGATTGGAAGCATATCTTTATTGAAAACGGAAACGGGGTGGAGAGGTGAAAAAGCTCATACTCATCTTTTTCCTATTTAACACATGGATCCTGAGCGGTTGCGGTGATCGTGAAGGAGAATTGTGGGTGTGGGAAACAGTTCAATTCGAGGAAACATCGTACCCTACTTATATGAAGATCAACTTCGAACTCCAACATCCTAAAAAGGAGGCCACCCTGGATTCTGTCCAGGTGAATCATATGGAGACGGCGAGAGCCTATATCATCAACGATGAAGGAAAGAACTGGCCTGAGAGTTATGAAAGAACAAAACTTGCTGACCTCCCGTATACCATCAAGAGCGGAGAGCGCTACTCCATTGTCCTAGTATCGGAAGGGGAAGGGTTCAGTGAGTTGGAACAGGCTGATTTTCATTTTAAGATAGGATCAAAAGAGGTTACCCATGTGTACGAAACCAATCCTTAGGGGTGTGTGCTGATGCAAAAGTTCCTCGAAGCTATTTCAACTTTCATTGCCCTTGCCAACCAAAAAGCTGAACACCACGTAGGTTATTGTGGGGATATGCAGGAAGAGATCCTCCATACGCTTTCTCATGAATTTTCTGACCTGCCGGCAGGAGAATCCTTTGCTGTCATACATGAAGCCGGCACCATCATCGGGGTGCTGGGGGCGGATGTTGATCTGGGGGACGGAACAGCAGAGCTTTGGGGTCCGTTTGTAAAAGAAGGGCAGCCAGTTGAGCTTGCTTTGGAACTGTGGGAGGACCTTACAATGCGGTTAGGTGACAAGGTCCACACCTACTATGGGTTCTATAATGAACAGAACACCCTGGCGAGGAATTTCTTGTGTAGGGTGGGAGCCTGTAAGGGAAGTCAGCACTTGATCATGCATGCCTCAAAGCAAAAAGGTGTGAAGGTTGATTCCCGGGTCGGAGAATTGGGTCCGGAACGGCATATGTCCTTCATCAAGCTGCATGACGAAGCGTTTCCGGAAACGTACATGAGCGGTCTCGATATTCTCAAACGCCTTGATCACGAGCATAAAGTGTTCGCAGTGGAATCGGAAGCCGGAATAAAGGGATACGCCTATGTGAAGGGCAAACCCACTTATAATGAAGGAACGATTGAATTCATCGCAGTCGATCCGGCTGAAAGGCAACAAGGGATCGGGACGGCTCTGACGAAGGCGGCCCTGGCATTTTTGCAAGACGAGCTTGGAATCCAAACGGTCAGCATGACGGTGGATGCTGGGCATGAGCAAGCCATTCGTCTTTATGGGAGAGCAGGGTTTGAGGTAGTTCACCGGATGGAGCACTACGTGGTCCGGGTGACATAAATGGGACCGAGAAGGATCACTCCAGTGAGTGATTCTTTTTATATGCGAAAAAAATTCAGCGAGATGTGTAACGAATCGGTGTGATCTTGGATACATGAAGGAGCAGGCAAAAAGGGGGGACATGGTGGAACGGGAGGACATTTACGGAAACTACGCAGATTTTATTTATCGGTACATCATGACGCTGACACATAATAGCCATGCAGCTGAGGAATTGACCCAGGAAACATTCTATCAAGCGATGAAGTCGCTTGATTCGTTTGATGAAAGCAAGTCGAAGTTGTCGACCTGGTTATGCGCAATTGCCCGCAATGTATGGCTTCAGGAAGTCAACCGGGAGAAGAAGCGGATACGCTTGGCAGACCGGCTGAAAGTGGAGGAGGCCGGCTTCCATCATGTGGAGGAGGAACTCCTGAAGGGAGAGGCGAAGGTCGAATTCTTCAAGCGGGTACGGGGGCTGGATGAGAAGAAGCGTGAAATCCTCTATCTCAGACTTCTGGGAGAGTTATCGTTCAAGGAAATCGGGACCGTCTTCGGTGAATCGGAAAATTGGGCGCGCGTCACCTTTTATCGGGCGAAACAAGAGATGAGAAAGGAAGTGAAACGAGATGAATCATGAGGTATTCAAGGATCTTGTGCCAAACTATTTGGAACACTTGACGAGCGATGAGACCCGGCGACTGATGGAGGTCCATATGGAATCATGCCCTGAGTGCAGGGAGTATATGGAGGACATGAAGGAAGAGGGCATGGAACATCAGGTGGAACAGCGCACCGCCGAACGAAAGCAGATTGATTATCTCAAGACGGTACGTTCGAAGAATAAGAAGAGGATCATCGTTGTGATTGCATCCATGCTGGGTTTGTTCGTGATTTTGGCAGTGGTGAACCATATCCTGTTTGTCTCAATGTGGATTGCGGATCAGGGGAATGTTGACACCACCATCCAGAAGGATCAATCAAGCATCACCATGACCTTTAAGTCAAAAAAAGATGACCGCTACCTCCTTGCGATACAAAATGAACTGAATCAGCCTTATACAGATGAGATCATCATCTATGAAAGCTGGGATCTTATCCCGCCACCGTCTTGGCTTCCATATGGTGAGATTTCTGATCAATTCAGAGATGGGGTTTCTGTCACGTATACATTCGCCGACAAAGATACCCTGATCCTCAACGACGGAAAGAAGATTAAACTGACGGATGACGATAAGGTCACAGTCCGTTATGACGGTCGAACAGAGGAGATCCGATTGAGGGATCTGTTTGATGGAAAGAAAGAATGACGTTTTATAATGTAAAATACTTACTTTTGTGATAGCTTTAAGGAAAAGAATTTGATCGGGGAGTTCCTATATGAAAAAGTTATCAGCTTTATGTTTGTTCCTCCTCTTAATGCTGTCAGCCTGCAGCACCCAAACCCTGGAGCAATCCATGAAGGAAGTTGATTCTACCAATCTTTCAGACGAATCCATCGGTGGACTGAAAGTGGGGACTTTTCTCCGGGAAGAGCCGGGATTCAAGGGGTATGAATCAAACGGTGAATACGACAGGAATTACAATCAGTATACAAACGGAAAGCTTGATGTAAGTGTGGATAAGAAAACGGATGAAATCCTTGCTGTCGGGGTGATCGAAAGCGGTACGGGTTCAACGACAGCTCATATCGTGCTAGGTTCAACACTGGATGAAGTCACTTCGGCCTATGGGGAGGATTATTTTTCATATATAGATTCAAACCAGGGAATGCAAGAGATCGGGTACGTAGATCATGAGAACAATCTCCTGTTATCCTTCGTGCATGTCGATAATAAAGTGACAGGCATGAGCCTGGGGTATGCATTTGATCGACTCATTTGGGAGTGAGAAGGATACGGAGCGGATGTGTCGAATAACATAGGTGAGCAAGTGAGGAGGAAGAATGGTGAAGACATACAAATTGGAACAACGCACACCCACCTTGCAAGAATACATACGTCTGTGTGATTCCGTCGGCTGGACGGATTTTATGAATTACGATGCAGCGGAAACGTCTCTGGAGAACTCATTGTTCTCTGTTGTCATCATGGACCATGAACAGGCAATCGGAATGGGGCGGATCATTGGGGACGGAGCGATCTATTTTTACATACAGGATATCGTCGTGCACCCTGATCATCAGGGGAAGGGCCTTGGGCAGGAGATCATGGGCAGCCTTGTCGACTACTTGAAGGATCATGCCCCTGATAAAGCATTTGTCGGATTGTTTGCATCCGGTGGAAAAGAATCATTTTACGAGAAGTATGATTTCATGAATCATTCGCCTAACATGACTGGGATGTTCAGGGTAATGTAGTAAGGGTTGTAGATTTGATGAAGAATTGCATGATATTTATTTTGTTGATTGGCATTGGCGTTCTCCTATAGGGGATTGACGGGGCCGGGGAGTATCCACTGGGGGCTTCTGTTCATAGCATTCGTAGCCTTAGTGGAATCTGTACTGGTGTATAGAAAAAATCCATAGCACACAAAAAGCAGATGAGTATACCGAACTCTCTGCTTTTTGTGTGTGCTATGAACCTATTCCAAAGAAAGTCTGATACTTATAGTAGTTGGTTCAAAACGAGCAAAAGTATGACCAAGCCAAAAGAGTATCAGGAGGGAATAATGGCGGTTTCTAAATATCATATTGGAAAATATTTAAAAAAACCTCCCATATAAAGGATTATTTGAAATAATTGTCGAATAGTCATGGATGGAATATTGCTTCCAAACATTAGAGGGTAAAGGGTGTTTAATCATTATGAAAAGCTACAGTTGGATGATATCCGCCATCCTTGCTGCCATGGTGGTAGCGGGTTGCGGCAAGGAAGAAAAGGCTCAGACCGAGGATAAACCGGAAGTGAAGGAGGAACAAAAGCAGAAGGAGAAACAGTCGGAGCCGGTTGAGGCTGAGGATGAAGAAACCACATCGGATGAGAGTGCGACGGCTGAACAAGAGGAAAAAAGTGAAGAAGAGGAAGCCACTTCTGATGGAGTAGAAGAAGCGACCCTCGACATCTCCGGTTCCTGGGTGGCAAAGGGGAAGGACGATGGAGTGAAGAGTAAGTGGTTCTTTAACAATGGCGAGCTCGCGGTGAACGAAAAGTACGACTATGTGTATAAGGTTGAGAAGTATAAGGATCGCCATGGCTATACGGTGGTGAAGATTATACGTGATGATAACAATATGACTGCTTTGCTGTTGAAAGGTGAGGGAGATTCCTTGGAAGCCCTGACGTTAGAGGACGATTCGTTCGATCAGTACTTTACAGATGGCACAGTGCCTGATGGCCAGGTGATCGAATTCCAGAGGGACGGCGCTGCCTGGGATAGTATGGACGAAGCCGTGGACCTGTGGGAATTGGTTCATAAGAACAAAGCAAATGAGGTTTCCAAGAATATTTTCTGGGAGAACTATGAGCGTGATCTATGGGAAGTGGTGGAGGAAGGCACCTCAGGTGATACCATGCTTCTGCATTTCAGCAATATCAGCGGAGCCGGGGGGAGCTTCACCAAGTTTGTGAGCCACGGCGATCGTGTTGAAATCACGGAATACAACGGCAATGCGTCCTATCCTCAAAATCCTTCTGTCCGCTATACGGTCGAGCGGGCTGACGGTAAAGTGGTTGAGATGGAAAATCTGACGCAGTAATTCTTAAGGTGCAAAAGGAATCTGCCCGGTGACCATAAGAACGATAATCATGATCCAGAAGAAGATGAAGGATAGGGATAGAAGTAAACCGATGACGGAGAGAGCTTTTTTCTCCGTTTTTTTGAGGAGTCCAAAAATCGAGATCAAAATGCCCATGACCATCAGGCTGAGGGTGATGGAATCCCCAATGGCAGAACCGGTATTGGCTACCCGTGTCGGGGTGACGAACACGAGGAAGAAGGATGTTACGCCGATGATGAGGGAAAGCCAGCTGATGAAGCCATACGTTTTTGGTGAAGGGGCTTGTGTTTCCATTGTGGTCACTTCCTTTACATGAGGGTGTGTTGGAATGATTATAACATATTTTGGTAAAAACACATGAAGATTTATAGAAAAGGGGGAGGAAAGGCATCATGAGCCTCTTACACCTACCCCAAAAGCAGAAAATGGAGGTGCGGCACAGCATAGATCTCTTTGACATGAGCATCAGGCAATGAGATCTTTAAAGGCATATGACTCCGTGACGGTGAGCACACTTTATATCATCGACTTTGGAATAATGAAAATAATTACCCAGAACTACCTGAGTATATACATCTATAGAGAAACGTTTCCACATATGATATGCTTGTGGGTGAGGTGATAGAATTGGCAACGATTAAAGATGTAGCGAAATTGGCCGGTGTCGGCATCGGGACAGCTTCGCGTGTGATCAATAAATCCGGATATGCCAGTGAAGAGACAGTAAAAAAGGTTGAAGATGCTATTCAGAAGCTTGGTTATGTTCCAAATGAAACGGCCAGGGCGTTTGTTGCCCAGGACAGTAAGCTTGTAGCATTATTCCTTCCGTCCATCCACCATGCATTTTTTTCAGAACTTGCTTTCTATATCGAAGATGAGCTGGATAAGAGAGGATATCGACTGGTCCTCTGTAATTCAACGGGTAAAATCGATAAAGAAATCAGGTACATCAATATGTTGAAGCAAAATAAGGTTTCGGGGATCATTGGGATTTCGTATAACCGCATCGAAGAAGAAATTACGAGTTCCATGCCGCTGGTGTTTGTCGATCGGCATATTGGTGACATTCCTTATGTTTCAAGTGATAACTATGGTGGTGGGAAAATGGCGTTTCGGATCTTGCGTGATTCCGGATGCACCAAGCCAGCTTTCATCGGGACTTACTCTAAAACCATTGTGACAGAAGTGGAAAAAAGAAGGAGTGGATTTCAGGATGGAGCGGCTGAAAGTGGCATAGATCCTGTTATATTCATCGAACAGGATCCGATTAAGAATCAAACAGCCTTTCTCCATCAATTCCTGAAGAAGCATCCGGACGTCGACGGGGTGCTGGTAGAAAATGATATGATGGCTATGGAATTGGTTCAAATTGCACGTGAGAAGGGGATCAACATTCCAGAAGAACTTTCAGTCATCGGATACGATGGACTTCAGACTTATGCTACGTTCACGCCGCGTTTATCAACCATCAGACAGCCTGTAGAGCTGATGGGGAGGAGCCTTGTAGACCTTGTCATCAAACGGATGAAAGGAATTCAAGTGACGCCGGCCGTCCATCCTGTAGAATACTTAAACGGAGAGACAACAAAATCGTAAAAAAAATGATTGACTGAAAAGAAAGCGTTTACTATACTAAACGTATAGATGGAAACATTTCCATATGACAGAACGGGGCCTTGCCCTTTTCTTATTAATCTTTGTGGAAACATTTCCATACTGTGAGGAGGGATAGGGATGAAGAAATCGATCGGTCTTATTGTTTTTACAGTATTGCTTTTAGTATGTACGGCATGTTCTTCTTCTACGGGTGGTCAAAAAGCAAAAGATGGAAAGAAAGAATTGAAAGTGTGGGTTCATGTCCCGGCTGAAGAGCAAGAGGGGAAAAACTACGACGAGAGAGCTAAAGAATTTGAAGAAAAGCACAAAGATGTAAAGGTAACAGTGGAACACATCGTAAAGACAGGTGAAGGCAGCGGGTATAATGATCGTCTCAACGCAGCCATCACCACTGGAGATCTCCCGGATGTCATCACACTTGAAAGTGTATATGCTGCATCATATGCGGATTCGGAATTGTTGCTTCCTTTAAATGAGCATTTGGATCAAGGGACAATTGATTTCTATCTCGACACCATCGTGGAAGCAGGAAGCGTAGGGGATAATCTATATGCTCTTCAATCGTTCGACCTTTCATCACCGGTTTTCTATAATGTCGATTTATTCAAGAAGGCTGGCATCGACATTCCGGCAGATGAAAATGGTAATTGGACATTGGACCAGGCGTGGAGCTTTGAGGAGTTTTTGAGTAATGCGGAAAAGCTTAAGAAGTATATGAAGGAAGAGCCTGTTCATATGTTCCCGGACAACAGCGGCTGGCAGATGTATGCCCATTCCCCGCTCATTTTCTCTAATGGAGGAAAGCTTGTAGGGGATGATGGCCTTGAAACAAAAGGATATCTTGACAGTGAAGAAACCATTGGCGCCTTCAAGTTCATGGAAACGATGTTCAGGAAAGGCTATGTATCCCCAACTGCGAGAGAAAATGCATTTGCCCTTGAGAAAGCGGCCATCAGTTTTGAAGGACCGTGGATGATCGATGTGTTCAAAAAGGATTATCCTGATCTGAATTGGTCACTGATGCCTTACCCGTATGGCAAGAAGGGTGAGCAGTCTGCTCCTCATGGAAGCTGGTACGTTGCCGCAACGAATAACACGGAATATCCGGATTTAGCTGCTGAGTTGGTCGCACATATGACCAATGAAGAGAGTGCCAAAGCGATGGAAGAGGCTTCAGGCCTTATCCCAGGTCATAAAGAACTGTTGGAATCTTCTAAGCTTTACAATGAGTATCCGAGGAAATTGATGCTTGATCAACTGGTCGAAACGAATCATGTCAAACCGAAATCTCCAATTTTCCCGGTTCTCGAGGATGTCCTGGGGGATATCGTTGAAGGGATCGCCCTGGAGAACGGATCAGTTGAAGATCTGGTGGACGATGCAATCGAAAAAGCAGATCGAGAGAGTGCAAGATTCAAGTAATTGAAAAATAATAAAATAGAAAGTGTACGGAGTATCGTGCACTTTCTGTTCTATTAAGGAGCAGCGATATGGTCAAGAGAAGTGATACTAAACAATTACTCCCATTCATCTTCAGCGGGAAGTTCCTATTTTTATTGCCAGCCCTCGCTTTAATCAGCATATTTGTTATTTATCCATTATGTCTTGCGGTATGGTACTCCTTCACCGACTATTATCTTTTAAAGCCAAATGATGTTTCCTTTGTAGGGCTCGATAATTACTTGGAAATCAAAGATGATAAGTATGCCAAGCAAGCATTCTTCAACTCTACAAAATATGTCATTTACATCGTACCTCTTCAGGTTGCCCTTTCCCTTTTTCTGGCGATTTTGATTGCCAAGAAATCAAGAGTGAATACGTTCTTCAGGACGGCCTTCTTCTCACCTTATATCTTATCCATCATTGTCGTATCCCTTCTTTGGAAAAACATCCTCGATCCCAAGACGGGGATTGTCAACATGCTACTGGCTGAGCTTGGGTTTGCTAAACAGGAATTCTTTTCAGATCCTGCCCTTGCCCTTCCGACGATTTCGTTCATTATACTCTGGCAGGGGATCAGTTTTCAGATGCTCATCATCATGGCCGCATTGCAGGATATCCCGTCCGCTCTTTATGAAGCGGCTGACCTTGAAGGGGCAAATGGATGGCAAAAGTTCAGATATATCACCGTTCCGAGTATAAAGGGTCAGCTGGTGTTTGTGTTGATCGTTGTGACCACGGGAACATTTAAAATCATCATCGAACCGCTCGTTTTAACCAATGGAGGCCCTCAGGGCAGTACGTCCAGCATTCTTTTGTATATGTTCGAGCAGGGAACGCGATACAGGCAGATCGGATACTCAAGCGCCATCACCGTCGTATTTGCACTGATCCTGATTCTGATCGCATTTATTCAACGTAAGCTGGTCAAGGAGGAGTAGGTATGAAGGCATTTATGAAAGGGTTGAAGATCCTCCTACTGGTGGGTTTTACACTGCTATTTGTATTCCCCACCGTTTGGATGTTCGTCAATAGTACAAAATCTGTTGCTGATATCACGAATGAACTGGGCACGATCCAAAGCTTTCTTCCCCATTTGGGGCAAGTGGATACTTGGTTGGATCCTTATAAAGAATTGTTCAGCAGATTTAATTTCTCGGTTCATTTTTTAAACAGCGTCTTTTACAGTTTTGTCATCGTTGCAGGGAGCCTGTTCGTCAATTCATTGGCTGGATATGCCCTTGCCTGCTTCAATGTACCGTTTAAGAAATATGTCACCGGACTGTTGATCATTTTGATCATTTTTCCTTTTCAATCCGTCCTTATCCAGATCTTCATCATTATCAATGAAATGAAATTGATCAATACCGTATGGGGATTAGCCCTACCGCATATCGGAAGCGCCTTTAATATCTTTTTGTTTATGGTGTTCTTCAAAAAAATCCCGAATGAGCTGAGGGAATCGGCCTTTATGGACGGAGCGTCAGAGTGGCAGATTTTCACGAGAATCGTCGTGCCGATTTCCAAGCCGATTTTCATGACGATTGGAATTCTCGTATTCGTGGGTTCTTGGAATGACTACGTATGGCCGCTCATGATTTTCACGGAAACGGAGAAGTATCCTCTGTCGGTCGCGGTCAATATCATGAATGAGACGAAGCCGGTCTTCCTGAACCAAGTCATGGCGGGCTTAACGGTTACGACCATCCCGATTCTTCTCGTGTATATATTCGGGCAGAAATACATCATGCCGCAGAACACATCTTCAGGGATTAAATAATTCATCAATAGAGGTGGAAGATGAAGCAACTTTATCAGATTGACTTTAGTGAAGGAAAGGGAAACACGGTGTGGGAATGTGTACGGGAGAAAAATCTTCACGTCCATTATGTGTTCAACGAAGCTAAATATAAAGCAAGTGTAGCACCAAGATGGATTCGTTCATCCATTTTAAGGTATGCCTTGGATTTTGACGGATATTCTACTTGGATTGAGGATGAAGGCATTATCCATAATGCCTCATTCACGATTTCGATCATTCTGGCCCCACGATGCTTTGAAGCATGCCACGGGGAGGTCGCAACAGCACTGATTGATCAGTTGGATCGTGATGCCAAAACAGGGTTCGCCCTTGGATTATTTGAGCACGGAATTGTGCAGCTTGAGATCGGGAACGGAGAAGAGATTCAGCTGATCAGGACGGATAAATCATTACGATTAGCAGCTTGGTCCCAGGTGTCAGCAGTTTACGATGAAGATCAACAGCGAATAGCCATCTTTATAAATGGAGTAAGAGAGACAGAGATGACGGCAACCTTTGCACCTTCCGAGACCTCTTTATCCATCGGGAAAAGCAGTGCGCCATTCAAGATTGGGAACTATTTTAGCGGCGGTATGTTTTCAGGAGTAATTGATTCCATCTGCATGCTGGGTGAGGCACTGGGAGACGATGCGATCTGGAAAGAGGCGAGTGCAGTAAATAGTCTGACCCTTGTGAGCAGGGATATTGAGCTGGATGAAGCCAGACTCCTGGATGATCCCCACCGCCCCCAATTTCACGCGATTCCTCCTCAGCATTGGATGAATGAACCTCATGCCCCTTTCTATTATCAGGGGAAGTATCATCTTTTCTATCAGAAAAATGCATCGGGCCCCTACTTCTCACATCTCCATTGGGGTCATTGGACGAGTGACGACATGGTGTTCTGGGAAAATGAACCCACCGCATTGATTCCTGAAAAAAAGGTTTCTCCATCGGGCGTTTGGTCGGGATCGGCGACAATCGGTCCGGATGGCAGCCCCCTCCTTTTTTATACGTCAGCGGATTTTTCCAAGACGTACAATCAAGGCGTGGGCGTGGCAAACCCAAAAGACGTTCATGATGGAAGATTGTTAGAGTGGGATTTAGGGGAAAACGTGGTCATAGAACAGACAGCTGATCAGGGGATCCCATCGCAGTTCAGGGACCCTTTCGTGTGGAAGGATGAAGAGGAGGATCAGTGGTACCTCATTAATGGTGGTGGAATCGAGGATCAGGGACCTGTTGCCTGGCTATATACATCCAATGACTGTAGAGATTGGACGTTTAAAGGCGAATTTTTCTCTGTCGACCACAAGGAATACCCTCACCTGGGGACGAACTGGGAGCTTCCGGTATTCCTGCCGATATCCGATGAAAAAGGCAATCGGAAGTTCGTGTTTCTTTTCATGAGTTATTTTCACTCAGGTCCAAGTCAGCAAGTGGACACGTATTATTACATTGGAGAGTTCCATCGGGGTTCACATACGTTCATACCAGATACTCCTACTCCCCGGCTCCTTGATTATGGGAGATTCAAGTTCAGCGGTCCCAGTGGATTTGTCGATCCTGTAAGCGGGAAATCCGTGGTGTTCTCCATACTGCAAGGTAATCGAACGGAACAGGAGGAATACGATTCAGGCTGGGCACATAATGCTGGTCTTCCCATTGAACTTTCCCTTCATGAAGGGGAGCTCATCGTAAGACCGCTTGAGAATCTCCAATCCCTCAGAGCGCGGCTTCTTGTGGATGAAGTGAATCAATCGATAAAGTCCATTAACCAGAAGCTTGAGTCGCTCCGTCATAAGATGATTGAAGTACTGGTGGAATTTGAAGAAACGGATGAAAAGGTCGGTGTTGAGCTGAAAAAAGATCCCGAGGGGTTAGAAGTGACCCGGTTGCTCTTTGATCCATCCGCAGCAGTGGTGAGTATGGATAGGCGCAACACATGTCTGGATAAGGACGGGGATTGGCACGGAGGGGAAGTGGTGGTTGAGGGAGGACTGCGCGTCCACCTTTTTGTCGACCACTCAGCCATTGAATGTTTCATCCAGAATAAAAGAATGATCTCTACCAGGGCTTATCCGAGTTTACCTGAGAGTGACCATATCTCTTTGATCGGTAGGGATGAAACACGTATTGCTTCCATAAAAGTATATGAACTCAAATCCATTTGGAAACCAAAAGAAGCGGGTGAAGACAATGACCATTGATATAGATATCAACCAAACGTATCGACATCAGTACCATCTTATGCCGGAAAGGGGCTGGATGAATGATCCGAATGGATTTTCATATTTTAAAGGGTCCTACCATCTATTCTATCAACACTATCCATACGATACCCAATGGGGGCCGATGCACTGGGCACATGCTGTCAGCACAGACCTCATTACATGGAACCATCTTCCGGTGGCGCTTAGACCAAGTGAGGCTTATGACCGTAACGGCGTGTTCTCTGGATCGGCTCTGCAGGTAGGAGAAGAGCATTGGCTCTATTACACCGGACACGTGGACAGCCATCTTGATGCCCACTATGATAAAGAATTGAAAAAAATCGATCCGGTCAATGAGGTAGAGGGGGAACCTCATATAAGACAGGTCCAATGCCTTGCAAAATCCTCCGACGGACTGACCTATATCAAATATAGCGGCAACCCTGTCATAAACACCGATCAGGTTCCATTGGGTATCAGGCTGGAGGATTTCAGGGATCCAAAGGTTTGGCAATATGATGGACGCTTTTATATGGTAGTGGGGGCGAAAAGTGAAGGGCATGTCGGATATGTATTATTCTACGAATCAGATGATGGCGCGACGTGGACCTATCTGAATAAGCTGACCCTTGGCAGGGAGTATGGCACTGTGTGGGAGTGTCCTGATCTCTTTGAACTGGACGGAAAGTACGTCCTGTTGTTTTCTCCCCAGGAAAAATATCGTGTCGGTAACCGATATGAAAACATTCACTCTTCTATGGCATTGATCGGGTCATTCGACCATTCAAGCGGGACGTTCTCAATTGAAAGTGAACAGGAATTGGATCAAGGATTCGATTTTTATGCACCACAGACGCTTTTGACCCCGGATGGGAAAAGGATCATGATGGCATGGATGAAAATGTGGGATATGAATGATCCCCTGCATAAACAGGGACATGGCTGGAATGGCTCTATGACGTTGCCGAGGGAGTTATCCCTAAGGAATGGCAACTTAGTCCAGAGCCCAAGTCAAACCATCACGGCGTATCAAAAAAATCGGGTCGATCTAGGTGGCTTTTCCCTGGACGGAGAATATTCCATCGAATATTTGAACGGCAAAAGCCAACGTATAGATGTGCAGATTGATATGAGAGAGAGCAAGCGTGTAACAGTAAGCTTGTTCAAAGGATTAAGAGACAATCTGAAACTGATCCTGGATCGAGAACGAAACGAGCTCACTCTGGACCGCAGCCACTCTGAGAACCGGATTGAAAACATGGGAACAAAGAATGATTACACCAGAAGTGCCACGGTTGACCTGGCCGGAAAAGTTAAACTTTCCATCTTCTTGGATGTTTCGTCCATGGAGGTTTTTGTGAATGATGGAGAGCGGGTCTTCACGTCTTTGTTCTATCCACATGACCAATCAGATGGGGTGGTACTGTCATCTGAAGGAAGTGTGTTGGTTGAGGGGCTGACGAAGTGGGAGATCGTACGATAGGAGTCATCAACAGATCGTAAAAATTCATTAGATTAACAGATAGTCCATGATGAAAACCTCTATAGCGTTGGAGATTTTGTCATGGGCTATTTATGTTATTTTTTGTTAATCCAATAATCAGGTAGAGGAGCTAAAAGGAATGATAAAAAGAGATTTGTATAGGAAAGGAACGATCGTCTTTCTGTCTTTGCTATTGCTTATTTCGTCCGGCTTTATGAATACGCCTCTCAGTACATCCGTTCAGGCAGCGAGTACCCTTTCCAATCCAGGTTTTGAAACAGGAGACCTTAGTGGATGGAACGTCATTAGCGGGGACGCTTTCAGCCAATCAGATGTTACCACGGATTCAACGTTTTGGAATAGACAAGAATTTAAGCAACGTAATTTTTGGCACATTTGGGGTGGTAGAGGTGACAATTCCAAGGTTGGCGTGATGCAGTCAGAAACTTTTACTTTAGGGGGAGACGGCAAAATCGACTTCCTCACAGGAGGGAACGAGGATCTCGAAAATCTATATGTATCATTAGTGCGTGAGACAGACGGTAAGGAACTGATGAAAGCTACGGGTACAGGTACCGATACGTATTCTAAGGTTGAATGGGATGCTTCAGAACATATCGGTTCAGTTGTCAGAATAAAAATAGTAGACAAATCGACTACAGGAAATATCAATTTAGATGATGTCAATGTCCCACCAACAGCGTCTCTTCATGAACATACCGAACCTTCCATTTATAATCATGATTTTGAGTATACTGCATTGGTCCCCTCTGAAGTCAAAGGATGGGAAGTAGTAAGTGGAGACGCGTTTGGTGCCAATAGTCTTGTACACGAGAATCTTTGGAGTGAGGGGGATGAGTTTGATCATCAAGGTGACTATCACTTGTGGTCTCATAAATCGGGAGGGGATGGACAAACCGGTGAGTTGCATTCTGAATCCTTTACCATGAGCGGAGCGGGAGGAATCGATTTCCTGATTGGTGGCGGTGAAGATCTGAATAAATTGTATGTGGCCCTTGTAAGGGAATCAGATGGGAAAGAATTATTTAAAGAGACCGGTCGCAATTCAGAAAAATATCAAAGGGTTTTTTGGGATGCATCTGCGTATCTAGGTGAATCCGTTTATATCAAAGTAGTGGATCAAGCTACGGGTGGATTTGGCCATATAAATGTGGATGATTTCCATGTGGGTAATTCTGTTTATTCTGATAGTTTAGTTACTCATCTGAGCTTTGATGAAGGAAAAGGAGGCGAAACCAAAGATCAAGTGACCGGTAAGACGAATCTGGTAGAGTACCATTTAAATGATGGGAAATTCCAAGCTAAACAGGACCCGCTTTGGAGAAAAGATGGGATATCAAATGGCACGCTTTTATTTGATGGATACTCGACATGGGTGAGTCAGTCACCTGATCAGACTCCGGCTCTTACCGACGCTCTCACCATTGAAGCCTGGGTGGCCCCGCGAAATTTCGAACATGGTGACGAGGGAAGGCTTTCAGCCATCGTGAATCAGCATGATCGAGAAAAGAAAGAAGGATTTATCCTGGGTAACTATCGACATGGCACATGGGGAATGAATTTTGGGACTGGATCGGAATGGAATGAAGTGCTCTCTGACACCGTTCTCCCTTTAAATGAATGGTCCCATATAGCAGCGACCTATGATAGTAAGACGGGGGAAGCTGTTCTTTATCAGAACGGTAAAAAAGTGGCTTCACGTAATTTTACTCCCGGGAAAAAGATAAAGCCGAGCGTTAAGGATCTAATGATTGGTAAAAACAACGATGGAATGTGGCTTTATGGATTCAATATGAATATGTTCAGTGGCCTGATGGATGAAGTGAAAATCTATAACAAATCCATGGACGCGGAAACGATAAAAGAGTCATACCAATTAACAATTGATTCTCTTGAAGGGAACCTGCCAACTCCCGACATGCAGATAGATAGAAGTATTCTGGCCCAGGATAAGCATAGACCACAGTTTCACATGTCTCCTCCCAATCATTGGGGGAATGAACCTGGAGGCCCAATCTATTTTAATGGTCAGTATCACACCTTTTATCAGAGTAATCCGAGAGGACCTTTCTGGAATCACATCCGTTGGGGGCATCTTGTGAGCGATGATATGGTTCATTGGCGTGATGTGGATGACGCAGTAATTCCAGGGAAGCATGATGTAGATCCAGAAGGGGCATGGGCAGGTGGAGCGGTTGTAGGGGATGATGGAGTACCAGTTATTTTCTACACAGCGGGCGACGATCGAGATTCGCCGAATCAACGCATCAATATTGCTAGAAGTACCTATGAAAAGGATGGAGATAATGACCTGAATCGATGGGAAAAGAATTCAGAGGTCGTGCTTGATCAAGAAAATGGGCAAGGAATTAAGGGTGAATTCAGGGATCCATTTGTTTTCAAGGATGGAGATACCTGGTTCATGCTTGTTACATCCGGAAAAGAAGATGGAAGTGGAAAACAGGTTGGTGGAACGGCTTTGGTTTATTCAACGAAAGATTCAACGTTCAAAGATTGGGACTATCGTGGAGAGCTTTTTATCGGGGATTATGATCAATACCCAAAAACAGGAAGGGTTTGGGAACTTCCGATTTTACTCCCGTTAGGGGAAAGTGGAAAATATATTTTCCTCATCAATCCCGCTAAAACTTCAAGAGATGAGTACCAATCAAGATATACGTATTATTGGATAGGGGAATGGAATCCGGATACCACAAGATTTATACCTGATGAGAAAAAGCCTACACTACTTGATGTAGGAGATCACTTTACCGGTCCTGCAGGCATGGTTACCCAGGATGGTCGTACAGTCATTCATAGCATCACTCAAGGTAGACGGCCAGCCGATGACGATTACGCTGCCGGATACGCCCATAATTACGGATTACCTGTTGAGGTATCATACCGGCAAGATGGAAAGCTTGGAGTAGAGCCAATTGAAGAGCTTAAAGAATTAAGAGGAAACCAACTTGTCAATATAACAAATGAAACATCATTTGAAAGCGCCAACCAAACATTATCATCTGTACAAGGTGACATGCTGGAGATTGAAGTGGAACTTGATAAAGGTGAAGCCAATGAATTGGGCTTAAGCGTTAGAAGGTCTCCTAATGGGGAAGAAGAAACGTCGATATATTATAAGGCGAGTGAAAAAGAGTTTTGGGTTAATCGTCTTAAATCCAGCCTGGATCCTGATGTGGAGAAGTGGTATCAAGGAGGAAAGGTTGATATTGGAAATGAAAGCGTGAAGCTCCATATGTATGTTGATCGATCTGAAATCAATGCATATCTAAATGGTGTGAAAAGCTTAACAACAAGAGCTTATCCAACTCGGGATGATGCACTTGGAGTGAAACTGTGGGCAAATGAAAATAGCGGTTCTGTCAAAGTGAAGTCGTTGAAGGTATGGGAGATGAAATCGGCATACACTCCTGTGAAACCGACGGACATTTCATTTAATCCAGGTACCTTAGAAATAATCAAAGGGGGCAGTGAGTATATCACACCAGATATTAAACCGGCAGACGCCTCTAATAAATCCGTGATATGGACCTCGAGTAACCCTTCCGTTGCAACAGTGACAAATGGAAAAGTCATTGGGAAATCTGTTGGTACTGCCACAATTAAAGCAGTAACAAGGGAAGGCGGATTTACCGCAACCAAAAGCATTGAAGTAAAAGCCGAACCGCCTCATGATGAACTAGTTAACCATGACTTCGAGACTCCAAATCTATCGGGATGGACCGTCATGAGTGGAGATGCCTTTACCGATCTAGATGTGACGGCAGCGAAAGATTGGGGATGGGGTGGACCTTTCAATCATCAGGGGAACTATCATTTGTTCGGGGTGAATGAAGGAAACGATGGTCAGAAAGGCGTTATCCGTTCCCAAAAGTTTATCCTTGGAGGAAATGGCCAAATCGACTTCTTAGTATCCGGTGGAAACAATATTTATAACCTTTATGTGGCACTCGTCCGAGAGTCAGACGGGAAAGAGCTAATGAAAGCCAGTGGAGGGAACCAAGAGGGATATTCTCGTGTGAAGTGGGATGCATCTGATTATATAGGGGAGCGGCTGTATATAAAAGTGGTGGATGACAACACTGGACCATGGGGCCACATCAATATTGATGATGTCAATGCGCCAGTTCAGAAGCCCGCGAAAATGACGATTACAAATCCCGATTTCGAAACTGGTGATCTTACGGGGTGGAATGTAAAAAGCGGAAATGCATTTAGCCCGGGAGATGTCACGGATGAAGAAGAATGGTCATGGGGATGTTGCTTTAATCAGCAGGGTCAGTACCACCTCTGGAGCTTTAAAGATGGAGGGGACGACCAAGTGGGTGAAATCCATTCTGAACCATTTACTCTTCATGGAAGCGGATGGGTTGATTTTCTCATTAGTGGTGGGAAGAATGAGGACACTCTTTATGCAGCGTTAGTTAGATCTAAAGATGGCAAGGAATTATTCAAAGCAACAGGAGCGGATGATGAAACATATAGGAGAGTCTATTGGGATGCATCCTCTTACGTTGGTGAAGAGGTGTATATCAAAATAGTAGATAAGGCAACTGGAGGGTGGGGACATGTGAATGTAGACGACTTCCACGTTTACAATACAGAGGAAACCATCACCACAAGTGATCGATATGAACAATATCGTTCTCAATTTCACTACACTCCTAAGAAAAATTGGATGAACGATCCGAACGGGTTAGTCTTCTTTGAAGGTGAATATCACCTGTTTTATCAACATAATCCTACTGGTACTACATGGGGACCTATGAACTGGGGTCATGCAGTAAGCAAAGACCTCATTCATTGGGAAGAACTCCCTATTGCACTGGAGAATGATGGAATTGGATTTATCTGGTCTGGTAGCGTAGTAATCGACAAGAATAATAGTGCGGGCTTCGGAAACAACGCCATGGTCGCTATGTTTACACATGAGAAAGGCGGAGCTCAAGTTCAGAGTTTGGCCTACAGTCTGGATAAAGGGCGGACATGGAAAAAACATAGTGGGAATCCTGTTATTGAAAATCAAGATAACCTGCCTGTTTTTAGAGACCCCAAGGTATTCTGGCATGAACAGTCCAATAAATGGGTGATGGTGATTGCTGCTGAAAATGCACAAAGAGAACAATTTGTAAGAATTTATACATCAAACAATATGAAGCAGTGGTCTCTCGCAAGTGAATTTGGAAAGAATGAAGGGTCCCATGCTGGAGTTTGGGAAGTCCCTGACCTATTTGAGCTTCCCGTAGATGGGAACCCTACTAATAAGCGCTGGGTGCTACAGGTTAGTCTGAGCGATGGAATGCCTGCGGGAGGATCAGGTGTTCAATATTTTATAGGTGATTTCAATGGTGAGACCTTTACCAATGAAAATGAACCGAATAAGGTCTTATATGCAGACTACGGAGCTGATTACTATGCGCCTTTAACATTTAATAACATACCGGAAACTGACGGAAGAAGAATTGCGATGGGGTGGATGAACAATTGGAGTTATGGACAGAGTATTCCAACTTCTATTTGGCGAAGTAAAATGACTCTTCCGAGGGAGTTAAAACTAGTGGATTTACCTGGGCAAGGAATACGCCTGACACAAAATCCTGTTCAAGAGTTTCAAACATTACGTGATGGCGTGACGAATTGGGAAAACCAAACACTCTCACCTAGTACCAATCTAATGTCTGAAGTTAAAGGAGAAGCAGTGGAGATTATAGCTGAATTCCAAACGGACACAACAACAGCAACGGAGTTTGGATTTAATGTGCGTACTGGAAAAGGTGAACAAACCACCATTAAATACAATAAGACTGATCAAAAACTCGTACATGACCGGACAAAATCCGGAGATGGTAGCTTTAGCACTACATTTGAGTCTGTGCACGAGGCAAGGATGAACCCTAAGGATAATAAAATCAAAATGAGGGTGATCATAGATCGTTCATCCATTGAGGTTTATGGGAATGATGGTCAAGTGGTTCTTACTGATCAAATCTTCCCTCAACTAAGCAGTAATGGATTATCAACATTCGTATCGAATGGGAACGCTACTCTTAACTCGTTAAAAGTATACCCGATAAAAAAAGCCATTGTTCAGTAACTGAAAAGGGCTCCAATCATTTTATGATTGGAGCCCTTTACTCTCGTACAACCAATATTTCCAAAAGTATAAAAACACTTTACTCTATTATCGCTTTAACGATAATGTTGTTTTAAGAAGAAAGGAAGTGAGAGAGATGAATCATTTAAACGGCATCATGAACCTCATCCACCTATCCCAAAAGCTGAAAATGGAAATGCGACACAGCTGGCTGTCGGATGGACGTCAGGAGAGTGTGGCGGAGCATACGTGGAGAGTATCCCTCATTGCCATTCTCGTAGAGCCGTATTTAGACAAATCAGTGGAGATGGAAAAACTGTTGAAGATGATCATCATCCATGACCTAGTGGAGGCGGAAGCGGGGGATGTCCCGGCATTTGATACGATGGGGAATGCGGAGATGAAGGCATTGAAGCAGCAGCGTGAGGAACGGGCAATCGAGAACATCCGGGACATGATTCCGGGAGAAGTAGGACTTGAGCTATACACGCTGTGGCATGAGTTCGAGGCAAAAGAGACGTATGAGGCGAAGGTGGCGAATGCCCTAGACAAGCTCGAGGTGCAGATCCAGCATAATGAGGCCGATCTTTCTACGTGGCTGGATGTCGAGGTGGACATGACCTACGCCATGGGAAGGCATGTGGAGTTTGACAGCTTCCTGACGGAGTTGAAAGATCTCATTGAAAAGGAAGGGCATGAGAAGATTCAAGGGCGTGTAAGGCAGTAATCTCCAAAGGTTGTGCATGTCAGCCTGATTGGAGTTGTCTTCTTTGGTTACATATGTAACCTATCGTTTTTCAGAAAAGAATAACCTAAAGACCATCGGGGTGTTTGGCGATGATAACGCACAGTAAAAGAAGGCAGGGATCGGCTCCCTGCCTTCTCTTTTTCCTTATTTCGATACAACGGCAAATCGTTCGTTCTTATGTTTCGGTTGTTCCACTTCGTCAAGGAGTGCTGCGGCATAGTCGGCATAGCTGATGTAGCTCTGACCTTCTGCGTTGACGATGAAGTGATCCTTGCCGGTTTGGTAGGTTCCCGTTTTGGGACCTTCAGGGTCGAAGAAGGCTGCTGGGCTGATGTACGTCCAGTTGAGGCCTTCGGTGTTTTGCAGCTCTTTCAGGCTGAGGCTCGCATTGTAGGCAGTGGCATAATAGGCTTTCGGGAAGTCAGGTGTTTCCAAGAGCTGAACGGTTTTGTCTTCGTCTACAAACAGGCTTCCGGCTCCGCCGATGACAACGAGTCTGGTTTTCGGAGCGTCTTTCAGGGCGTTGGTAAGAACCCTGCCAGCTTCAATGTGGAGATGCTCTTTTCCTTCGGGGGCATTGAAGGCGTTCACGACGACGTCGAATCCTTTCAAGTCTTCTCCTGTCAGATCAAAGAGATCCTTTTCAACGATGTTTACGTTTGCGTTCACTTTTGATGCGCTGCGCACGATGGCGGTCACGTCATGGCCCCGTTGAATGGCTTCCTCTGTAATCAATGATCCTGCTTTTCCTGTTGCTCCGATGATGGCGATGTTCATAGTGTATTCCTCCTATTGTTTTGTAACTATTTTTGTTACAGGTTGTTTAAAAATAAATCCCGATTGAGTCGGGTGAATGAGTTGTTCTACATGTAACTATATATGTTACAGGTGAGTCTGTCAACCATGAAAAAATCACCTCTTATTGGAAGAGATGATTCATGATGTCCTTCAGCGTTTGTTCATTCAGTTCTTTTTCCATGGCTGCCTGGACGCTTTTGAATGTTTCATCCAGTGTACCTTGGATCCGTTTGCCGACGGGGCATTTCGGATTCGGTTTATCGTGTATTGAGAATAACTCTTTCTCCATATTCACGGCTTTATAGATATCAAGCAAGGTAATGTCCTTGGGATCACGTGTCAGGTTGAAGCCTGGTACTCCGGCTTGGGACGTCAATAGTCCGGCTTTCTTCAGGTCACCGGATAGTCTCCTGATGACGACGGGATTCGTGGTGACGCTCTGGGCGATCTGATCGGACGATTGCTTCGGATCCATCGCCACAAGAGACAGGATATGAATTGCGACCGATAAGCGGGTGTTAATCATGATCTCCCTCCTTCGTAACCATAATAGTTACAAATAGAAGCGTTGTCAAATGGCGCAATCAGGCTTCATTCGTTATGACAGCCTCCTGTCTTTTAAATACACCAGTCTTACTATAGATAAGGAGAGAAAGAATGAACATCCCTACTGCAAAAATCGACACCCCCCAGAAGCCATCGAATCGGGCGAATAAAACTCCGCCTGTCATCGAACCCACTGTCGTTCCAATATACATGGCCGCATTGGACACCGATGAAATCGTTCCACGTGCAGAGGTGGTCAAGCTTTGGAAGATGCTCATGAACACGGGAAAAACAAATCCTGCAACAAGGAAGGCGACAGCGAGAATGATTTCCGCTGTTAAAAGGTTGGTTGATAAAGGCAGGATACCGTAGAGACCGATAAACAAGATGAAGGAGAGCAGTAAGGAACGGGACTGCCCCATTTTTTGGATCAGATGACTTCCAAAGAGGGAACCGATGGCATTCCCCAGACCAATCGCCATCATCGCCGTTCCGACTGAAGCCACGTCAAGTGAGAAATCTTGACTCAACCAAGAGCCGATAAATGAAAAGGCAGCAAAGTTCCCAACCTGAAAGATGAAATAAGCAAGTATGTATGATTTTGCATTCACTGCCATGAACAATGTTTTATACGGTTTCCAAAATGATGCTGATTCGTTTTGTTTTACTGGTGGCAATGATGGGTACACGAGTTGAATGACGATAAGAAGTATGAGTGCCAAGAAAGATAGGAAGTAAAAGGGCATATGCCACGATATGTGGGCAAGGTAGCTGCCGATCGGGATTCCGATCAGTTGGGAAATGGCAAGTCCCGCCGTTGCAAAACCCATCGTCTTCACTATGTGTTGTGGTTGGACAAGAACTGGAATCGATGCCCAAACCTGAGGAGTGACGAACGCGGCACTTACTCCCGCAGCAAACCGAAACAGAAGCATGAAGGAAAACGATGGGGCAACACCGCATAAGAAGGTGGAAATAATAAACCCAATGAAACCCATCAGCATGACCTTCTTACGATCCAAACGGTCTGAAAGGGGCCCAGCGAGAAAGGCGAAAACTGCATAGCCCAGTGCATAAGAGCTAACCATAAATCCCGAAACGTCCGTAGACACTTCATACAGACTGGTCAAGGTGGGAAGCAAAGGCGAAATAAGGAAGGTATCGGTACCAATCACAAACATAATAGAGAAGAATAAGAATGATATGATTTTCATGTGTGTGCTCCTTTGTTTGTCAGTTTTAAAACTATTGAACTGTTAGATGAAAAATATTCCTGGACCCTCATAGTGAGTCCAGGAACCCAGGTAAATACGTAGAGAACGTATCAGGATAAATCTGCACGTATTTGTGCTTGGCTTCTTTACGGGTCGTGGTCAATCCCGCTTCCCTGAGAATCTTAAAGTGATAGGAAGCCGTGGACTTTGTTAAATGAATGCGATTACCCACCTCTCCACAACTCATTTCGTCCCCATGGTTTTTTAGCAACCTCAGAATTTCCAGCCGTGTCGGATCAGCCAATGCCTTAAAAATATCTACTCTGATTTCATCTAGGTTTCTTTGTTCAATAATCATAAAACTATTATACTGTACAGGTGGAATTTGTAAATGGTTTTTTGGAAAGAAAAGGGGTAACAGCAAAAGGAACGTATATAAACAGAATATATAAAAGTCAAAGAGGTGATCCGTTTGCCCCCACTGACAATGGCTATCTTCGGTGTGGTCGCCGCACTCGTCCTGCATGTGATCCTCCGCTATACAAAGCGACACTCCCATGAAGGCTTGATCCTGTTTTTAATCCTGATTTTCCTGTCAGCTGCAGGATGGGTGGTGGGATTTGCAATCGGGGGATGGAGGGGAATGGGGTACAGTGCCCTTGCCATGATGATGTTGATAGCATCCATGAGAGGCCTTGTGACATCCTTCATATGGTCCTTACTGGTGAAAGAATGATGGAAACGTCATTCTTTTTTCACATTTTCGGCTAATTGAGAACTTTTTTCACTAAAGACATTGACGTTGTTTGTCCTCTTGCTTATACTAAGGTAGTGATAATGAT
Organism: Rossellomorea sp. FS2; assembly: GCF_047915635.1. Lineage (NCBI taxonomy): Bacteria > Bacillati > Bacillota > Bacilli > Caryophanales > Bacillaceae > Rossellomorea > Rossellomorea sp. FS2. The sequence goes on along the minus strand of NZ_JBLRVS010000004.1, from coordinate 685,099 downwards.
TATCACTTGCATCGTCAATAAATGAACTACCATATATGACAAACCATTCAGTCTTGGGGAGGAAATCAACATGATGAAGCTTCATACATATGCGAAGAAGGCAGCAGTGGCGGCAGCGTCCGTCATGGTCGTCGGTGCGTTGGCGGCTTGTGGGAACGGCGGCGATAACGCGAAGGACGGCGATAAGGAAAAAGCGTTGACCATCTACAGCGGTCAGCACACCGAAGTGACCGAAGCGTTGACGAAGGAATTCACGAAGGAAACCGGCATCAAGGTCGATGTTCGTGAAGGTTCCAGCAATGAATTGGCTCATCAGGTGGCAGAAGAAGGGGACAAGTCTCCTGCCGATATCATCTTCACGGAAGAAACGGCTCCACTCGTCATGCTGAGCGAGAAGGGACTTCTTGAGAAGATCGATTCCAAAGCACTTGATAACATGGACGACCAATACGAAGATCCGGACGGCACATGGGTCGGATTGCTTGCCCGCTCACGCGTAGTGGCGTACAATCCGGATGTGGTGAAAGAAAGCGAACTGCCTAAGACGGTATTCGACTTCGCCAAGCCTGAATGGAAAGATAAAGTAGCCTACGTACCGACTAGCGGTGCGTTCACCAACCAAATCTCCGCCATGATCATGCTTTATGGTGAAGACGAAACGAAACAATGGTTGGAAGGCTTGAAGAAATACGGCAAGCAATATAAGAACAACAAAATCGCACTTGATGCAGTAGAAAAAGGTGATGTAGGCGCAGCCCTCATCAACAACTACTACTGGGATAACGAAGCCAAAGAAAAAGGCGCAGACAAGATGAACTCCAAGCTTTATTACTTCGGTAACGGGGATATCGGGGATATGATCTCCCTATCCGGAGCAGGGATCGTCAAGTCAAGCTCTCATAAAGAAGAAGCACAGAAATTCATGGAATTTGCAACGGAAGAAAAAGGACAGCAGGTATTGACGGATACAAGTTCACAGTATCCATTGAACTCTAGCGTGGACACAAAGGACATGAAACCTTTCTCAGAATTGAATCCGCCGAAAGAAGCACTTGACCTCGGTGAATATTCTGATGGTGAGCAGGCATTGGAACTTCTACAAGAAGTAGGGTTGCTCTAATGCCCTTGACCGGCATATGGAGGAAGAAGGAGCCGCAGCGAAAAAAAACGTCGCTGTTGCTCCTTTTACCTGTTTTTATCTTTATTTTTGTCGCGTGCCTTCCCATCCTCTACATTATCCTCCGCGCGTATGAAGCAGGATGGGAGACGTCGATCAATCTGATCTTCCGCGACCGCGTGTATGAGCTTCTGAAAAATACGCTCCTCCTGGACGTGTCGGTGACGGTGGCCTCCATGGTCATCGGTGTCGCCACGGCCTGGTGCACGGAGCGGACGAACCTATGGGGAAGACGCGTATGGAACGTCCTCGTGACGATTCCATTCGCTGTCCCCGCCTTCGTATCAAGTTACAGCTGGGTATCCCTGAGTCCGATCTTTGAAGGATTCTTCGGTGCCTTCCTGGTCTTGACGCTATACAGCTATCCCCTTGTCCACTTGCCGGTGGCTGCGGCACTGAGGGGGATGAATCCTTCCCTGGAGGAAGTGGCATTCTCAGCAGGGTACGGACCGTGGAAAACCTTCTGGCTCGTCACGTTCCCGCAGATGCGACCTGCCCTGTTCGGTGGCGCGCTCCTCATTGCCCTCCATACGCTTGCGGAGTTCGGGGCCCTGTCCCTGCTCCGGTTCGATACGTTCACGACGGCGATCTATGATCAGTACACGATGGCCTTCAACGGAGCATCTGCTGCGATGTTGACGACGGTCCTCCTGTTCCTCTGCCTCGTGTTCATCGGAGTGGAGCTCTACGTCCGTGGGAAGGCTAAATATACGTCTGTCGGAAGAGGCGTCTCACGTGCGAGAGAGCAGGTTAGACTCGGGTTGGCAGCACCATTCGTCCAACTAGGGTTCCTTGTGTTGACGGTACTCGCCGTCGGGATTCCACTCGGACGTCTCGGGTATTGGCTATTGAACGGAAGCTCGGCAAGCTTTGAACCTGCTGAATTGGTGGGCAATCTGTTCACAACCTTGTCCTACGGGTTGGGTGGAGCCGTGGTGACGGTGATCATCGCCCTGCCCCTCGTCATGCTGTCGCTCCGACACCGCGGGCCGCTGTCTGTCATGGCCGAGCGGGTCCCGTATGTGGTCCACAGCCTGCCTGGTCTTGTTATCGGTTTGACCCTCGTGTTCTTCGCGATCCGCTATATGAGCGGGATTTATCAGACCTCGGTCCTGTTGATCATCGCGTATGTGATCCTGTTCGTCCCCCTTGCCCAGTCATCGATTAGGGCATCGTACGAGCAGGCGCCTGAGCGGGTCGAGGAAGTCGCACGGTCACTGGGCAGAAAGCCGATGAGTGTTTTCTTCACCGTGACCCTGCCCCTGATCATACCGGGGATCGGGGCGGCGATGGCCCTTGTTTGTTTGAAGATCATGAATGAATTGACGGCGACGCTGCTGCTCCGTCCGACGGGTGTCGATACGCTCGCGATCAGGGTGTGGCAGCACACGGCGAACTCCGAGTTTGCCGCGGCCGCCCCTTATGCCGCCCTGCTGATCCTGATCTCAGGCGTGCCGGTCTATATCCTGACCATGCGATCATTTTCCAGTAAGAGGAGTGAAAGAGTATGAAGGCCTTAGCGATTAAAGAGTTATCAAAGAACTTTGATGGAGTGAAAGTATTGGAGAATGTCTCCTTCGACTTGCAGAAGGGACAGATGCTTGCCGTCCTCGGCCCATCCGGGTGCGGAAAGACGACGCTTCTCCGGAGTATTGCAGGATTTGAAATCCCCGCATCGGGTGAAATCGAGATCTCCGGCGTGAAGGCCTTCGGCGAACGCCTCTATCTCTCCCCGGAAAAGCGCAAGATCGGCTATGTACCACAGGAAGGCGCACTCTTCCCGCATTTGACGGTGGAACAGAATGTCGCCTTCGGACTGCCACGCAAAATGAAGCGAACGGGTCGTGTACTGGATATGCTCGAGCTTGTCGGCATGCAAGGGTTTGAAAAACGCATGCCCCATGAACTGTCCGGCGGGCAACAGCAGCGTGTCGCCCTGGCACGCGCCCTCGCTCCCGGTCCGAGCCTGATCTTACTGGACGAACCGTTCAGCGCACTGGACACGGGGCTTCGCGCCAAGCTAAGGGATGATATCAAGCACGCACTTGAACAGTCGAATGCAACGTCGATCATGGTGACGCATGACCAGGAAGAAGCGTTCTCCATGGCTGATGTCATCGCCGTCATGAGGGACGGCGAGCTCGTCCAGATCGCCAATCCGGATGACGTCTATACGAAACCGAAAGACTTGAAGGTGGCCACCTTCGTTGGGGAAGCCGTGCTCCTCAATGGACGGATCAGCGGAGAATGCGTCGACTGTCCGCTCGGCATGCTGCCATGTCATAAGCCTTCCGGTTGCGCCGAACAAGTCACGGTCATGATTCGTCCGGAACAGCTCAGCGTAGGACCGATCGAAAGCGGAATCCAAGCGAAGGTCATGAAGACGACCTACTTCGGACACGATTCCCTGATCGAACTTCTCATCGATGAGAACGGCCAGGCGACTTCAGCTTCCATCCGTGTCCTCGGAAGACCTCAGGTCAAAGTAGGGGACACCGTCGGCTTGAAGGTGGACGGGGATGTTGTGATCTACTGAATGAATGATGAAGCAAAGCTCTATTCCAATCGCTGGAATGGAGCTTTTTTTTCGTATTCAGGAGGAAATGGCGGGTGATCAGCGAATAGGTGATAGATGATCCTAGAAGAAAGAAGGAACAGCATATGACCATCTCCATATTGAATGAACACGATGCAGAAGCGTACCAGGAGCTGCGCCTGCAGGCACTTCAAACCAATCCCGAAGCATTCGGCTCAACCTATGAACGGGAGGCTGCCTTTCCCCTCTCTTTTGTACAAGAGCGATTGACACCATCGGAAGGCAAATTCACCATGGGCGCCTGGGTGGACGGTGATCTTGTCGGCATGGCCACCTTCGTCAGGGAAACAAGTCCAAAAATGGCCCACAAGGGAAACATCTTCGGCATGTTCGTCTCACCGGACATGCGCGGGAAGGCTGTGGGAAGATCGCTTTTAGAAGAACTATTGCAGCATATAAAAGGGTTCGACGGGCTGGAACAGATCAACCTCACCGTCGTTTCCGATAATGAACCTGCGAAGCGCCTGTATACGAGCCTTGGATTTACCGTATTCGGCGTCGAGAAGCACGGATTGAAGTTTGATGGGTGCTATTATGACGAGGATTGGATGGTGAAGAGGTTGTAGGTGAAAGGGGCGGGTGCCGTCCCTTTTTTCGAGGGAATAATAATTTGACTAAATCAATTATTGATTATATCATATAAATATAGTTGACTTTATCAAATGAAAGGAGCGGTTGACCATGACCATTAACCACGGCGGGGACCTTAGTGAAGACTATTTCATTGCGTATATATCGCTGATCATGAACAGCAGAGGCATCACGTTGGAGGAAGCGAAGGCGTTCACCTTCCAACGCTTGTTCCAGAACGATGAAGGGACGCTTGGTGATCTTTCACATAAGAGCTTCATGCGGGCATATGAGCGAATGGCACAGGGGGCTGTTGGTGCGTAACGTCGGTATTACATCTGATTTTGATTGAAAAGACAAGCCAGGACCAGTACAGTAAAAGAAACAAACGGGCATCCGTGCGAGCATGAGAGGAGAAAGAAGATGTATATCCCCAAGCACTTTCGATTGAATGAGGAAGAAAAAATCTTTCAGCTAATAGAGGAAAACGGCTTCGCCATCCTCTTCTCCCAGCATCAAGGCTCCCCTTGGGCGACTCATCTCCCATTGATGGTGGACCGGAGAGATCGTGTACTCTACGGACATATGGCGAGACCGAATGGTCAGTGGAAGGATGGGCAAGGACAGGAAGTATTGGCCGTCTTCCAGGGGGCACATGCTTACATCTCGCCGACCTGGTATGAATCCGATCAGGAGGTGCCGACCTGGAACTACGAGGCCGCCCACGTATACGGCAAGCTGGAGATCATGGAAGACAGCGAGGAAATACTGGACTCGCTGCAGCGACTGGTCGATCAGTATGAAGGGACAGAAAGCGCGTATTCCCTGGATCAGGTTGCCTCAGACAAGCTCAATGGACTGCAGAGAGGGATCGTAGCCTTCAGGATCCCGATTTCCAGGATGGAAGGAAAAGCGAAATTCAGCCAGCATCATCCGGAGGAAAGGCGTCGATCCGTCGCCAGTGAGTTACGGCGGACCGGTCGGGAAGGGGATGCTTTGGTAGCACAACGAATGGAAAAAGGGTTGGACCATTGAATCATTTTCCGGAAATCATGATGATTTTTTCCTCTAAAGGGTAACACTGTAGGTGAAAACCTTTTAGAAAGAGGGATGATCATGAAGAAATACATACTGGTAATCGGAGCCGCGGCTCTCTTGGCACTCGCGGGATGCGGCAATAGCCCGGACAGTCAGTCGGACAAAAAGGAATCCCATGACGAGCATGCGGATATGAACCATTCAGGTTCGGCCGAGATGCCTGAAGGACTTGAAGAAGCGGCAAACCCTGAATTCGAGACCGGAAGCAAAGTCACCATCAAGGCGGATCATATGAAGGGCATGGACGGGGCAGAAGGCATGGTCACCGGTGCCTATGATACCACTGCCTACGTCGTCGACTATAAGCCGACCGATGGAGGAGAAGAAGTGACGGATCACAAATGGGTGATCCAGGAAGAAATCAAAGACGCAGGGGATGAAGAACTCAAACCCGGCACCGAGGTCACCCTGGAAGCCGATCATATGAAAGGCATGAAGAATGCCAAAGCCACGATCGTGTCTGCGGAAAGAACGACGGTGTACACGGTTGACTACCAGCCGACAGATGGCGGGGATATGGTGAAGAATCATAAGTGGGTTGTGGAAAGTGAATTGGAGTCTGAATAAGGTTGTGTGAGCCGGCATGGATGTGCCGGTTTTTCTTTTTGCAATTCATTACACTTCCTATTTACGCCTTTATCTCACTTACCAAACTTATTTACCAAGCAGATGAAACTTTAGGATGTGATCATCCGTCTTTACTGGTAACGACACGACTACTTTTCTAGGGGAGTGGATGGTCATGGGGAGGGAATATCATGAAAAAATGGCTGATGAGCATATTGGTTACCGTCATCATACTGGCAGGCTGCTCGGCAAAAGAAGAAACCATTGCATTCAAGGATAAACAATTCGCTAATACGTTGATTGTCCAGAAGGTTGAAAACAATACCTCAACTGAAGAACAAACAAAAATGATAACAGAGAAAGATACGCTAGAAAAGGTTTTGACACAAGTGGAAGGGCTGGAGGTAGAGGAAATCAGTCAGGATTCGTTTATGAAGAAGCTGAAATCCAAAAGCTCCTACACGTTTGTTTTCCTTGGACCTGATCAAAAAGAGTCCGGCAAGGGGAAATACGCCTTTGCCATCCTTGAAGACGGCACGATCCTTTTCAACTTTACTGAAGTAGAGGATCCGGGATCCACGATGATTTCAAAACAGAAGCAGCCCGAGGTGTTGGAGGAACTGAAAGAAAAGCTCGATGTTTCATTTTAGGAGAATTGTCATTCCAAATCGGAATGGCTTTTTTAATTAAAAATGAAACTTTTTCCATTATCGCCCGTCTTTACGATAAATGGTCTAAGAAAGAAACGAGGTGACCTTGTTGGATGAGGGGTACAGGAAACAGAAAATACGCGAATGGTACGTGGAATATAGCGACGCGATCTTCCGTTATATCGTGCTGATGATCGGGGATCGTGAGCAGGCAAAGGATCTGACACATGATACGTTTCTGAAGGCCTTCCATCGACTGGAGGGGTTTCAGGGGGAAATGAGCGATAAGAATTGGCTGTATCGAATCGCCCGGAATGCCACGATTGATTTCATACGGAAGAGGAAGCCCCTTCACTATGTGACGGAGATGTTCACAGGGATGGGTGGTGCCACTCCAGAGGACGTTGTGGAAGCTGGGGAGGAAGAACGCATGGTATACGATGCAATGAGCCGGTTGAAGCGCTCGTATCGGGAGGTTCTTCTACTGAGGAAGATCAAGGGCCTGTCAATCCGTGAGACAGCAGATGTGCTCGGGTGGAAGGAGAGCAAGGTGAAGACGACGCTCTCAAGGGCGTTGCAGGCAATGAAAGCTCAGTTGGAAAAGGAGGGGTACCATCGTGAGTGAAGGGAATGAAAACATTCGATTTCCGTCCTATGAACATGTCTCCATGAAGCCGGATGAGCAGGAAGATGTTTACGAAAGGTTGGTGGAAAGTATGCAGAAAAAGGGCAGGAAGAAGCAACGCTTGGTCCCTACATTGCTGACTGCACTCCTAGCAGCACTGTTTATCCTCGTAGGGGGATACCTTCTGCTGAACACCGTGATGACAGATCAAACCGCGTCCCAGGAAGGAGAGGTCAAAGAGGTGCTGGAGAAAATCTTCACAGGACCGGATGATGAGCTGGCAAGCCTGATGGAGCAAGAGGATAGGTATATTGAAGAAGGAAATAGCGATGAGTATTTTGACCTGTTCCTCTCGTATTACAAGGATCTCTTTCGACCCTATATGTCCCCTGATACCATAGAGCAATATGTAAATGAAGGGAAAATCACTTTCCCTTATTACGCCTACTCAAGCGGATGTAAATTGAAAGCTGAGAAAATTGTCGTGAAGGAAAATGAAACAGTGCAGGGTTCATTTACGTTTACAGTGAAGGTCGTCTATAGTAGAGACGGTGATGAAAGAGGAACGGTAGATCTATCAGGCGATATCACTGTAAACGATCAAGGGTTGGTAGAGAGTATCAGATTCAGGGACAAGGGGGTAGGGGAGTTAATGGAAAAGGTAAGATAATCCTCCTTTTACCCTAGCGACAAAAAAGAACATCCCTATGAAGGATCTCGCTTGTACCATTTTTATACAAAAATGGTATGATGAAAGAAATAGTAAAGAAGAATAGGGTGGCTGTATGCATGGGAAGTTGAAAAGTTTAGTGGTGTTGGTTTTTAGTTTAGTAGCAGGGATCTGGATCTACATGGAGTATTTCTTGAATATGCTGCCCCGGTTCTTTCCCAATATGGAGAATATTGAGAAGACGATTCTCTCCATGGCGATTGTCGTGCTGACAATCTATGTTCTTCTGAAGTTGGTCTTGGGCATGGCTACGAAATGGGATCGATACGCACTGTTGCTGGCCTACTTTACGGTCCTGATCTTCGGTCTGTTGAGGCCGGATGGGCAGTATAGCATCGGGACGGGTGATGTGTCATGGAATCCCATTGCTTTCTTGTCGGACATACAAGGGGACCGGGCCTCACAATGGGTCATGGTGATCAACCTGATCATCTTTGTTCCTATGTATTTTCTTCTCACAGTTTCCAATGTGTTGAAGGGATTTAAGGGGCGATTCTTATTGTTCCAGGGGGTTGCCTGGACGTTGGAGTGGATGCAGCACATTCTGAATGTCGGACAGTTTGATCTCTCCGATCTGCTCTTATACACGGTTGGATTCTTGATTGGATACGGGATTGCCTTGCCTATCTTGAAAGTGGGGATTGGGAGGTATCCAGTGGAAGCGGTTCGGTACAGGTCAATGGGAAGGGGATAATGACCAACAAGGAGGAGAGAAAGATGAGTAGTTCAAAACTAGTATTTGCGCCACTTAGCTATACAGGGTGGGGATCGTTGGAGAACCTACTTCCTGAAGTGAGGAAGGCGGAGGCAAAGAGGATCCTCATTGTCACGGATCCGCAACTGGTCGAAATCGGGTTGACCCGGAACGTCACGGTACCCCTTGAGGAAGAGGGATTCGACATCACCATGTATACAGAAGTGGTACCTGAACCCCCGCTTTCTGTAGGGGAACAACTGGTGGCATTCACGAGGGAAGGAGGTTTCGACCTGGTGATCGGCATGGGAGGCGGGAGTGCTCTCGACCTGGCCAAGATGACCGCTGTCCTGTCTCAGCAGGAAGGGCGTGTAGAGGATTATCTGAATCTATCAGGCACGAAGGAAATCCAAGTGAAGGGACTTCCGAAGATCCTCATCCCGACCACAGCGGGAACCGGTTCGGAAGTGACCAACATTGCCGTCCTCTCTTTAGATTCCACGAAGGATGTCGTGACCCATGACAACCTATTGGCAGACGTTGCCATCATTGATCCCGAACTCACGCTGACGGTACCACCAAAGGTGACGGCGGCCACAGGGATCGATGCCCTGACCCATGCTGTCGAGGCATATGTCTCGATCAATGCAAGCCCGACAACGGACGCCCTGGCCCTGCACGCAATCAAGTTGATTGCAGGATCCATTCGTACGGCTGTGAGGGATGGTTGCGATCGGCAGGCACGCATTGATATGAGCTACGGAAGCTATATCGCGGGTCTTGCCTTCTTCAATGCAGGCGTAGCAGGTGTCCATGCTCTCGCCTATCCCCTTGGTGGTCAGTTCCACATTTCCCACGGAGAATCCAATGCCGTCCTCCTTCCTTATGTGATGGGGTATATCCGGAAGAGCTGTGAAGGGAGGATGGCAGACGTATTGGAAGCGATCGAAGGCAGGTCCAATGACTTGTCTAAGGAAGAAGCCTCAAGAAAATGCGTGGAAGAATTGGTTAGGATCGTCAGGGATGTCGGTATCCCACAGCGATTATCCCAGTTCGATATCCCCGAATCAGCCCTTGAAGAGCTGACGAAGGACGGTGTGAAACAGAAGAGACTGTTAGCCAGGAGTCCGATGGTGCTGGAGGAAGCGGATATCCACAGGATTTATCAAGCGGCTTATGATGGAGAAGTCGTGGAAGGGAAAAAACAATAATGTGAAAGAGGCGTGAGATCATAAACGATTTGCGGAAAGAGTACAAGGAACTGGATGCTTATTACAATCAAAAGAAATCGAATGTTGATCACTTATTGTTGATGCTGGAGAAGAACGGATTGTTTATCTTCTTGATATATGTTCCATTCTGGCTTTTCTTTAAAAGTTTCGGCTTTCTGTTTAGGTGGATTAACAGGCGGTTCAAGAAGCGGTGACCGAATGTACTCAAGCAGTAAAGCCGGCATCGGGATGCCGGCTCATTTTTATATCAGCGTCATCTGCCATGATACCCCGAATCGATCATTGACCCAGCCGAACTTCTGGCTGAACCCATAACCACCAAGAGGCATGAGGGCACTTCCGCCGTCGAGAAGCTTATCGTAAACGTGATCGATCTCTTCTTCACTGCTGCACTCCAGGAAGATGGAGAAGGCAGGGGTGAAGGTGAATCCATGCTTGATATGACTGTCTATGCACATGAACTCCTGACCCTTGATGGTGAAAGTGGCCGTCATGACGGTCCCCTCCTCACCGGGCCCATCAGCTCCGTAGCGGTTGATGCTTGTGATCTCTGAATCTTCAATGAGGGACGTGTAGAACGTCATCGCTTCTTCGGCGTCGGCGTTTTGGAACATAAGGAACGGGGTGGCTTTTTTCATGGGAACCTCCTAGTGGGTTTGAGTGATGAATCTATCGTAATCGTAGCACATGGGATAACGCTGGAAAAGCACATATGGACGTTTGGTTGAGCGGAACGCGGTTCAGTTCTCTTTTTAGACGACCCCGATTCCAATAGTAGATCAAGGAGTGATTCCGTGTATTTTTCTTCAAAAAAAGACGGCTGGATGGGATTCCTTCATCTTGTCATCCTGTTCCTATGTTTCGGACTGCCGATATTATCCGGGGAGTGGGTCGGAATCTTTGTTGTTCCACTAGTGCTTGGTGTCGTGAATCTTCTTATCTGGTTCCGCACGGGCTATCGTGTGGATGGAGAGGATCTGGTGGTTCATTATGGACCGATTACCTTCAAGGTTCCTATCCGCAAAATTGAGAGAGTTGATTTCATAAAAAGTCCGTTTGTAGGGCCGGCACTTTCAGTGGACCGGATGGGGATCACCCATTCGGCATCGAAGTTCCTGACGGTTTCCCCGAAGGATCAGGAGGGCTTCCTGCAGGCTTTGAAGGAATCGAATCCTCATATGGTCGTAAATCGGACGTGAGACGTAACAGTCAGTCAATCTCAGATCAAACAGAGGAACCTTTTTTAGTACACAACTAGTCCTCGCGTTGTTAACCCTGAGGTTCTTTATTAGGGGCGTTTTCGCCTATTTCTTTCACGAGAACGGCAGTGCCACAGATAAATACATCTTGAATGGGTCCATTCTGTTTGATGGTGACACCGACCATTCCGGATTTCCCTATTTCATTTCCCTGTTCCACGCTTATAGAACATTCGGTTAATCCCTCGTGTATGTACGTTGCGTAATAGGCTCCCATGACGCCTGATGCCGTTCCGGTCACAGGATCTTCCTCTGTCCCTGAATAAGGTGAAGAAAAGTGCCTTCCGTGAAGATCAGCATTCGGATTAAATGTTTGAGAACAGATTGGATGAATGGATGCTTTAGGCATTTGGGTCAATATGGAAGGGAAACGTTCATTGTCCGGCTTCATGCGCAAGAAGGACTCCAACGATTTAACAGGAACGATCAAAGTCCAATTACCCGTGCTGCCGAATACGATTGGAAGATCATCAGAAAGCTCGTCTGCTTCGATACCTAAAGCTTGGGAAAGCCTGCTGCGATCCCCAGTGAATTCAATAAATTCAGCAGTGTTCTGCTGCATCGTGATATAAAGGGTCTCCCTTCGTGCTAACCAAATGGGAAGTACACCCGCTCTGGTCTCTATGGTTATCTTTTCTTTTTGATTCAAAAGATCCTTATCTTCCAGGGCTTGAACTGCTGCAATCGTACCGTGTCCACAAAGATCCATTTCTTGGCCAGGGGTGAAGTATCTCAATTTAAAGTCCGCTATAGAAGAATGACCTACAAATGTGGTTTCATTAAAGCCTAGCTTGTAAGCGAGATTCTGCATATCTGTTTCTGGAATGGTATCTGCGTTCAAAACAATCCCTGCAGGATTCCCTTTGTTTATTTCCTTTGTAAACGCGTCATATTGATAAAGTAGAATTGTCATAGTATGAATCCTCCAAATAGGAATGAAATGGTCTCCGACTTGAACCAGTCGAGGCCTTTTTACGTTATAGGGGGTGAAGGGAACCCCTGCTGTAAACGATTAGGTTGTTATACGTTCAGATGTGAAGGCATCGTCCAATTCCATCAATTTTGCAATGATCATTCCTTCTATTTCGGTAGAGAATGGAATGCTTTCAGTACAATGCGGGCGTAACGCCTGATGGTCGCCGATCATGACGGCGTGCCTGGCCCCTTCGAACATGGTAATATCATTGGCGTCATTACCGAAGGCGATGTAATCGGTGATATTCAGGTGAGAGAGTGCTGCACGCTTTTGGATGCCTTTTGGGCTGCAGTCAATCACGTCCTCCTGTGCATGGAGGTGGAGGATGATATCCATTTCTCCGAGCTTTTCCAGAAGGCTTTCTTTTTCAACTGCGCTAAGGATGAGCAGCTTCACGATGGAGGGATGCTCACTGATGGGAATATTCTTGGCAAGGCGATGTGGATCCAGGTTGGTCAGGATCGGGTGATCGGCTCTGCCCGTATACGAATAATCCCACTCCCCGTCAATCAGGTAGGTGGCTTGATGCTCATGAAGGGTGCTCATCAGAGACTCGACAATGGCCGGTGAAAAAGCCTGAGAAAACGTGATGGTCCCGTTTTCGGAGATTAGTGCCCCGTTCCCGCCGATCAGCGTACCGTTATGGAACGGCTTTGGCAGGACAGGGAGCATATCCCGGATGGGTCTGGCCGAGGCGAATACAATCCGGTGGCCGGCTTCTTCAAGCTGCTGGAGTGCACGGGTGATGGCCGGTGAGATGGGTTTTCCTTTAAAGCAGATGGTTCCGTCTAAATCAAAAATGAAATGCATGGGTAGTCTCCTAGGATTATTTGATAGATTTATCGTATCAGTAATAACTTTCCATTTACACATGTATTTTTCTGAGAAGCGGCTTAGTTTCTAAAGTGAACAGATGAAGGGACTACCATATGAAACCAACATTCAAGATTAAGAATGGGGGCAGCTTACGAATTTCGGTATGCACGTTCATTCTGATTAAAGGAGCAGAAACCAGTATGTTTGTGACTTTATTCCTATACTCGACTAAAGAATACTGAAATTAGGCCGATGAAATACTTGGTAGAAAAACAGAAGAAGAGTATCGGAGGAAAATCGGATGAAGATATGGATGATCGCCGTTCCATTGACGTTAACCGTTGCTGTACTTGGGGCGTGCGCGGACGGGACTGGAAAAGCTGAAGCAGTGACAGATAAGGGAGAAGTGGTCCAGGCTGAAGGAAAGAAAGTGAAAGAGGGATCTGAAAAGGAAGAGCCTCAGGGAAAGCAGGTAAAAGAGCTTAGTACATATGAAAAAGTGGTGCTTGAAGATAAGGACGGGGAATGGGAAGTGACTGTGGAATATCCTTATTTCGGATATGAGAAATTGGATCGATTGATCGAAGAAGAGATGGAGAGTACGTTTGAAGGACAGATCGACAGCCTTGAGAAGCTTCGCCAAGAGCTTTCAAGTGATGGATTTGAGGATGAGAATTTCACGAAGTATTTCTTTAATAGGACTATGGAAGAGCCGATAATCACGGACGAAGTCGTCTCTATTTACTTTAGAGATTATTTAAACACTGGTGGTCAGGGTGTAATGGGCTCTGTCCCCATTAACTTCGATTTGAAAAAGGAGCGCGTGCTTACCCTTGAGGAAGTATTGAAAGAACATGAAACCTCTCTGGATATCATTGCAGAGGCATTGAGGGATAAGCTAATGACGGATGAACGTTTCGCTCAATACCGGCATGATGCTGTAGGTGATTATGCAGCAGGCGTAGCGGAAGAAACATCACTAGAGGAAATGGAAAGAAACGCATTCACACTTCAAGAGGATTCCATTACATTCTACCATCAGTATTATAGTATTTTCCCTAACGCTGAAGGAATTGTGGGAATCGAGCTCAAATGGAGTGAGTTGGAAGATTACCCAAAAAAGAATCACGATGAGGTCAATAATTACCGGGCCTACAGCTTTGGTGAACAGGTGAAGCCTGCAAAATCATTAACCTACCACGATAAGGACTTCGGATTTTCGTTTGCTTTTCCACCGTCTTGGAAAAATCATTATATGCTTCAAATACCTGATTCGTCCGACTTATTTGAGCCTTATCAGCCTTCAAAGGTAATTCAATTAAGCATGGTGGATGAAGGGAAGTTCATCGGCAGACTGGTGACAATCGGTGTACTGGAGGGTGTGACCCAAGAAGAAATGGAAGACTACTATGAAGGGTCATTGGGGACTGAAGCGTTCATGGCGGCAGGGAATAATCTGGTTTTAGTGTATTCCATCCCTTATGAACCGCCGGGTCAGACGCATGAAGAAGAATACTGGGAGCTCGGTGAACAGTATTTACAGATGGTGCAAGGGGATATGGACAAGATTGTTGAGTCGGTTAAGTTTGAGTAACGAATGTCGTCGTCTAGCGTCTGGGTGATGTATAGGATGAAGAGGAGAATCCTAAATAATTGGGAATTCGCCTCTTCTTAGGTTCAAAATTGTTGTTTCTTCCAATGCAATCTGAAAAAGATGACACCTGCTGTTATGACGAAAAGGGGGATGGCGATGAATTGTGCAATCGCAAATTTGAACCCCCATACATCATACCCGGGATCGCTGCTTTTACCTAGAAGAGCGATGGTCACCACGGTGAGGTAAGCGGCAGGAGGAATCACCCAGAGATATCGGCCCTTGGGAAGAAGGCTGATGAGGATCACGAGGAGAACCAGAAGGCCGCCCCATATGAATAGAAACATAGTGTTCGCTCCTTTAAGATACATATTCTATCTTCACTGGGACTAATCCAGAGTGGGATGGAAGCAATACTTCAATAAGTCTTCGTGCAAAGGCTTAGAAATAAACAGCCATCATAATAACCAAACTGACCACCGTATATAGCACCGCGCCATAAAAGACCCCGCCGACCTTGACCTTCGATTTCTCCACCTTCTGCACCTTCCAAACGGCTTCACTCGCATCCATGGTCGCAGCTCTTGAGAAAACTCCGCCACTGCTGCTGAAAAAGAACAAAAGGATTGAGGCGCCAAGTCCGATGAAGAAGCTGTATTCATTGTAGGAAAACGGTACGAGCCTGCTGGCAGTCCAAACGATCAGGCCCATGATGATGGCTGTACAGGTTGCCCAAATAGCGGTTTTATTCATTGGTCATTCCCCCTTTTATATATAAACGTATGATCACGAGGGAAGTTTCATCTTTATGGAAAAATATACAATTTTAATAAGGGAGCATCCACTGCTTGAAACTTCCTTTAGCGTCGCATCGTCTATAGGGACAGGAGGCTGATGGGTATGAAGAAAATCGTGGGGGCTTTATCGCTGATACTGGTGCTTGGCGGATGCAATTCCATTCAACCGAACATATCCGAGAAGGAAGTTCGATCCATTGTTATGAAGGAACATGAAAATTCCATTGGTGAAGTCGAGATTATTTCTGTTCAGCACAACTGGAGGGAATACATTGTGGAGTGGGAGAACACGGAGAACTGTGAGGCGGGGACGGACTATATCCACGATGCGACCGGTAAGGTGAAAAAGAGCGAGGTTAGCATTTGTTAGCTTGGAGGGAGGCGATCATTCGCCTCCTTCTTCCATGTCTGCCTTCTTTTCCTTCGGCGGGTCGAACACAAGATCCAACAGGGCGAGGAATAAGGCGATTCCGATCTGAGTCAGGGGCTGTATGTCAATGGACGACATGAGAGCCACTAGGATGGAAATGATGCCCCAGTTAATCAGGAAGGAGAAGAAGAAATAGCCTCCCTTCAATGCATTCCATGACCAGCGTCCCGACGCCCTCATGAGGCCGAACAGCAGCTTCACGATAAAATCTCCGATGAATCCGCAGATAAAATAAAACAAGGCGAACCAAAGCAGGGACCAGTAAGAGCTGTACTCGATGCCGATAATCCGGAAGAGACCGACGAATCCGAAGAAAATCAGGGCGACGACGAATCCGATGGCCGCGAGAATGATCAGACTGACAGATATGATGATGAATATCTTGGTTGGCAGTGATTCGTTTTTGAATGAGTCTTTGTCGGACATGATGAACCTCCGTGCTGTAATGGATCTTCAATAAGGCTTGAATGTTCCCCTTAGTTTCTTATGAAAGGCTTCCAATCTAGGAATCTTGCGGAATGTCAAGAACGATGTGATGGTCACAAAAATAAACAACCATTCATGTTCCTCCCCGCGGTTATCGATGATGGCGGATTTCACATGATCCCTCCTATGACCTTACTCCCTACAAAGTATAGTCCAAACTGGATTTTATGTAAAATAAAACCATTAAGAGGAACCTCGTCTCACCAACCCCGGTTTTCGTTTGATCAAAAGGGGCTCGGGATTCTTTCCTTGAAGGCGCTGTGTCAGCCTGCCCATGAGATCTAGCGCGATTTCGTCCAGAGCATACGAGATGGAAGAAAGGGTCGGGGAGGTCGTCAAGCAGATGGGATGATCATCAAACCCGATGATCTTCACGTCCTTCGGCACCGACAGACCTACTGCATTCGCAGCAGCGAGTAGCCCTGCGGCTACAAAATCACTGCCTGCCACGATCCCTTTTGGTGGCGAAGTGGTGAGGAAACGTTCCTCTCCCAATGCCACCCCGTCTTCAATGGTGATGACCTTGTTATGACAACAAGTGTCAGCGCACTCAAGTCCGTGATGGGCGTGTGCCCGCTTAAAACCCTCCCAACGCTTCTGTTGGAGAGGGGAGTCCATATCGTCTCCGCAGAAGATGAGGGGGAAAGCCCCCCGATGAAGAAGGTGATCGGTGGCGATGAACGTCGCTTCCTCTTCATCCACGCCGACGGTATCAAAGTGTGCCCCATCGAACTGTTCATTGCACACGACGACGATCTGATCCTGAACCCTCGACTTGATCTCATCTTCCGCGAAGGTGGAGTGGGTGAGGATCAAGGCATCGACCTCTTTATGAATCAAGGCATCATAGATCTCTGATTCAGCATCCTGGGAAAAGAAGGTCTGGTGGATGACCATCTTATACCCGGCGTCCCGGCAGGTTTTTGTAAGGATACCCGCAAGGCGGCTGAAGTAGGGATGATCCAGGAGAGGCACGACAATCCCGATCGTGTGATTTCGTTGCAAACGGAGCTGGACGCCACGGAGATTTCGGACGTAGGAAAGTTCCTTGATGGCTTCTTCCACCTTCCTCCGACTGTCTTCCGAGACATGGGGATGGTGATTCAGGACCCGTGAAACGGTCGATTTGGACACTCCGCTTACACGGGCGATATCAAGAATGGTCGGCATCGGTCAATCTCCCTCCAAGTTATGTATTGACATGGGAACGTTCCCAGAGAGTACGTTGAATTTATCTTACTAGGAGGTGTCCATATGCCGCAAGATGTTTACCATTCGACAGGCGAGACCAGGTACATCGCATTTTTTGATTTTGATGAAACGTATTTCCCTCATGCATGCACAGAGGAGCAGCTCATGATGGTCCATGAACTGGAGGAGTATCTTCAATGGCTTGCGTCTGAGCAACATGTGAAGATCGGATGGGTGACAGGCAGCAGTCTCACCCAGGTCGAGGAGAAGATGAAGAAGGCGAGGATGCGGTATCTTCCCCACTTCATCTCAAGCAACCTCGGGACGGAAATGTGGGAAGTGAATGCAAGCCAATGCTACCGTCCCATTCCGGAATGGGAGAAGAGGATTGCCCGGTCAGGCTTCTCCCATGGAGTCGTACAGGAGATCCTGGATGACTTAAAGAACATCTACTCTATCAAACTGACCCCTCAAACCCAGTTCGGGCAGGGGACTTATAAGATGAACTACTATTACTATCCCGCTTCGGACACAGGTGTCGATTATCACCTCGGCATCATCCGTCAGCTCGCGTTCAATCACGGTGTAGGAATCAACATCAACCGTTGCAACCCGAAGGCAGGAGACCCGGAAAATGCGTACGACGTCGACTTCATTCCCAAAGGGACGGGCAAGAAGGCCGCGGTCAGCTTCATGAAGAAACATTACAACGTCCCCAGTAGCCGCACCCTAGCCTTCGGTGACAGCGGCAACGACCTGGAAATGGTGAAGACTGTAGAGCACGGTTATCTTCTAGGAAATGCCACGGAAGAAGCGAAAAGGAAGCATGACTTCATAACAGAAGGTGAATACGGGAAAGGGATCATGGAAGTGTGTGGGAGAGTGTTTTCGCAGCTGGTTTGATAGGGAGGGGTCATTGTGTAAGGACTGAAGAAGACACAGAAAAAGTAAAAACAATTTACTATATAACAACCAGAACATTTTGTAGATGATAGTGTTCTGGTTTTAATAGTGAATCTCTAGATACCCCTATGTCTATTCTGTTGATGCGACAGGACAAGCATACAATCCGTTCTATGAAAAAAGAATATAGTAAAAGTATGATAGCTGAAATGATAGATTTACTTTTCAAGATGTTCAGCTATTATATCCATTCTATTTTAAGGAGGTGAACGATATGGCCGAACAAGTTTTAGATATGAAAGCGAGCGTACCGCGCAATGGTCCTACCACCCCAACTCCCATTCCCCCAACTCCCGTCGGAATCACACCAGCAACCAATAAATACTCGATTGCAGGTGGTACATTCTTTCAGTCAGACCTGGGAATGTTCCTGACTCCCCTAACCCCTACAAATCGCGTCGTCCTTTCAGGTACGATTGGCCTTCAGAGTACTACTTCTGTAGAGCCAGTTATTATACGGATTTACAAAAGCACAAATTCCTTTACCATAGGTACAGAAATATTTAGTACCCAATTAGGACTCGAAGGATTTTTTGAGAGTTTCTATACTGCTTCTTTTGAAACCACAGACTTTAACACCGCCGATCAATTTAGTGTATACAATCTAACAATTGAATCTCCATCTGGTGCAGCTGATTTGAATGTGGTAGGTCCCATTACCTTTCAAGGAGTAGCATACGGTCCCATCGCATAATAGAGTAGAGCAGTAGAACTAGAAGAACCCCACTTGCGTTATCGTAAGTGGGGTTGTTTTGGTTTGTCAGGGGGAATCATTCCCGCCTGTAGTCATACACCTCATCCGGTACATGAAGGACTTGATCGTTAATTTGCACCGTATCATCGTCTACCCAACTGACCTCGCCCTCTTCTTCATGGTACTGCCAATAGATATTCTTCACTCCACGATCTTTCTCGTTGGATGTCAGTACGCCAAGCACAGCATAGTCGACGGTCGCGCCGCCATTGTTCCGGAAGGTTTGTACGGTATAACGTCCGTCCGGTGACGTTTCTTCTGTAATGAGTTCCCCTGGCTCCAGTCGGTCTATGTCAAAGAAAGCACAATGCATGAGGGCGATGATTCCCCAGCTCACTGCAGCCGTGAACACGATGGTGGAAATCGTGATGGTGAAGCCGACGGGGTGTTTTTTGATGAACTTCTTTATTGTTTCTTACCTCCTTAGCGAAAAAAGACGGATTATTTCTAAAATAATGTCGAATTTTCTGGTGAGTTGTTAATGGCGACCCTGTTTTGTAGTATAATGGAAATTATCAAAAAGTTGGAGTGTTTTTTATGGCATACACGATACCAGAAACGATCCGAACGACGGCCACGGCCGGTGAGAGGCTTCTTTTTCGTACCTTGAAGACGTATTTACCTGATGATTATATTGTGTACTATGAGCCTGAGATCCACGGGAAGCGTCCGGATTTCGTGGTCATCGGACCTGATCTGGGGTTTGTGGTGCTTGAGGTGAAGGATTACACGAAGAGTACGCTATTGCAATTGAACCATGATGAGTGGACGCTACATACCTCGTCGGGGGAACAACGTACGGTGAAGAATCCGTTGAAGCAAGCGCGAGAGTATGCATTCAAGATCTCGGACGTACTGAAGAAAGATAAGAACCTCGTCCAGTTGGAGGGGAAATATCAGTTCCAGTTGAAATTCCCGTATGGCTTCGGAGCGGTCTTCACACGCCTTCATCAGAAGGATTTCATACAGGACGGGCTGTATGCCGTCGTCGAGCCGTCCTTCTGCCTGACGCGCGATGAAATCGACCCGGATAAAGAAGGATTCTCCGAAGAAATCCTGATGGAGAAGATCATGAATATGTTCACGATCCCATACCGGTTGAAGGAACCCCTTACAAAAGAAGAGATGGATGCAATCCGGTATCATCTCTTCCCAGAGGTGAGGATCAGTGCCGAGTTCAAAAAGCCCGTTCCGTATCAGGATCAGCTACTGCTGTCTCTTCATGATGTGAAGGCGATGGACCTTCATCAGGAGAACCTTGCGAAGCAGCTCGGCGATAAGAACCGCCTGATCCGTGGGGTGGCCGGAAGTGGGAAAACGCTGATCCTGGCAAGTCGTGCGAAGCTTCTTGCAAAAGAGCATCCAGATTGGAAGATCCTCATCCTCTGCTATAACATTTCCCTTTCAAGGAATATTGAGCAGATTGTGACCCATATGATGAATGAACCAGACGATCTGTTCGACTTAGCAGAAGACGAGGGGAAAGGCAGGACCCATCATGTGACGGTCCGGAATTTCCACGCGTGGTTGAAGCATGACCTGAAGATTACGGAGAAAACCATTCCGGCCGTACTTGATAAGATCAAGAAAGGCGAGGCGATCCTTCCCGGCTATGATGCGATCCTGATCGATGAGGGGCAAGACTTTGAATCATCGTGGTTCGAGCTTGTAGCGAATCTCCTAAATCCCGAGACCCAATCCCTCCTTCTTGTAGAGGACAGGGCGCAGTCAATCTATAAACGGAAGCGGAGCTATCTGCAGGATATGGGACTGAGCTTCCAGGGGCGTTCGAAGGTGTTGAGCATCAATTACCGCAATACGGCCCAGGTCGTGAAGTTCGCGTGGGATTTCTATAAGACCCATTCAGCATTGAAGAACAAGGTCGTGGACCGCGGATTCGAAGGCGAGATCATCGCTCCCCAGAGCACGAAGCGAAAAGGTGTCGAACAGATGATCATCAAGGCTGCTACGTTCGACCAAGAAGCACGCTCCGTTGCCAAACTGATCAACAGGCTGAACAAGGAAAAGCATGTGCCCTACTCGGAGATGCTCATCCTTTATCGCGTGAAGAAGTCCCATAAGACCAGCTACATCGATATCCTCAAGCACGAGCTTTCCAAAGAAGGAATCGACCACTTCTGGCTGACGGAAAACAGCGAATCAAAACGGAGCTTCGACATGGACGATGGCCGCGTCAAAATCAGCACCATCGACAGCAGCAAAGGCTTGGACTTCCAAGCGGTTTTCATCCTGAACGTCGACAACATGCCATTTGCACTGGAAGACGACGTAGAGCGCGAAGTATCCCTCCTCTACATCGGCATGACCAGGGCGAAGCAATACCTGTGTCTGTCCTATTCGGCCGAGTCGGAGTTCACGAAATACTTCGATGGGCTGGTGCAGGAGAGAAAAGAGAAAAAAGAGAAGAGCAAGAGCGTGGGTGGGTAGTCATCTATGCTTTTTTCTACACATAGGATTTTATTTCTCCAGAAGCATCCGATTCAACTCCGAAAGGGATAGAGTCATCTCCAATCCTTCCATGGACCTTGATCCGTCTCGATGGATGACAACCTCTGGTTTCAAGTCTTCCGAGTCCCTCACCCATGAAACATCCATTGTGTTCAGAATGGTTTTCACCTTGCTCTTATACGCGGAAGGCATGGGGGCGAGGTAGACAGTCTTTCCAGCCACATCATTAAGTTTTTTGTAAGGAGATGATTCTTTTGCAGGTTCGATCGATACGGTCTCCAAAAACCACTCATCCGACATGATGGGGACCCCAAGGTTCCGGGCGCGCTCCAGCTTGCTTCCCGGGCGTTTACCGACGATGAGGAAGTCTGTTTTGGATGTGATGGTATTGCTAACGGTGGCCCCGCAACTTCTCGCGGCTTTGCTCATTCGCACCCGGGGCTGGGCACTGGCTCCGGTGAACACGATGGACTTTCCTTGGAAAATCCTGCGATCGCGTTCCGCCTTGGCTAAGTGAACAGGATTCCACTCCAGCGGTGAGGCCCCGCTGATCACTTCAAGCAGGAGTAGCGCATTCAAATAGGCTTTGTGGTCAACGGGCAACCCTACTTTGAAATAATGTGAGAGGTAACTCAGGGTATAGGAGAGCAGATGGGGATAGGTGTGCTTGATGGCGACCTGTGCACTGAAGCATTCCCTGCCTTCATCCAGCCATCCGTCGTGTAAAAGAGTGGCTCGGTCCAAGGTTGCATTGAACGAAACAACCGGGTATGGGTAGTCTTCGAGTAGCTCACGGAAGGTTTGTTTCATCTTTATGTGATTTGAGATTTTCACATATCCAGCGCCAAAACCGAAGGCAGTCATGGTCTCGTCCTTTATTTCAAAAAAGTAATGCTTATCAATGATGACCCCGTCCTCCACAACAAGCGCGGCGACTTGAAAGATTCCGGAATCAGGAGCGGCACTTCCCGTTTCAATGTCAATCAGTATCATGTTTTTCAAGGGGAAGCCTCCTCAGTTCAATATGTATCATTCACATAGTGAAGCAGAGATTGTATGTTGTCAACTGTATGAAAGGAGATGGGTGTGATGAAACGCTTCATGAAGTTCCTCCTGCCGGTGGGGCTGTTCTTGTTGGTTACGGGTTGTGAGGAGATGATTCATGAAGGGCAGCCTGAATTTGTGCACAATGGGGAGGGACCTCCTACCATGGAGGGAATCTATCTTGAAGAAGAAAGCATCTTGGTTCCGATTGAAGACTTTGATGAAGAAGATATTGATCATTCCTTTAAGGAATTCGATCAAGACAATCGTTCATTTACTTATTTACAGTTTCAAGATGATTCAATGGCAGAGGGAATTGAATCCGGAACCAAGGTCGGGGTGTGGTGCGGGATAGTTATGGAGTCAGCACCTGCTAAAGCAAAATGTTCCAAGATTGAAGTGCTGGATTAAATTGAAAAATGGTATGGGATAGAATGAGTTTGATATGTCCATCCTGTTTCTGGAATTTCCAAGGGGAATTATCTCCTTTTTTTATCGTTCGCGGTTGTTCACTGACAACTCCTCTCATCCTGATGACCGTACCTCCGAACTCCTTCTTGAATTCCCTCATTCCTATTCTCTTGTAAAAACTCAGCGCCTGATGGTTGCTTGGTGAAACGCGAAGGTGATATTCGGATACACCCTGAGTCCGAAAGAACTGAAGGGCGTACTGGTGAAGCTTATTTCCCATCCCTGATCCACGTCGCTCAGGAATCAGGTAGTAGAGGTTCACATACCCGATTTTGCTATCTTCATAGTCTTTCACCGTCAATTCAAGCTGACCGATCGGTACGCCCTTTTCCATGAGGAGAATGAAGCCATCCGGGAATAAGGCTGATTGGTCCTGGACCCACCGTACATATTCTTCCTCGTCAAAGTCTTGATCCGTACCGAAGCTGACCTTGAAGGAATCCCTGCGGAAAGAAATGATGACATCCCTGTGTTTGTCGATATCGATTTTTTGCTGATTCATATGCCACCTCCTGGAGTTTTTAATAGTGTACCACGGCCTTCGAGGGATTTAGGGGGACCACATCAGAGCGTCCATATTAGCGAATCTGACGGAATCCCGCTGTTACGACCTGGTCAGGACCTATATAAATGAAACAAGTAAACCGGATCTATTGGGTCTGGTTTTAATTTTATCAATAAATGGAAACTTAATCCTCTTGTGTACGTATAAGAAAGTGGAGGTGCCGTTATGAACAAGATCCTGTTTGCAGTCTCGATGAGTATTATACTCGCCAGTTGTCAGAAGGAATCGGCCGCCCCTGTTCTGTACGATCCTCCGGCGTCGGTCATGGAGAACGGGCTGATTGATTTCGAAGAGTGGGAAGGATTCCATCTTTCCAAGTCTGGAGGCGATTCCAGGCTTAATGAGGACGATGCGCTCATGATCCAAGCGGTCCAAGAGGTGTTCGCTGGTGCTGTGAAAGATGAGGAGGTGGCCGATCTCGAAGATCCGGATTTCATCATGGAGGTGGATGCTGAGAACGTTGAACAGCAAAAGCTTCTTCTCTGGTTGGGAGAAAAAGGGGCGAAAAGTCATGTGAAGAAGGTGGATGATTCAAGCGCTGTTTATTCACTTGATGGGAAATGGACGGAGAGGTTGAGACAGTTGGTAGGCAATGATCTTGAGTAGGGAGTTTTTCTATAAATAGGATCTGAGGTGAGCGTGAGTATGTTTATTCAAATGTCAGGATTTCCGGGGTCGGGAAAATCAACCCTTGCCCGTGAGATAGGAAAAAGAACGGGAGCGGTCATCGTGGATCATGACGTCACGAAATCAGCCCTAATGGAAAAGGTGGGGAATGGACTTACCCATGATATGGCAGGAAAAGTGTCATATCACTTGGACTGGTCCATCAGTGAGTCGCTGCTTGAGCAAGGACATAGTGTGATCTTTGATAGCCCTTGCCTCTATGATGAGATGGTAGAGAAGGGGACGCTCCTTGCTGAAAAATACGGAATTCCATATAAATATATTGAGTGTGTGGTGCATGATTTTACCCTGATCAATGAGCGTTTGAGGGAAAGGGATCGGATGCCGAGCCAAATTAAAGAGGTAAAATCCGAAGAAGCATTCCGGAAAACGGTGTTGAACAGTAAAAAGCCCGATGACCTCCCTTGCTTACAGATAGATACTTCTTCTCCCATCAAGTCGTATATTACAAGGGTCATTCGATACCTTGAATATGGAGAAGGGGGAGCGGAATGAAGAAAATCTATTGGACGATTGCTATATGTACCCTGCTCCTAGCACTCATGGGCTGTTCAGATGAAAAAGAAGAAGCGTTTAAGAGCAAAGAAACGATTACATACAAAGAACAAGAAATAAAGGTTCACTATTACTACAATGAGATGGCAGATTATATCGAAAGTGTTCGTGACAATCCTGATGAGGATAACGAGACGCTTTACATACAGAAGGTCAAGAAAGCAATGGTTGAGCACGGTGAGGCGGATGATCCGACTATAATGAAGATGATTGGTTTTGAATTTTTGCAGGCTCCGCGAGACCTAGATACAATGGAGGAAAACCTGCAGGCATTCAAGGGGAAACAGGACACGATCCACTCGAGCATAAAGCAAGCCATAGAGAAGTCTATCGACGTTCTTCCCGGTGGGGATAAAACCATTTACGTGGTCCCGTCCAGTCCTGAATTCAAATCTAACGCAAATCTTATGAACGGTGTATATGGTGTGGTGTACGGTGAGCATGCCATCCTCATCCTGATCGATCCTGCTTTCAACGTGGAAAATCTTGAATATACGATTGCCCATGAGTATCATCATCTCGTCAATTTCGAGACCCATGATGAAGAGGCATACTCCGTTTTGGATGGTGTCGTCATTGAAGGAAAGGCAGATGCATTTGCTAAGCAGGTATATCCCGATGTGGAGAACCCGTGGGTGGACACGTTACATCCCAATAAGGAGAAAATGGTGTGGGACATGATTTCTGAGAATCCCAATACCTTTGATCAAGACCTCTACGAGGAGATTTTTATCGGCAGTCGGGATAAGAAACTCCCGATGTGGTCCAACTACCGGGTCGGCCTTCAAATCATGGATGCTTTTTTACAAAAGAATCCCGATGTTTCTATACCGGAATGGACGTCCATGACCACGGACGAGATCCTCGAAAAAGGGAAGTACGCGGAGAAGTTTGAGTAACAATGCATTTTCCCATTTTAAGAAAGGTGGACGTGAGATGATCGAGAAGATTGAAAGGTTGGCAGGCCGGATCCGGCAGCATAAACTCCTTGAAGAACAGGGGTGCACGTCTGAAGTGAGCCGGGTTGAAACCAAGGAGGGGACGTTCATTCTGAAGAAGGCGTCCCACCCACGCTACCGTGACTGGTTAAAGAAAGAGGCACAGGCGCTACAACGCGTTCAGGGAACTGTTGCGGTGCCTGGATTCATGGGATTTTGGGAGAGTGCTCGAGACAGCTATCTTCTAATGGAATATATAGAGGGGCTCTCCCTTACATCGGCGTTAAAGGGAGTCGACGATGGCGAGGAACGCCTTGCGCTCATCAGGAGTTTCGGAGATTTCCTTCATCGATTCCATGAAGGAGAGCTGTTGGAAGGATTAGGAGAAGGCAATTGGTTAGAGCGGGTATGGGCAGAGGCGGAGCCGTATGTCAGGGCAGGTGAGACGGACGGGGATATAGAGCTTTTGGAACAGTTGAAGGCGGAGAGGCCGGCTTCGGTCAAACCCACGATGATCCACGGGGACTGCAATCCCGATAATGTGCTCGTGGTGGACGGGGAGGTGAGATGCTTCATCGATGTGTCCGGGATGACGGTGGGAGATCCACGTTATGATGAATCGCTGGCGATTGGGAAGTTCACGGGGAAAGAGAAGGATGCCTTTTATGAAGGATATAAGCGATACCGGGTGTCGGATGAGGAGTTTGCGTACTTTTATCATGGAATGTATGAGTTGTTTTAGGAAAAGCCTTGACCTTCCCTTAAGAGGAAGGCCAAGGCTTATTTTAGTTTTGCAGCGCATGCTGGATATGAGCCAGGTGATGATTCCCGTGCCAGGCATAGATCCCGATGTTTTCGGCAAGGGCCACGCTCCCAGAGTCAGGGTGGACGAAGGTCCGCGCGAGCAGTTCTTCCGTCAAGCTTTCTAAAAGAATGACCCATCGTTCGTGCAGGGAAGAGATGATCGTCAAGGATGATGCGATGGGAGAGAGGGAATCAGGGAGCTCGGCCCATTTATCCTCGGCATAGGGACGGATGGTCGGGTTCTCTTCCGTCAGGGCGAGTTTGAAGCGTATGTAGGCGTTCATATGACTGTCGGCAACATGGTGGACGACCTGGCGGATGGTCCAGCCGCCTTCACGGTAAACCTTATCCAGGTCAAGCTCGCTTAGAGATCTGACGGTTTCCAGGAGTCTTGCAGGAAACGTGCGGATCTCTTCGATCCATTGGTGAATCTGATCGGCTGATAGAGGGTCGGGTGTTTCAAACTCCCCGATGGGATAACGCTCATTCATTCTTCATTCCTCCTATGATAAGAAAAAGATTTTTGCCTGTTTGATGACGACATCTTGTAAGACGAGAAACAGCGCCCACCCTGCGAGTCCAAGTCCGATGGCCGCGTAGAGATGGAGGGAGTGCTGCAACGACAGATACACGATGAATAGCAGGAAGGCCGTTGCGGGGAATCCCCACAGGACCCCGAGGGCAAATGTGCTGATGCGCTCCGATGCCTCGCCCTGTACATGGAGCCAGATGATGCTGAGGAGACTGACCAGGGGCAGGGCCGCAATGATGCCACCATAGGTAGGGAAGCGCCTCGCAATCTCGGTCACGGCACCGATGACGAGGGCGGATACGAGGATCTTCAGGAAGACGTACATGATTTTGCCTTCTCGCTCAGCAGCCGGAATGCTTCCGATACGGTTGCTCTTTCCTCAGGAGTCATGAGATCCAGGGCAGCCTGCAGTTTGTCTTCATCAAGACTGGTATTGCGGAAAAGCACAGCACGCCCGCTATCGGTGAGTTCCAAGATCACCTTGCGCTCATCATCGGGATGCCTTTTTTTAAGGAGGTATCCCTTCTCGATGATCCGCTTCACATGCTCGGACGCCGTGTGATGGGTAACAGAGAGTAGGTCCGCCACATCCTTTACACCGACTTCCTCCCGCTTTTCCACGAGCTGCATAATGCGGATGACCTGGTGGGAGATCTTTTCTTGATGCTGGATATGAAGGTGGAAATAAAGGTCGGTCCAGTGTTGATTGAGTTGGGTCACGATTGTCATGGATTCGCTCCTTGGTTCGGTTTCTTCAATTGTATCGTATGATACGATATAAATAAACATAAAAAAACTGATCAGGAAATCCCTGATCAGCTTCCGTCATGATGACTTCAACGTACCACCAGCTGGAATAGGAGCCAGGCGCCTGCGGCGATAAACGCTCAAGACGAGACCGGCTGCCATCATATCGATCAATACATGTGTGCCTCCGAAACTCATGAAGGGCATCGTGATGCCGAAAGGTGGAAGGACGCCGGTATTGGTGAGGATTGCAGCCGCAAACTGAATGCCAAACACAACGGCCACTCCGATTGTCAGCACCCGTCCGAATGAGTGGGCGGTGGTCTTCGCCGTTTGGATCAATCGGATGGTGAAGACAATCGTGAACATCAAGGTCACGATGGCCGACACCCATCCAAAGGAATGGACCATATACGCAAGGATGTAGTCGGTATGCATTTCGTTCAAATTGAGCACGGACGGGTCGGCACCGAACCACCCTGCTCTTTGGAATAAAGCCCTGATTCCTGCCCCGTCTCCGGCACTGACTGGTGAGAAGAAGTCAGGTTTGAATAGGGCGGGGAGCGCGATGGCACTGATCCCGAACAGGAGGATCTGATGAAGCTTTGCCCTGGTTGCTGTCATTAGGACGAGCGCCACTGCGAGTCCAAGAGCATAGGCAGCGAAGCCATCGGATGCAAGGAGCAGGATGGGGAAAGCCAGGAGACCGATCCCGATCATGGCTTTTTTCGGTGCATGCCAGTTCCATTCATAAAACATCCCTGCAAATGCCACGACCAAGAGGAAGGGGGCAATGCCGGAAATATGCAGGGTGGCGAATCCGATATCAAGATAGGAAATGCCGTCTACCCGGACCCCGACCCACTGGGTCAGGAGAAGGAGGGCGACCGTACCACCATAGATGATCCCGGAATAACGCGATAGTTTCCTATAGTCATAGAAAAAGCATGCAATCATCAAGATCAAGCCGGCCAGGTAATAAATCAGGCTGCTTTGAAAAATGTCGCCGATCCCCGTGATGTTGGATTGAAACTGGATGAAATACATGGAAATGAGACCAAAAACGGAAATCACGGCAACGGGGATGAGGATCGCCACGTCAAATGTCGGCCGATGGGTTTGATGAAGCTGTTTCCCAACAGTGGCGGGGTCTCCCATCTGACTGATGGCATAATCCACGGCGTCCTTTTCTGAACGTCCTTCCTTCATGGCGTGTTCCTTCAGTGTATGGAGGTGATCCTCTAGCTCAAGGGCCACTTCCTCATGAACATCTTTGTTGCGGATACGTCTGCACACGGCACTGATATAGTCTTTGAATGGTTCGTTCATTCCCATGAAACCCTCTCCCATCCCAGGATGTCATCCACCGCACCTTTAAAGGTGGACCACTCTTCTTTTTTCTCGACCATGAAGGCCTGGCCGCTTTTGGTGATGCGGTAGTACTTACGCTTCCTTCCTGTATCTCCCTGTCCCCAATAGGCTTCGATCACACCCTGCTCCTCCAATGAATGAAGGAGGGGATAGAGGGTTCCTTCCTTCAGGCTGAATATCCCGTTCGAGCGCTCCTCCATGACCTTGATCAATTCATATCCGTACATGGGACGGTCATTCAGCAGGCTGAGAATGAGCGTGGAGGTACTTCCTTTCACCAATTCTTTGTTTACTTTCACCGTATTCATCCTCTCATACCTAGATTATCTATGCATAGTTCATCTAGGTATAATTGTATGGCGCCGATTTCCATTCGTCAACTGTTTTCTAGTCAACTATCATTCTCTGCATAAGGGGGATGTGATAAGATGGAGAAAAATGGGTTGAGGTGTTAGGTTTGGCTTGGCTTTATACATTTCTGGCTATCTGGTTTTTTGCTTTTGTCATTGCGCGTCTTCTCAGTCGATTCGGCAAGACGCACTGGAAGGATGAAGTGATGATCACGTGTGCGCAGGCAATCATCATCACGGCCATGCTTGATTTTTTTCTGCCTTAGGGATCATTGAATATAGGAGGGGATCGTCGTATGACACTGCCAACATTTACGTATAATCCGGATCCGATCAAGCTGGAGGTCATCAAGAAGGAAAAGACCGATTGCCCGGTCTGCAACAAGGAGCGGGACTATGTGTATAAGGGACCGTTCTATTCCGTCGAGGATGTGGAGGGGATCTGCCCGTGGTGTATCGCGGACGGTTCGGCCGCCGATAAGTATGAAGGCTCTTTTCAGGACGATGCGAGCTGTGAGGAAGTGGAGAAAGAAGCGTACATAGACGAACTTGTTTACCGGACGCCGGGGTACTTGGGTTGGCAGCAGGAGCATTGGCTCAGTCACTGCGGGGACTTCTGTGCGATTGTTGAGTATGTCGGGTGGAAGGAAATCGAGCACCTGGAGGAAGAACTTGCCGGCGACTTGAACGAGATCATGGCTACTTATCATATGCCGAAGGAGAAGCTGAAGGAATGGCTGACCAATGACGGAGCGTTACAAGGGTACCTGTTCAAATGCGTGCATTGCAACCAGCACCGGCTGACGGTGGATTCGAATTAAGTGTGAAAAAACGCCCGGATCCGCCTTGTTCTGAAGGACAAACATCTATTTATTAAGTAAATATGTAAACTATTCGATTCTTAAAAGGGGTCCTATTTGCATGAAAAATGGTCAGTGGCTGATGCTCCTCTGACCGTTTTATTTATAAGCATGTATTCCATTATGGCGCCTTTAACGTAAGAGTCCTGCTTGTTGTGTTTTCCTTCCCATTAAGACATAAATAAAATAGCCGACGACATTCAATAAAGCAAAAGCAATGACCCAACCAGCATTTAATCGTCTGTGATGGTATGCGTTAATCGTTGCCCATATGGTAAATAAAGTTGCATAAATGGCAATGCCTGCACTAAGGATGAAAGGGATAAAACCAAAGAGTTTGATGGACTCCATTTGTACATACCAATCAGAATCATTTAAAGGGTAGCTCGAATTAATTAACATCCAGCTGGGTTTATTCGGATCGTTGAATACTCCATATTCATACAGTGGTGCAGCATCGTTCGGGTGGTATGATGCAGAACCCGTTGCAGATATTTTTTCAACATCTTGCATTCGATAAATTTGAAGATTTAAGATCTGGTTTTCATCCTGCACCAAGGAGAATATTCCTTTTTTCATATCCTCAGAAATGGCCTCTTGACCTTCTAATCTATTGATTATTTCTCTGGCAACAGTCATATTTTCGTTCATATCTGCGTTGTCAATTGCCCCCAAAACCCCACACACAATAGAAGTAAGGACTAGAAAAGCCAAAGCGGTATAAAGCACACGTTTTGCAAAGACTTTTTGTGCTTGAAACAACTGTGCTACAACGGACCTTATTTCGTTTTCACCTCCGAAACGTTCAATGGCAATATCAAGCGCTTCTGATTCAGACTTTCCTTCCAATTTCAGCTCATGAAATGCCTCTAACAAGTGATTTTTCATTTCAGCTTTCAATTCTTCAATTTCTTTTTTATTTCCAGAGGCACTGTGATACACCTCATCAACAAACGCTTCAATTTGTTTCATATTTTTCTCCCCCTTCTATAAATGTATCGATGATTTTTTTTATGAACCTCCATTCTGCACGTTTCCCTTCATAACCTTCTTCACCTAATGGAGTGAGTGTATAATATTTTCTTCTTCCTCCTGGTCCCTGCTCGGTCCCCCAGTATGACGAGATCCACTTATTCTTTTCCAAGCGCTTTAAGGATAAATAAAGTGTTCCTTCTTTTAATTCAAATTGTTCTTCGCTTTTCTCTCGGACGAGTTTAGCCAATTCATATCCATACATATCCCTGGTGTGTAATAAAGACAATATCAGCGTATCGATATGTCCTTTTAGAACTTCCTTACTTACTTCCAAATTAATCCACCTCCCTTATATTATTTATAAATTATATTACTTAATAATGCAAGGTATTATTACACGTTAAGGGTAAATATTTGATCTTGCTAGTTTGATTCAATTTAAATGAGTATTATATTCGATTTAAATCAGTAGAAGGGATGTATTATTGTTTCAGAAACCACCAATGATTGAAGAGAAAAATCTAACAAATGATCTGGGGGAGCATTTCGCAACTCAAAATAAACAGCTAAAAAAAAGTGCAAAATCGTTACGATTCAGCACTCTTTTGGATTTATATAATCGTTTAATGCGTAAGATAGCAAACGTGGCCGGCTCAGGGCGTTTTTCTATTGTATCTCAATTTTCCTGTCACGATGGATCTCTTCCGTCCCCGCAGCCAGCGCTTCCTTATAGTAGCTGCATTTGTGGTCGATTACTTCCATCGTCTTCATGAGATCCGCCATCTGCTTTTCCACGGTGGCCTTCCGTTCCATGAAGAGGTCGTGACG
The DNA here is from genome assembly GCF_047915635.1 of Rossellomorea sp. FS2. NCBI lineage: Bacteria > Bacillati > Bacillota > Bacilli > Caryophanales > Bacillaceae > Rossellomorea > Rossellomorea sp. FS2. Next base: position 652,698 of record NZ_JBLRVS010000004.1, on the reverse strand, counting down.
TTCCTGGAGGGTGGAGTCGCCTTCTGTGCACCAGTCGATGAAGGTTTTGATATCCTTGATGGGCATGCCGGTGGATTTCAGGCATTCGATGATGCGGAGCGTGCTGATGTCGGAGTCCTTGAAGAGGCGGACGCCGCTTGGACTGCGTTCCACGAAGGGCATGAGTCCTTCTTTGTCATAATAGCGGAGGGTATAGATGGTGAGGTTCAGTTCCTTGGCGACTTCGCTGATGGAGTAGGTTTTCATGAGGGTTCCCCTTTTCGTCTTTATCTGATTGGAAAGATACCACTGTGGTCACTGGTTGTCAAAAGAGAGCATCGTGCTTGACCTAGAGTGAACTAGAGGGGGTACGATGGTTTCGCCTAAGAGGAAAACGGGGATAGCAGTAGGAGCAAGACACCCTGACTTGGGACAATCAGAATTCGAGGAGGAACTACTATGGTTATGGCAAAAGCACGCGCAGTGGACGGGCCGGATAAGGCTTTCCGCTCAGCAGAAATCAAACGACGTGAACTGGATGAAAAGGATGTACTGATCGAAATCAAATTCGCAGGGATCTGTCACTCTGATATCCATACAGCCCACGGTGAGTGGGGAGAAGTGAGTTATCCACTCGTTCCGGGGCATGAGATCGCCGGGATCATCACGGAAGTCGGCTCTGGTGTGTCGAAGTTCAAGGTGGGCGACCGCGCAGGCGTCGGCTGCATGGTTGACTCTTGCGGCGAATGCGTCAACTGTAAGGCTGGTGAGGAGCAATACTGCTTGGAAGGCAATGTGCCGACCTATGCGGGCGTTGATAAATACGGCGAGCCGACACAAGGCGGATATTCCACACATATCGTCGTGACGGAAGATTTCGCCTTGCACATCCCGGATGGCATCGAGCTTGATGCGGCGGCACCGCTTCTATGCGCAGGAATCACCACGTATTCACCGCTCCACCACTGGAATGCCGGCCCTGGCAAGAAAGTCGCCATCGTCGGGATGGGTGGACTCGGTCATATGGCCGTCAAGATCGCCAACGCCATGGGAGCAGAAGTAACCGTCCTTTCCCAAACACTGAACAAAGAGGAGGATGGACTCGCCTTCGGTGCCAAGGAGTACTATGCGACGAAGGATCCGGAAACATTCGAGAAGCTGAAAGGCCGCTTCGACCTGATCATCAACACGGTCAGCGCCAACATCGACATCGATGCATACTTCTCCCTCCTGACGCTTGACGGGACGCTCGTCAATGTGGGCGCACCGGGAGAACCGATGTCACTGAACGTCATGTCCCTCATCGGCCACCGTCGTTCTTTCGCCGGTTCCATGATCGGCGGCATTCAAGAAACACAAGAGATGCTCAATTTCTGTGCAGAACACAACATTGCACCGAAGATCGAGCTCATCTCGGCGGATCAGATTGATGAAGCGTACAAGCGCGTATTGGCTTCTGATGTGAAATACCGATTCGTTATTGATACGAGCACGATTTAATTGTGATAGACCCCGGAGGTTCAGCCTTCGGGGTCTTCTTTTTTTGCGTGGATCGTCCTGCGGGTGTGATCGAGGAAGGCGTTGGCCGCGGCAGAATGCATCCCGTGCTTCTTCCAGATGAGATTCAAGCCGGCATGGAGTCCGGGGTTAAGGGGCCTGAACAAAAGCTCCCCATCCTCCGGCGTCGGGATGATCTTCTCCAGACAGATGGCGTAGCCGAGTCCTTCTTTCACCATGAGGGACGCGTTGTAGAGGAGATTATAGGTACCGACGATTGTCAGGTCCCCGATGTCACGACCGAACCACCCGGTGAGCTCATTGTCGACGGTCGTCTGCCGTGAAAGGATGAGGGGGCGATCGGCAAGGTCCTCTGGTGTGATGGTGTCGAGGGCGGCAAGGGGGCTGTCCCTTCGCATGAGCACACCCCACGTATCGACGGCGGGAAGGTGGAGATACTCATATTTCTCCTTGTTGGTCGGCTCGATGACCAAGCCGAAGTCCAGGACGCCAGAGTCGAGTTTTTCCATGAGATCATCGGCATTCCCGCTGTAAAGGTGGAACCGGATGCCCGGATGTTCGGTCAAGAGGGCATGAAGGGACCGCCCGATGAGCCCCATGGCCTCGGTTTCCCCTGCGCCGATGGTGATCTCGCCTGTGACGGAGCCGATCGGCTGCTTGAAGTTCGCCTCGGTCTTCTCGACGAGGGCGACGATTTCTTTTGCCTTTTTCACTAAAAAATGGCCCTCTTCCGTTAGGGAGATCCGCCGGTTGCCCCTGATGAACAGCGTGGTCCCGAGCTCGGTTTCCAAGTCGGCCAGCTGGCGGGAAAGGGTCGGCTGCGATACATGCAGGGCCTTCGCGGCATGGGATATGCTTTCCTCCCGGGCAACAGCGAGGAAGTAGCGGAGTATTCGGATATCCATAAACGTTTCCTCCTATACGTTTAAACTATATGAGTGTATTTGCTATAGGTATTTGTTATTTTAATCATACCATCTTACCATAAAGGAAGAATAGGTTTGAAAGGTGGTCATCATATGAATATGGACGAATTCATTGAATACTGCAGGGCGGGACACCCGATTGCGGGCGAGGACAAGGAACTTCACGGCATGCTGACGGACTGCAGTTTTGAAGCTCAGCGGATGACGATGAAGCTGAATACGAGCTATCATTCCAAAGAAGAAATCGTCGAGATCTTCCGTGAACTTACCGGTCGTGAAGTAGACGATTCGTTTATGTGCTTCCCGCCGTTCTACACAGACTTCGGCAAGAACATCTCGATCGGGAAGGACGTGTTCTTCAACACAGGCTGTTCGTTCCAGGACCGCGGCGGCATCCACATCGGCGACGGCAGCCTGATTGGTATGAATGTCAACATCGCCACGCTGAATCACGGTCTCGACATGAAAACGAGGAATACCACGTATGCATCCCCTGTCACCATTGGAAAAAGTGTGTGGATCGGATCGGGTGCGACAATCCTGCCGGGCGTGACCATCGGTGACCGCGCCGTCGTCGCAGCAGGAGCCGTTGTCACGAAGGATGTCCCGGAAGGAACCGTTGTGGCAGGCGTGCCGGCAAAAGTAGTGAAGACGATCGAGGAAGAGAGCGAATGAAAGGGAAGTTATTCGGAATCGGTGTGACCGTTGCGGTACTGATCGCATCTGCCTGCGGATTGGATGCGCCCGAACCTCGTGAACGAACCAAGACCGTGACTGAAAAGGAGGAGAAGGTTGTGAAACCGACTGAAGAGATGATCATAATGGCCGAAATTGGGGGAGAGGACGTCGAGATCACTATGTACGACAACCCCACGAGCAGGGACTTTATAAATCAGCTGCCACTGGAGCTCAGCTTCAAAGACTTCGGCGGATTCGAGAAGCTCAGCTATCCGCCGAAAAAGCTGACGACCGAAGGAGCCCCAGAAGGAGACACTCCTTCAGCCGGTGACTTTGCCTACTACGCTCCGTGGGGAGACGTCACGCTGTATTACAAGGACGAATCGTATGCAAAAGGTGTGGTGCTCATGGGCAGGATGGAAGACGGCGGGATCGAGAAGGTGGCTGGAATGGGAGAAGATGAGATTGTGAGGTTGAGGGAGAAGTGAGAAAGTAGGAAGGGGATTTTCCTTTTTCTGCTTTTTTTGTTGACTTAAAAGTGAAAACGGTAGATAATCTAAATAATTAGATTGTTCTAAAATATTAGATTGTCAGGAGCTGTTTTTGATGAAAGAAGAACCGTTCTACATTTCCGCTGATAAGCAGAAGTTGATTGCCAATGCAACGAGGATCAAAATCCTCCACCTGTTGAAGGAAGAGGAGTTGACTGCGAAGGAAGTAGCCACACGGCTGGGGAAATCCGCAGGCAGCATCCATTATCATGTTCAGCTTCTTCACAAAGGGGGCATTGTGGATCTTGTCCGGGAGCAGAAAAAGGGTGGGGTGGTGGAGAAATACTACCGTGCTCGTTCCACGAGATTTGAAGTGAAGCATCATGAAAGTGATGGAAGAAAGGCGAGTGGGTCCATAGGGACTAATCTGAGCCTGAATAAGGACGAAAAAGAGCAATTCCTCCTTGAGCTTGAACAGTTGTTTGTCCGATGGGAAAGCCAGGTTTCCTCAAGAGACGACGAAAGAGACGAATACAAAGTGGAATGTACCTTTGAGGAGGTGGAATCCGAATGAGCGTGAAGTGGGCCGAGTGGAAAGCACCGGGCATCTTGCTGGGAGCCGTCGGAATCTCATACGTAGGGGAGTTTGTGTATTTGGTTGCCCTGAATTTGCTGATATACGCCAAGACGAATTCCGTGGCGGCCGTAGCGGGCCTGTGGCTCATTGGACCGATTGCCGGGATTCTGACAGGTCCCTGGGCGGGAAGTGTGATCGATCGTGTGAACAAAAAAATGGTTATGATCGGAGCGGATCTGATTCGGGCTCTACTTGTTGTACTGATCCCTTTCCTATCCGACCTCTGGTTGATCTATAGCATTCTCTTCTTGATCAGTCTCTCCTCTTCATTCTTCAATCCGGCATCCGGTGCCTACACGGTTCTCCTTGTACCGAGGGAAAGACTGCTTCGCTATAACTCCATCAGCTCCATCCTTATAACGGGATCTCTAGTCATCGGACCTGCCATCGCGGGCTTCCTTGTCTCTCACTGGTCCTATAATACGGCGATCTGGGCCAATGCGGCATCGTTCCTTCTATCAGCAGCGTTATTGTCGTTTTTACCCAGTCTCCATGCACCTTTACATCGTGAGAAAGAAGAGAAATCCATCCGCCAAGACTGGAAGATGGTGTGGTCATTCCTACAAGCAAACCGCCACTTCCTCATAGTGTTCCTCTTGTTCCAGGGAACCGTCATCCTCGGTATGGCCCTCGATTCCCAAGAAGTCGTCTTCACCCAGAAAATCATCGGGCTAACCGAACGGGATTTCAGCCTCCTGATGAGCATCACGGGTGCGGGATATCTCTCGGGATCATTGCTGATGGCAGGGGTAGCAAAGCGGCTAAAGATTCCCCACTTGATCGGCTACGGCTCCTTCTTGTTCAGCATCGGCTATGTAATCTATGCATTCGCAAGCAGTTTCGCGGCCGCCGCGATAGGGTTCATCATACTCGGATTCTTTTCAGCCTTCTCCAATACCGGATTTCAGACCTTCTTTCAACAGAGCGTCCCTGCTGAACGGATGGGACGTGTAGCCTCTACGCTCGGGGTCGTGAAGAGCATCGGCTTGATCCTGTTTACGGTCCTAGCAGGCGTCTTGAGTGAAACGTTGGGGATCAAGGTGGTCGTCGTTTCAATCAGTCTCGGAATCTCGGGAATAGCATTCGCTTTATTAATGGCGACGTGCTGGCGAAGGGAAAAGGTGGTCGCTGCACAGGAAGGAGTGTAAAGGGGATGGGATTTCCCTTCATATCCTGTGGATAACCCCATTCATCATCAAATTGGACGTCTTCGTCACATTTATAGCCGGCATTATTACCGAAAATTGAAAAAATACTACCGACTTTTTGAAATTTTCTACCGGGAATCGAATTTTTATTACCAACTCTGTGATTTGACGAAAGTCCTATTACGAACATAGGAGACGTATGACCAACTTTTTTGCATCATTACCGACTCCGTCCCGTTACTACCAAGTTTCCTATGATTCTACCAACTCCCATACGTATTTAATAGAATGGAAGTAATATACAATAGTAGGTGTTGACTCTCTCGCTGGATGAATCTTTTTTCGATTGAATTCGTATAAAAAAGAAAGGGAATCCACGCAGTGGCGAACGATTTCTTCATCACCACCCAACCGTTCCCGCTATTCCACCAGCAAATCAACGCTTTTACACCAAGGAGTGATTCTATCAAATCAATGAAATGGACCATGTATCAAGTACTGACGATCCTCTCCCTCATCATTCTTCTGTTCTTTGTCGATGTTGCAGATGTCCCGATCAGCGTCGCACCGGGGAATGATGGGATGGCGTTCATCCTCATGCTCCTCGGGGCGCTATTCATCCTGGGCGTCACGGGGTGTGCGTACCTTCTGCTGATGCTGCAGCTTCAGAAGAAACCGGATCTGTTCCAGGCACGATTCTGGAAGAGTGCACCGATCCTGCTGATCATCATCGGTATCGTCTCCATCACCGTCTACCTCATGCTTGGCATGAGCGGAAGCCTGTTTGAATGGGTGGACGAACAGCGCTGGATCATGTATGGGATGATTGTCTATTTTATCTGGCTTTTTTATTTTTGGATCGTGTCGATCGTTAATCGCCAAACACGTGATAAACAGAAGGTTCCGGGCTATTCACTGGGCATCGGAGTCGTGGTGCTTTTGATCATCATTTATATGATTTAGCAAAGGGGGATATGGAATGAGCCAACAGGAAGAAAAGCTATCCGGGGGGAATGTGTCGCAGGTGTACCGAGTCGAAAACACGGTCCGCCGTGAAATAAAGCCTGAGAGCGAAAGGATACATAAGCTGTTGAAACACCTGGAAGAGAAAGGATTTTCCCATGCTCCGAGGTTCATGGGGATTGATGAAAAGGGGAGAGAGATGCTTTCTTACCTGAATGGGGAAGCCGGGAATTATCCCCTCAAATCGTATATGTGGTCGGATGAAGTGTTGATCGACATCGCGAAAATGCTTCGTGGCTACCACGACGCGGTAAGTGATTTCCCGTTCGAGGAAGAATGGGAGCCCCTCGATGATACGCCGGGTCCATACGAGTTCATTTGTCATAATGACTTCGCAATATACAATATTATTTTTCATAACAAGCAGGTTGCGGGGATCATCGATTTTGATGTGGCGGCGCCAGGTCCGAGGGTATGGGATGTGGCATATGCCCTCTATACGTGCGTGCCTCTTGGGGTGGGGCATCTTGATGAGAACGGGGAAGCGGTCTACTACGAAGCCGGCAGGGATGCTCACTTAAGAAAGGAACGGATCGATCTCTTTTTCAAAGCCTATGGGATGGAGCACCTGAAGGAAGGGATTGTTGATGTGGTCAAGCGCCGCGTCCAGGCTCTTCAATCAACGATGAAGCGGAAGGCAGCAGAAGGGGATGAGGCGTTCCAGCGGATGATCGATGAAGGTCATTATGATCACTACGAACGGGAGCTTGCGTTTATCAAAAGGGAAGGGCACAGATGGGTGGAAGAGTGAGATTCTTTTATTCTCTTGTTTATCTTGCTGCTGCCAGCGCCCTCTATTACTACATCAGAATGGCCCGAGATCAACTGGAGTCGGGAACTTTTCTATCCATCGTGTTGAGAGTTTGTTCCATTGCACTGTTGATGCTAAGCGGATATGTCCTCTCGACACTCTGGTTCAAAAAGAAAAAAAGAAGAAGAGACCGCCCGTACAAAGGAGTATAATAGTGGAAAAAGGTAATGGGAAGTGACGTTCATGATTAGGAATCTATCATCGGACTGCGCGAGCTGCTTCGGTCTCTGCTGTGTGGCGTTGCCGTATGGGAAGTCGGCGGATTTTCCGCTGGATAAGGACGGTGGTGTGCCATGCAGGAATCTGTGTTCCAATCATCTGTGCTCGATCCATGATCGCCTCTTGGATGAAGGGTTCAAGGGATGCGTGACATATGAGTGCTTTGGAGCGGGACAGCATGTGTCGCAGGGGATTTATGGGGGACGGGGATGGCAGGAGGATCCGAAGCGTGCAGAGGAGATGTTCGCCGTGTTTCCCATTGTCCAGCAACTTCATGAAATGCTCTCGTATCTTGATCAGGCGCTTTGTTTAAAAGAGACCGAGCCTTTTCGGGATAAGCTTCAGACACTCTTTGATGAGACCGTGGAATTGACGGAACAGACACCGGAGGCGATCCTTGGAATCGATGTCGTTTCGCACCGATTCAAGGTCAACGAGTACCTGAAGGAAACAAGTCGGGTGTATAGAGAAGGAGTCCCTGCCAAGAAACGAAAGCCTGATTATATCGGGGTGAACCTGAAAGGGCAGAATCTCCGTGGCCAGGATTTCAGGGGGACGCTTATGATTGCGGCCAACTTGAAGGGGGCAGACGCAAGGAAAGCCGATTTCATCGGGGCCGACCTGCGCGACGCCGATTTGAGCGGTGCGGACTTAACCGGTGCGCTTTTCTTGACTCAGTCCCAGGTGAATTCGGCAAAAGGCGATAAGGATACCAAGCTCCCCGAACGACTGAGGCGTCCCGGACATTGGGAACGTCAGTAAAAGCATAGCTCCTTTAGCAAAACACCTTCATCGCTAAGGTGTTTTTTTACGTCTGCTAGTATGTCGGTGTAGGAATTACTGGCAGTCTTCGAGAATGATATAGGGATGATTTGATTTCAGACATAGACATTTAGGAGGAAGGATCATGACGTTTGAAGCAGTGGAAAAGTCGTTCAGGATGGTGGGAATGGAGGCAAGAGGAGAATTCAGTGATTTCGGTGAATCGGTTCCTGCCTTGGCTAAGACCATGATGGAAAGGGCGGCGGAGGTCAAGCATTCAACGGGAATCGAAATCGCCCTATTTGAAGCAAAGCGGGGTGAGGGGCACCGCACCGGACGCTATGTGGTAGGGCTGATGGTGGAGGAAAGACAGGATGCTCCCTCGGGGATGGTCTATGTGGAAGCGGGAGGGAAGTACGTAAGCGGCAGGGCCCCAATTGAAAAAGTGGACGATCTTCATGAAAAGGCTGTGGCCTGGGGAGGGGAACATGGATTTGAACGGAATCTTTCCGCTGATATCATCGAAGTGTACCATGCCCTCGAGGATGGAGAAGACGTGGAGATCTTTCTTCCCGTCAAAGGGTGAATGGCGTTTGCGCGCTCTTTCTTTAGGCTTGGAATTGATGTAAGATGGATGGGATATTTATTCGTTCAAAAGGAGTTTTTCATCATGATCTATCTATGGGTCGGTGCGGCAGGTGCCGTCGGGGCGGTTCTTCGGTATCTCGTGGGCATATATGTGTATAGTGGCAGCGTATTTCCGGTTGCCACGTTGGTCACCAATTTGATCGGGAGTTTCCTGCTGGCGATCTTTACGACAGTGCTCGTGGAGAGGTGGTCCTTGTCCCCCATGGTGAAGACGGCCATCGGCACGGGGATGATCGGCTCCTTCACTACGTTTTCCACGTTGAGTGTGGAAACCCTCGCCCTTTTTGAAGGCGGACGGACGGGACTGGCCTTCCTCTATATTGCCCTCAGTATCTTCGGCGGACTGTTCATGAGCAGGATCGGCTTCCGTTTGACGGAGAAAGAAGGTGCGCAATGAGCCTCTTATCCCTTCTACTCGTCGGTGCAGGCGGCTTTATCGGAGCCATTGCCCGGTTTGCGACTACGCAGGCCATCAATAAAAAAAGCTCATCCACCGTGCCCGTTTCCACCCTGACGGTCAATATCCTTGGCTCGTTCATCCTCGGATTCCTCACAGGAAGCACGGCGGGGCACACCCTGATGCTGTTCTTCGGGACAGGGATGATGGGGGCGTTCACGACCTTTTCTACGTTCAAACTTGAAGGGGTTCAGCTTCATCTCAAGAAGGAGAAGCGGGCATTTATCTACTATAATAGCTGCTGCTATGTCGGGGGGATCCTGAGTGCCTACATCGGGTTGATGGTGGGTCGCCTTTTATAGCAATTCAATGAAACAGCACCTTGAGGAACGGACTCGGAGTGCTGTTTTTATGTTGAGATTTGCGCAAGGGAATAACATTTTATGGTAAAATAAGGTCACTGGAAAAGGGGGTTTCAACCATGATCGGTATAAGTATCGCGACGAAGTGGGAGTTCGACGCGACGCTGAGTTACTTTAGCGTCAAAGATGGCGAACGTTTTGCCTATCCCTACGGTGAGTATTTCATGAGGACAATCAATGGGCGAGAGCTTGTTTTCTACAGCACCGGCGTCAGGAAAGTAAACGGGGTCGGTGCGAATCAGTATATGATGTCTACCTTTGGGCTAACGAAAGTGATCGTCGCCGGCACATGTGCAGGGATAGATGAACGGTTCCGTCCTTTGGATATTGTTGTACCGGATCAAGCCGTGCAATATGACTGCACCGTTAAAGAGATAGAGCCTTTTATCAAACAATCCTTCATCGTCCATATCGATCTATCACCTTACGGGAATGATTTTAATACGGGAACGATCGGCACGGCAGATAAGGCCGTGGTGATGTGGAAGGATTATATAGAGCTTAAGGAACATAACATCACGATCGCTGATACAGAAGCAGGGGCCATTGCGTACATCTGTAAGAAGAATCAAGTGGAGTGCATGATCATAAAAGGCATATCTGATTTTGCGATGAAAGAGAGCAGCGAGGATACATTCGAGTCCAACAATGAGCAGATGACGGTTTATATCGAGAACACTCCCAAGGTAATGGAGAAAATATTCAGAGAGTATTTGATGAGATTTATTTGAAAGACCGCATCGATATGGGCACGGCCGTTCACCCATATCCTAATCGAAGAAGGAGAAACGCTTGAATGTGAAGAAATAAATAGTAGCTTGATAGGGTTGAGGTGGGGGACGGATGATACATTATCTCGGTACGCCGGTACTGGAAACGGAACGAATGATTTTAAGGAAGCTCGAGCTCTCGGACGCTCAGTGTGTATTCGATCATTGGCTTAGCGATGATCGGGTAATGGACAATCTCATAAAAGGTGCCCATAAGTCTGTATCGGAGACAATTGAGAGGGTAAAAGAAATCGTGAAGAACTATAAGTCACAGGAGTTCTGTTATTGGGGGATGGAACTGAAAACGAGCGGTGAATTGATAGGAGCGATCGATCTTTTTCATTTTGATGGTCTGACGGATAATTGTGAGGTCGGCTATTCTATCGGTTACAAATGGTGGAACAAGGGGTACGGGACTGAAGCCCTTAAAGCGGTCATTGATTTTGGTTTTAGAAGGATGAACGTTCATAAGATCTCAGCCGCACATAATGTGGATAACCCTGCTTCAGGGAAGATTATGCTCAAGAATGGAATGGAGCAAGAAGGTACGATTAAACATATGATCCGCAATGCTAAAAATCAGTATAAAGATTGTGCTCTTTATGGGCTTCTGCAGGAAGAGTATAGGAAGAAGGGAAAGTGATATTAACAAAACGGGACAGTGGTATGTATGCCGCTGTCCCGTTTTGTTGTCGACGTTTCCGAGATTCAGATCATGAATGACCTTCCCGTATATCCTTGATGCTCTTGCCGGAAAGAAAGGCATGCCCGCTCCGCATCCTTTCGACGGTCGTAAACCCGTAGCGCGCATACACCTTCTCCACGGCTTCATTGATCGGCAGGACCCATAGGTTGGCGAATCCTCTCCGCAAGGATTCTTCCTGGATGAAGCGGATGAGGTGACCGATTAATCCCTTTCCCCGGTGAGATTCAAGGGTCGCGACGCTTTCAAGGCGGGCATCCAGACCGTCTTGAAACAGACAGGCAGTGGAACACGCCTCCCCATTGAGTCTGAGGAGATAGTAGCTGAACGAAGGGTGGGCAAATTGCTCCATGAAGACCTTTGTGATGGTGTCCTTGCTGCCGAATTCCTTGATGGTGCTTTCAACATCGATGGCTTCTTGGACATTTTCCCCGGTCACTTCTTCAATTGTCACCCCTTGTTTGTCGGCCACCCTCGCCACCTGGTTGTTCCATAGCTGGACGGGGCTGACGAATTCTTCGTACTGGAACTGATTCTTTTCTAGTTCAGACAGCAGCTGTTGTTGAAGGTGGAGCTCATGGATGTAGAGTCGCGGGACGAGGTTCTTTTTCTGATAAAAAGAGACCACTTCCGCAACCATTGCTTGCGGATCATGGCACTCCCGGATGACGTGTGCATGATTGGCATCGTAGTAGCGGGGCTGATTTTCGTTATAAAAGAGAGCTCCCCACGTAGTGTCGAGGCGGGTCGAGAAGGCCCCGAGGTAGGAGAGGTCCAGTTTGTATAGATCATCGGTTGGGTTCATGGTTGCTCCTTCCTTCTATTACATCATCCACGTCAGCATGACATTGATTACAAGAACCGTCATGCCGAGTCCGATGATGTTTTTTTTTGCGGTCAGGGTGATCCGGCCTTTCTTTTGTTTGGATGTCACAATCATCAAGGTGACGAGATTGATGAGTAGTATGATCAGTGATGTTTGCATGGGTCGCTCCTTTAAGATGTAGTGTTTCCTATTTTACCATGAATTGGATGGTGGAGTGGGGAGAAATGAAGGTGAATCCACGTTTGGAGTAGAAGTAGGTTAGATAGAACGAATTTCTTGCGTGGGAGGAGACCATCATGACAACAGTCGGACTCATCAGACATGGCATCACAGAGTGGAACCTATTGGGGAAGGCTCAGGGAATCAGCGACATACCTCTGAATGAAACAGGCAGGGAACAGGCGGATAAATTGGGTGAGAGGCTAGCCGGCGAGGAGCCGTGGGATCTCATCATCGCGAGTGATCTATGCCGGGCAACTGAAACAGCCGAAATCATAGGAAGTAAAATCGGGCTGTCCCTTCATCATACGGATGAAATGATCAGGGAAGTGAACTGCGGGGAAGCGGAAGGCATGAAGGAAGAAGAGCGCCTCGAAAAGTGGGGAAAGGAATGGCGCACCAGGGCTCTTGGGATGGAGAAGCATGAAGACGTAGCGGGCAGGGGCGTAAGGTTTTTGGAAGAAGTGGTGCAGAAACATGAAGGCAAGAGGGTGTTGGTGGTGAGCCACGGGGCCTTGATTGGTTTGACGCTCAAGCGATTGATGCCCGATGCATTCCAACAGACGAATATGGAGAATACATCCATCACGGTGTTGCATCATCACGAGGATCGGTGGGACTGTTCCCTATACAATTGCGCTAAGCACTTGATCTAACAAAAAGACCAAAAGGCATCGGGGTGTCTTTTGGTCTTTTTCCTTCATTAGAGATTGGTTGGTCCATGGGGGAGGTCACCCTTTATTGTTGACCCACTTGATGACCTTGGCAGGATTCCCACCGACTACGACGTTATCAGGGATATCCTTTGTCACCACTGTCCCTGATCCGATGACAACATTGTCGCCGATCGTGACACCGGGGTTGATTATGGCACGGCCGCCGATCCAGACGTTGTCACCAATGGTGACGGGTTTGCCTGACTCGATGCCGCTGTTCCGCTCATGGGGGTCAATCGGGTGGGTGGCGGTGTAGATGTGTACGCCAGGGGCAATGAAGCAGTTGTCACCTATGCGGATATCGCATACATCAAGGAGGACGCAGTCAAAGTTCGCGTAGAAGTTCTCCCCGACGTAAATATTGGAGCCATAGTCACAGCGGAAGCTAGGTTCGATGAAGAACTGGTCTCCGGTTTCACCGAATAGTTCGCGGATGATGGATGTGCGCTTGTCGAGGTCTGCGACCGGTGAATGATTGAAGTCATGGATCTTTTCACGGGCATGGGTTCTTCCTGCCACGAGCTCGGGATCGGCGGGATTGTAGTTCTCTCCTGCAAGCATCTTTTCTTTTTCGGTTTTCATGGGCAATGGCCCCTTTCGATTTTAGTTGTGGATCACACCGGGGATGAAGGGCGGATGGGTGATGTCTTGTCCATTCCAGATCCAGCGGTCGGACTCACTGCTGTCGTTCCCGTACACATTCCCGATCAGCTGGTTGTCCCGGTTGGACGGGTGGAGGCTAACCAGGAACAAGCCGGTATCGGTGGGGATCATGATGTTGTTTTCCACCAGATTCTGAGTGGCATGATACTGCATGAGCAGCTGTCCCCCGTCCATGCCCATGGTGTCATTCCCGTAAAGGAGATTATGGGAAATGCGGGTGTGCGTGGTGCCGCCCCGTTTCAAATCGTAACCCCCGATTGAAATACCCGTGTAGCGGTTCCTGTAAACTTGGTTCCAGGCAATCTGGACCCGCGTCGTTTGTTTGCCGGGATGCTCACTGGCAATCTCGATTCCGAGGTCGTTATGATGGGAGATGTTGTGCTCGATGACCACATCCCTCCCTCCGTCCACATAGATGCCTCCGGCGGAGTATTCTTCATGGTAGGCAGGGTTGGAATGACTGCTGACGTTATACACATGATTGTCACGGATGATGCCTTCGCGCGCCTGATCGTATTCCTCAACCGGGGCGATCCCTTCAAAGCCGATGACATCGATGCCGATGTTATCTACATTCCGGATCGTATTCCCATTGATGAGGAAATCCGTCACATTGCCGTTCAACGTCATCGCTTCACTGAATCCGAGGGTCAGGTCTTCGAGGGTATTGCCGGAGATCTCGATATCCTGGAGCGGTTCAGGTGCCTTTGTGCCATAGAAGGCGATGCCATGGGCGTTGCCGTTCGGATGGGTGGTGGTGATGTCGTGGATCCGATTATCAAGGATCCGGATGCCTGTCCCGTTTCCTTCTACTAAAATACCTGACAGGGTGGGCTCCTCTTGATCGGTGGAGAGGCCACCCACATCGAGTCCCTGGATCGTGATATAGCTTTTATCGCGGATGGTGATGAGGCCGCCATCTGCAGATGCAGTCTCCCCGCTGATTACCGGGACCTCATCTTCATAGTGGGTGAAGCGGATCGGTTCTTGCTTTGTCCCGGAGTGCTTGATGTCCAGCCGTTCCGGATACGTGCCTTCCCTCAGGTAGACTGTGGTACCCGGAACGGCCAGTTCGCTTGCTTTTTTCAACGTCTTGAAGGGCTGTTCCTTTGTGCCGGGATCGCTGTCATCTCCATCAGGAGAGACGAACAAAGTGGATGGTCCGGCTGCTTCCGTGTGAAGAGGTAGGAAGCAACATAGGATGATGGCGATACTGAGGATCTGTTTCATAAAAACTCCTTGATGCTAATGGATTCAAGTGCCGTGACAGACGATCATGTTCGATGGGAGAGAGCCAATCGCTGTTGGGATGGTCGTGATCTGAATGTTTCCATTGATATTTTATTCGTTGCTTAACGTCTTTTAGAGAAATGCGTTCCAATCTTAATGGGATTGTCCCAGGCACACCTTTATACTATTCCTATTAACGATAAAGGAGAGGATCGGATTGCCAAAGAAATCGTGGAAAGAGTACTTTTTTGAGATTGTTCGATCGGTCATTTTCTACAAATAAGTCAGAGCTGTTTGATGTACCACGTATCCATGGTTCCATGCTCGGATCCATCCAAGGGTTTTGTCCGCTTGGTGAAGCCCAATCGATCGTACAGGGAGTTGGCTGCCTTCAGCTGTTCCATTGTTTCGAGATAGCAGTGATCATAGTGGTCTGAGGCGAATTCAAGGGCTGTGTTCATGAGCGATTTGGCAACCCCGAGTCCCCTGGCTTCCGGTGACACATAAAGTTTCTGCAGCTCACAGATTCGCTGTTCCCTATCAAACGGGGCGATGCCGACCCCTCCCAGGATCTGGTCCTGCTCGTTCACCGCGACCCAGTAACAGGCATCGGGCTGTTCACTATAGTAGCTTGATAGGTCGTCCAGATAAGGATCGAAGTAAGCTGTTCCAGGGATGTCGAGATGATTGGCTTCGAGGATGTCGCGGATGATCGCTGCCATCGCCTTGTTGTCTTTCTCTTCCAGTAAACGAATCTTCATGAGGACCTCCGATTGTAAATTTTTAGTATATTCATTATAGGAGAGTTTCCGGAAGTCGGCAAGGCGGAGAAAAGGACGAGCGGCCAAGATCCAGGTGCTGAAACTTGAAGTGCGATGAGTGGGCTCATCCTCCCTGGGTAAATAACAGCTTGATGCCGAACAGGATCAGCACCACACCGGTCGCACCCTCCATCCACCTTTGGACGATTGGGGAAAGGAGCCATTCACGGATGTAATGAAGGCAGATGACGTAAAGGATGAACCAGATCAAGGAGAGCAGTGTATAGGTGAGCCCCATAAGGAGAAACGATGCCATCGCTCGGTCGGTGTCTGTCACGAATTGGGGCAGGAACGTGAGAAAGAAGATCAGGACTTTCGGGTTCAGGAGATTGGAGAGTAGCCCTTGAATAAGGGGAGAGCGCTTTGCTTCCACCTGTGCCCCTTCCTCCGTATGCTTCCTCACCCATAGGGATTGGATCCCCAAGTAGATCAAATAGAGGGCGCCCACCCATTTCAACATCTGGAACGCCCAGGCTGATTGGAAGAGGAGGGCCGATAATCCGCAAGTGACGGCGATCGTATGACCGAGGGAACCGAGTGAAATACCGACGGCCATCCAGATGCCGTCTTTTTTACTTCCGGCAATGGTCCTTTTCGTGATCAGGGCCGTGTCGACGCCTGGACTGATGACGACGAACAGGGTCATCAATAGGAATGTGATCATGGTTCTCCCTCCTTAGTGGCTACTTTAGTTAAAAAATGTTAAATTAAATTTAACACGTAATGCATAAATAGACAATTATAATTTAAAATAATTAAATTTAATTTAAAGAGGTGTCAACATGGAACAAGACGAATTAGCGAAGAAGATCACCCAGCTCAGAAAAGAAGCGGGCAGGACGCAAACTCAGCTCGCTCAGGATGCAGGGCTCACGACATCCATGCTGAATCAGATTGAAAAGGGGAAGGCGACGCCTTCCATCCAGTCGCTGAAGTCCATCGCAAAAGCCCTCGATACACCGGTTTTCACCTTCCTCATGGAGCAACACGATGCAAGCGAGCTGATTGTCAGGAAGGAAGAACGGAAGCAGATGATGATCGACGGGATCCACTACGAACTGGTGTCGCCGGACTTCACCAGCACATTGGTCACGGCCATCATGAGGCTATCCGCAGGGGCAGCATCTTCCGACTCACCGCTTTCCCATAGGGGAGAAGAAGTTGCGTTTGTCATGCATGGACCGATCGAGCTGACGCTGGAAGGAACCACGCATATCCTTCAGGCAGGGGACAGCGTGAAAATCCCTCCTTTTGCCGAGCATATGTACCGAAATACCTCTCAAGAGGAGGTAAGTATCCTTTTCTCTGTAACGCCTCCTGCATTTTAATTGGTTGGGTACCTTCCGTGCTCTCTTAGGAATCTAAGAGGGTTTTTTTGTATTTTCCAAAAAACTCCCACATATCTCTCCTAATTTGCTATAGTTAGAATATACTAAATTTACAGATAAATACATAAGGGGGATTATTTGTGGGAAATGGGATTGTATGTGAATCGGTGACGAAGGAATTCAAGGGGGATGGAATCGGGACCAAGGCGTTGGACGGGGTGAATTTGACGTTTCATGATGGAGAGTTCGTATCGATTGTCGGTACCTCGGGTTCCGGGAAATCTACCCTTCTCAGCCTGATCGGGACGCTGGATGCACCGACTTCAGGAACCGTCATGATCGGGGAGAAAGATGTCCGGAAGATGAAGAAAAATGAGCTTGCCGATTTCCGTTTTGAAACGATCGGTTTCATCTTTCAGCAGTTCCATCTCCTCCCGACCCTTACATCACTCGAAAATGTCATGGCCCCATTGTTTGCCCGGAAGGTCTCTTACAATAAAAAAGAAAAGGCGATGGCGGTCCTTGAAAAAGTAGGGCTGAAAGATAAGGTGAATTCCCTCCCATCCCAGCTCTCGGGTGGTCAGCAGCAGCGCGTTGCCATTGCCAGGGCACTAATTCATGAACCGAAGTGGCTCCTTGCCGATGAGCCGACGGGGAATCTCGATTCGGAAACGGGAGAGGTGATTTTCGAAACCCTCTCAGCCCTTAACCGGGAAACGGGCTGCGGCGTCATCTTCGTCACACATGATCCCGCCCTTGCGGCGAAAGCGGATCGCATCATCGAGATGAAGGATGCCCGGGTGATTTCGGACAGGGCAGGCATGGCTCTATGATGAGGTTCATCTGGAACAGCTGGTGGCGGAATAAGGGGCGATTCATCCTGCTGTTGGTCGGGGCGCTCATCGTCAGCACGGGGCTCAGCTATCTGGTCGGGGTGACCCAGTCCAATTCGGGAACGGTCGTGGATGAACTGCAGCAGCGCTGGAAGTCCTCATACCATATCGTCGTCCGACCCGCCGATTCCCGCAGCGTGACAGAAGAGTTGAATCTTCTCGAACCGAACTATCAGAGCGGCTTATCCGGCGGGATCACCATGGAACAGCTGGAGACAGTGAAAGGGATCGGCGATGTCGAGGTGGCGGCACCGATTGCCATGATCGGGTTTGTGGATAATGAAACGACTTTAGAAAGAGTGACCTTTCAGGATCCCGGGATCTATCGCGTAGAGTATATGGAGGAGCTGACGAACGGCAACGAGACTCAAAAAAATGGATTCAATAGTTACTATTCGGTCGGCTGGGCAGATGAAGGAATGGGGGAACATGGGACATTTAATTATGAAGGTGATGTTCCCCTTTCAGTCATTTCGGAGGTCATGCTGGCCGGGGTCGACCCTGAGGCTGAGAATGCCCTTGTGGGTCTTGAGGGAGCTGTGGTCGAAGGGTACAACAGCCGATACTTTGAGGAAAACGATAAAGCGACCCAGTCCCAATTCGAAGAGATGGTTGAAACCAATATCCCGGTCCTATTGAGCAATGTGGACTTTGTCGAAAGTAAGCAGTTTTATAACATTACCAAACTGGACATTCCATTTCCTGTAGAAGAACGAGATAAGACGATGGAAAGCATTAAGGAAAAAGGTGGAGAACAGTATCTGGATAAGCAAGAAGGAGAAGAAATCGAATCCTACTCGTTCACCTCCAAGGAAGCACATGAAAAATACATCAAAAATATTGTGGATCCTTCGGCCAATGGTTCGCGATTAGCCCTGGACCCGATTGTCCTATTCAAAGCGTCACCGGTCGAGTATCGTCCGGTGTCCAGCCCGTTCCCGGAAAGATGGCCGTTTGCTTATGAGGTAAAGCCTTATCTGATCCCCGATGACGTGCAATTGTTGGAGCGGGAAGCGTACCGTCAAGTCAATCTCTTTGGAGAAAGATTGCAAGATGGGAAACGCCTAAGGCTCGATATTAAAGGTGTCTATGACCCTACCAAGCTTGAAATTTCGAAAGATCCATTAACAGAGCTTCCGATGGAAACGTATTTCCCGGCAAAATCAAACTTAGTGATGGATGAGGATCAGAATCCAGTCAATCCGCCAGTTGAGATGATGCCGACGAACAACCCATATGGATTCCTCACAAAGCCGCCGATGATGCTGACGACCCTGGAGGCCGCGGAGAAGGTGCTGGGGGAAGAGCCCGTTTCCTCGATCCGGGTCAAAGTGAAAGGCGTCGAAACCATGAATGATGAGAGCGAGAAACGCCTTCAAGCCGTGGCCGATCAAATCGAGAAGGAAACGGGTCTGATCACTGACATCACCCTCGGTTCCTCCCCTCAACCGGCTCTGACCCATGTCCCCGGTTTGAAAGGGAAGGAAGGAATCGGATGGGTGGAACAGCCGTGGATCAAGATCGGATCCTCCATGACGATCTTCAAGGAAGCGAAGGTCGGACTGAGCGCCATCATTGCCAGTGTGATCCTAGTCGCCATCGTCTATGTCTTCTCGTCTAATCTGATCATGATGTTCACGAGGAAGAAGGAATTCGCCGTTCTCCTTTCCGTGGGGTGGAGACCGAGTCAGCTATCGAAGCTCCTGTTCATGGAAGCCATACTTCTCGGAAGCTTCGTCTCGCTCGTGAGCTGGGTCATCCTTGGTTATTTCTATATAAGCTCGAGCGTATCCACCTCGCTCATGCGATTTATTCTGATCGGCTTCTTCGGTCTCTTGATCTACCTTTTAGGTACGGTCATACCGGCCATCTTGGTGCGGAAGATCAAACCATATGAGGCCATGAGGAGCGGTGAAATCACAGCAGTGGGCCGCCGTTTACTGCCTTCAGCGTCCATCTTCACGATGAGTGTGAACCACTTTATGGGGATGTGGAAACGAAGCGTGTTGTCCATCGTCTCCATCGCCCTTCCGACGGGTCTCTTCATCCTCTTCCTGTTCATCACCTTCAGGTTGAAGGGGGTCATGTTTGCCACATGGCTCGGGGAATACGTCGCCATGGAAGTCGGAGCCATGCATTATATCGCCATGGGAGTCGCCCTTCTCATTGCCATTCTGACGACGACGGAGATCATCTGGCAGAACGTGTCTGAGAGGAAGCCCGAGATTGCCCTACTGAAATCCGTCGGGTGGCAGAACGGGAAGGTACGCAGGCTTGTCCTGTATGAAGGACTCCTCAGCGGCCTTGCAGCCGGCATCCTCGGCCTGGTGATCGCCATTACGGCCATCTGGAGGATTTACGGAGAATTCCCGATGGAGCATCTACCGTTCATTCTGGCCTGCATACTCATCCCGATCGCAACGGGTATGCTCGGGGCCTTATTTCCGGCAGCAGCGGCAGTCAAGGTCATGCCATACCAGGCGCTGGGGGGAAGTGCCGATACTTCAGAGAAAACGGAAAAAGGGTTCAAAGTCGTCCTTGTGACAGGAGGCATCATCCTGTTTGCCGGCATGATCGCGGTGCTCGCCAATGCCGTACCTCAGGTCAAAGAGTCAGCATCGGAAAAAGAGGATCCTTCTACGGTAAAGGGGACGGATGGAGAGACACAAAGTGTGTTCAAGCAAGAGGAGAAAAAAGAAAAACCTGAGGACAAAGACAGTGAGGAAGACCGTGATTCGCAGTCAATCGAGAATAAAGCTTGGATGGTCGCAGAGCTCGGTGATGAAGTGACGGAGGATCAGTCCTTAAGGATTTTATTTAAAGAAGCTGAAGCAGAGGAGCCCATTAGCCCTGAGAACCCCGATAACCAAATCATTACATTGCAGGGGGAGTTTTATCTGGATGCACGTAAGGATGATGAATATTCAATTGATGACACAGAGTTCACCCTGGAAGGACTTGATCTTATGGATGATAAGAACAATGTCTACACGCCTGTTCAAACAAGCGTCCTTGAAAGGGAGAAATGGAATAATATCAAACTTCTAAAAGGTGGCCATGTCATTCTTCAACTAAGCTTTGAAGTGCCAAAAGACGCAACGCCACTCTACATGAGGAGGGCCACAAGCGGGAAGCCGCGACCTTACTTATTGATTGATTTGAAGGGGATGAGTGAGGAAGCAACAGAGTGATGGGAGTAAAGGTGGAACATAAAAAAGGGGGAGTATGTGTGAGGATCATGAATGTGGTAGAACTGTTGATAAGAGAATTCAAAGTAAATGAGAAGGATATCCGGATGATTACAGGGAAGGCAGGTGAGGCCTTATGAAGAAACTCATCCTTTCATTGGTCGGGGCACTCATTGTCATTGCAGGAATCAGCTATCTAGTTGTGGGGATGTCCGGTTCGGGTACGGATGAAAAAACGACAGGCAAACAGGAAGAAAAGAGCAAAGAGAAAGAAGGGAACGAATCGCAAGAAGCATTGGCTGCCTTGGAAAACGGGGCGAATAAAGTAACATTGGGTGAAGCAAAAGAATCCTTTGAATATTCTATTGTAGTGGACCAGGCAGAACCTGTAGAGAAGATTGCTCCGGAGAACCCCGACAATGAGATCATTACGCTTCAGGGGGAAGTGAAAATGCTCCCCAATGAAAACACAGAAGAGGGATCGAATACAGATACACCATTTGCCCTCAGAGGTCAGATTGTAATCGATGAAAACGGAGAAGAATACGAAGCCGTCCAAACGACATTTGTTAAAAAGGAACGGTGGAACAATGCGAATATTAAGCCTGATGGTCACATCATCTTTCTAAAGAGCTTTGAAATACCGAAAGATACGAAAGTCCTTTATTACAAAATGGATAAAAACGGAATGCTTTTGTCGGATCTGCTTGTTGATTTGGAGGCGTTGGATAGAGAATAAGATTGATATGCGTCCTCCATATATGAATGGAATGGTAGAAATTTGAAACCATTCTCGAGCACGTTCGTATATATAGTAAAGATGGATTCCACTCGACGAAGGAGGAAACCGATATGTGGTGGTTTGTCATACTGATTGTAGGGGTTTTATTGTTCGCGTTATTCATTGACTGGAGGCGCAGGAGAAACAACAATAACCCTCATATCCCAACCGATCCGAATGCGAAGCCGGGTGATAGTTCGAACTACATGATGGGGGACAATCGTCATACTGGAAGTGGTCAGTAGGGGAAGGGAAAATTCGCATTTCTTCTTCTGTCACTGGTGAGAATGTTTTATTTTAAAGTTTGGATAAATGGAAATGTGACCGTTCCTTTCCGCTGCAGGCGCTTGCTTTCCGCGGGGAGGAGATCGAGCCTCCTCGTGCCTGCGGGGTCTCGCTTCTCCTCCTTTCCGCAGGAGTCAAGCGCCTTTCGCTTCAATGCACTCTTTGGTTTGAACAGGTGAGCGCTCGTAAAAAGATACGAGGAATCAGAGGTCTTTACATAGAGTACGTATCAATAGATATCTAGATTGCTGGCACCCTTTCATATCACATAGTGAAGTGCAGCGGACTCCCGCAGCAAAACGAAACGTATTGTATTAGAAATGAACACCCAATGGAATGGGACAGGAGAGGGATCCAACATGACAACCGTAACCTTCACTGCCAGCACGGCAGGAGAAGATGCACGTATGGAGCAAACGTTCAGCCTAGAGGAACTGAATATTGATGAAAGTGGAACCAAAGAAGAAATCGCATATGCCATTCGAAGATGCTTTGAATCCTGGCTCATGGACTCTGTTTCGTTTTCCATTGTGGTAGATGGGTTGGACGTGGACGTAAGTGGGGAGCAGGATTAGCCGAACAGGGGGGAAGGGACTCCCTGTTTTTTTGCGTGAAAAAGCAAGATGTTCATTTTAGTTAATGGTATATTTAAACAAAAAGGGTGTGGAATGGGGATGCGTTATTTTGCATTGGCCATGCTTCTAGTAAGTATCCTGTGCGGTTGCCAGCGTCTCGCGACGGTCGAAGTGGTCAACAATCACGGGGAGATTCAGAATAGCGAAGGGTTAAAGACATTTGCAAAGAATGTCAAAGAGGGGAAATCCCAGGTCATCGATTATGTAAGTTACGGGATCGAGGGTCAACGGGTCGTACATACCATGGACTATACGAGCAAGCAGATCGAGGTGACTCACAGCGTAGATGGTGAACTTATCGAAGAATATGTCTGTGGGGACTTCACGATTACAAAGGGGAACGACGGAGAGCATTATAGCTTGGAAGGATGCGACTTTGAGAAAGACGGAAAGCTTCAGCTCGCACCCGTTCAATGATGAAAGAAACGGAGAGAAGACAATATGACAGTTCAGAAGTATCATAGGGCATTCGGCGTGTACGGAATTTATGCCAGGGACGGGAAGCTCCTGGTCATCCTGAAGAACGGGGGACCCTATATTCACCGGTATGATCTTCCGGGCGGAAGTCTTGAAGACGGGGAGTCGCTGAATGAGGCAATGAAGAGGGAGTTCCTTGAGGAAACGGGTGTGGAAATTGAAATCGAAGAGAACATCGGTGTGAGGGACTTCAAGCTCCCATGGGAATGGCGTGGCTTCACCAATGTCCATCATATCGCCGTCTATTATTCTGTCAGGAAAATCGGCGGTGGGATCGTGGTACCCGAGCAATTCGAGGGGCAGGATTCCCTGGGGGCTGTATGGGTTTCTGAAGAAGAAGTGACGATTGATAATGCGTCGCCGCTTGTACTCAAGGCCTTTGAATGGCTGCGTACAGGGGGACTTGGCGAAGCCGTTGTGTATGATGAGTGGGAAGTGCTATCGGGGAAATAGAGGAGCTGGAGAAGAAGGTATCCGTAGGGCGGGCCGTCTCACTGATGGTCATTGGATTTTTTCTTTCCAATCTGGCCATGTTCATCCTGCTATCGGGAGCAACGGAACATATATCGGTGCTGAGCGGGATCTCCTTTTCAGAAGTGGTTGCCGAAATGTTCGTTCCTTCGATGTACGCCTGTATATCCTTCTCTTGCTGATGGGGTACCTGGTGACCGTTTTGGTGAAACGAGTCAGGCGGAGCGGGGGTGCCGGCCCGTAAAGGCAAACAGCACCATATAAAACGTGCATCTCCAAATTAAAAGGATGATGCACGTTTTTTCTATGAATCAATCAATCCCAATGCTCGGCATGATCCTCAATGAGAGAGATCATGGAAGCGATGGCCGGTGAGATCCATTTGTCCTTGTGATACGCCACGAATGTGGTGATTTGATAGGCCGGATCTTCAATGATGTCGCCTTTGAACGCGTGTTGATCGATTTCATTCTTCACGGTGAAATACGGGAGCATGGAGCTTCCGAGGCCACTCATGACACAGCGCTTGATGGCTTCGATGTTTCCGAATTCCACGCTTCCCTGGATTTCGAGGCTTTGCTGGTCAATGTACCGGTCGAACAGGCTCTTGTAGGCACACGTCTTTTCTGTATATAGGACGGTCCGTGTCGGATCGGTATCTTGTTCGGTTGGCGGTGATATCAGTACCATCGGCTCGTGCTTGATCGGTTGGACGGTCAGCTCCTTCGGGGTCCACTCTTTCGTCTCAAGGATAAGGGCAAGGTCGATGGTGCCGTTCTGAAGTTCCGAGTGGAGATTGTGAAAGTCGATGGACGAAATAGACAGGTTCACGTTCGGGTATCTTCTTTTGTATTCGACGAGGATCTGTGGCAGACGATAGCTCGTGAGGTGATCGAATGCCCCGATCCTGAGGTTGCCGCTCGGCTCATCTTGATGGGTGGCCTTTTCTTTTACTTCTGTATATAGGTCGATGATCTTGGTGGCATAGGGGAAGAACTCTTTTCCGAAGGTGGTGAGGACCACTTTCTTCCCGAGTCGATCGAATAGGGGTTGATGAAGCTCATCTTCCAGGTCCTTGATGTGATTGGTGACGGAAGACTGGGCATATCCCAGCTCGTCTGCCGCTTTTTTGAATCCGCCTTTTTCGACGATGGTCTTGAATGTGAGTAGATGACGCAGTTCCATAGTGACTCTCCTTAAGTTCAATATTACTGAACGTTTCGTTCTGATATATCTATTTTACTAAACGATAGATGTTCAATACAATAAAAAGAGTCAATCATATTCAAGAAAAGGTGGAATCAATCATGAGCAACGAAAACACAAAACAAGCCGTCCTCGACGCATTTTCCTTCCGTCATGCAACAAAAGCATTCGATCCGGAGAAAAAAATCTCCGATGCCGATTTTGACTATATCCTTGAGACAGGAAGGTTGTCACCGAGCTCCGTGGGCTATGAGCCTTGGAAATTCGTTATCCTTCAAAATCCTGAAATCCGCGAGCGACTGCGCGAAGTAAGCTTCGGAGCACAAGGGCAGTTGCCGACTGCAAGTCATATGGCCATCATCCTTGCGCGTAAGAATGCGACGCCAGAATCAGACTATGCGCAGCACCTGTTGAGAAACGTCAAGGAAGTACCCGATCACATGATGGACGAGATGGTGGCGGCTTACAGAAGATTCCAAGACGAGGACATCAACATCTACGAAAGCGAACGGGCATTATTCGACTGGGCCAGCAAGCAAACGTACATCGCCCTCGGCAATATGATGACCTCAGCCGCCATGATCGGCATTGATTCATGTCCGATCGAAGGATTCAACTATGAAAAAGCCACCCTTATCCTCGAGGAAGCAGGTATCCTCGACAGCGAGAACTTCGGGATCTCGGTCATGGCGGCATTCGGGTATCGTGTAGAAGAACCTCATCGTGGGAAGTCCAGACAGGCCATGGAAGACGTCGTGGAATGGGTGAACTGAGTAAGTAGAAAATAAAGTAGTGAAAACGTCATATCCTATGGGGATGGCGCCTATTGTTAACATTCAGCTATAGTAATAGACGAACATAAGCTTCAAGTTATCTTGAGGCTTTTTCTTTTTGAAAAAATAGTTGAAACGTTCCATCTATCAGGATTGTCTAACGTATAGAAAAGGTGGTGAAGCCCATGGTGGATTTGGTGAAGAAAGCAAAGAAGGGGAATGCGAAGGCATTCCAGGAATTGATCCAGTTCGAGAAGGCCCGGCTCTACCGGATGGCCTATCTCTATGTGAAGAATGAAAATGATGCACTGGATGTGGTCCAGGAAGCGGTTTATAAAGCGTACGTATCGATTGATAAACTGAAGCAACCCCATTACTTTTCCACGTGGATTACGAGGATATTGATTCATGCGGCTCTGGATTTCATCCGGAAGCACGAAAAGATGACGCTTAAGGATGATCTCGATGATGTGGCGAAGGAGCAGGACCTCGGGATCGAGGACCGGATGGATCTGGTAAGGGCGATCGAGCGGCTGGATGTTCCATACAAGACGGTGATCATCCTCCGGTACTACAAGGATTTGACGGTGAAGCAGATCGCCGAACTCCTCGAATGTCCTGAAGGCACGGTCAAAGTCCGCTTACATAGGGCGATTTCCTATTTGAAAACAGAGATGAAAAAGGGGTGCGTGTGATGAAAGAGCCGTGGACAAATGAGATGAAGGAACAGATCGATGACATTGATATCCCGGAGGAACGGTTGAACTGGTCCATCGAAGTTGCCATCCATAGAGGGAAGAAGGAGCGGAGGAGGTTTCCGGTCAATCGCTTCTTGCTCACAGCGAGTGCCGCCGTTGTCTTGTTCGGCCTGTTTGTTGGGTCGGCATTAGTATCGCCGGCTATGGCGAGCATGGTAGCAAAGATTCCGTATCTGGGTAAGATCGTCGTACCGGAAAATGGTGAGGATGTTGTTCAGGAGATTGCAGATGAACTTGAAGAGAAGTATACCATCATGGGAATGGGAGTTTCGTATCCTGAGAAGGTCATCCGGATCTCGGTCGGTGGTGACAATTCCTACTATACCAAGGTGAAATCAGAAATAGAGCGAGATGTGAAGGATATCTTAAAGAAAAGACATCATGATGCGTATGGAGTAGAGGTGAACCGAGGTAGAGAAGAAGTAATGGAACCGACCGAGGAAGAAAAAAGAAATTCCCAGGAGTTCATGACCATCTATGACGAATTGGCAAAGGAAGCAGATAAACGGGGCATCAGCTTGCTCCAGACGAGCGTGGATTATGGTTCGAGAGAGCTGCAAATTGAAATCCCTAGTAATGAAGACACGGAAGAAGAAATCAAGGAAATACTCGATGGAATCGTAAGCTCACACGGAATGGATGAAATCAACGTGTCCTTCAAGAAAATTAACATGGATAAACGGGATCAAGATAAACGCTGGCGGGAAATCCTCACCCTCCTGCAAGACGATCTTCTTGGGAAACAGGAGTACAACGTCAGAATGGTGGGCTACTCTGTCCATCCGGAGCCGGAAATCCAGGCATTCTTGAGCATATCGAAAAAGGATGTCGATGCGAAGGCATTTGCAGAGGAACTGGAGAAAGCCATCGATGAAGTATTGCAGTCGGATAAACTGAGCTCTAAGGTGAAGGATGATGACGACCATATTAACATCTACAGCAAAGAGGATAAGATTCTTAATCGATAAGAAAGGGCGCCAATGGCGTCTTTTTTCTTATATTGTCAGGAATATAAATACAAATAATGGTATAGTTAGGTGAAGACTACATACAGGAGGCACGCCTATGAGCCAATCCATTGAAACGCTGAAATAACAATAATTGGCTTTACTAGTGACCAATGTATTATTGAGAAAGTTACATGATTTAAAAAAGTTGTTTGTAATAATGCTGTGCTGGATGGTGCCTCTGCTAAAAGTTACTCCAACGCGGAAGAGTGTTAAGTAATCATGCATGACGATATTCGAATAAGAGGGTGCTTATCCTGTCGTTTGTAAAGCGATTTGAATTTAATTTGTGGATTGTTTTTTCTATATTAATACTGATAGTTCTCTTATTTATTGCAGGACATATCTCGTCTGAGAATTCAACATCAGAAGAATCAACGATGAAAGACTACTTAAAAGAGAAATATAAGGAAGAGTTTGAAATAGGAGAAATTCAAACATTCAATCTAGGTTTTGCAGCAGGTGAATTAATACAAGCTAGAGCAAATCCGATTTCCAATAATGAGATGGTTTTTATAGTTTCTAGAGATAGTAACAATACAAATTATGAAGATTCTTATTCAAAATTATTAGAAGAGAAATTTGTGAGAAATTTATTTTCAGAAAATTTAAGTGAGCTGAGTGTAAATACAAAATATTATATTACGACTGCATATAATGGGGATCTTGGGGGAGACGGGGGGAAGGAAATTGAAATAAACAAACTAAATCCTTCTTTTGTAATCTCAATCCCTGTTGAGCGTGGCTATGATAAAAGTGATTATACCAAAAAAATACTGAATTTGATTTATAGCATAGAAAAAGAGGAAGTCGGCTACTACAGAGTTAGAATTGAATTTGTCGACAATAAGAATGCAGGCATTATCGAGGAGTATATTAACTTATCTCAAAAAAAATTAACACAGAACGAGTTAAAAGAGAGGGATTTTTCTGAAGTTAAAAGGCAATATGAAAGAAGTATTATTGACCGTTTTACTTATGACAGTAAAGATGTAGATTTTAAAAATAGCCCACATTTCATTCGAAGTTTGTTAGACAAAACATATAAAGAAAGATAAATGTGATAACGGTCATAGTATCTTAGTCAGGTGTCGAGACGTTCTTGACAGCCTGAGAACTTCCCCATGAGGAGGTTCTTTTTTGTTTACAGGGTAATGAGTACCCAACGTTTGAAAACCGAGACCATCAAGCCGCAAACCCGATGGAGTAGCCGTCATTCTACATTCCTCAGTAGACCTCCGATTTGCTCTTGAATAATGTGATGAGGGCTCCACCGATCACGGCGAAACAGATGAAAGTGACGGGAAGCAGTAGGGGTGACGCGGTGGTACCGAATGCAACATCTGAAGTTAGGGATCCTGCAGTCTCAAAGTTGGGCGTGTAGTTCCTCGTATTGATGAAACCTGCGACTAGGGTTCCTAAGAAATAAAGGATGTGGATGGCGATGGAGAAAGCAATGGATTGAAGGAAAAGTTTCATGTGATTCACCCTTTCTTTTGTTATGCCCATATTATACCATATGTAGATATTGGTAAAGTGGAGGGTCGAGCGAATTCCTTAAGATTTCTTAAGAACTTCCCACCTGAAACATTAAGGTTCCGTGAATATAATGAAGGTATCAATGAACGGAGGGGGAGGTGCATTATGGAGATCATTGAATTGCTCAGGCTTGCGGCAGGCATCATGTTTACGCCGATCTCGGATGAGGTGATCCTTCTATCGAGCCTCGGGATCTGGGCGGCGGACGGGGTGAATCCGTATGGTGTCTGGCTGGCGTCGTGGGGGATGGTCTTCGTGGCCTTCCTGTGGTTTTATGTGGTGGGGATGTTCTTCCGGAGCATTCCATTATTCAATAGATGGATGTCGACGAAGTGGTTGAACAAGGCAGAAAAGATGCTGTCCCGCTATGGATTCTGGGCGGTGATGGTATCGTTTTTCGTGCCGGGGATCCGTCATCCGATCCACTATGTGGCGGGCATCATGCGGATGCCACTCAGGAAATATGTGACGGCAACGCTCATCGCCTCATCGATCTACACGGGGGTGTGGACCGGACTTGTATACACGTTTGATGAAAAGGTCGGGGTGGAATTCGTAGTGGGGTTGTTGCTTGACCGATTGCCACTGGTGATGACGATCGTCGTGCTCGTTGTTGGCTTCATCGTGCTCAGGTGGAGACGGAAGCTCCACAAAGAAGAAATCATAGAAAAAACGCCTGGATTCTAAATTCCAGGCGTTTTTCATTATGTTTTCGGGAAGGTGAAACCTTCACCGAATACATCGCGCACATCATGGACGACGACGAATGCTTTATCGTCGATCTGTTGGATCATCTTTTTCAGTAGGAAGAGCTCCTGCTTATTGATGACCACGTACAGGATATCCTTGGATTCCTTCGAGTAGTGGCCGCGGGCGTTGATGATTGTAGCTCCGCGGTCCATTTCGGCGCTCACCTTCTCGGCGATGGCGTCGGTGAGGGGCGAGATGATGGTGACAGCCTTCCTCGTATCGAAGCCGTCGATGAGATAATCGAGGATCTTTGTACTGATGTAAATCGAGATCCCCGTGTACATCGTGTTCTCGATCCCGATGACGAACCCGGATCCGATCACGACGAGGATATCGAACACGAACATGCTCGTGCTCACGGCCCAGCCGAACTTCTGGTTGAGCATGCGGGCAACGATCGTGGATCCGCCCGTTGTACCGCCTGAGCGGAGAACAAGGCCGAGACCGATCCCGATGAACACACCGGCAAAGACCGTACCGAGCATGATATCAAGGGAGCGCCCCATCTCTTCCGTGAAGTGGAGGAACACTGAGGTGAAGAAGATTGCGAGCAGCGTGTACCACGTCACGCGTTTATTCAATACTTTATAGCCGATGGCGAGCAAAATGCCATTCATCACGAAGTTCGTGAAGCCCGGTGACCAGCCGAATACATAGTAGAGGGTCATGGAGATCCCCGTCACGCCTCCCTCGCCGAGCTCATTCGGAATCGCGAACAGATTCACCCCAAGCGCGAAGAACAGGGATCCGATAATAATCAATGTGATTTCTTTAGCTGTCGAATTCATATGTGATCACTCCGTTCCGTTTGAATACCAGAATACTATAGCACAGAGGATGGGGCGGGGGAAAGGTGATTCAGCCGGTTCGGCGTGCTTATTTCAATGGAAGGGAACGTTTTAAGCAAGGGGCTTACTTTAACTGGTAGTATATCCAGTTTTGAGGGGATTATCGGCTGGGTAGGCACAAAAAAGACCCCGACGATGGGGCCAATCATGACATGGTTTAGCGGGTGACGATCTTTTTTTGACGCGCAATAATCTTCAGAAGTAACATGATCCACCATACGGCAAGGAACAAGAAACCACTGCAGGCATACCAGGCCCAAAGCGACCCTTGCTGCAGTTCGCTCACCAGGTGTTGAAATTCATTCAGTTCCGCCGGTGCAACGATGCTATTAAAAAGAGAAACGATGGGAACCGTGATGGCTACCCAAATGGTGAGGAGGGACAATATTTCTTTTCGGGTGAAAACGTTGTAGATCGCAACCCCGATGGTGACGGCCAAAAATAGGTAATAGGCGATCCAAAACCAGGGTGGAAGTGTATTCGGCATGTGACATTCCTCCTTCATGAACTCTTGAAGCTTACTTCATCTTATACGTATAGAACGTGACGGATTCATCCGGGCTTTCTACCTGTAAAACGGCAAAACAGAGAGTATTGTTGAAGTATATGGGCTTTGATGCCGTGTGGCCAAACCCATCACGCCGTAATGCAAGAGCTGTTTTCGTATCCAGATCGGCGAGATAAACGTTTTCTGCGCGATCTCTGAAGGCGACCGTGTGCGGATTGACAAAAACAGCGGCATCCGACGGGGTTCTTGAGGTTGTCTTGAACCTGTAGGTTTCCTCTTTTCCGCCGTCTACGATGGTTAATCCTTCGTCAGATGTATAGGCAAAACGATCATCCATCCCATCAAAATTCAGGATTCCCTCATCTGTGAGGAGGGTTTTCTTCTCATTGTCTGCCACCCGTTCCAGCGTGAGCATCCGTTCACCGTCTTTGGAGATGGCTTTATGGAGAAGCAGGCTATTCGCTGTCCTTTTCTGCTCCAGGATATAGTCTCCGTCCGGATTTTTGGTTTCGTTTAATTGCGCCGTCACAAGTATTCTGACCTCACTGGTTTTCGTATCATAGCTGATCACCTGGGAAATCACGCGGTCATCCTTCACTTCGTATTGGATCCAGTTCAGGGCCTGGTCATTGGTCGTCAGGATAGGCGTGGGGTTTTCATTTGTACTCTCTCCTTCGTGAATCGTCTGGACCTTCCCGGTATCAAGGTCCAATGCGTGGATCGTCCAGCTGACATCGGACGTGCGCCTTGTATCATACTCGGTCCAATACAGCGTTTGATCGATTC
This sequence comes from Rossellomorea sp. FS2, assembly GCF_047915635.1. Classification (NCBI taxonomy): domain Bacteria; kingdom Bacillati; phylum Bacillota; class Bacilli; order Caryophanales; family Bacillaceae; genus Rossellomorea; species Rossellomorea sp. FS2. The sequence goes on along the minus strand of NZ_JBLRVS010000004.1, from coordinate 620,858 downwards.
CGACGAGAGAATCAATACCTTCCGTTGCTTCATATAGAACCTCGCATGTCTCGCTTGATCGGGAAAAGGCAATGATCTGATCAATCGGCTGCTCGCTGCTTGAGTCATGCACATAGAAGATGGACTGGTCCGTAATATAGGAAGGTGCGACTAATCCCTTTGGACACGAAGAATGGGTAAGATGATAGGAGTCAGGTGCTAGATGGTCGATGGAATCCTTTGAAATGGAAAGAAGGTGCTCGCTCGTGGTGGCTGGATTCTCGTTCGTTGAAACAGGGGAGATACCGGAAGTGTCTGGCGGATTGCGGGTTTCTCCGAGGGATTCTCTCTTTACCTCCTCTTTGTGGCTGCATCCGACTAGCAGGAAGAGCGCACTGGCTATTATCAGTATGTATTTCATATTTTCCCCTTTCCGCTGCATGGTGCTTCTTTTGATACAATTGTTTCTATAAGTGTAATTAATTGGGTTGTAGTGGTCAATATGTTTTGCAGTTTCTTTGCCATGGGAGTTGTTTTTCAGAGGAAATGAGCGATGCTTGCTGGTCTGGATAGATGAACGGATCGCCCGGGCGAGAGGCGATCCTTTTTAATCAGGATCAGGATTCGTTTTGGTAAAACGTAATGACTGCCTGTGCTGCCGCCAGTACTTTTTCCTTCAGATGAGGGGATTCAACCCTGATTTGATCGGAGAAGCCAAGGATGAATTCAATGGCTTCCCGCTCATCATTGAACTGAAGGGTGGCGGGGATCCATCCGTTGTCTGCGGGCTGATCTTTCTTCACTACTTTCACGAATTTGCCGGTGAAGGTGATCCTTCCTATGATACGGGGGTGAAGCCATACGTCCACGTCATAGGCGGGGAGATTCTTCACAAAGGACGCCTTGGAATGTTCCCAGTAATCGGGAAGGTGAAAATGGGGAGGGCGTTCGAACGTCTCCTCTTCCAGGCTCGCTTGGCCAATCCGGGAGACCCGGTAATTACGGATGTCCCCGTCCCGGGTTGCCACCAGATACCACGTACTTCCCTTTGCGACAAGGCCCAATGGGTTCACGATCCGTTCCTTCATGTCCCCTTCTGTGCGTCCGTAGCGGATGAACAATTTTTTATTTTCCCATAGTGCCTGCTTCACGACGGCGAGGGCGTGGGCTTTCTCGCTGGAAGGTTTCCATGTGCCTGAATCGATATGGATTTTCTCCCACATGGCCTGCGCCTCTTCACGATATGTGTCGGGGATGGCCCCAAACAGCTTCTGCCGCGTATCGAGGGAGTAATGAAGCCCGAGATCTTCAAGGAGTTCCTTGGAGGGGGAAAGGAAGAGCGAGGTCATGTCCGCGCTGGTCAATCCGCTCAGGCGGCTGCGGAAGTGATCCATCAGGCGCCATCCCCCATCCTTCCCGCGTTCGGATACGACCGGGATCCCCGCATGCGTCAGGGCGTCCATATCCCGGAGGATCGTCCGCTCCGACACCTCCAGCTCATCCGCCAGTTCTTTCGCTGTCATCTTGCCCCGGTTCTGTAATAGGATCATGATGTTCATCAATCGATCCGCTCTCATACCATCCGCCCCTTTGGTTAAACTAGTCAGTATTAATATGACAAAGGATGTCATGTTTTAATCGTATACTGAATGTATCGATTATGAAAAGGAGGAAGATGAGATGCATCAGGATCGTAAGGTGGTTGTCTTCATTGCATGTAGCCTTGACGGGTATATTGCGACGAAAGATGAGTCATTGGAGTGGCTTTTCCAGGTGGAGGGCGAAGGGGACAATGGGTTTTCCGCTTTCTACGACACCGTTGATACAGTAGTGATGGGAAAGAAGACGTATGATTGGGTCATGAATCAGGAGATGGGAGCATTCCCGTATGAAGGGAAAGAATGTGTGGTGTTCTCCCGTTCCTCTTGGGAGGATACGGAACATGTGAGCTATCGGAATGGTGATGTCCGGTCGTTTGTAGAGGAACAAAAAAGTCGAAAGGGCAAGGACATCTGGGTCGTCGGCGGTGGGGAACTGCTAGATGCGTTCATCCAGGAAGGATTGGTGGATGAATTCATCATCACCGTTGCGCCGGTGATTCTTGGGAACGGGATTCCGTTGTTTAGGGAAGGTGATCGCAGTCTGAATCTAACTCTGAAGGGGACGCAGTCGTTCAATCAGTTTGTGGAATTGCATTATGAAGTGAAGAGGTAGATTTGGATTCGAGGCAGCTCATGGGATGGGCTGTCTTTTTTTGTGTGGAATTTTTGTGGCACCCTCTATGTTCAAGGGGACTTGTAATTATATACTTAGGAGGGCGTGTGCTGGATGAAAGGTTTTTGTTGGTAGCTAGTAAACTGTCTTGTTTGCAAATAAAGGACAGCAATCGTATGAATTCTGTGTATCTCGCAAATGTAAAAATCAGTGAAAAGCCCATTCGCAAATACATTTCTGATTATCGCAAATAGAATCAAAGATTCCGCAAATATTTTTTTTGAATTCGCAAGTATTTCATGCAGGGAACGGAATCGGGGACGTTGGTTAAGGGGGAAATGGGGCAAAAGCGGCAAAAGTGGGTGCGAAGTATGTCGAATGCTGTCACTGACCGAATATAGACGGAAATCACACTTTGTGATCGCTGATATTCCCATCCTGCTTGAAAAGAAACGAGTTCTTTCGCTAGTATCCTAAAAAAGTAGCAAATACCCGGTTCGGGATTCACGAGTGAACTGAAATGATCCTGACGAGTTCCGCTCAGTCACCGTATTATATGGGGCGTGTACCTGCTTAAAAACGATAATATACCTGATGAATATAGGAACGTGCGAATCACCACCACTTTTTTTATTCAATCCTGTAACGAATCCACCCCAACCAGGTCATACAACAGAAGGGAGGCAGCCGGGTGACAGAATTTGAGAAGATCTATGATCAGCACTTCCGGGAAGTGTATGCATTCATCCTGTCCATGAGCCGCAATGAGAAGCTGGCCGAAGAGATCACGCAGGAGACGTTTTTCAAGGCGCTGAAGGCGATCGATGGCTTCAAGGGGCAGTGCAAGATGAATGTGTGGCTGTGCCAGATCGCGAAGAATACATACTTTACCCATCTATCAAAGCAGAAGCGATTGGTTCCGGAAGAAGCGGTCGAGTCCAGCGGGGACGCGGTCATGGAGCGGCTCATGGAGAATCGGGAAGAGGCGATGCGGGTCCATAAGGTGTTGCACTCCCTTCAAGATCCGTATAAGGAAGTGTTCACCCTGCGGATCTTCGGGGAGCTTTCCTTCCGGGACATCAGCGGGTTGTTCGGCAAGACGGAGAGCTGGGCCAGGGTGACGTATCACCGGGCACGGCAAAAAATTCAGGATCGGTTGAAGGAGGAAGAGGTATGAGGGACGTACCATGCCGGGTCATCGAAGACCTGTTGCCCCTATATCATGATGACGTGTGCAGTGAGGAGAGCCGGACACTTGTGGAGGGGCATCTTAGCCAATGTGAAGCGTGCAGGAATGAGCTTCAGCGGATGCGTGCCGGGTTGCCGGTGGAGGAGAAGGTGACGGTTGATCGGAATAGCGATGACCGTGTAATGAAGGGAATCGCGTCCTCGTGGAAGAAGGGGAGGAAGCGGTCGTTTTGGAAGGGGATGCTTGTCACAGCACTGCTCGCTTGTTGTCTGGTCCTTACGTATGCAGGACTTTTCCAATGGGATGTGGTCAGTGTCGGGACGGAGGATGCCGAGATCAGCAAGGTAAGCCAAGCGGACGGGAAGATCTTCTTTCATCTGAATGTGGATGATGGCTATAGGATTTCGAGATTGAAATACGATTTAAGGAATGATGGAACCTTTTATGTGACGGCAAAACGCAAGGTGATCAAGGAGAAATCAACTTTACCCTATGCATTTGAAGATGACGATGAGTTTGTTGATGTAGCCGAGCAGGAAGAGCTTCAGGGTCAGAAGATAGAGGCCATCTACTTCGGAACCCCCGATGATCGCAAGCTAATCTGGAAAGAAGGCATGGAGCTGCCAAAAACGGATCAGAGCGTGTTGGAACGATTCGGTATGGAATAGTCCTTTTATAAGGGAATTCCAAAAAGGATTTTTGAGAGGCGACCATAATCTTAATGATCTGGCGGGTACATGGCCCGCACCATCAAACGTACATGAATGGTCGGATGATCACGTGGAGGAGGAACCTTCTGATTGGTGCCATCTTTTTCGGAACCGTTGCATTCTTTTAGCTGTGCATTGGAAGCCAATAAGCAAGACTCGGGAAGAAGCGTCATTCCAATAGGGATGGCGTTTTTTATTTGAGCTGCCGTGCCTGGGGCATGGTATAATAAAATGGATGATAATGACATAAATGGGTGTGGGTGATGGCGGTGGATGGTCCTTTGATTGTATCGGGTTGTATTTTACTTGCAGTAGTGATTATAGTATCTGTTGTCCTTTTTATTTACTGGAGGAAAGGGATCATTGAGCAGAATCCCTTTTTGCTACTGTGGAAAAAGGAATGGTCTGTTTTCTATCATGCGGTCTTCAAATGGAAGGGGAAGCGGGAATCGGTAGGCTGTTATCCTTTCCACAAAGGTTCGAATTACTTCTGGCTGTTCATCGCCCTTCTTCATGAGCAGTTGATCGAAGGGGTCGTCTTTCATATCTATCTGAAGGAGACGGATCCGATCAGGGCCAATATCCTGTTGGTGCTCCATTTCTACAGTATCCTGTATATGCTGGGGGACTATCATTTGGCGAGGCATTCTCCTCTTAGACTGGATGGGAATAAAGTCATCATGAAGGTCGGTGTGAGGAGATCATTGGTCATGGATATTGGAGATATCTCTACCATTCAGCCGGCGAGGATCCAGTATGACAGCAGGGGAAGTATGATCCACGAAAAGGGAGTATTCCACGTCTGCATGCTTCCGAGAGTCTTTACCCGCGTCTTCGGGATGGTGGATGAACTGAAATATGAAATCATCTTGAAAGAACCGGTGAATTCCCTTGGTTACTTTGGACAGAAAAAGCCGGTGGGGAAAGTGTTCATTTATATGGACGATCCGGAGCCGTTCATCAGTCACCTAAAGAAAAAATGTAAGAGGTATGAGGATTGTGGGGTAGTTGAAGCGGCGGCTTCCGGTGCGAAGTGAGCCATTCTCGCTCGAAATAAAAATAAAAGATAGAGGGAAACAGCGATGAAAAAACAAATCATCGGAATCGTCATAGTCTTGTTATACGCTTTTCCGTTTGCCTATTATGCCATGTACAAAGATTTCACGAGTGGCTTGTTGACGGGGTACGGGATCATGATCGCGGTGACACTCGTCCTGGCTTATGTGTGTCAGCGATTCAGCTATATTCCTTACCTGATCATCGGGAACATCCTTATGGTGGCGGTGTCCCTTTATTTCAACAGCGGGATGGCTGAGGATCCTGCGTGGGACGGGTACTTCAAACCGCTGTGGGGTAGCCGGATGGTCGTGGTGGTCGGGGTGCTGAACCTGATTCCTCAGGCAATCCTTTTTTGGGTGATGGAGTGGAAAAGGCGAGAGAAACAACAGGCTTTCAAGGCATAAAGAACGCCCGGGGATTATTCCCCGGGCGTTTCCTATTCAGTCAAGCCTGCTCTTCACCCTTATAGACCTCATCCAGATGTACCAGGTGCGCCTGGCCCCATTCGTGCATGGAGATGAGGAGGGGTTCGAGGCTTTTGCCGTAGTCGGTCATGGAGTATTCGACCTTTGGCGGGATCTGGGCGTAGATTTTGCGGTGGATGATGTCATGGTTCTCGAGTTCGCGCAGGTGGCTGGTGAGCATTTTTTTCGTCACGTCGGGGATGAGCTTCTGCAGTTCGCTGAAGCGGAGCGTCCCTTTATGCATGAGATGAAACAGGATGACGGGCTTCCATTTCCCCACGAGGATCTCGAGGGCCGCTTCGATCGTCCCTTCCGGCCGTTTGCCGTCGCATTCGTGTGCCAATGTGCATTCCTCCTATCTTTAGGTATCCTCGACGATACCACGGCACATTCATGTGCCTACTTCCAAAGGTTCATCTTGCAGATTATTATAACCGTAGGACGTAAATTGAAACAAGGAGGAATGAGAACGATGAAATGGACCGTTCGAATCATTCAAGGAATTTTAGCAGTAGGATTCATCTTTTTTAGCTTTATGAAACTGAGTGCCAACCCGATGCAGGTGGAGGCATTCAATGATGTATATGGATACGGAACCGGCTTTATGTATATGGTGGGGGCGATCGAGCTTGTGGCTGCGATTGGCTTGATCATCGGGTTCTGGAAGAAAGGGCTCGCGGCTTTCTTTAGCGCGGTGCTGATGGTGGTCATGACTGGTGCCGCGTTCACGCACTTGATTGCCGGACAGGGAATCGGGGTGGCAGCAACGCCCCTAGTGCTTCTGATCCTGTCGGCAGTCGTCTTCTTCGGACACCGTAAAACGAGGGAGGTGGCGGCAGCATGAACATCTTCCTATGGATCGTCCAGATCATCCTCGGAGCGGCATTCGTCCTCTTCGGTTCGATGAAAACCTTCCAATATGACAAGGCAAAAGAGGGGATGCCTTGGGTCAAGGATTCTTCGAAGGGGTTTGTCCTCTTTGTCGGTGCCGCCGAAATCCTCGGGGGCATCGGCCTGATCCTCCCATATGCTCTGGGCATTGCTCCGATCCTCACGCCCCTTGCAGCCATCGGTATCGCCATCATCATGCTGGCCGCGGCCATCTTCCACGGCAGCAGAAAAGAAAATCAGGCCATCGGGATGAATGTGGTGTTGTTGATCCTGGCGCTAATCGTGGCGATAGGAAGGTTCTGAGTTTTCATTAGTGCAGTCATTCTAGTCCATGGAAAAGGATGATCCCAAAAGAGCAACGCAACCCAAAAAGCCGAGGAGCCTATCCTTGGCTCTTTTCTATTATGGAACGCCTTTCCCTGAGTCACGATTTTCTCCCGTTGAGGATATGCAGGATGTTCTCCACCCAGTAGAATAACCCTTTAGCTACTCCTCAACAGAATGACGGGACGTGTTAATGATGGGCATGTTATCGGTCACGGCCTTCTTATATATATGGTCCGACTCTTCGATGGTCAGCCTGATATTCTCTTCCAGCCAGATATTGCCCCGCTCCTTCAAACGGGCATATCTGTCTTCCAGATCACAGTGAAGTAAGGCGGTATGGACAGTAGAGAAGGCTTTATAGTCGGGGCATTCTTCAATATTATACGGATTTGGGACAGGGCCGAATAAAACTATTGCCTTATTGCTGATGCTGTTGTAGCGAGCGATGGTCAGCCATTGAGATGCAGCTTTTTGAAAATCCTTGTGTTCAACCAGGCTGTCCATGTCGAACACGTAGAAATTCTGTGCCAATCGCCGCAACACCTTGGATGCTTTTGTCTTCCCTGCTCCGCTGAGTCCGGTAACAATGAATAAAGGGGTACTACTCACAGCAATCCCTCCCAGCTTCTTATCACTTTATGAAGGAAGGGAGAGCAGGGTGCTTATCCATACCGTATTTGTGAAAAGTTCATAAAGTTGAAAGAAGACCCGTCATATCAACGGGTCTTCCTTTCTGAAGAAGCGCTCGTCACTTTCCTGCCCGCATCGCTTCGGTCTCTTCCTTACTCGGTCCGTATACACCAGGAACCTGCAGTCCTGCCTGCCTCATGAGGACAGTCAGCTGGCCGCGGTGGTGGGCCTGATGCTGGATGAGCAGGCGGAGGACACCTTGGAACGGCATGTCCATGCCGAAGAGGCTAATTGGTTCGTTCAGCTTCTCATCGGACACCTGCTCTGAAACGGCATCGGCGAGGCGCGTGCTCACGAGCTTATACGTCTCGGCAATCTCGCTGGCGGATGCCGGCGCAGCCTTTTGGAGATCTGGCGCCTCGAAGGTGACCCCTACTTGGGCAAGGAAATAATACGCTGCGCCCGTTACGTGCCAAGCCACGCTACCGATAGTGTATAGGTCAGGCCCGGCTTCCTGTTTCAGTGACGCATCAGTGAGTGCATCGAACACTTTCTGGGTCGTAGCGGCTTCCTGGTTCCATTCACGTAGAAAATCATTGGTTGATGTGAACATGGTAGATCCCTCCTTTTGGATGTCAGACAGTTTCATTGTAGCATGAAGGAGGGAGGTTGTTCGTTAGTAAAATGGAAGGGTTTTCATTTTGGGGGTATACTTTTATGGCTGCTGAAATCCAAACAGCGCTACAAACACGAGAAACAACGACAGGGATAGCCCGGCTGCATTCATCACGACCAAGCTGATTTTCAATTTGCCTTTCAGTCCCATCAGCGCAAAAACGAGTCCAGCCAGTGCCAGTGTGAACGGCAAGAAGAGGCTCACTTCCAGGACCGCTACATACAGTGGAAATCCCCACTTCGTCAATCCGGCGAGAATTGGAAAGATGGCCATGACGGAAAAAGCTCCTGAAAGAATGGAATAGGTTTTCTTCATGTGATTCCCCTCCTTAAGGAGTACGGTAGTTTCGGACGGCAGACGTGATGACGGCAATGACAAGGATGATCGCGCTGTTCACGAGCAGGAAGTACGCTACTTGAAGTCCATAAAAGACGGCAAAGGCATCGCGGATGACAATCAGTGCGGTAATCCCCCCGACACCGCCAAGCACGGGTGCCATGAGCAGGATTGTCAACGCAGCGGAATACAGGCTTTTCTTTTTGCGGAAGGTGATAAAGGCGAGAATGTTTCCCGCGGCAATCAAGCAGCCCATCAGCATGTAGAAGAACAGGTCCATATTCATCATTCCTCCCCTATGTCTCATGTATATGTGTGTAGTGCTGGTTTTTACTAATTTTAACATACACGCTCGTGGTTTAGTCATGCATCTAACAATTTATCCCAAAAATCCAGCAGACCATAACAGCAAGAATGAGGATGAAATGCCCTGCGCAGGATTGGTAAAATAGAAGCAACGAGATTGAAAGAAAGCGGTGAAGCAGGATGGAGACGGTGGTGAATCTGTCATTTGAAGAGATGTGGGAGAAGATCATGGCGTGCGACCGGACATATGACGGATTGTTCTTTACGGCAGTGAAGACGACGAAGATTTACTGTCGGCCCTCGTGCCGGTCGAGGAAGCCGAAGAAGGTGAACGTGGAGTTCTTCCAGGAGCGTGCGGAGGCGGAGCAGGCGGGGTATCGAGCCTGCAAGAGGTGCAAACCGGAAGAGGAGCATTCGCCGAATATCAGTGTCGTCCAGGAGACCATTGCCTTCCTGGTCAACCACCACAAGGAGCCGTTGAAGCTGCAGGATATCGCTGACGGGGTGGGGCTGAGCAGCTATCACCTGGAGCGTGTCTTCAAGGAAGAAACCTCCCATACACCGCGGACGTATCTGGAGAAGGTCCGGATCGATAAGGCGGCGAACCTGCTGGGTGAGACCGGTTTGACGAATCTTCAGATCTGTTATGAAGTGGGGTTCCAGAGTCCGTCAAACTTTTATAAAGTGTTCAGTCGCATGAAGGGATGCTCACCGAGTGAGTATCGGAGGGGGCAGTTGGATGAAGTGGAATGATCGTGGATCGTCGATTGAGCTCAATCTGCCGCATCCTTTCAGCTTTGAGGAGTGCTTGAGGTTTTTGGCCAGATCGGACCAGGAAGTACTTCACGAGGTAGGAGATGGAGAGGTGGTCAAGCTTCTGAAGGTTGAGGGAGAGTTAATTCTCTGTAAGGTCACCTCCTCCGGCGAAGCCTTGAATGTCGCGTTCCTGAACACAGCTCCATCAACACGCGCTCGAGCGTATGTGGCCGATTTCATGGTGGAGTGGTTTGATTTGGAACAGGACCTCGCCGGGTTCATGGAGATGGCTGGGCGGGATCCCGTCCTGAAGCCATTCGCTGAGCGGTACGAAGGCATGCGAATCCTCTGCATACCCGACTTGTTCGAGGCGCTTGTATGGGCCATCCTTGGTCAGCAGATCAACCTGACATTTGCCTACACGCTGAAGAAACGATTTGTGGAACAGTACGGAGAAAGTCTGACATTCAACGGTAACACGAATTGGCTGTTTCCTTCCTGCGAACGTGTGGCCACCCTCTCCATCGATGAACTGCGTGAGCTGCAGTTCACCACGCGTAAAGCAGAGTACGTCCTCGATCTCGCAACCGCCATGGCGAAAGGTGAACTCTCTAAAGAGGTGCTACTCCAATTGGATCCATCCGTGATCCGGGAGAAGTTGATTGCCATACGCGGTGTCGGGGCATGGACGGCCGATTATGTGCGGATGAAATGCTTCCATGACCGCAGCGCGTTCCCCGTCGCCGATGTCGGCCTTCACCTGGCCCTGAAGGAAGCCCTCGGCCTGGAACGAAAGCCGACAATCGAGGAAATCGAAGAACTCGCAATCAATTGGAAAGGGTGGGAAGCCTATGCTACGTTTTATCTCTGGCGATCATTGTACGGAGAAGGAGTATAAACTGGATATGGACACGCCCCTTGGGATCTTGGAAATCATCGGGACCAACGAGGCCGTGTCGTCGATCTTATTTGTGGAAAGGGAAGAGAGGGTGCATATGCGTGAGGACGATACGCCTGACGTACTGATCGACTGTCATGATCAGCTGGCCGAGTATTTCAACGGCAGCCGGCGGACGTTCTCGTTTCCCGTCCATGTGAAGGGGACCGATTTCCAGAAGCGCGTCTGGGAAGGACTGCTCGACCTGGCGTACGGAGAAACGGGTTCGTATAAGGACCTCGCCCTCTCGATCGGCAATGAAAAGGCAATCCGAGCCGTAGGCAGTGCCAATGGGAAGAACAAGCTCAGCATCGTCATTCCGTGCCACCGCATCATCGGCTCAAACGGGACAATGACAGGGTATGCGGGAGGCGTCTGGCGGAAAGAGTGGCTGCTACGCCATGAGAAAAATCATGAAAACAGCTGAAAACCGTTCAGGTCTTCAGCTGCTTGGACGTGTACGAGGCTCATGGTACAAGGTTCGATAGGTGGTGCTTAACAGCATAAACACACTGATGCAAAGAAGGATGGTCTGCCAGGCATCAATACGATCCTGATCAACCTGATTCGCGATGACCATCATGGCCAGGATGATGATGGAATAGACAAGATACACGCCTTTCTTTATTCCTTTCCTCTGCAGCAAGATCACGACTTCCGATACGGCAAAAAGGCATGCCATCATCCGTGTGTAGAAAAAGGGATCGTAATAGAAGAGACTGATGGCAAAACCAAGAGCGGCAACCGCGTTGAGGATGATGGTCCAACCGGTGTCTGTCATGAGCTTCGCACTCCTTTCTTGTGATGTGTCCCCATCTTATCATAGATCGGTACCTTATTTTAGGAGATTTTTCATTTCCATCAGTGAAACAAACGATTAAAAGTTCTATGTGCAACCGACTCTTTACATAACGAAACAGAACTCCCTGTGTGAAGGAAGTTCTGTTTTCTTATATCACCGTTTTCTTCCGATTCATCACCACGTTCACCACAAGCCAAACGCCTTGAATGATGGCCGGGAAAAGGAACGCAGCCGCAAGGATCAGAAACGCCACCAACTTCGCTTCCGGAGACTGCACAATCCCTGCCCCGTCCACATCTCGCAGCCAGATGAACGCCGAGATCACACCGAACAGGATCACCCAGAACAGGTTGGTCAGCCACCAGAAAGTCCACATTTTCTTCATGTTCTCACTCCATTTCAACACTCGATTCTATCCCTTATTCTACCGTGTAAAACGTTTCCTTTTGATGGACCACGGCTTTATTTTCACCTAAGACTTAAGACGTATGGAGGGGGATGATTGTATGGACAAAGACGGATACTAAAGGAGTCTTCCATTTCAATTATATGAACAAGGATCTAGTGAAAAATTATACTGAAATAAGGAACCCTGATCGTTCCATGGACGTTCGTTTGTCAATAGTCCTCACGAATGATTGTTTTTCCTGAAAACACAATTGTTTTCACATAGGAAACATATTATAATGAAAAACAATTAAGCTTCACGTTCTACGACATCAGAGCGAATAATCGTAAAAGAGGGGAACAGCATGGCTAACAAAGAGTTGCATCGAGGCCTGGAAGCACGTCACATTCAGATGATTGCTTTGGGCGGTACGATTGGCGTCGGATTATTTATGGGATCGGCAAGTACGATCCAGTGGACGGGCCCGTCTGTCCTGCTGGCGTATGCAATTGCCGGGATTTTCATCTTCTTCATCATGCGTGCCATGGGGGAAATGCTGTACGTCGAGCCGAGCACCGGTTCGTTCGCGACCTTCGGGCATAAATATATCCATCCGCTAGCCGGGTACATGACAGCGTGGAGCAACTGGTTCCAATGGGTCATCGTCGGGATGGCCGAGATCGTCGCAGTGGGGGCGTACATGCAGTACTGGTTCCCGGATCTGCCGGCGTGGATACCGGGGATCATTGCCATGGCCATCCTGGGTGCGGCGAATCTGATTTCCGTGAAATCCTTCGGGGAATTCGAATTTTGGTTTGCACTCATTAAAATCATCACCATCGTCCTGATGATTTTCGCCGGGATCGGCCTGATCTTCTTCGGTCTCGGAAACGGGGGAGACGCCATCGGGCTCTCGAACCTGTGGGCAAACGGCGGCTTCTTCGCCGGAGGATGGTCGGGCTTCTTCTTCGCCCTCTCCCTAGTGGTGGCGGCCTACCAAGGGGTGGAATTGATCGGGATCACGGCCGGAGAGGCACGCGATCCGAAGAACACCCTGACGAAAGCGATCCAGAGCATCATCTGGCGGATCCTGATTTTCTATATCGGGGCGATCTTTGTCATCGTCACCGTGTATCCGTGGGATGAGTTGAATTCCATCGGAAGCCCGTTCGTCGCGACATTCGCCAAAGTCGGGATCACGGCAGCGGCCGGTGTCATCAACTTCGTCGTCATCACCGCGGCCATGTCCGGCTGCAACAGCGGGATCTACAGCGCAGGGCGCATGCTCTACACACTCGGGGTGAATGGACAAGCACCGAAATCCTTCACGAAGCTGTCCCGTAATGGTGTACCACTACTCGGGACGATCGGAGTCATGATCGGACTTGGAATCGGAGTCATCCTGAGCTACATCGCACCGGAAAACCTGTTCGTTTACGTATACAGTTCAAGCGTCCTCCCGGGAATGGTTCCGTGGTTCATCATCCTGATCAGCCAGATCCGCTTCCGGAAGATGAAGGGAGCAGAACTCGACGATCACCCGTTCAAAATGCCATTTGCACCGGTTACGAACTATCTGACCCTTGCCTTCCTGGTCGCCGTCCTCGTTGGCATGTGGTTCAATGACGATACGCGCATGTCGCTCATCGTGGGTATCGTGTTCCTCGCGCTGGTGACCATCAGTTACTTTGCGTTCGGGATCGGGAAGAAGGTTCCGTTGGAGGAACAAGGGGAATAAAACAACAAAACAGCGCTTTCCGTAAAGGAATGCGCTGTTTTTCTATTGGTGATGGAGTCCGCCTGTTACTTCTTGATCCCCGCAGCTGCCAACGGGCCGGTGAGGGTCATGGAGGAAATGATCCGAGCCATTTCATGCGGGGACTCCTCGCCACCGGAATCCAGCCATTCTTTGATCACGCCTAAGTGGGCGGAGGCAATATAGGAAATGACATACGCCTTTGGGATAGCGAGGTCCTCCTCTATGAAAATGGCTTCGGTGTGCCGACTGAAGAGGGCGTTGGTCATCACTTCTTTTATTTTGGTTTGAAGAGAGGAATCACTGTTCGGACTGAGCAGTATGTTCATGAGTCCTTTGTTTTGTTGAATATAGTCAAAGAAGGGGACGAGGAAAGCAAACGGGATGGTATGACGTTCATTGAGGTCCGAGATGATCTGTGGGATGTTCTTCGCAATCTTGTTCTTCATTTCCTTCAACAGTTCTTCTTCACACTTGGTCATCAAGTCATATTTATCCTGATAATGACTGTAGAATGTCCCTCGATTGATGTTTGCTTTGGTTGTAATATCTTTGACGGTGAGCGCTTCAAAGCCTTTCTCTTCAATCAGCTCGATCAGTGCCTGTTTTATAGACGTTTTTGTGCGGATCACGCGCAGATCCAAATGTGCATCGCTCATCTGACGGTTCCTCCCTGACATTTTTTCCGACACATCCTTGGAATGTGTGGGTTAATCTACACTTCACTCATAAATGATGATTGAGCAGGGTAAAATCTGTACGTATACTATGATTACATCGTAATGAACAACGTGTTGTTTATTATTTTACCCTAACATGAACCATATAAAAGAAAAAATGTTGAGCAATGAGTGAGGGGGATAAGAATGGAGATTACCGTTTCGAATGTGAGTAAATCCTTTGATGATAAGAACGTGATCAACGACATCAGCTTCACCATCCCGGCAGGAACGATCTGTTGTTTACTAGGCCCATCCGGTTCAGGGAAAACCACCTTGATCCGTCTGATGATCGGTGCCATCGGGGCAGATCAGGGTAGCATCCGATTCGGGGATGTCCCAATGCCCGATATGAACATGTTGAAGAAGATCGGGTTCATGCCACAGAATGATGCTTTGTATGATGATTTGTCTGCTGAGGCCAACTTGACCTTTTTCGGGGGTCTGTATCATTTGGGTAAGAAAGCGTTGGAAGAGCGCATTGATGAAGTGCTTGCCATCGTGGATCTGACAGAGCACCGGAGGAAATTGGTGAAGAATTTTTCGGGAGGGATGAAAAAGCGCCTATCCCTTGCGGCTTCGATTTTGCATTCTCCGGATCTGTTGTTCCTGGATGAACCGACCGTCGGGATCGATCCGGTCCTGCGCCGGACGATTTGGGAGCAATTCCAGCGGATCAAGCATGCCGGGACCACCATCATCGTATCCACCCATGTGATGGATGAAGTCACCGAGTGTGACAGGGCAGCACTGATCTACAACGGGTCGTTGATTGAGTATGATGCGGTGCCGACGCTACTCGATAAAACGGAGAACGGCCGGGTGGATGAGCTATTCTTCATGGCATCGGGGTCCGTGGAAGGCGGTGCTGAAACATGATCCATCTCGCCAAGCGTGTCATACGGCAAACCATCAATGACAAACGAAGCATCATGATGATCCTGGTTGCGCCCTTATTGATTTTGACCCTGGTCTATTTCCTGCTAGGGGATTCCGGGTATGTGCCCACCGTCGGAGTGAATACATCGACTGTACCGGATCCGGTTGTCACCGCGTTGAAAGGAGAGGATGTAAAGGTCACCGACGTCAGCATCGATGACACCCAGGCTGCGAAAGACTACTTGAACGATCATGAGGATGTGGATGCAATCTTCCTGCTCTCTGAGCAATCGGGCAATGAGCTCATCATGCATGAGCCTGATTCCAAAGCGGCGAAGGCTGCCAGCGGGATCCAAGCCGCCATGGGCTCCTTGAATCCAAAGGCAGAACTGGATGTGACCTATGTATACGGGGACGCAGACCAATCAACGTTTGATTCCCTAGGCTATGTGTTCCTCGCCATCTTCTCCTTTTTCATGGTGTTCATCATTTCCGGGATGGCCCTTGTAAGAGAAAGCAGCGGGGGTACCTTGGAACGGTTGATGATGACCCCGATCAAGCGTGGGGAAGTGATTCTCGGATATACGGCCGGTTATGGCGTCTTTGCCGTCATTCAAGCGGTTCTGATTGTCATCTACTCCGTCTATGTCCTTCAATTGCAGTCGGTGGGGAATATCGGCTGGGTGCTGGTGGCCATGGTGCTGTTGGCTGTGACGGCTGTGTCCTTCGGGGCCATGATTTCGATCTTCGCCCGGTCCGAGCTACAGGTCGTGCAATTGATCCCATTCACCATCATCCCTCAGGTGTTTTTCTCAGGATTGATTCCCTTGGACCTGATCCCTTATTATCTCGGCTATTTGTCTTACATCATGCCGATCTATTACGGGGCTGCAGCCATCAAAGCGGTCATGGTATATGGAGAGGGGTTCACGGGGATATGGGGGTATCTCCTTGGATTGATCGTGTACGCATTTATTCTGTATCTATTGAATACTCATGCGTTGAAGAGGTTCAGAAAGCTTTGAGCCTGACATGTGTTTGAATAGGCATAGTCAGGAACACCTTTTCCCATTTGGGAAGAGGTGTTATTTTATTTAAAAGAACCTCCACCTCTACTTAAGTAGAGACTGTGGGTTTGTTCGCTGGTGCCACCCTGCATAACCGTGCATGAAAAGTCGGATGAAGGCATGCTGACCCTGATAATGTATAGGAAGAGGAGGTCATGAAGATGGATTCGCTAAAACAAATGAACCTGGCACTGACATATATCGAGGATAATCTGGCCCAGGAAATTGATTATAAGGAAGTGGCAAAGCGTGCGTTATGCTCAGAGTATCATTTCAAGCGGATGTTCTCGTTCTTGGCAGGTGTCACGTTGTCAGAGTATATTCGTCGGAGGCGCCTGACCCTTGCCGCGTTCGAACTGAAGCAGGACGGGACGAAGGTGATCGATGTGGCGATGAAATATGGGTACCATTCACCTGATTCATTTGCCAGGGCCTTTCAGCAGCTTCATGGAATCACGCCTTCAGAAGCCAGGAAGAGTGGGCTTTCACTCAAAGCGTATCCACCGATGACCTTCCAACTAGCCATTAAGGGAGGAAATGAAATGAACTATCGAATAGAAGAAAAAGGGGCATTTCGCATCGTTGGCCTGAAGGAACGCGTCCCGATCCAGTTCCACGGCGTGAACCCGAAGATTGCGGCCATGTGGGAGCGTTTGACGGAAGACATGATCAAGGAATTGAAGGACCTGTCCGATGTGGAGCCAACGGGACTGATCAGTGCATCCGCCCGCTTTTCCGAAGAACGGATGGAGGAAAAGGGAGAGCTTGATCATATGATCGGGGTGGCCACATTGAAGGAATGCCCAGCCCGGTTCGCGAATCTAGAGGTACCGGCTTTGACATGGGCCGTGTTCGAATCCGTCGGTCCCTTTCCTGAAACACTTCAAGACGTGTGGGGACGGATTTACTCCGAATGGTTCCCATCATCCGGGTACGAACTGATGGAAGGACCGGAACTTTTGTGGAATGAAAGCAAGGATCTGTCTTCACCGACGTATAGAAGTGAGATTTGGATTCCGGTGAGGAGAAAATAATGGAGGAAGGGAGACCCGTCACGGGTCTCCTTACTTGCTTATCTCGAAATATGTAAAATCTCATACACGGTCAGGTGCTCTGACGCCTCAACATCCGGTTTCTCTTCATAAAAACGAAAATGGCTGTAGCCCCACTTATCCGGATTATAGACCACTACATTCCCCAAGCATTCTCCGGATCCTTCCACGTCGGCGATCTCAAGAAGGGAGTGGCTTGCTAATGAAGGGGTCTCGGCAATCCGGCCGGCGTATTCTACAACGTACTGACTATTGGAAAAGTCCGGGTCTACGTCGAGGACCAGGGGAACACCGATCTGAATCTGCTGCCAGCCGAAAGAGTCCAGGATGTTGTCATAATAACCGTGGAATAGGAACGTGTTCATTCCTTCATGGGTGTTCCACATATAGAATGGTGCGTAAGAATTATAGGTTTGACCGTTCTTTCCTGCCTCGGTGATTAAATAGGCTTTGAAGTCGAGTCCGTTGAAACCATCCGTCTTCATCCCGTTCTCTTGGACCCTGTTTCTGATGATCCCCATATCATAATCCTTCGGCAGGATGACGTTGTATTGCATGCCAATCATGTTCATCACTCTCTTTCAATGGTATAGATTCATGATAATCCTGCAGAGATTAGGTGTAAAATAGGTATAGATGATGCCGGTCATCATGAAATCTGATAGCAGGAAAAGAGCTGAACGATATGGAAATCAATGACCTTATCATATTCAAAACAGTCGTAACAGAAGGGTCGATCAGTAAGGCCGCGAACGTCTTGGGGTATGTGCAGCCTCACCTGACAGAACGGATCAAACGATTGGAACAAGAACTAGACACACCGTTACTACACCGATCGAATAAGGGCATCACCACCCTTCCATCAGGAGATGTACTCGTCGACTATGCCAACAGGATCTTGAACCTGGTGGACGAAGCGAAAAATGAAATCAAAAGGACCAACGCCCTTCCTTACCGCATCGCCACATCGCCATCGATTCTGTCCAGCTATGTCAGCAAACGGATAAGCGGGACGTTCATGAAGTACGAATTGACGCTCGAGAACAGCAGCCAGCTGTACTCTCTATTAAGGAATCAAAAGGTGGACATGGTCATCACGTATGGAACGTATGCCGATTCAGATTTCCAACAAGTGGGGAGCCATACGATTTCAATGGGATTACAGCAAGCGAAGGGAAAGACGACGATGGATTACGCGAAGGAATACTTCTTTGTCAGTCAGGACCAACAGTGTCCCTTCAGGAAGCGTACGATCGACTTTATGGAAGAGAATCATATCCCCAAGGAGCAACTGCATCAGTTGGATTCTTTCTCACTGATCCAGGAATTCATCTCAGAGGGAAAAGGAATCGCCTTTTTGCCCATAAAGGATGATCAATTAGAAAGAGTGGAAGATGTGGAGGTAGAAAGCTTGTCAGTTCACTTTTACACGATGCGTGAATCAGGGAGGGAGATCCCTGCTGACCTGTTGCCTTAAGGGTTTCCCTCTTCATCGTTTCGTGCCTACACACGATATAATAGGTGATAACAGATTGATAGACATAGAAAAGGAGACGATCATATGCCTTATTGTAAAGTCCGTAAAGCAGATATCTATTATGAAGAAATAGGAGAAGGCACGCCCATCATCATGATCCACGGCTATTCACCTGATCATCGTTTAATGAAAGGGTACATGGAGCCTGTATTCAATGAACGGCATGGGTGGAGGCGGATCTATATAGACCTTCCAGGAATGGGCTTGACGAAGAATTATGACGGGATAAATTGTTCCGATGATATGTTGGAAGCGGTCCATGAGTTCATTCAGACGGTCGTTCCTGATCAGAAGTACGCTATAGCGGGTGAGTCATACGGTGGTTATTTAACCAACGGCCTGATCCATAAGGATGAACATAACATCCTTGGTGCAGCATTCATCTGTCCAGTGATCAAGCCCCATCATCAGGATCGGAACGTGCCGGAGCACGAGGTTTTGAAGATCAATGAGAATTTCATAAGCACACTGAACCAGGATGAACTTGAAGACTTCAGGAGCAACAATGTGGTGCTGAATAAGTCGACGTGGGAGAGATACAACAGCGAGATCATAAGTGGAATTAGGGTGGCGGATCATGCCTTTTTGGATAAGGTCCAGGAGAATTATGGTTTTTCATTTGAAATTGGTCAATCGGTTTTTGCCAAGCCAAGCTTGTTCCTCCTCGGGAAACAAGACGCGACGGTGGGGTATCGGGATGCACTTGCATTAGAAGACAAGTATCCACGTGGTACATTTGCCGTAGTGGACCAGGCGGGGCATAACCTGCAGATTGAGCAGCCGGGGATTTTTAATGCTTTAGTGGAGGAGTGGTTGGAGCGAATGGGAACAGGCATCTGTTAATAGGCAATAATAAATGAAAAGACTTGACTTAAAGCAAGGTAAAAATAAATCACCTAGACCTCGATAAGTTAGTAAAGGAGAGCGAAAGAGTGAGTAAAAAGAAAAACAAACCCATGCCAGGGCAGATATATGCAGCTGAATTCCCCAATAAATATTGGTGCGCCCTTGGGGTACTTAGTGTAGTTGGAAATTCTTATTTGGTCTATACAACAGCGTATTATGATTTGGTACCTCCTGAAATAGATGATGCACGATTGTCTCATTTCTATTATAGCTATGACTTGTATACAAATGGTCTGATACCCACCATCTATTGGATTGACGGGAAACCCGGAGAAGGTTACAAATTAATCGGAGAGGTTGATCTAAAGGAAAAAAGCGATATTAAAGAAAGTAATACATACAGGGGAATGTGGAACAATTTTCTTCCTATCCATTTGATGAAGGATAAAGAAAAACTAGCAGAGAATGTCTATAAGGAAGAACCTACAGTGCTGGAAGCTGATTATTTTGAAGAGCTGGATGAGAAGACCTTCTGGTCGTTAATTGATCTTATTGATACGAATCAAGAGAATCCGATGGAGGTATTAATCTGTCATTTGGAAAAAATGTCTATTGAAACAATCTATGCGTTTGAAGAGACACTTAGCCACAAGCTCTTTTTACTGGATAGGCCAGAACATGCTGGAGTTGATGGTGAGTCAAAAGAATGCCTCTCACCCGATGCCTTCCTTTATGCGCGTTGTGCCGTGATCACAGAAGGTCAACATTATTTTGATCAGGTAGTCAAAGAGGCAGCGGAAATTGACTTAGAGTGGGATGCAGAAGAGCTCCTGGAAGTGGCAAGTGAAGCTTACAGTAGAAAAACCGGTGAGACCTTTGAATATGTTAGTCGTTTTGATTATGAAACTTACTCGAATACATCTGCTTGGGAAAAATGAAATAATCAGAAATGAAAACGCTGCGTTTATATAAGAGAATGCCAGGATAAAGAAGAATCCCAAGTAGGGCAATCATAATGCAATAAGTCCAAGATGGAAATTATCAAACAAAAGATAAAAGGAGAGAGTTCTTATTCTCCTGCTATTTATTAAAGGAGGTTTGAGGGGAATGCCAATTAAGCGCTTAAGAAAAATACATGATGGCCGAATTATTGTTGAGGATAATAACTTATCTTATCACTTAGAATATATTAAAGAGAACGATGAAAAAAAGCTCCAGATCACCGACTATTATTTTAAAATGGATAACCTAGATTTTTTAAGAGATTGTCCAAGGGTGGAGGAAGTTTATATTTCCAGTAGCTTCATCACTGATATTGAAGGTTTATATGATATAAAATCCCTGAAAAAATTAAGTATTCATGTTCCTGGAATCTCACTTGATTTAACGCGGTTCCCTGATTTAATAGATTTAGATATAGAATGGAATAGCAAAATGAAAGGGTTATCATCTAGAACAAGACTAAAGGAATTAATGCTTTATAATTACAAACCCAAAAATAAAAATTTAATTGAATTGGAAGAAATGTTGGACTTAACATCATTAATTATAACTCTATCCAATATTACTTCTTTTAAAGGTTGTACCTCTCCAGGGAATCTTAAGCGTTTGGAATTGAATTATTGTAGAACAGCTTTGAATTTAGATGAATTATCTAGTCTAACACTTGAAGAGATTAGTATTGAAAACTGTAAGAAACTTCTCAACATGAACTCATTAAGTAAAATAAAAACCTTGAAGAAAATTATGTTGGAAGGGTGCGGGAAAATACCTAGTATACAATTCATATCTGAAATGCCGTCACTATCCTATTTTGCTTTTGCTAAGACCGAAGTAGAAGATGGAAATTTAACACCTCTCGAAAGACTTGATTATGCTGCTTTCGATGATAAGAAACATTATTCACATTCGTATTCTGATTTTACCAATCGAAATTTATATAATTGAATTTTTCCTTTGAAAGGAATTTTACGACCATCAACCAGCTAACCAACTATATAGTCCAGGAGATCCCCGAAGATTATCCCGTTATTGCAAACGGTGCTCTGCTAAACAGGGAGGAATAGCTTATTGAATAATAAAAAAGAGGTAATTCATAACTAAAATCATTCACAACTGGAGGTTGCGAGTTGAGATTAACCAATGTATTAGATCAACACTATCATAACTACGATTTTATTTTCTTGGAAAATGCAAACTTTGATTATGTTACATGCAAGTTAGACGTATATGTACAAGATCAAAACTGGCTAATTGCTTTTCAAAAGATGGGGGTTTCGAAAGGAGGTTCTGAAACATGGATATATTATTATACAAATCTCAAGCCAGAGAGTTACGGGTTTGTGGATTGTGAAAATATTGAGCTGAATAAAAATTCGTCCAATCCTTTATTTGAAGGTACGATTACTGTAAATGAAGACGTAACCTTATACAGCTTAAATGAAAACGATTATACAGAAAATAATATTTCAATTCTGGACCAATGTTATATCGACACTTATTTGCTACGAGCTTTAAATGAACACTACCCTGATTCAATCAATTGGTTTATGCCTAGTGATAAGGTATTAAAAACAATTAATGAAACTAGTGGTTGGATTTCTTTTTACAGCACCGAATGTTGGGAACATGTGGAGGTCGAGAGTGAGGCACCAAGTGAAAATCCTTTTTTCATTTCATTAGAACGAGCTATAATCGAAAAAAATATAGCTTTAGTTGAACAAGGTAGTGGAAATACCCATTGGAGTAATTGGACTGAATATGATTTTGATAAACAAAACGATTGGGAGACGGATTTTGAAGATTATGAATAAATTTTAAATGGATTTTAAAATATTCTAATCTCCATTGTTTAGTTAGTTTATTATATTGGAAAAAAGTATGGCTATTCTATATATGATTATCTCAAAATAGTACTCGGTGTAAGAAAGAGTGGCAACTCAACTGACTTATTGTACTGTAAATATAGCAGACATCTATTATGAAGAAATAGGACAAGGCACCCCCATCATCATGATCCACGGCTATTCACCTGATCATCGTTTAATGAAAGGGTGCATGGAACCTATATTCAACGAACGGCATGGGTGGAGGCGGATCTACATAGACCTTCCAGGCATGGGCTTGACGAGGGATTATGACGGGATTAAATGTTCAGATGATATGGTGGGAGCGGTCCATGAGTTCATTCAGACCGTCATTCCTGATCAGAAGTATGTCATTGCTGGCGAATCGTACGGTGGTTATTTGACCAACGGCCTGATCCATAAGGATGAACATAACATCCTTGGTGCAGCTTTCATCTGTCCAGTGATTAAGCCCAATCATCCGGATCGGACCGTGCCGGAGCACGAGGTTTTGAAGATTGATGAGAATTTCATCAGCACACTGAGCCAGAATGAACTTGAAGACTTCAGGAGCAACAATGTGGTGCTGAATAAGTCGACGTGGGAGAGATACAACAACGAGATCATAAGTGGAATTAGGGTGGCGGATCATGCCTTTTTGGATAGAGTACAGGAGAGTTATGGTTTTTCATTTGAAATTGGTCAATCGGTCTTTGCCAAGCCAAGCTTGTTCCTCCTCGGGAAACAAGACGCGACGGTGGGGTATCGGGATGCCCTTGAATTAGAAGACAAGTATCCACATGGTACATTTGCCGTAGTGGACCAGGCAGGGCATAACTTGCAGATTGAGCAGCCGGGGATTTTTAATGCTTTAATGGAAGAATGGTTGGGGCGGGTTGAAGAAAACATCTGATATGAGGTGAGAAAACAGAACTTCTGGATATGAAGTTCTGTTTTTATTTAGAGGTACCTAGTGTGTATAACAATGAAGTTTGAGCTGTGTACACAAAGAAAAGCGAAGCAGGGCTCTCTCAGTATGTTATAGATCAGGTGAATTTAACGCCTATGTGAAATGCTCCACATATATAAGGCAAGTCCACTAATTCTTGATGGAAGACCAGATCATTTAATCGAGTCTGATCATGCCTATAGTTTATTTAGAATCATCTACATTTATAGTTCCTGAATTGGATTCTAGGGAGAGCGTATGTTCAACATTCCCCTTTTTATATGTTAAACGTTGTTTTCCATTATCAATCGTAGGATCTTTCTGGAAAGGGGTATGAATCGATCCGGATGTAGTTTGTAAATCTAGCAGAATGTTATTCATTTCCTTTTTAAAGACAATGTTGATATCACCGGTCTCAGTTTTAATATTGGTATCCTTAGTTAGTTGATTATCACTAGTCAATGTTGTATTTCCAGAAAGGGTTTCGATTTCAATCTGTTCTCCCTGAATAGAGGACAGGCGAATGCTTCCTGAATCAGACTTACTGTACAGTTTAGCAGCATGGACTTCCTTCCCTTTTATTTTTCCTGATGTAGAAATCAGGGAGATGGCATCGTGATTATTGTCAGGTATTGCTATAGTCAATGTGCTGGTTTTAAAATTGATCGGTTTTGTATCAGCAAGGCTGAAATGAATGCCTTCTTGCTTTACATCAGTGATTAATTCATCTTCGCTCTTAACCGTAATTTGATCGGTTTTTGATGGGACTACTGAAATGTTTTGTCCATCAGTTTCAACAAAAATGTTCTTTTGATCAGGGAACTCTTGGGTCTCTTCTTTGCTACAACCTGTCAAAAGAAGAGTGAGAATAAGTAGACTACTATAAATGAATTTCATTTCATTACCTTCTTCCTTTAAATAACTTTAATCGGGAACTGTATTTTAAAAACCATGGAACACCTAATGTGGCCAAAACCAAAAGGCAAGTCATGATAGCAAAGAGAAATGATGTCTTAAAAGATATAAAGTTTAAATTGGCAACATCGTTGAAAGGTCCGAGATACCACCACAACAAGTAAAGAACGTCGAATAATTTCCTTGAATGCGTAAGTGTACCGAGCATAAGGCCAAGGGCAGGGAGAAAGCCGGCAGATATTACCCAAGAGATCCAATCGCTATCTTGATTAAGATACAGTCTCAATATAATGCCTGAGAAAAAAATGAATGTTAAAAAAGAACAGGAAATCCAGGTGGATAATAGTTTTTGAATAGGCGAACGTGAAGAAAGGATTAGCGTATGAACGCCGATTTCCCGTTCCCTGTTCCCTAAGCATGCCCATAAACCAATGGGTACTAATAGAACGAATGAGTATGCGTTTTTAAACGTATCTGGTTGGAGAAATAATGTTGAGGTGAAAATTACAAGTAGAAGGAACCACCCCCATTTAGACACCCCTTTTAACAGTAACCGAGCATCGGCCATAAGCATGTTTATAAAAGAGAACCTGGCATGGTGAATGGGTGTTAATGACTCAAGGCCAATGTCACGCTTGAAAACCGGCGTTTTCTCTTTTGTACGTTTTTTTGACGGGCTGCTGTTTTGAGAAGAATGTCTAAAACGATGAAAAAGTAAGCCTGCAAGGAAGGTTAGTCCAATGGCTATCACAATCCAAAGTCCTCTTAGCAGAACATAACGGGCATTCCAATTAACCCCACCCCATTCAAAAGTCGAACTTGGTTGAGTGAGAGGATAATATCCGAAACTGCCACCTTCTGCATGATTCCCAATGTGTTGAAAAGCTGTTTGAGCTCCATTCACCATGCTTTCACGGATGATGTCGATGCCGAAGACATCTAAGAAACTAGAAGGCAAAGCGATGGTTACCACGCTCAAAAATAACCATAATCCAAAAAATAAAATATTTCCCAATGACCCTTTCAAGCCGGGGCATACATCGAACAAAACGCTCAAGGAAGCAAGGACTAAGTATGAAGGAACACATACAAGTAAGAAAGGGAGTAAATAGTGTAATAGGTGGATAGAATGTTCTTCTCCCCTGACAACCTGCATCACAATAAATCCAACTGTTAAAATACTCTGAATGAGAAGCAATACCAAATAGTTGGAGATGACTTTCATAAACATGTACTTTTGGTCGCTTATGGGGCTTGTCGCTATCAGTGAGGATACTCCAAGAGTGTAATCTTCCGTAACCTGGCTTCGAAGCTTATAGAAACCGAATAACCAAACCAGAAGCGTAGAGAGCATCGCAAGCATACCTCCAAGCCAAGCGGAATTATAGATCCCCCTGACGCCCCCTATATAAAAGACTTCGTATCCTGCGTTGTTTGCTGGTACGCATATGAAACATACCAGCAAACAAATGAGTGTGATAAAAGCAAATGACGTGGTTCTAATTTGTTTTACGAAGAGTGTTTTAATAATAGAGGATGTATTCATTTCCGATAGCCTCCAGTATAAAGAAGATAAGCATCTTCTAGGTTAGCCGATACCAAGTTCGCTTCAGGAAATGGCCTTTGATCAGAGAGTATTCGCAAATGGAGTCCGTTGCTGCGTTGGACTGAACTGCTTATTTTATAATTCCTATGATAATCTTGATAACTATCCGAAGGAATTACGCCACTCCAAACTTTCCCTTCCAATGACTGTATGATGAATTGGGGGCTCTTAAAAGCTTCTAGAGAACCATTGGCAAGAATGGCGATGTTGTCTGATATCGACTCAACATCAGAAACAATATGAGTTGATAAAATTACGATCCTATCTTCTGAAAGTGATTGGATGATATCTCTAAATTTCATACGTTCATGGGGATCAAGCCCCACCGTCGGTTCATCTACAATAAGAATGGAAGGATCATTCAATAGTGCTTGGGCAATTCCAACACGTTGCTTCATTCCACCAGAGAATCCACCGATTGGTCGTTTGCGATCTTGATGGAGGTTAAGTTGTTCGAGTAGTCCCTCTATCCGCTTTTTTGAAGAACGATGGTCTAACCCTTTTAAAGCAGCTATGTATTGTAAAAATTCAATAGGAGTAAGATTGGGATACACTCCAAAATCCTGGGGGAGATAACCTAGTACTTTTCTGTATCTGTTGATTTGCTCTTCCAGAGAGGCCCCGTTCCATGTCACAGTACCTCCGCTAGGTTGTTCAATACCTGCTAATATCTTCATGAAGGTTGATTTCCCAGCCCCATTAGGACCAAGAAGTCCAGTGATTCCAGGTTTTAGGTTTATGGATAGATCGTTAATAGCTGTTTTATTAGTATAGAGTTTTGATAGATTCTGAATGGATAGTTGCATATCATTTTCACCTCTGAATTTAATTCTTCTTCCTAAATAAATGTAAGCCACTAAAGTAAATAGAAAGTAAACCAGAAGGAAAAAGAAAGTAATTTTGGTCAGTACACATGAAGATAATGGTATTATTTACATATAACATGAATGTGGACGGAGGATAGAAATGAATAAAGAAAAAATACTGATTGTCGACGACGAAGTCGGGCTGATCAAGCTATTGGAAGTAACACTAACAAAGGAAAGATTCTCACATATAACCTCCTGTGTGAACGGAAAGGACACCCTTTTAAAAGTTCAAGCTGAAGAATTTGATCTGATCCTTTTAGATGTGATGTTACCGGATATGGATGGTTTTGAAGTATGTAGAGAAATACGCAAGTACTCGGAAGCTCCCATTATTTTTATAAGTTCCTGCTCAAGTGATTTTGATAAATTAACTGGTCTCGGAGCCGGTGGGGATGACTACATTACGAAACCATTCAACCCATTGGAAGTTGTTGCACGAGTCAAAGCGATATTCAGGAGGAAAAAGATGTATGAAGCACGTTCCATACCGAAGAGCAGTCAAACAAGCCTCACTTACGGGAACATATTACTTACCCCTTCAGAAGCAAGGCTGGTGGTTGAAGAGAGGGAAGTAGAGTGTACTGCAAAAGAAATGGATCTGCTCACGTTTTTTCTGCAACACCCGAATCAAGTGTTTTCGAGCGGGGAATTGTATGAGCGCGTTTGGGGTGAAGATGTATTTGGTGAGGAAAAGACTGTCACCATATATATATCCAGAATCCGAAAGAAGATTGGTGACAACACTAGGAATCCATTCCTTATTGTTAATCTGAGGGGAATTGGGTACAAGTTCGTGCCTCCTATACCTTCTCCATGATTAGAACGAAGGTGATGTTCGTCTTATATTTCATAATAGGGTTAATTACATGGTTGATAAGCATGGGACTGACATCCATGCTAACGATGGAAGTACTCCTTCCTTCTACGGGAGTGACAGAGCAGAGCCCCTTTTATGATGTCCTTGTATTGCTTACCTTCCTCATTAATGTAGTGGGGTGGAGCATTCTATTCTCTTGGTATTTTGGGAGCCCATTATCTGTCATGGCTAACGGAGTGATGAACTTGCACAAAGGTGATGGGTCAGAGGTGATCAAAAAGGCTTATTCCCGTAGCGGCAGGTTAAAAACCAGGTTCCGATTATATAAGGAAGTAATTGTGTCTATTGAACAATTGTCTGACGATCTTGAAAAGCTTGCTAAGGACAGGATTAAGCTTGAAAAAGAAAAAAAGGAATGGATGGCGGGAATTTCACATGATTTAAAAACCCCTCTTACCTATATGAAGGGATACTCGGCCCTTCTTCTAAATGAAGGGTATGAGTGGTCAAGTGAAGAAACCCGAAGTTTCCTTGAAGAGATAGAGAAAAAGTCGAATCATATGGAAGGGCTGATTAATGATTTGAGTATAACCTTCCAAGTCGAAGAGAACTTACCAATAAATAAAGAACTAGTGGAAATGAATGGGTTTATGAAGGGGATTCTTTCTCCTTTAAACGCTGATCCTCGTTTTCAGACACCGCCTTTCAGCATAGATGACTCATCCAGCGAAATATGGGTCCGAATGGATAAAAGATGGATTGAGAGGGCCGTGCATAACCTACTGATGAATGCAATTAACCATAATCCTCCAGATACTTTTGTTCAGGTTCAATTAACAACTGAATCCAACAGCTGTATTCTACTTATAACGGATAATGGGGTGGGAATGGATGATGAGACCATTAAGAACCTCTTTAAGAGGTATTACCGGGGAACAAATACGGAGATTTCTTCGGGCACTGGATTAGGGATGGCAATTGCCCGAGATTTAATTGAGGCAAATGGAGGAACTGTCAGTGTGGAAAGCCAAATCAAGATTGGAACGACTATAAAAGTACAATTACCGTGTAATTCCGAACCCCATCCAGTTGAGGATTCTTAAAAGGTGAGATGATTTTCAAATAAGGTCTACTCGTAAATATACGTAACGGTCGACTCTACGATATAGTTATTTGTAGGAAAGCGACAAAACAGGCTGCCGATCACTCGGTAGCCTGTTTTAGGTTGCGCCTATTCAGCTCTTTGTACAATAGAGCCTTGCTGACACCCGTTTCGGTGGCAATCTCGGAAATTGTCATTAAAGTGTCGATCATAAGAGGATACTAAGGTTATTATTTCTTTTGCTTCGAATAAAACTCGGCTGCTTTTTTGCGGTTTCCGCAAAGCTCCATGCTACACCAACGTCTCTTTCCTGCTTTAGATGTATCGACGAAATAGAGTTTACATTCTTCATGATTACACTTTCGAATACGCTCGAGAGAAGTGTTTTCGAAAGTATTCATCATGGACTCCATAATATTGTACATTACGTGATCTTCAACTGTTTTCCCCTCGAAATTCATTTTCAATTTATCATTTTTTGAATTAATGGTTGGGTTGATTTGCAGATTTTCGACAACTTTTTTAATTCTATTGGTTGTTTCGAGCGAAAGCTCTCCTCTTTGGGTGATCTCGGACAATATGATGTTACATACAGTACGGATTGATTGAAGTTCAACAATTAAGGAATCTAATGATTCTTTTTGTTCTAAATGTAATTCATCAGACTCTCGCAATAGATTATTTTCCTTCAGCCATTGAAGTGCACTTGATGCATTAGCTAAGATGTCAATCTCTTGTTTATTAGAGATGTAAGTTGTATTGACAAGGTTTATCCATAAGGCCCCACCTAAAGTGAATATTGATTTATCCATGATTTCATCACCTCATTGTAATTATAACCGTTAAAATAGTTTTGACAAGTTATATAATCTGATGTAACTTTGAGTATAACTTCTAAAACTTTTTTTTAGTGGTTATAAAATCGTTTGTAATGGCTTTTCCATTGGGAGCTCTACATTCGATTGCCCCTTTTAGAAGTAAAAATATAAGCTTATGAGGTGGTAGTATGTTAGTAACTCACAAAAGTATTAGTATCAAGGGCGTAAATATCTTCTATCGAGAAGCTGGTCAACCGGAAAATCCAACAATTTTATTGCTTCATGGTTTTCCTTCCTCTTCTCATATGTATCGAAACTTAATACCGGAACTAATGGAGGAGTTTCATGTGGTGGCGCCAGATTATCCGGGATTTGGGAATAGCGATCAGCCAGAAATAAATGAATTCGAATACACATTTAGTAACTATGCCTCCCTCATTAATGAGTTTGTCGAGCAATTAAACGTAGAGAAATTTAGTATTTATGTACATGATTATGGTGCCCCAGTAGGGTTTAGGTTGGCATGCCAACACCCTGAGCGAATTCAGGCTATTGTAACTCAAAACGGAAATGCTTATGAAGAAGGGTTAATGCCAGCCTGGGATCCTGTACGCACATACTGGGAAAATCCTACTGAGGAAAATAAAAATAAAATAAGATTCCTATTATCTTCAGAATTTACAAAATATCAATATATAAACGGTACTCGTAATCCCGAACATATTAGTCCGGACGCTTGGAATATGGATCAGTTTGTTCTGAATCGTCCAGGAAATGACGAGATACAGCTTGCTTTGCAATACGACTATAGAAACAACATAAAGCAGTATTCAAACTGGCACGAATTCTTCAGAACATACCAGCCACCTACACTCGCTATATGGGGTAAAAATGACATGTTTTTCGGACCAGAAGGTGCTCTGGCATTCCAGAGGGATCTTGATGATTGCGAAGTGCATTTATTGAATACAGGCCATTTCCCATTAGAAGAAGATTTGAAAACGAGTGCCACTTTAATTAAACAGTTCCTGCAAGCTCGTCTTTAATGACAAAAGAGTGGGAACAGGGAACAATTCATTTCAAAAAAGTAAAAGGAGCCTTGCAAATGGATTTGATTTGCAAGGCTCCTTTTGTTTGTGAAGAGTCTTATGAATTCTTTTGATAATGTAAATACAGAAGGAAAGCGATAAAACAAGATGCCGGCTACTCGGTTGCTTGTTTTAGGTTCCGTTTATTTAGCCCTTTGTACAATAACGACTTACTTACCCCCGTTTTCGCGGTGATTTCTTAAATCGTCATCTCCCGTGCATCATATAAGGATAGGGCATACCAGTTCTTTTCCGTATTCATCTTAGGTCTTCCCCCGCGTCGTCCCCTAGCGCGAGCTGTGGCCAATCCTGCAGCCGTTCGCTCACGGAATATGTTTCGCTCTAATTCTGCCACGACTCCACTCATCCCGAACATAGCCTTGCCGATCTCCGTCCTCATGTCCAGTTGCTCCCGAGATACTTACGAGCTCTACGTCCTCTTGCCGAAGACGATCGGCAATTTCAATCAGCTGTTTCTGACTCCTTGCTAATCGGTCCAATTTATAGACCACCAACGTATCACCAGGTCTGTCCCATTTTCCACCAGGTTCTTTTTCGGCATAAATTCCCTCAACCCCATATTTCTTTAGGCCGTCTTTTGGCAACTCGAGGGACTGATCTTTCGTCGACACCCTCATTTATAAGTATCTTTTCTAACTGTGTAATTCCTTTCTTAATCCGATCGAGATCTTCATATGCAAACGAAATTCTAATATGCTGACCTGCCTCATTCTCCGAATAAATTGAGCCTGGATTGATTAGGACCCCTCTTTTCATCGCTCTTCTAAAGAGATTCTTTGAGATGAAAGGTTTTTTGATGGTGAGCCATATGAAGAAGCCACCTGTAGGCACGGTCCAATCCGCATAGTCACTCAGATGTTCGTCCAGGTATGTGAGGACCGCATCCCTTCTGGTCTTCAATGCTGCACGGACGTTCGCCCCATGGCTTTCATGGTAGCCACTTCCTAACCATTCCGCAGCAACATATTGGGAGAGGGAGCTGGATCCGTAGTCCGATTGCATCTTGAGATCGGCCAGTCGGTTGATGACAGGTTCAGGACCCACGACCCACCCGATCCGAAGTCCGGGGCTCAAGGATTTAGATAGACTTCCTAGGTATAGGACGCTTCCATGCTGATCCATTGATTTGAGCGAAGGGGGCGGTGGTGCATCAATCCAGAGCTCCTGATAGATATCATCTTCAATGATGGGAAGCTGATTTTCTTCACAAAAGCGTATCAGCTCTTTTCGCTTACGAAGAGGCATGACAGCCCCGGTCGGGTTATGAAAATTGGGAATGGTGTAAAGGGCCTTCTTCTTATGGAAATCAGCAAAGCCTTTTGTGGTAAGCCCGTATTGATCCATGTTGAAACCCTTCAGTTCAATCCCGAGCGATTGGAAAAGCGTTAGGGAGTATAAGTAGGAGGGCAACTCTAAATAAAGGGTTGAATGCCTCCGCAAAAGACCGAGGGCAATCAGGTGAAGTCCTTGGAGTGCCCCGGAGACGATAAGAATGGAAGAGGGGGATACTTTCAAGCCGTTCTTCGATAGGTGAAGGCTAATCTCCTCCCGTAGTCGCTCGTTTCCTTTGGGCTCCTCGTACCCGAATGTCTTGAAATCGGTCGCCATCTTCGTCATGACGGTTTGCATCTCCCTTTTGGGAAAGAAGGAGGGGGATAGCTCTCCTTTGCTCAGCTGGATCAGGTCCGGATTGGATTCTTCGTCGTTGATGGTTTGGACGGTTTGGAGGCTTGATTTCAAGGGGCCAAGTTGCAGGTTTTCGTTCCAGTTTTTCAGGGAGCCTTGTCCTAATAATGTCCAGCTGCTGTTCGTGACAATCGTGCCGACACCGGTCTTCCCTTCGACCAACCCCTCAGCGGTCAGTTCTTCTAAAGCGGTGATGACCGTACTTCTATTCACTCGGAATTCTTCTGAAAGCTGGCGCTGACTGGGGATCTTGGTTCCGACCGCCCATTCGCCGTTGGTGATTTTCTGCTTGATATGCTCCGCTATGAGCCGGTACTTTGGATTCTTCATCGATATCTCCTAATCAATTGGTTGGGTACAAGTTGGTTAAGTGGTTGGAGTAAGTGTATCAATAATCCTCTATCATGGGAAACATCCACCATCAATGGTTGGTATTTTAGTGAATAGAGGGAGTGCAATGAAGATTGGAATAAAACTGAAGTTACTCTTGGCCCATGCCGCCACGCTCATCCTGTGGGCGTCGGCCTTCCCGGTCATCCGGGTGGGTCTCCATGGTTATTCTCCCTATCATCTATCCCTTCTCAGGATGTTGATAGGATCGGCTTTCCTCATCATTCCGGCTATGATTTTTAAGATAAAGTTGCCGGAGCGCAAGGATCTACCTATCATCCTGTTCATGGGTGCAGTGGGATTCGGGGTGTATCACGTCGGATTGAACATTGGTGAGCGTACGGTCAGTTCGGGGGTGGCCAGCGTGCTTGTCTCGACGACACCGATCTTGACCGCCATTCTGGCCGTACTCTTGTTCAAGAGAAAGTGGGGAAGATGGAAAGCATTCGGGGCATTGATCAGCATGGCTGGCATCATCATCTTATCGCTGAAAGGGGAAGGGGAGGTTATTGGGTACGGTGTCTGGTTTATCTTGTTGGCATCACTGGGAGAAAGCATCTACTTTGTCATTCAACATCGATTTCTTGAGAAATATGGAGTTATCCCCTTCACGATCTACACGATCTGGGCAGGAACATTATGCATGCTGATCTTCCTTCCAGGTCTCGGGTCTGAGATCGTTCAGGCTGATGCTTATTCAACAGTGGCAGTTGTGTATTTAGGCGTATTCCCAACCGTCATCCCCTACTTTGCCCTGGCGTATGTGACCTCCCACTCGGGTGCCGCTGAAGCGACCATGCCCCTATTCCTCACACCTGTCCTATCGTTCCTCATGGGGTGGGCGCTATTAGGAGAAGTACCGACATTTGTGGCCATTTGGGGCTGCGTGTTGACCCTGGCAGGAGTACTGCTTTCATGTGTGAAAGAACAGTCCGTGAATCAAGTCTTTGAAAATGGTAGACTTTAACTATCCCAACTTAAAGGAGAGATCATCATGAATATCCAACGAGCCACGACGAAGCAGCTAGAAGAAGTAGCCATCCTGTTTAATGAGTACCGCATGTTCTACAATCAGCCATCGGATCTTGCAGGTGCACGAACGTATCTGAAAGATCGCCTGTCTGGGAATGATTCTGTCATTTTCCTAGGCTTTGAAGGGGAAAAGGCAATAGGCTTCACCCAGCTCTACCCGACCTTTTCGTCCATCGGCATGAAAAGGGCATGGATTCTGAATGATTTATTTGTTGCGAAGGATGCAAGGAGGAAGGGGGTTGGGGATGCTTTGCTTCAGGCAGCGAGAGCGCATGCTGTGGAAACGGGGGCATCCTCACTCAGCCTCAGCACCGCACCCGATAACCTGGAAGCCCAGCGGTTATATGAACGGAATGGGTACAGGCAAGATGAAACATTTCTTCATTATGAGTTGAGTCTATAAACGGTAAAGGAGGGGTCATCATGTTGAAACATTTAACCGTCATCGTCACCGGTGCCGCCTCAGGAATCGGGAAAGAGGTCGTGAAATCCTGTCTCCAAGAAGGTGCCAGCGTAATCGGATGTGACATTAATCGAGAAGGGCTCAAAGCATTGATCCAAGAGCTGGGGACAGAAAAACTACATACGTATCAACTTGATGTAAGCAGCCATCAGGAGGTTTCGGACTTTTTCGCATGGGTGAGCGAGAAACACCCGACCATAAATGGGTTGGTCAATAATGCTGGGATCTATCTTGCAAAGAATCTGTTGGATTACACTTCTGAGGAGGTCGATCAGGTGATGAGCATCAACGTGAATGGGGCTCTCTTCTTCACGAAGTTCTTCGCCAAGAATATCCTTGAACAAAATCAAACCGGTGTCATTGTGAATCTATCATCTGTATCCGGGATGGAAGGAAGCTCTGACGCAGTGTACGGAGCATCAAAGGCGGCCCTCCTTGGGTTGACGAAAAGCAGTGCCATGAATTTCTCCCCTTCGATCCGGGTGAATGCAGTGGCTCCCACCATGGTATTCACCCCTATGATGGACTCCATTCCTGATTGGAGGAAGGAAGAATACGTCAATCATCAGTTGATCAAGACGCCAGTGACGCCGGAGGACGTGGCGGATACAGTAATATTTTTGCTTTCTGACAAATCAAAGCACTATACGGGTGCGACATTTGATTTGAATAATGGTGGGTATCTCAGATGACCACCATCAATCAGTACGGTTTTTTTCTCCCCACTCACACAACTGTTCCAATAATGGCAATAGGGATTCACCTTTGGGTGTAAGACTGTACTCTACTTTAGGCGGGATTTGAGGATATTCCTTTCGTTTGACCATCCCGTCTGCTTCCAACTCTTTCAGTTGTGAACTCAATGTTTTAAAGGTGATCGCTCCGATTCTTCTTTTCATGTCATTAAAGCGAACGGGTTGATTTTCCGCAAGGAGATACAGAATCAGCATCTTCCATTTACCTCCAATGACGGATAACGTATACCCGAAGGATGTCTCTTGAATCGTTCCCTTTTCGTTAAATTCAGCCATACTCATGTTGACACGATCCTTTCTGATAGTCCCTATCTTTATTGTGCGTACTGTTTTTCTCTTTGTTTCCATTTTATACTGACCTTACATTGAGATAAAGGAGAGGATCACATGTCACATGTTAAAACCTACAACCACAATTTATGGGATCACGGGATTACCCAAGGATACAGCGTCAACGGAACGATTTATGTTTCTGGTCAATTTTCACACGATCAGGAGGGAGCGTTTGTGGGCAAGGGGGATATTGAAGCTCAGATCCTTCAAACATTTGAGAACCTCGATCGGGTATTGAAGGAATTCGATGTCACGAAGACCAATCTTGCATATGTGGAAGTCTTTCTGACTCATCCGGAAGAGCACTCCGATTCGGTCATCCAACTGTTCAAGGAATACTTGGGGCAGCACAGACCGGCCGGCAGCCTTATCGGTGTGACTCATCTGGCGTTCCCGGAGCAATGGATTGAAGTCAAAGCTGTGGCACACGCTCAATAAACTCTATTTTCAACACAGGAGTCTTATGTCGGTTTCTACACAGCCCCGCCCCTACAACCGTCTAAGGCGGATGGTGGATCCAAAAGTCGTATGCTTTGGAAATGCTTCCATCCTTTCCTTGACAGGAATGAAAGACCGCTTTACAATAAAACTGAACGATCAATCAGGAAAAAGAATGAGCAATCAAAAGTGTAGAGGCTGGTAAGGATGAAAAATAAACAATATTTAATCGCGGATGCACGCAAAGAACAAATTATTTTAGCTGCAATAGAGGTATTAAGGGATTTTGGTTATGTCAACACGAGTCTCTCGAAGATTGCCAGTAAAGCGAAAACGAGCACAGGATTGATCTCCTACCATTTCTCGGGTAAGGAAGAATTGATGAACAGTACGCTGCTTTATCTGGTCGAAGAAGAGAAACGCTATATCCTGGATGAAGTGGAGAAAGAACAAACGTATTTGGGGAAGTTGATGGCGTTTATCGAAGCGGGAATAGCCTACCGCGGTACGAAGCGGGAAAATACGACGGCCCTGTTGGAAATTGTCTTTAATGTCCGCACACCAGATAACGTTCCTTATTTCAGGATGGAAATGAATCCGGAGGAAGAGTTGAATCTGTTGTTAGAGGAGATCTTATTCGAAGGACAGAAAACAGGTGAATTCAGCAGCACGGATCATAAAGTCGTCGCCATGATCATTAGAGGGGCGATCTCCCTATCCATGTCCTTGCCGCAAGATGAAGAGGATGTACGATTCGAAGGGTACAGTGAAAAGGTGAAGGAAAACGTATTGAAAATGTTGAAGTAGCGTTGGCGACCACTATGAGTATGCTGGGTGCAGGACTCTCCTGTACCTGGTAGGGGTCGTTGTCCAGCTGTATAGGTTATTTTTTTACTTAAAAACTGATTGAACAGTCAGTATTTAAAACGGTCAGTCAGTAAATTCATCCGTGCTACAGAAAGGAGACGTCATGTTCCGTTCACACCGAATCCGGAAACGTTTGAAGAAGCTGAAAAAAGTGAAGGAGGGGGATGGCCATCGTTTAAAACCGTATCGACTTTGGAATATGTTCACCCATTCATTATTTCATATGACCATTAAGAATCCTGATGGAGAGACAACACATTACGCATTGAAGTCCAAGTATTTCACGGAAGAACCGAGGGTTGATCTGTATCGCGAGGGCAGGCATATTGCTTATTCCAAGCTTCCCGCAGTCCTGCCGGTAGAGCGTGGCATCATGGAAGTCACGACAAGTTCAACGGGCATCAACGGTATCCATTATCGTACGGATCACGAAGATATATTTACAGTGTATCCGGATAAGCGTTCGATTAGAGGCTTCCGTTGGTGGGTTCATCAACGACTTCCAAGGCTCAGCACATGGATTGGATGGGGCGCGATCGTCACGTTATTAAGCTCACTTTCCATCGGATCGATCCAGCTCATGGACACACTCTCGAATATTCCATGGGTGTCTGAGCAGATCGGGACGTTCAACACCCCAATCAGCCTATCCGCCTCGTCAAACGTTACGATTGGCGTTGCAGCGGTTCTTGCCGGCACAGAGCGCACCCTCATGTTACGGAATCATTGGTTAGTAGATATCGAGACGGTGAATTGGGGGGAGTAGATCGGGAAATGGTCTACTGCCGAGAGATGAAACGAAAGGATGGAGAATCGTATGATGAAACGCGTATTGTCCCTTAGCCTACTGTTCGTCGTGATGGTGGTCACCGGTTGCTCAAGCGCTGGAAACGAGTCGGCTAAAAGCGGAGGAGAAGGGGGACGGGATACCAAGCAGGAATCAGGAGAGGACCTCCATTATGATGGCGATAGTGGGTTCCTATGGAAGGTGGTCCATGGTGACACGACCCTATATGTGCACGGAACCACCCATTTGGGGCATGAAGACTTTTATCCCCTTGCTCCGGAGATCGAAGAAGCGTATGAGCATTCCGATGTTGTACTCCCGGAAATCAATATGTTTGAAGTGGACGTAGATGAAAAAGAAACACTCAAGATGGCATCATTCGAAGATGACACAACGCTGAAAGACGTGTTATCGGAAGAATCCTACACAAAACTTTCTAAAATATTTAAAGACAACGGCATGGATGTGGAGGATTATACCGATTATCAGCCTTGGTATGTCGAAAGTGTGTTGGCCCAATTGAATTATACGAAAAGTGAGCTGACCCCTGAGTATGGCGTCGATCTGTATTTCCTTCAACGTTCGTTAGCAGACAAAAAAGAAATCGTTGAACTCGAGAGCGTTACGATGCAGAATGAACTGCTGCGGAATTTCAGCATGGACACACAGGTGCTGACGTTAGAGAATTCCATACACACCTATGAAGATATTCCTGCCTTCTTAGATCTAATCGGGTACAACTGGATTCACGGAAAGAATGAGGCGTTAACGGAACAGCTCCAGGCAGGTTTCGAGGACATGGGAGACGAATATAAGCAGGCCGTCAATGATACCCGGAATGTCCACATGGCCGACAAGCTGGATGAAATCTTACAAAAAGATGATGGGAAGACCTACTTTGCGATCATCGGTTCCGCTCATGTGTTAATCGATCCAAGTGTACCTGGTGAGCTTGAAGAGAAAGGGTATCGTGTTGAGCGAATCGATTGATCTAGCGATGAATAAAAAACATGAACGGGAGAAGGAACGGCACCTAAACCATTGGTAGCAGGTCTGATTATGGATAGCCATCCCATCACACGTGTCTGTAGTATAGAAAGAAAGAGGTGATGGTATTGAATAAGAAAATCCTTACGGTCACGATGTTTACCTTACTGGTCCTGATGACGCTATCTGCCTGCATGAAGCCGGAGAAAACAACCGAACCTTCCACCCAAAAGGAAGCGGAGGAGAGCACCGATCTGGATGAGACGTTTGCCACGATCGAAAGTGAATATGACGCCCGGGTCGGGGTCTATGCCATCGATACGGGGTCTGATCAGACCATCGATTATCGATCAGAAGAGCGCTTCGCCTTTGCCTCCACTTACAAGGCGTTGGCTGCGGCACTTGTATTGAAGCAAAATACCATGGAAGAACTGGAGGAGGTCATCACGTACACTGAGGATGACTTGGTTTCATACTCTCCGATAACGGAAAAACATGTTGATACCGGCATGACCCTGGCGGAACTAAGCGAGGCGGCGGTCCGGACCAGTGACAACACGGCCGGTAACTTACTTTTTGAGGAACTGGGAGGCCCTGAACAATTCCAGCAATCTCTAAGGGAGATCGGCGATGACGTGACACAATCGGATCGATACGAGACGGCTTTGAATGAATTCACCCCGGGAAATACCCGTGACACCAGCACTCCGGCGGCCCTTGCCACGAGTCTTCAAGGATTTGCAGTGGGCGACCTGCTTACGGACGATAAGCGCGAACTTCTACTGGATTGGATGCAAGGAAATGCGACGGGAGATACACTGATCCGGGCCGGCGCACCTGAAGGCAGGACGGTCGCTGATAAGAGCGGGGCCGGAAGATACGGGACGAGAAATGATATCGCCGTGGTCTGGCCGCCAGATCGGGAGCCGATCATCCTCGCCATCATGACCCG
Organism: Rossellomorea sp. FS2; assembly: GCF_047915635.1. Taxonomy (NCBI): domain Bacteria; kingdom Bacillati; phylum Bacillota; class Bacilli; order Caryophanales; family Bacillaceae; genus Rossellomorea; species Rossellomorea sp. FS2. The sequence goes on along the minus strand of NZ_JBLRVS010000004.1, from coordinate 581,617 downwards.
TCATGATACGGAGGATGCCGAGTATGACGATGCGCTGATTGCCGAGGTGGCCGAAGCTACGCTTAACGCCCTCAAGTGATGGCCCATCGTACATCAAGAAAGAGGTGTTGGAATGAAGTCGATCTTATTGATTGGACAGTCGAATATGGCAGGAAGAGGATTCATGGAGGATGTGTCTCCGATCTACAATGAGCATATCAGCATGCTGCGAAATGGTAGATGGCAGATGATGGCTGAGCCCTTGAATGTGGATCGTCACGTAGCCGGAGTTGGACCGGGGGCCTCATTCGCTCAAGCCTGGACAGAGGATCACCCCGGGGAATCCATCGGATTGATCCCCTGCGCCGAGGGTGGAAGCTCGATCGATGAGTGGACACCTGATGGGATCCTGACCAGACATGCCATTTCCGAAGCAAGATTTGCCATGGAATCAAGTGAACTCGTCGGTATTCTGTGGCATCAGGCAGAAAGCGACAGCTACGGTGGACGCTATGAAACGTATAAGGAAAAGGTATGTTCATTATTCAACCACTTGCGGGGGGAATTGAATGCTCCCGAGATCCCCATTATTATGGGGGAATTGGGAGAGTACCTTGGGGAATCAGGATTCGGAAAGAGTGCGGTGGAGTATAAGCAACTAAACGAGGTGTTAGCTGACGTTGCCCATTCCGAAGAACATACGTATCTAGTAACCTCACAGGGGTTGACGGCCAATCCCGACGGCATTCATATGAATGCCATCTCGCAAAGGAAATTCGGATTGAGGTACTATGAAGCATTCTTGAACCGAACGAATGTGATAGACAAAGTGGTTCAAGAAGACGGATGGATTGAACGAACAACGAATCGTGCGCGGACGAAAAATGAGGAGATCTTTGCTCAGACGTCTAAATTGGTATTGGGAGAAACGAGTTTTGAAGAGTTTACCGCCTTTATATCCACTATGAAAGCAGGTAACTAGTCAAACCAAAGGGAGAATGGGGCAGTTATTGTAGGGACCCACAGATTCAGCATCATGATAGTAGGAGGATATGAACTTACGTGATCCTCTTCTTCAGTTCATCAAGCTCTTCCCTTAGCTGCTGATTTTCCTTTTTGATCTTTAATACTTCTGAGATCGTAAATAACATTGTTGACAATGTAAGTAATAAAATAATATCAAAAACACCCATGCCAATCCTCTCCTTTATGATTATTCGATTCAGGTGATATGGTAACAGATATTGGTAATTGGTTCAATGGGTTTTATGAGGTGTAGAAGATCGAATTTCAGAAAAAGTCGGTTCCCTGTCATCAGGAAACCGACTTTTTGTCCTTCTTCCAGCCTATCACATGCACTGGCTATATTCCCTTACATCCTCCACGACCCGTTTCATTGTCTGTTGCCAGAAGGCAGGCTGGGACAGGTCGATGTTGAAGTGCTTCTTCGCCAGTTCTTCCAGTGGCAACATGCCGGTTTCACTCAGGAACGACTGGAAGCTGTGGGCAAATCCGTCGTGCTCGTGGGCAAGCTCCAGTAGGCCGATGCTGAAGAGGAAGCCGAAGGAGTAGGGATAATTATAGAAGGAAAGGTCAGCCCGGAAGAAGTGCGGGTATTTCATCCACAGGCACGGTTCGTATTCTTTTAATCTGTTTCCATACGCTTTTTGTTGCGAGGCGAGGAGGAGAGCTTCCATCTCCTCTGCCGGGAGCGGTCCTGATTTTCGCTTTTCATAAAAGGCCGTTTCAAATAGATAGGCAGCCCGGATAGACATCAAATAGTTGATGCTTCGCTCCACTTTCCAGCCAAGGATGGATTTTTTGATGGCCGGGTCATGTGTCCCTTGGATGACCTCATCGATCAGGGCCGTTTCAAACAGGATCGAAGCGCTCTCGGCCGTGGTCATTTCAAGCGTTTCTTCCAGTGAGCGAAGGGTGTTCCTGGTTTTCATCTGCTTGAAATGCCAGGCATGGCCAAGCTCATGGGCCAGTCGTCTTGCACTATCCAGGCTGTTGTCATAGCTGAGGGAAATCCTTGACTCTCCTTGAGCGAGGAACGGTGCACAGAAGCCGCCGGATGGTTTTCCGGGGCGGGCTTCCGCATCCACCCAGCCGTTTGAGAGGGCTTCTTTTACAAAGTCCGTCATCCTGGGATCGATGGTTTTGAGGGAGGTCAATATCCCTTCGATTGCCTGTGGGAACGGGACCTTTGGTGAAGCATCTTCAGGTGACGTCATAAGCTCCAGCCAAGACAGTTTTTCTTTACGGTGCTCTTTCGCTTTGATGGTGAGGTATGCGGAGAACCCATCCAGATGGGCATCGACTGCGTCCCACATGGCTTGAAGGGTCGCACCGGAAATCCCATTCGCGGCAAGGGAGTCATCAAGGTAGTCGACATGGTCCTGCTTGTGATCCTCGAGCCTCGACCCGACCATTTCGTTATAAATGGACGCTGCTTCAGGAGCCTTTTCCTGTAGCGCGCGGTTCAGACCCTGAAATGCGCGCTCCCTGATGGCGGGATCAGCATGGGTCATGGCGATTTTATTGGCTTCAGAAAAAGGCAAAATCGTTTCGCCTTCTCCGAGATCGGCATGTACGGTCAGGTTCCTGACTTCATCGAGATAACGTTCTTCAAGGGACTTTAAGGCTGTTAGGGAACCGGCCGACCTGTTCCTGTAGGTTAGTTCAGCTATGAAAAGACGGTTGGGAATGGTCTTAGACCAGCCCTCCCGTTGAGCGTGGCTCATGGTGTCAAGCAATTCCTGCCAGTTGGAGCGGATGGTACGGGCCTCTGACGTTAAGGATGTGATCGTGGAGTGGAATGACGATAATGTAGTGGGGGCGATTTCTTCCACCGTCAGGCAGTAATAGAAGGATTCGGCTGAATCAAGGTATTGGATGATGTCAGAAAGGCGACGTATATCCTGTTCCTCGGGCATTTCCGTTGAATTGAACGAACGCAAGGTTTCCCCACTCGTGTTCAACTGTTGGTCCCACCGGTCCATATCAAGTCCTGATAAAAGGGTGTTCAGATTCCAGCGCGTGGGTTTGTAAAGCGTTTTCATTTTACATCCTCCTTCAAAGGTAGGTCTGTTTTCCCCATACCATAATCATCCAAATGTTTGATTGATGGCGATGGGGAAAAGGACTATAATTTGGAAAGCGTCATGGTTTAGACACAAACAGCAGGGGGGAGGCGGTAATTGGTAAGCATGCTAAACATATGACTCAATCGGATGTTCGAATATCTGTATAATGATGGTAGAATAAGTATATTCGTTGGCGTCAAAAATTTATTTTTTGAAGATTAGCATACAAATATAAATAGGTAAGGGGGGATTTGAAATATGTTTGTTAAAATGTATCAATATCATATCCAAGAAGATAAAGTAGATAAATATTTCCAAATTCAAGAAAAAGCATCCGTGGTTTATAGCCAATATATTGAATCACATACAATGTACTTAAACAGCAAAGCTGATAATACAAGATGGATAGAAATAACGAGGTATAAAGACGAGAAAGAATACATTAAAAGTTTGAAATTAATAAATCAACAAGAAGAAATCCAAAAATTATTTCAATCATTTCAATCCCTTTTATTAACAGGTAAAGATGAAATCATTGAAGAAGACTTTGAAATTTACATAAAAAAAGGGGAATGGAAATGAAGAAAGCAGCCTTCTTATTGGTTTCACTAGTCATGATGACGCTTGCGGCTTGTGCACAGGAGCAAGATCAGTCGTCAGCAAAAGAGGATACGAAACAAGTAAGCGAACAGAAAACGGATGAAAGCAACAAGGAGAGCGCAAAAGGTGAGGCGCAGGAAGCCAAGGCAGAACCTGAAGACAGTAAAAGCGAACCTGCAACCAGTGCTCCGACAGAAACAAGCATCAATGGGGACATTGACTACAGCGACTATAAACTGATCGAAGTCGACGGCGGGGACAGGTCCGGTGATCGTGAGCCCAACGTCCGTGTGGATATCGGATTCGGTGACAGGGAGTACTGGGCGTTCACCAATGAATATGGACAGTTGATCCGCGTGGAGGCGAAGGAAATCATTCTTCAGGATGATAAAACGGAGCCGGTCAAGTCGTCAGGCAGGTATTATTACGATGAAGCCAATGTTCCGGGGACGGAGCGTTCCTACCTCGACCAGGGGCATGTGATCGCCGACTCACTGGGCGGAGTGTCCAATGCCTATAACATCACGCCTCAGGACAGCACCCTCAACCGTCACGGGGATCAAGCTTACATGGAAAAAGTGATCCGCGATGCCGGAGGAGTGACAAACTTCGTGGCAAAGATCAGCTATCCAGATACAGAAACACAGATTCCCGATCATTACACGTATACATACATCATGAAGGGAAGAACCGTGACGGATGACTTCGATAACGTGAACCCGGATGACGTGAATGCACGAGCAGAAGCCGAACCTGCAGCGGCTCCAGAGGCTGACGCAACACAGGAAGGCACTCATGACATCAGTAAGGTTGATACGGATCATAACGGCAGGGTGACGATTGCTGAAGCGAAAGCGGCCGGATTCAAGATGCCGATCACGAGGGATTCTTGGCTCTATGAATATATGGATGACCGCGATGGTGATGGGATGGTCGGAGAATAAGGTCTACATGGGAATGAGTGTCATCCCATTACGACAGATAAAAGCCTGGCTGCAGCCAGGCTTTTCCTATTCCGGTCGAATCATGGTTCGGTGCGGATCTTTTTCAAGAACAAGTAACAGATGCTCGATGAGACGCCGACCGCCAAGACCCCATAAAGTCCAGAAATAAATGCAGTAAAACCGAACAGGATATGCAGCATTAAGAACAAGTACTGGTTATTCCTCTCTAACTCCATCATCGTCGTTTTTTGTTCAAATCTGGAGATCAGGATGGCAAATAAAAGGGCTGTCAGATACCATCCGAGAAAGTTTTGGGAAGGAATGTCGTAATACAATCCGCCATCGGCCCAGATCCAGTAGGATTTTACATTGGCCGCCACGGGATCGATGGCCAGGTCCAACCACACGGCAAAAAGTGGAACCAGTATCACGGTCCTGTGACGAAAGGAGAATAACTTAGAAAAGGCAAGACTCGCTCCCATGACCGATAGCCACGCCGGTCCCATTGTGATCGGTACACCGAGGAACATCAGTCCAAAATCTGCTTCATATGTATACTCACCGAATATCAGGCCGGTGTGGGTACCGATGGACTCT
>NZ_JBLRVS010000004.1:575987-576308 GCF_047915635.1 Rossellomorea sp. FS2 | reverse complement strand
ATCGCGATGGACCCGAAAAAGATGAATGGAATGATGAATCGTCCCTTTGGCAATACATTCCACAGATAACACGATGCATATAACCCTGAAGCAAACAAAAACACCGTGTTTGCCCACTCAAGCCAAGGCGGCAAGAGCGAGAAACCGACTAGAATCAATCCAATCACAAACCATACACAGAAGAACTTCCACAAATATTTCTGAAATACAAACATCCTCTTGATCCCCACTTTTTGACTGGATTGAAGCTCATTCAGGAAATCAATCCATCATGTATTTTCATTTACCGGACTTTCCCTTTTCAGCATGTCAAACCACCCG
>NZ_JBLRVS010000004.1:574589-575887 GCF_047915635.1 Rossellomorea sp. FS2 | reverse complement strand
GCGTACTGTCAATTTTCTTACTGGCTGAATGCTCCATGATGGTTCACTCCCGTGTCTTTTTTGTGACAATCGAAAGGAGAGCCAATCGAACATTTGACATTCTGGCCCTACCTGGATAAAATAACTTACGAACGTTCGTAAGGGAGTGGAAAAAATGAAATCAAACGAATTAAAAGCGATTGCCCTTGAGCAATTCGCCCTTCATGGCTATCAAGGAGCTTCTCTATCTGCGATTGCAGATAAAGCGGGTATTAAAAAGCAATCCATTTATTCGCATTTTAAAAGTAAAGAAGATCTTTTCATCCGTGCTTTTGAAGATTCCGTTCAACATGAATTGGATTTCATTGATAGGTATTTAGCCAGAAGTGAGTTACCAATTATTCACATGCTGAATCAATTTCTTCCTAGTTATCTCACTCGTTATGGGGAAGACTCTAATATGAAATTCTTTTTGAGAACGTCTTTTTTTCCACCTGTTGAATTGGAAGAGGCAATTAAAGAGGGAACGGAAAAATATATAACAGGATTGGAAGCACTTTTTGTTCGTTTGTTTGAAAGGTATGGGCAATTTCAAGGTGATATAACACCTGAAAAGGCATCTGTTACTTACCTGACAATCTTGGATGGACTACTGGTTGAATTATTATACGGGCGCTCCGAGCGGCTGGAAAAACGTTTGGAGCATTCCTTGGAAGTATTTTGGAAAGGTATAAATGAAAAGGAGTGTCATGAATGAATAGAGCATGGACGTTTGTTGTACTCGGTTCCCTATTCGAAGTGGGCTGGGTCATCGGATTGAAACATTCTACAGATTTCATCACGTGGGCAGCGACAATCGCAGCCATCGTCTTATCGTTTGGGTTCCTGATTAAGGCTACACAAATGTCCCTGCCGGTCGGGACCGCCTATGCCGTTTTTGCCGGTCTTGGAACGACGGGTACGGTCATTGCGGAAATGGTCTTTTTCAATGTCCCGTTCCAGGTGGCTAAAGTCTTATTGATCCTTGTGTTATTGGCAGGGGTCATCGGGCTTAAGCTGGTGACAGGGAAGAGTCAGGAACAGGGGGGCGAATCGTAATGGGCTGGATATTCCTTATTCTTGCAGGTGTATTTGAAGTGGTCGGTGTAACGGGATTGAACCTGATCACCCGGAAAAAAAGCGTATCATCCTATCTCATCTTTGTGGTCGGGCTCGCATGCAGCTTCACATTTTTGAGTTTGTCGATGCAGTCTCTACCAATGGGTACGGCCTATGCGATCTGGACCGGAATCGGTACCGTGGGATCAGGACTGGTCGGG
>NZ_JBLRVS010000004.1:573640-574489 GCF_047915635.1 Rossellomorea sp. FS2 | reverse complement strand
ATTTTATTTTATGGGGAATCTAAGAGCATCTTACGAATTATCTTCATGGCCATGGTGTTGAGCGCGGCTATTGGATTAAAGTTAATTAGTTAATTGGGAGTTGGATAACATGTCAGTATGGTTTACGGAGAAACAAACGAAGTCTTTCGGAATCACCGGGAAAGTTCGTCGCACGCTTGAGAGTGAGCAGACGGATTTTCAACAGCTAGAAATGCTGGAGACAGAAGAGTTCGGCAATATGCTGCTACTCGACGGGATGGTCATGACATCGGAGAAAGACGAATTCGTCTATCATGAAATGATCGCTCATATTCCATTATTCACTCACCCTTCACCCAAAAAGGTGTTGGTCGTCGGTGGAGGAGATGGCGGGACGATCAGGGAAGTGCTGAAGCATCCAGGTGTCGAGAGTGTGATGCAGGTAGAGATTGATGGCAAAGTGGTGGAATACTCGAAGAAACATCTGCCGACGATTTCATCCAGCTACGGGAATGCCCGTGCTGAACTGCTGATCGGAGATGGGTTTGAGCACATCATCAAGAGCGAAGGCGTCTATGACGTCATCCTGGTCGATTCAACAGAACCCGTTGGTCCTGCTGCGGGCTTGTTCACGAAGGGATTTTATGCGGGCATTGCCAAAGCACTGAAAGAAGATGGGATATTTGTGGCCCAGACAGACAACCCGTGGTTCAAATCGGAGCTAATCAAAAATGTCATGAGGGACGCAAGCGAGGTATTTCCGATCACTCGCCTATATACGTGTAATATCCCAACCTATCCAAGCGGGATGTGGACCTTTACGATGGGTTCGAAAGTGTATGATCCATTGGATGTGTCAATGGAGAACAT
>NZ_JBLRVS010000004.1:146600-573540 GCF_047915635.1 Rossellomorea sp. FS2 | reverse complement strand
TTCGGAACTTGATACAAAGTATTACACCCCTGAGCTTCATCATGCAAGTTTTGTACTGCCAAGATTCGTGAACCGGCTTTTAGATAAGGAATGAGGGTTTCAGTAGAGTGTTAGAAGATCATTTAAGGAAACTTATAAAGAAGGATGAAAGGTTAACCGGTAGGACGGTTGGCCTTTTTTCTTTTGGGAGAATCGCTCTCTTAAACGATCGCAATACGAGTTGGATGGAGAGGGCGATCATGATGGTGCGGTAAGGAATTCCGCCTCATTGAAATGGCGTTGTTTATCTATTTTAATAGTCTGACATACCATTTAATCGATCGGCAGTGAGAGTTTACATTTTTTTATATACATCATTCATACGTAGCCATCCTCTCACCACCGGGAACGATGGTGCACAATCAGCCGTCAACCGCGCTCATCTTCTGGAATGGTGGAAAGCTCTGACACTCTTCATGGGATCTTGATGTATGGCTCCAAATCCAGCCCTTTTCCACAAGGAATAACAAAAAACCCCCTTTGTACAAACAAAGGGGTAAAAGGGGGTCAATGACAAATTGTCTCCTTCATCATACAATGGATGAAAATATTTTACAACTTTAAAGTGGAAAAGTTTTGAATATTTATTATAAATGACTTATATCTTTGCATATTGGGAGTATATGTCACCATCTGGATTCCTGCTCCCATTTGTAGTACCATTAAATGCATTTCTGTTTGCGGGCCATCCTGCCTACACACAAAGAACATATCAGACTCGTATACTTGCAAAAACATCATCAAGGACCCAGGAGGCTTTATGAAGCGTAAAGGAATTACATTGAAACTATTTCTACTGACGGTTGTCGTGTTCATGTGCTTTTACGGCATGATCATTTTGGCGCATATGCTCTTTTTTCAGGATTTTTATCAGAAGTACAAGATCAAGGGCGTGGAGTCCGCACTGGAGAGGTTCTCTGAGCATTATGTGAATGAGGATTGGAGCTCGCATAGGGCGTCACGGGAAGCCGTGAAGTTCATGTCGGAGAATAAGAGTCAGCTGACCATCGTTGACATGGATGGGGATCTGACGTTGAATGACCCGTATCATATCACGCTTAAACAAAAAGACGGGACTCTTGTGGTCGTGTCGCTGTCGTTCTTCATGAATACATATGGGCAGGAACTGAAGGCGGCTGCGATCGATAAAGGAAGTACGTTGACGGTGTGGGGAGCACTGGATCAGGAACAAAAGGATGCCCCTACGGTGATGTATCCCTTCCAGATTACCCAAAAGGGCTTCCCGTCGATCGGGGAGGACGTGGATGCGTCCTATGCGGATAAGGTGACGGGGGAAGTGGTCGAACGGGTCCTGCCCCGGTCGAAGGCATGGAACACCCAGCAGGGACTGCTATTCGATGCGTTGAATGAATTATTCCCTTTGAAGCCGTCGCAGGAAAAGAAGGTCAAGGACATGAAGCTGCAGAAGATCGATTGGACGGAGCCGTGGAGCGGGACGCATAACATGGTCATCATCGATCCGGTGAAAACGAAAGCCGGGAAGACCGAACTCCTCGTGTCCGTGACGTCCCTGCAGGAAGTCCAGGACACGAACAATGCCCTCCAGCTCTTCTACTTGTATCTGGGGATCGGCGGGCTCTTCCTCATTATCATTCTATCGTTCTTCTTCTCGCGGTTGGTCAGCAAACCCCTGATCAAGTTGGACAAGATGGCGAAGCGGATGGTCAAGCTGGATTTCACCGTCGATTCCCCCGTCCGTCAGAAAGATGAGATCGGGAATCTGTCCAACAGCATGCTGCTCATGGCGAGGAATCTCGATCAGGCGTTGAAGGAGCTCGAGGAGAAGAACGTCCAGCTCCTTGCCGATATGGAGCAGAAGAATGAGATGGAGAAGATCCAACAGGACTTCTTCGCCAATGCCTCCCATGAGCTGAAGACACCGCTCAGCATCATCAAGAGTTTTGCGGAGGGACTGAAGGATGGCATCGGGGCGAACAAGCAGGATCATTATTTCGAGGTCATCGTCGAAGAGGCGGAGAAGATGGAAGGGCTGCTGACGGACATGCTCGACCTGGCCAAATTGGAGGCAAGGACCATCAAGCTGCGGAAGACTTCCTTCCTATTGAGTGACCTGATGGATAAAGCTTCGAATAAATTGGTCTATTCCCTGAAGGAAAAAGATCTCGACGTCGTCATCGGCTCCACCAAGGAACTGCCGATCGTGGCCGATTACGGCTGGATGGAGAAGGTGATGCTGAACTTCCTGGTGAATTCCATCCGCCATGCGGAGAAGGGAAGCACCATCTCCATCGATATCGAGAGCGATGACCACGACACGACCTTCATCCTCCGGAACACGGGCGACAACATCCCTGAAGACAAACTCGATCATATCTGGAAACGATTCTACCGTGGGGAGCTGTCGCGCAGCCGCCAGACCGGCGGGACGGGACTCGGACTGTCGATCGCCCAACAGATCCTCGATATGCATCACTGTGAGTACAAGGTCGAGAACCTCGAAGATGGAGTCCAATTTACTATACTATTTACAAATTAAAGGCAAAAGGACACACAAAAGACATACGACCCTTTTACACTAATCGAAGAATCAGGCTGGAGGAACGAAGAAAATGGGTAAAACAGTTTTGCTTGTGGAAGATGAAGCGAGAATCAGGGAGATCATTTCGGACTATTTCATCCAGGATGGATGGGAGGTACACGAAGCAGAGGATGGCGATGTGGCGCTGGAGATGCTGGATTCCATCTCTCCGGACCTCCTCATCCTGGACGTGATGATGCCGAAGGTGAATGGATTCGAGGTGTGCCGCCGGGTGCGCCTCAAGTCGGGTGTCCCCATCATCCTGCTGACCGCGAAGGCAGCCGACAGTGATAAGATTCACGGATTTGAGCTCGGGGCAGATGAATATGTGACGAAGCCCTTCAGTCCGCGGGTGCTGGTGGCACGGGCGAATTCCCTCATGAAACGGGTGAAGGGAAGCTATTTGCCGAACGGTCATATGATCGGATTCGGTTCTGCACTCCTGAATACGCTGGCACGCCGCCTGGAAGTGGACGGAGCCGAAGTGGAACTCACGCCGAAAGAATATGATCTCCTGCTCTTGCTCATCGAGAACAAGAACATTGTGCTATCCAGGGATACGATCCTCGACCGGGTGTGGGGCATGGACTTCGACGGAGACAGCCGTGTCGTCGACACCCACATCCGGAAGCTGAGAAGCAAGCTCGGGACGGAATCCCACTATATCCGCACCGTCATCCGGACGGGGTACAAATTTGAAGGAGACAACCATGGATAAATTAAGCCGTTTCTATCAACGGACCGCCGTGAGATGGGTCGTGCACACGACGTTCTACTTGGCGATCCTGCTGATTTTATTCTTTTTATACAGCTTCCACAGTGCCAATACCGGAAGCTATATTTACAACGATTTTTAACGTGGAGAAGGGAATCGAACTATGGACTTTTTGTTAGACATTCAAGAGCATGCAACACAATCACCGGAACAGCCGGCCTTCACAGCGAATGGGCAGGCACTATCGTACGGGGAGCTTTGGGGACGATCCGATCAACTCGCCTCTTATCTGCTGGACGCCTACATCCTTTCGCGCCAGACCCCAATTGTCGTCTACGGACATATGGAGGCGGGTATGCCCGTTGCCTTCCTGGGGAGCGTCAAGGCAGGCTTCCCGTACATCCCCATCGACACCTCCATCCCGGATGAGAGGGTCCGGTCCATCATCGAGAACTCGGGTGCCGGATTGATCATCAACGTGTCGGGGCAACCCATCCCGTTTGCCTCCGTTCCCGTACTGGCATTGGACGCGTTCGATTGGAACGAACCGACGAGCGTGACGCCCGGGACGTGGGTCAAAGACGATGAAGTGTATTACATCATCTACACATCAGGGAGCACAGGGAATCCAAAAGGGGTCCAGATCACGGGCGGCAACCTGCAGAGCTTCGTGGACTGGATGAAAGAGGACTTCCCGATCGGGGAGCACAAAGTCTTCCTCAATCAGGCACCGTTCTCCTTCGACCTATCCGTCATGGACCTGTATCCGGCGCTCGTGACCGGGGGAACCCTATTTGCCCTCCCAAAATCTTGCGTCGACAAGCCGAAAGTAATGTTTGAAACCCTGGAAGCATCCGGCGTCCAGGTGTGGACATCGACCCCTTCGTTCATGCAGATGTGCCTCATGGACCCAGGATTTAATGAAGCGAAGATGCCAAACGTCGAGCTGTTCCAGTTCTGCGGGGAAACACTGCCGGTCTCGGTGGCGAAGGAGCTCCGCAAACGATTCCCGAAAGCCGTCATCTTCAATGCATATGGGCCGACGGAAGCAACGGTCGCCGTCACCTCGGTCGAAATCACGGACCGTATCCTGGCCGATCACGGATCACTGCCGGTCGGGTACAGTAAATCCGATACCATGATCCTCATTCTGAATGAACAAGGAGAGCCTGCAGCGGACGGGGAAGCAGGGGAGATCATCATCGCCGGTCCGAGCGTGAGTAAAGGCTACCTCGGTGCGCCCCATCTGACGGAGAAGTCGTTCTTTTCGTATAGAGGAACGTGGGCTTACCGCACAGGGGATGCCGGTTATGCCCGTGAAGGCTGCATCTTCTACCAGGGACGTCTCGATTTCCAGATCAAGCTTCACGGGTACCGCATGGAGCTTGAGGAAATCGAATTCCAGATCAATCAGTGCCCGTACGTACAATCGACGGTCGTCCTCCCTCACCAGAATGGAGAAAAGATCGATTATCTCGTCGCCACGATCATCCCAGGGGACCATCCATTCGAGAAGGAGCATCATCTCACATCGTTCATCCGGAAGGAGCTGCAGAAGACGCTGCCTTCTTACATGGTCCCGCGCAAGTTCATCTACAAAGGAAGCCTGCCGATCACGACGAATGGGAAACTCGACCGCAAGCGCATCAAGGCTGAGGTTCTTGCATGACGGTATATGGCTCGTTTCTATTCTTTATCATCATCGGAATCCTGCTGTTGCCGACGATCATCCTCGGCCTCATGGGGAAGAGCTTCCGTGTCTATAACCTGATCATCTCGGTGGTCATCCTGTCCCTGATCTTCTCGGGGGAGGCGAGAGGGTTCGCGACTTTGATCGCCTTCACCGTGTTCCAGGTGCTGCTGATTAAATGGTATATGGCGTACCGCTCGAAGCGGAATGCAGGAGTCGTCTTCTATCTCATGGTGGCGCTATCCCTCCTGCCCCTGATTCTATCCAAGGTGCTTCCGTTTCTAGCCTTCGATAACTGGGCCACATTCCTCGGTATCTCCTACCTGACGTTCAAAGCCGTCCAGATGGTCATCGAAATCCGGGACGGCCTGATCAAGGAGCAGCCGCCGGTCTACCGGATCGCTTATTTCATGCTGTTCTACCCATCGCTCTCCTCGGGACCGATCGACCGGTACCGGAGATTCGAGAAAGATGAGGGGACCGTTTGGGATTCTGCGGACTACCAATCCCTCCTGTACTCGGGATTACATAAGATTTTCATCGGGTTCCTCTATAAGTTCATCATCGGATATGCGGTCAATACCTATTTCATCATGAATCTGCCGTATATGACGTCGAACAAGATCCTGTATAACCTGCTCTATATGTACGGCTACAGCATGTACCTGTTCTTCGATTTCGCCGGGTATACGGCGTTTGCCGTCGGGATCAGCTACATGATGGGCATCCGGACCCCGGAGAACTTCAACAAGCCGTTCCTGAGCCGTAACATCAAGGATTTCTGGAACCGGTGGCATATGACCCTGTCCTTCTGGTTCAGGGATTATGTGTTCATGCGCTTCATGTTCCTCATGAAGAAGAAGCGCTGGATCAAGAACAAGATGCTGCTGTCGAATCTCGGCTACATCCTGCTGTTCACCCTCATGGGGGTGTGGCATGGCCTTGCGATCCAGTACATCGTCTACGGACTCTATCATGCGGCCGTCATGGTCAGCTATAACTTTTTCGAGAAATGGAACAAGAAGCATAAGAAGTGGCCGGCGAACCGGTTCACGACCGTCGTATCCATTGTGATCACCTTCCATGTGATCTGCTTCGGATTCTATCTATTCTCAGGACAACCATTCCACTAGGAGGAAACACGAATATGAATTTTGAACAAGAAGTGTTAGACATTATTGCAGAGGTATGCCAGGAGGAGTCGGTGAAAGAAACCCCGGATATGGACCTGTTTGAAGAGGGTCTGCTGGATTCATTCGGCACTGTGGAAATGCTCGTCGAATTCGAGGACAGGCTCGGGATCCTCGTCCCGATCACGGAGTTTGACCGAGACGTATGGAACACGCCAAATGCGATCATCAAGCAGCTGAAGAATCTGAAATGAAGAAAAAGCGACACGTCTTTGGCCCGATGATCCTTGCATTCGTGCTGTTCATCGGCATGCTATCGGTACCGAACAAGTGGCTCGTGAAGCTGATGCCAGACGGCCGGCTCGATGAGGCAGCGAGTTCCCTGAACTCCAACATGTTTGCCGGAGCCTACATGCAGGATGAGATGCTTGAGGACCCTACGTATCTACCGATCTATGGATCTTCCGAATTCTCGCGATGGGACCGGTACCACCCCTCGAACTATTTCAAGGTGAATGATGCCGGCTTCAAGCCGTTCCTGGTCGGAAAGGGCGGCACCACCTCCATCATCCACGCCATCAACCTGGCGAGTCACGCCGATCAGCTCCAACAGAAGCAGATGGTGATCATCGTATCGCCTCAATGGTTCGTGAAGAACGGGACGGATGAAAATCACTTCGCCCCGAATTATTCAGCCCTGCAGGCCATGGACCTCCCGTCCAATTCCATCATCGATGAAGACACGAAAACGAAGCTGATGAAGCGGATGATGTCCTATAATACGGTGAAAAACGATACGCTCGTATATGAACTGTACGATGCGTATCTTCACGACAAAACGGCCACATATCACGGGCTGTCAGCCGTGTCAAACCTGTACGGCAAGGTGCTGGAAAAAAAAGATCTGTACTATTCGTTGTTCACGATCTCATCGGCCCAGCGCAATGTCTCGAACAAGGTGGAAGGTCAATCCTGGGACGCCCTCATGAAGATGGCCGATCGCACGGGGGAGCGCCACACGCAGCACAGCCGGTTCAACATCGACGACAAGGTATACAAGAAACAGGCCCGCGAGATCGCGGCCAAAAAAGGCAAGAACACCGACCACTCCTACGGGGAATCCAAGGAGTATGACGACTTCCAGCTTCTCATGGACGTATTGAAGCAATCAAAAGCCGAGCCGCTCTTCGTCATCCTGCCCGTGAACGGCGAGTACTACGATTACACCGGATTCCCGAAGAAGGGGAGAGACGACTACTACAAGCGGATCACCGCGCAGATCGCGGATAATGGCTTCGCGTATACAGACTACTCCGATCACGAATATGATCCGTATTTCCTGAAGGATACGATCCACATTGCGTGGAAGGGATGGGTGTATCTGGACCGGGATATCGATTCGTTTGTGAAGACGGGGAAGGCGTTTGAGGAAGAGTAAGGAATGAGGGAAAGGCAGCCGGTGGATTGGCTGCCTTTTTTTGGTTCATGGCATGATCAATTTTCTTCGTGTGCGGCTGAATGACTCGTTTCGATTAATTCTTGTTTAGCTTGTCGATCATTTATAAATGAATGGATAAAAAGCTCAATAAAACCAGGAAAAAACAGAGAGTCTCCGCATTAAATAAGTATGGATTAGGATGAAATCTACCAAAGAACTTAATTCGCTTGAGAAGACTAGTATCCACTAATATAGGTAGAAAATAAATAATCAGTAAAAAAAAGAGGGCCATGATGATTGCCCATATGAAGTTGTCAGTCTCCCAAAATGCAATGGATAAAAATAATGCCCACATGCATTTTAATATATTTGCTAAGAGTTCAAACGGACCAGATAATGTTGCCATCATATGATCACTACGTTCTTCCTGAGTGGTACTTTTGTTTAATTCCTTTTCAATATGTACGATATGACCTGTTTGGAAAGCCATCGTAATGATCATCATACTTAAATAAAGTATACCGAAAATCATTCCAACCTGAAGCGCTTCGCTATTTAGCAGATGAGTCATTGCAATCGGTATCGGTAACCACATGACATACATGACCGCCATTAGAATATGTAAGAATCCAAATTCATTATGATTTGCTAATTTGTTGAACGTAAGGGCAATCAAAAGAAATAGTAAGACCCCAATCCAACCTAAAATGACAGTAGATAATAACATGAATACATTCCCTCTCTATTATATTTAAATGCAATCCTCGTACACTGTTCTCTTCGCATAATACGACTGTATATATCGTACCACAAAAGGTAAAATGTACCTATTGAGATTGGGAGCAACAAACGTTTGGAAAGAGCTTTTTCTTTACACCCAGTCCCCGCAAGCAACGAAACATGCTAAACTGGTAGAATATGCAATCCATTTCCGTTCAATCCCAAGGAGAGACATACATGAAGCATAAAATAGCCCTGCTGGCTGATGTCCATGGAAATGCAACAGCGTTAAAAGCAGTGATTGACGACTCGATTATAGAAGGGGTCACGGATTATTGGTTTCTCGGGGACTTGATCATGCCAGGACCGGGAACGAATGACCTGTTTGAGATGTTGGAGGGTGCAGGTGCCTCTGTCTATGTGAGGGGGAACTGGGAAGACAGCTTCCTGGATGTCCTGAAGAAGGAAGTGGACCTTCACGATCCTACCGATCTCTATGTTTCAAAGCTTGCACACTATCAATGTGAAAATCTGAAACCAGCGTATATAGAAAAGATCAAGAGCCGGCCACTGCACCTGACGAAGCAGGTGAATCACCTGTCGATCGGCATCAGTCATCACCTTCCCACGAAAAGTCACGGAGGCGATCTGTGGCCGACGAATGATCAGAAGAACTTTGATGAATTGGTCAAAGATAGAGTTGATGTTGCGGTTTACGCTCACACTCATCACCAGCTGCTCCGCTATAGCAGCGAAGATCAGCTGATCATCAACCCAGGAAGCATCGGTCAGCCATTCTATAAGTGGGATGCGTTCGGGAATGATCGGCGTGCTCAATATGCCATCCTTGAAATCGACGACATAGGTGTTGCCGATGTGAGGTTCAGAAAGGTGAGCTATGACGCAAGACAGGAACGGGAGAACGCCCGGCAGCTGAACCTGCCATTTGTGGAACTATACGAAGAAATGCTCGAGACCGGCAAAACGTATACCCACGACGGGGAACGATTGCAGGAATTGATCACAAAATACGGCTATGAAGAGGACGTCTCGGCCTTCTTTGAAAGGGTGGGAACCCGGGGGGAATGACCCCACTAGGGCGTCCATTGCCTCTTTGACGCCTAATTTTATTTAGGATACCATCAGACCGTTATCACCATATAAAAAGGAAGAAGTCTATGAAAATCCATTCCAAATATAGAAGGGTCATTACGGCATTTGTAACGGCTCTATGCATCTCGATTTTTATTTCATTCATGTTGGTGTCCATCAATTTCGGATATGACAGCCATTTTCTCCTGACGTGGCTTAGAATGTGGTCTGAAGCATTCGAGTGCGCGTTCTTCGGGGCGTACTTTTTTCCGAAGTTCATTCAGTACCTGATCAGTAAGAGCCACTTTTTTTGAGAACACCATCGATTAGTAGCCGGTCCCGCTTTCGTTTTAAACCGTTCTGTTTTGAGGTGCATGTAAATAAAATGACATAGAAAATGGCGTGGGAAATGCCCACGCCATTTTTATTATTTAGACGGCATTTTTTAAATTATCCCCTACAATTGACACCATAATGTTTAGTATTGTTTACTTGTGACAATACTTGTTGTACAAGAACAAACATTTGTCAATTCGACTGTCAATTTTATTGTCATTGTGGAGGTCAATTTATGAAGTTCATTGAACCAAAAGAGGAACTAGGAAAAAAAGTTGATTGGAAAATATCAGAGCATACTAGAGCAATCGTAAAATACTACGCAGAGTACACTCACCTAAATGAAGATGAAATTGTTGACCGTTTTTTGAAAAACATTTTAGAAGACGAGAAATTTCTTCACTGGGTCCATCAAAAACGCAGAAACAAGAGGATGGTCCAACAATTGATGATTGATGAGGAAAAGAAAAGTGGCTAAGCTGAAAAGGTTGGTTGATAGAAATGACAATTTAATTGAGATTGAAGTACCTGTGTCTGATGTAGAATTGCAGGAACGAAAGGAATTATATGAAAAGTTACCACCTAACCGTTTTGCTACAAAATTTAGAAGTACTTTATTTCGTCCAGTTAAAACTCGTTTAAAAGGACAAGAGTTCGTAATTCAAATGAATTGTTGTATGAGCCCCTATTGTTCAAACTTTGGATTGCCTCAAGTGAAATATGATGTGAAGGGTAAGCCCCAAAGGTATACATTAGATTCAAATAGTCAGAAATCGAGATTATACTGCAATTCAGCTCTCATAGAATTAAATACCAACAATACTTTAGGATGTGTCAATACAACTTTGTCGAACTGGGCTATAGCAGAAGAAATCAAACGACTAGAAGAAATAAATTCAGTAGTACCTATGGAGACTGAATACCAATTTCATCGAGATGATTGTGAGCATCAAGACAAGACCCCTTTTAATCACAGAGATTCATTTCGAAGTCGAGGAAAGAGTACAAGCAATTCTCCAAAATATCAGTGTAAATTCTGCTCAAAAATAACAAATGTGCTTCCTACCAACCGTCAAAGCACGACATATCATCAGAAAAGGAATGATATTTTACCCATCTTTGCAGAATTAATTACCAATCATGTGCCGGTTAGGAGAGTTGTGAAAATATTAGGTATCGGTTCTGAGACTTATTATCATAAATTGAAGTGGTTATATCGAAGATGTCTCGAATTTTTGGAAAGACACGAAGTAAAGCTAAAAGATACCTACTTAAATGAATTATTTATTAATACCGATAAAATGGTTTATAACCTCAACAACTCTAAAAAGAAAAATGCGGGTTCAAGGTACTTGGAAAATGAAGATGAAAAGAACTTCCAGACCCATGTTGTTGTAAGTAGTGATATTTTAACGAGATATGTATTTAGAGCAGATGTAGCTTATGACTGGGACATTACTTTTACGGAAATAAATGATCAAACACAAGCATTTAAGGATGACCATCTTCATAGTTTTGCACAAAGATTTGGTCATTTGAAACATTCATACTCACCACAACCACCAACGCAATTTGATATACAATCTGAATATGAATACAAAAAGGAATATGCTGAATTTACTAAAAGAGCGGATTATGTAAATGGATTGCACGTTAATTCAACTTATACAACAATCGCTCACTTATGGCATATAAGACAGCTGCTAAATGTAAAAGAATGGCGATTTGTAACGGACCAAGATACTTCAATCATATCTGCATTAATGAGGGTCTTCTCAAAAGAAGTGAGGCTGAGTGATCTTCATCATTTCATTTATAAAATAGTAGATAAAAGAAAATCATTATCTGAAAACATGAAGGTTTATGGAGAGGCACGGTTTGATTTAAAGGAATGGGCATTAGCATTAGGTATTGAGGAGAAGAATACGTTCCAAATAGCTAGGTTAAAGCTTGAACATGAATTGAAGAGTCATCATTTTTTTGAAGAAACTAATAAGGAAGGTAAAACGTTTCGTAAATGGGCTCAAAATCCAATCACACATCCGCTCCCTTTTAAGGATACCGGTTGGGCCACAGTCGATGTTACCACAGATGTCAGCTCATTGGAATCAAGAGAACTTGCTAGACTGATTCAAAAGACTAACAACAAATCAACAGATACTTTTATAAATCAAATTTGAAGAGGTATTACCATATTAGAAAGGCCATTAGTGTCTTCAAGAGGAGATGGAAAGAGTTATATTTACTCTAATTCTAACCCCAAATATGCCCAATATGCGATTACCATTTTAAGGACCTGCTACAATTTCTGTACACCTTATAAAGCATTTAAAAAGGATCAAAAACTTACATCAGCTCAAAGAATTGGTATAGCAGATAAAGTTTATGATTGGAAGGACATAATTTACTTCAGATAAAGTAAAGGTACTTTGATTTTATCAAGAGAGTCAGAAATTTGTGGAAGAATGTTTTAAAATTGCGGTGAAGGTTAGTTAAATAAAAAGTCCTCCTAATTTTACATTGAAGTTCAGTTAATATTGTTATAAAATTAAAAAAATTAAATAAAAAAACTCTACGAAATAGAGAGTAGTTAATCGTGACTGATTTAGCGAGTTAGGGAAGGTGAAAGCCTAATACAGTACAATTAATGAAACGCACTATGGAGAGGCTTTTCTGAATTTAGTAGGAAAAGACGGGGCAAGTCCCGTTATATTATATAAGTGGTGATATACAATTAGAGTGGTACCGCGGGAGTAAACTCTCGTCTCTTGTTTTAGGAGATGAGAGTTTTTTTGTATTATATAAATATTTTTGAGGTGAGGAATTTTGATAAAAAGGTCCATATGTATCTTTCCAAGTTTGAATAATGTTAATGAAATCAATAAGCTTAGAAAAAAATATGATCCACTATATGGCTTAATCCCACCACATATCACATTAGTCTTTCCTTTCACAAGTAATTTGAGTTCCAATCAGATTAAAGAACATATATCAAAGGTCCTAAGACACGAAAAACCTTTTGATATAAATTTACAGGGAATTTCAGGAGCAGATGAAACTTACCTATTCCTTAATATAAAAGTAGGAAATGACAATATTATTAGATTACACGATAAGCTCTACTCTGGAATACTTCAGAAGTTTTTATACAGGAGAGTAACTTATTTACCTCATGTAACTATTGGTAAATTCAACAATATAAAAGAATTTGACAAAGGTTTAATAGATACAGAAGATTTTGAAGTCAGTTTCAAAACAAATGTTAGCGAAATAGTTGTTGAAACGATAGATGAAAAAGAAAAATCAAAAGTTGAATTTATATTTGAATTAAATGATTGAAAAGGAAGTGACTTGATATGACTGAATATCCATTACCATTACAAAAAGGTGATTTAGTAGGAGTGACATCACCTTCATCTGGTGTTTCTGCTGAATATGAATTACAACTACAGAACGCAATCAAACAATTAACTCATTTAGGGTATGAAGTAAAACTTACCAATTCAGTGTGTGGTAATAGTAAATTAAGAAGTTCAACAGCTAGTATTAGAGCAAAGGAGTTTATTCATTTATATAATGATAAAAAGGTAAAAGCCATTATTCCAAGTGGTGGTGGAGAATTCTTAATGGAAATACTCCCATTCATAAATTTCAATGAATTAAAAGAACCAAAATGGATACTCGGATACTCAGATATAAGCACTTTACTCTTACCTTATACTCTTAATACAGGCTTTGCCTCTGTAAGTGGTCCTGTATTTATGGATTTTGGTAATAATCCTTTACACGAGTCATTAATTAATGCATTGAAAGTATTAGGGTTAAGTAAAGGTAAGCAATTTACCCAGCACAGTTTTGGCTTGTTCCAAAACGAAAGGTTGAACTTCAAAGACTCAGAATTACCATACTTAAATTTGACTGAAGATGTTGTTTGGAAGTCATTGCAAGAAAAAGAAGATCTGAAATTTGAAGGGAGAATAATTGGTGGATGTATGGACACTATTTGTAAATTAATAGGTACGCGTTTTCTACCAATAAAAGACTTCATAGAAAAATATAAAAGAGAAGGTGTTATTTGGTACTTTGACAGCTGTGATATGAATGCAGCAGATATATACAGGACCCTTTGGCAAATGAATTACAATGGCTGGTTTCAATATTGTAATGGGATTTTAATCGGCAGACCAGAAGGATATAGTGATGTTGATGACTTTACTCTCATTGATGCCTTAATTGATTCACTTAGGGATCTGAATGTACCAGTAATTTTTAATGTTGACATTGGACACAAACCACCCCAGATGTCTATTATTAATGGTTGTTATTCAAAAGTAGAATTTAATCAAGGAAAAGGACTAGTTAAACAGATATTAATTTAATAACAATGCACCAAATAAGTATAGGAATAGCAAAAAATATGAATAAAAAGCAAACGAAGGTGGGTTTAAATTGCCATTCATAGAAACAAAAAGATTACAAATGATCACCTTAACAGTTGAAATGATGGAAGCATTCCTAAAAAAAAGTAATGATATAGAAACAATAATTCCATATAGTGTCGCGCCTGAATACCCTCTAGAGGTTTATAAACAATTTTTCGAATATAAAATCGATAGATTTCGTAAATTCCCTAGCGAGAACGATTGGGAGGGAGTTATCATTCAAAAGGAAGATAATATTATTATGGGTGATATGGGGTTTAAAGGCGGACCTGACATAGAGGGTAATATTGATATTGGATATAGTATTGTACCTAGTTACCAGGGGAAAGGGTATGCTACGGAGATGGGGAAAGCAATGGTTGATTGGGGATTATCTCAACCCAGTGTTAAAAAAGTAATAGCGACTTGTGATCTAGACAACTATGCATCAATTCGTGTTCTAGAGAAAATAGGATTTAAAGTATCAAATAAAACTGAGAGCAAATATCATTGGATTTTTTAATGCCATTTGTTTGGTTAAAGCACCTATTTTCTTTGTAATATGTGAAATTTATTCTCGAATTATTTGGTGATTTGGTTTAAAAGAAATTTTTTATTCTATGGATGTCAAAAAATCAATAGAAAAAGGAAAATGGCGTGTCAAATCTTTGTCAGATTCCACGCCATTCTAAATGTCATAAATATGATGTGCACCTCTAAACGGAACGGTTTACTTTCGTTTAGGGATCGGTTTTTTTACCATCATCTGTGTATAGGGAAGGAGACTCCGATGACGTATGGTTTGGAGCAAAATAAAGAAGCGTCTCATGAATCTGATCTGTGATCCTCTGCAGTCCAGGATCGACATCCACGTGATTTCATATCGGAAAGCCCATGACCAGATGGGCCGTGCCGTCATGACCGTGGATAAGGCGGAAGTGTTCAACATGTGTACGATGACGTCTATGCGAGAAGAGTATTACCGGGAAAAAGAAATCCGAAGGGAGTGGGGGGAGGATGACCGTGATGTGGAAACGATCCGGGCAATCCAGGCGCTTGCCCATGAGCAGTTGCGGCATGAGGGGATCTACGCCCGATACGACTTTTTTTCAGTGATGAGTCAGTATATCCAATCCCCGATCAACGAGCTTTTGAAGTCGGATGATGTATTGATTCAAGCACTTGTTATGCTGGACCGCCGGGTGGGGAAAAGGACCCTGGAGAGATGGAAGGGGTCCATCCAAGACGAGCATCCACTGGTTCAACGACTTTATACCTTGCGCTGTGAAGTGGAAAACATCCAGATCGGTCATCCAGGTGAGACAGAACTTCCTTACTAAAGGATGTTCTTTTTTTATGGGTAAAATAGGGATGTAAGATTATCCTTGTGCCCCCATGCAAACCATCGTATAATAATTCTAACTATAACCGTCACGTGACAGTTTGGAGGGAGTTCCCTTGGGGTCGAGAAGCTGAAGTATACGTTGTGGGCCGTTGTTGCTCATGGATTAATCGGGAAAAGTGTTCATCATGATCGGCTCCGGGGGAAAAGCGGTACGTCCTGCTTCACACTCCATGGACCGGACATGATGATGCGCTGACAGACATCATTTTGTGGAGGTGAATCCCTCATCAGGGGGATGAATTGGACATATATATCCTATCGAATATCGTGTTGTTACTTGTATTGCTTGGATTGACGGCGTTCTTCGTGGGAGCGGAGTTCGCGGTGGTGAAGATCCGTTCGTCGAGGATCGACCAGCTGATCGCCGAGGGGAATAAGAAGGCGGTCATCGCGAAGAAGGTCGTGCAGGACCTCGATTATTATCTCTCAGCGTGTCAGCTCGGGATCACGGTGACGGCACTCGGCCTCGGGGCATTCTCGAAGCCGTTCGTCAAAGAACTGATGGGGCCGGTATTCAACTGGCTCAGTGTATCGGACGGAGTCGCATCCGTCATCTCATACGGGATTTCCCTCGCCGTCGTCACGTATCTGCACGTGGTGATCGGGGAGATGGCACCGAAGACCCTTGCCATCGAGTTCTCGGAGAAGGCGACCATGCTTCTCGCTTCGCCGCTCTACTGGTTCGGGAAGGTGATGTATCCGTTCATCCAGGTGCTGAACGGCACGTCCCGGTTGTTCCTGAAGATGTTCGGGGTGCCGGCAGCGAATCATGAGCAGGTGTACTCGGAGGAAGAGCTGAAGATCATCATGGCCCAGAGCTTCCAGGGCGGTGAAATCGACCAGACCGAATTGAAGTATATGGAGAACGTGTTCTCCTTCGATGAACGTGTGGCCAAGGATATCATGGTGCCGAGGACCGATCTTGTCACGATCGACCAGAACATGGAGCCGGCGGACATCATCGCCCTCATGGATGAGCACAACTACACGCGTTATCCCGTCGTGGAAAACGGCGATAAAGATAAGATCCTCGGAATCGTGAATGCGAAAAAACTGCTCAACCACATCGTGGCCGGGCGGGAGATCGTCCTTGAAGACTTCATCCGCGACGTGCCCCATGTGGTGGAAGTCACACGTATCCAGGAAATCTTCAAGCGGATGCAGAGGGATCGCATCCATATGACCGTCGTCATGGACGAATACGGCGGAACCGCCGGGATCCTCACGATGGAAGACGTCCTCGAAGAGCTTGTCGGGGAAATCCGCGATGAGTTTGATGCAGACGAGGTGGCGGACATCCGCAAGAGCGGGGAAGACGATTACCTCATCAACGGTCGCGTGCTCCTTGATGATCTCGAAGACCGCTTCGGACTCGAGTTCGAAGGCAGGGAGGACATCGACACCATCGCCGGCTGGATCCAGTCCCAGAGCTTTGACGGACTGGAGGAAGGGCAGCGCATCACCCAGGGCACTCACGCCTGGACGGTGGCAGAGCTCGATAATTACCAAATCAAGCAAATCCTGTTTCAACCGGATAAAGGGGAAAGAGAACATGATGATTCCCATCCCCTCATGAATTCACTGGAGGTGAACCCCTCAGGAAGGGGGAGCTAATTGGACGGTATGATCACACTTAACTTAATTTTGATCGTTGTATTCATCGGATTGACGGCCTTCTTCGTCGGCGCGGAATTCGCCATCCTGAAAGTGAGGATGTCGAGGATCGACCAGCTCATCGCCGAAGGCAACAAGAAAGCGAAGATCGCGAAGAAAGTCGTTGAAGGGCTGGATTATTATCTGTCCGCCTGTCAGCTCGGGATCACCATCACGGCCCTCGTACTCGGGGCCCTCGGTGAGCCGACGGTCCAGAAGATCCTCGAGCCGGTGTTCGTCGAACTGAACGTCCCGGCCGCCATGATCACCGTGCTCTCGTACGCCATCGCACTATCGGTAGTTTCGCTGCTTCACGTCGTGATCGGCGAGCTCGCACCGAAGACCCTCGCCATCCAGTACGCGGAGAAGATGACACTTCTCCTGGCACCGCCCCTGTATTGGTTCGGCAAGGTCACGAGCCCGTTCATCAAGGTGTTGAACGGCTCGGCACGCGTTCTCCTGAGAACATTCGGCGTCCGGCCGTCGGGGCATGACACGGCCCACTCCGAGGAAGAGCTCAAGCTAATCGTCGCCCAGAGCTTTGAAGGCGGCGCGATCAACCGGACGGAGCTCGACTACCTGAAGAACATCTTCGCTTTTGACGAGCGCGAGCTGAAGGACATCATGATCCCGGCGAGCCGCATGATCACCCTCGAGAGGCATCAATCCCTCGACAGCATGATCACCGTCATCGACCGCTACGAATACACGCGCTACCCGGTCCACGACCGCACCAAAGGCGACGCCGGCCAGTTCATCGGCTTCATCAACACGAAGGAAATGATGACCGCCATCGCCGCCGGACGAAAAGGGGATATCAAGGACTACATCCACGACATCCCACGCTTCAAACAGACCGCATCGATCAAGGAAGTATTCCTCAAGATGCAGCAATCCCGCACCCACATGGCCGTCGTCACAGACAGCACCGGCAAGCCGGTCGGCCTTGTGACCATGGAGGATATCCTGACAGAGATCGTCGGGGAGATCCGAGATGAAGTGGATGGGGTTGTGGGTACGTAATACGATTGTTTTAGAATAAAGCAAAACCCCCATCTTCGCGTCGAGGATGGGGGTTTTACAGTTGAACTCATGATGAAACGGTTTTACTCTCGCTCTTTGGAAAGACGGAGTACGAGAGGGAGGTGACCCCGTCAATGATCAGCACAAGACTCCAGATCCTGCTGAAATTGTTTGCCGACGCGTTATCAAATGGGAGCAGAGCCTCTTTTCCACTAAACCATTCTGAGAAGAAATGGCTCAATCCGTTGATTTGATCAAATTCAGTGGACAATCCGAATAGGAAGAAGAGGATGCCATGGATTACAACGAAAATCAGTAAGTGAATCGAAAAATGTTTCATCTCCTGGATGGCCTTTGCTTTGCCATGCAAACCAATAGGTCCTGACAAATCCGGAATGGGCTCTCCTTTCCATTTTGCTACTTTCTTTTGAATGAAAACATCCAATCGCTTGAAATCGGTCTTCCCGTACGTGAGGGCATAGACGATGATGACGAGGATGACGACCTGGTAGCTGGTGAAGTTCCCTGTTCTCAAGTAATCCATGAAGCCCATCGTGGCGATCCATAGGTCGTTTATGATGAACAAGGTGAAGAAGACCATGCTCAATGTTTTCATATTGAACCAATACCGTACAACCAGGAAGCTCAGAGTCGAGATCCAGAATAAGACTTCAGCGGCAATCAGGAATGCCCATTTATGTTCCAAAATAAAATCCATGGTTTTACCCCCTGTTAATTAGGTAACATATCGAGCCATTTCATATCGGCTTCCAAATGCAGGATCTTCCCGTCGATCAGGTATAGGATGGTTTCGTTCTCTGGTGTGATGTCTATTTTCCTTCTGAGGAGCTGCAACTCCAATATGTTACGGATGATCGATTCTTTTTGCTCTTTGACCATGCGT
The DNA here is from genome assembly GCF_047915635.1 of Rossellomorea sp. FS2. Taxonomy (NCBI): domain Bacteria; kingdom Bacillati; phylum Bacillota; class Bacilli; order Caryophanales; family Bacillaceae; genus Rossellomorea; species Rossellomorea sp. FS2. Next base: position 554,414 of record NZ_JBLRVS010000004.1, on the reverse strand, counting down.
TCGAGATTGTGGAAGTCGACTTGCTTGGCGCATAATAGCTTGAAATAGAAGTCATCCTTCAACAATGGTTTTTCTACCGGCTCAAGCAGCCAATGGTCAATCTCGTTGCGTCCTTTTTCAGTTAGATGGTAGATACGTAAATCGGTGTTTTCTTCAGTGATTTCATCAACAAAGCCATCCCTCACGAGCCGATCGATCGTTGTATAGATCTGTCCCGCATTGATTTCCCATTGATTGTAGACCATGGATTCAAACGAGACCTTTAAATCGTACCGGTGTCGTGAGGACTGAGATAATAAGATTAAGATGGCATGTTTAACAGACATAGTGATTCCTCATTCCTCGGATATTACTCTTGTTTCAGTGCTTGATTGATGGTGTGTTTCACCGCTTGCCTTGCAGGAATCAATGAGGCGAATGCGCTGACGATGATCCCCATGATGACGCTGAGCAGGAGCGTGGATTCAGGTATGGTGAACCCGATCAACTCGTCTGATGTGGTGACCACATTCAGGAAAATCGTGAAGATGCCCATGGCGATCCCGATCACCACCCCGCTGATTCCAATGATCAGCGCCTCATAAAAGATGGTTTTGTATACTTGGAAACTCGTAAAGGCGACGGCTCTCATGATGGCCACTTCCCTCAGCCGTTCCATCACATTCATGACGAGGGTATTGATGATTCCGATACCGGATACGGCGATGGCGATGAAGAGAAGTCCGTTGAATAATGACTTTACCCCCGGGAGAGCACGTTCCTGCTTGTTGACTTCCTCAGCGACTGTCTGTACCTCAGAGAAATCAAAGGGATAGGACGTGACTAGAGAATTCTTGATCGCATCTTCTTTGTAGCCGTCTTCCAATGTCAGTAAGGCTTTATAGGAGAGTACTCCCGGAAAAAGTTTATCAAATGGATCTCCGCTCATAAATGCGGCATATCCCCCATACTGATTTGTTGTGACCTTACCCAGCACTTCAAGTTCATGCTCTTGGTTGTCAACGACAATCGTAATGCTCTCTCCTGGGGAACCTCCCCACTCCCGGTATGCAAAGTCGCCCAAGAGGACGCCTCCTTGTTTCAATCGATCCTTCCATTTATCGGATTCAGTATCGATCGAGTGAAAGAGGGGATGCTCGGCATTCCATTGCAGGTCGGTACGAATGATGGAGAATTGACGGGTTTGCTGTTCGGTTACCCATGTGACATTCCGTTCTTTAGACAGGTGAACATCCTTTACGCCATTGGTTGCTGACATCCTGCCGGCATCCCGGTCGCTTAATGCGTGTTCAGACGTGACGTGCATATCCCCACCGAAGGACTGGGTGACACTTTTATCGATGTTCTGTTCAAGTGAGGTGAAGGTCGAAGAAACGAATAAGCCCAAACAAATGGCTAAAGCCAGGATAAGGGACATATTGGACGACCGATTCAGAGCTCGTAATACATTGTTGGCGGCAATCTTCCCTTCAAAGCCCACTAATGATGATCTCAAAACCAACGTTGTGATCCCCTTGACCATAAGGGGGAATAAGAGAACGGAGCCTAACAACAAAGAACCAATCGATAAGACATTGTTGACGAAGGTCAGCAAGAGGGAGGAGAGAATGAGGATGCCTCCTGCCATACTTCTCCATTTGCCCGTGTTGGTATTCGTCGCCGAGACGTTCTTCAGTGTCTTGATGATATCAATCTTGCTTGCCTGGGTCACAGGTATGAGAGAGGCCACAACCGGTATGGCCACTCCTAAGACGATGGATGCGGCAAGTGCCCACTGATAGTCCATTGAGAAGTCAATATTGGATTGGAAGGAACTGAACAGACCGGTTTGAAGGACACTTCCTAAACCAAAGCCGATCGGCACACCGATCATCAAGCCAATGACGGATAGAATCAAGACTTCGAATAGGAAGAGCTTTTTGATCTGGAAAGGCGTGTACCCGAGCGTTTTCATGACCGCGATCTCGTTCTTCCTTTCCACAACGGAAACAAAGATTGTATTGTACAGGATAAAGGCACTGATGAACATGGCCAATCCACCTATGACATAAAGCATGAAGTATAGGTCTTCCAATTGATTGGATTGCTTTTCGTCCAGAACGATTTTTTGCAGGTAGACGACATCGTAGGGTTGTAAAGTCGTATGGAGATCCTTCACGACGGCATCCATTGAAGACGGGTCATCAACATTCAACCGCACTTCTTGTATGTGCCCGTCCAGCCCGTACCATTGCTGAAGGGTGGATAATGGGACGATCCCCCTCCAATTCCTGTTGGTTGCATCATCCCAGTCGGTGGGACCTTCCAGTAACGGGGTGTCCTTCACAATGGCGGTCACCTTGATTTCCTTCATCCCGTCCGGAACCCGGAACGTGACCTCATCTCCGACTTTCATTCCAAGGATTTCTGCCGAGGTGGCAGGGAGGATCAGGCCGTCATCATGGATGTCACCGGACACCTCATCCAATGAGAGCAGCTCATTATCCAATGTGGATAAGCCCGTCAGTCTCATCCGTTGCTGATCCAAGCTTTGCTCATTGTCCTTCAGCTCCAGGTAGCTTTGCTTATGGATCAGTCCCGTCGCACTGGAAATCTGATCATTCTTCAACGCCAGTTCTAAAACGTCTTCGGGAAAGGTATCCTTTTCGCTTAAAATCGAATAGTCAGCATTCCCATTGTATAGTTCAAGCCTTTGCATGGTCACATTTTTCGCAGTCTGAACCGTGCTAATGACGGCAAACATGGAAGAGATTCCGAGGACGATGGCCAGTATCGTCAAACATGAACGCAGTTTCTTACGAGTTACGTTTCGCCAAGAGGCTTGCCATTCCATCATGATGAGCTCCTTCCGTTTGACGAATATCCGATTCGATCACGCCATCTTTCAGTGAAATGATTCGATCGGCGTAGCTTGCCGCATAGACGTCATGAGTCACCATAATGATCGTAAGCTGGTTTTGTTGGTGCAGGGAAGAGAGCAACCGCAACACTTCTGTACCCGTTCGGCGATCGAGATTCCCGGTCGGTTCGTCGGCCAGGATCAGATTCGGGTTCATGCTCAGCGCCCTGGCAATGGCCACGCGTTGCTGCTGACCACCGCTTAACTGGGAAGGATAATTTTTCTCCTTTCCTTCCAGGCTCACAGACTTGAGCAAATCATGTACCTGCTCTTTGATCTCCTTCTTATCCTTCCTGGCCGCATGCATGGGGAACGCCACATTTTCTGCCACTGTCAAATTCGGCAGCAGCTGATAGTTCTGAAAGATGAATCCCACATGGTCCCTCCGGAAAAGGGTCCTTTGTGTCTCCGTGAGACGATGGATCGCCTTTCCATCAACGCTGATGTCCCCTCCATCAGGCGTATCCAATCCTCCCAACATATTCAGAAACGTGCTTTTTCCGGACCCGGACGGCCCCATAATGGCTATGAATTCCCCTTTTTCAACATGTAGGTCGATCTTGTTGAGAATCGGAGACGCTGTTTCACCAATGGTATAGCTTTTTTCAATCCCCTTTATTGATAGCATGATTTCCCTCCAGAAAATGGTGATTATATACTGAGTATACACAAAACTATATACTGAGTATATAGATTAGGAAAAATTTCTTTTTAGTAAGGCACGTAATCGCTTGGGAAAAGCTTATCTTGGTTGACGGTGTCTTATCGTTCATCTTCTTCACTAGGTTCTTCCAATAAACCCCATCACTATGTTACCCTGATGATACGTGTTGATGGATAGGAGGGTATGGATGAAGAAGAATCAGATTGGGAAACTGGTCGCTTTCAGCGTTCTTTTCGGTTATTTCATCAGCGGGATCATCGGGTCGTATGCATGGCTCATCCCGATTGCTATGGTGATGTTCCTGGGGTCTTACGGAGCCAATCGAGCGATGGATAGACGGAATGTTTCCCATACTGCCAGGGTCGTTGGGGTGAATGCCCTCCTGATTGTGGCGACCGCGGGTTGTGTGGTGTGGGCGGATGATGTGTTCGCAAGTATCGGAATGGCCCTTGGGACGGCTGTGGTGTTGGCGGTCAGTGTCATCTGCCTAGCTACGGGGGCGCCTCTTGAATACACCGAAAAACGCATGTAGAGAGCTACATGCGTTTTTGGCTTATTCTTCTTTATACTGGCGGACCAATTCTTCAAACTTGCCGACATACTTCTGGATCCTTGCTGCATCCTTCTCTGAAGATAAAAATGGCTTCCGCTTCCCGCAGATCAGGACGTCTTTCTCTGCTCTATTCTCAAATTGGATATATGGCTTTAGCGCATAGCCCTCAACAGATGGGAGCTTGGCCACCAGCCACGCAAGCTGCTCCGTTGTGTAGTGGTTGGTCGGGAAATTCAGGATTTCCAGATCGGGCATCGTGGTAAACACCGATACATCCTCATCTGTAATCTTCTTTCCGGAAAAGGTGAATTCCTTCAAGCGTGAGCCCTCCAGCGGCTTTAGGTCATCCAGTACACTCGCAGGCCAGACGGCATCACCGAAGTGGAGCCGTTCCAGGGCAGGGGCTTTCTGGATCCCATCAAGTGAATGAAGCCTGGTGAAGTCGCTGATGGAAAGACCTTTTAGGGCGTGATTTCCTGTCATATCCCACATCTTCGTGATCCGCTGATTATGGAAATACCCGATGAATTCCACATCCTTCAGGGTGGAAAGACTGGACCAGTCCTCCACGAGCTTATTTTTCCAGAATAGAATGGCCTTGAATTTGTGGGCATGGTGTTGGACGAAGTAGTCGAATGTATCCTGCTTCAGGCCAGAGATCATCACCCGCTCCACTCCTTCCCATTCTTCTATGAGATCGATCTCGTCACGTGTGATGTAGCCTCCGGTGATGTCGCTATTTTTCTGCTCCACCCTTTTGTAGAGATCAGTGGAATGACAAAGCATATAAAACTCTTTCGTATTCATCTGTATTCCTCCTTAGCTAGTAAGCTGTTCACACCGTTCGGACAAGACCTGGATGAACGCATCCCGATCCTTGGGTGAAATCAGCACCATATCGTAGGTATTGTACGAAATCTCAAGCCTTTTGAGGGAAAGGGCAGGACTTGATAAAGGATTGCTCGTTTTCTTGACGGAGGTGATCCTGTCTAATGGAATTCTCTTTTTGAAAGGACCATATCGGATGATCAAATGGTTATCGCTGAACAGATAATACGTGGTAAGGCACCCCCATAATATAAACAGGGGAAGAAGCAAGCAAGAGAGTAGTAGAAAAATCACTTCCCAAAAGGAAGAAGATTCATAGATCATGGCATAAAGGCCGATTCCGATGGTGCCGAGCATGCTTCCCCAGATGAGGATGGCGAGCCACAGGTCTACTTTTGATGGGTATTTCAATGGCAGTTCCTCCTTGTGATGGTCAGGGTAAATAACGTTCAACTTGTGGTGAAGGGGGAGGTAGTCAATCTACTTTTTGAGTGGCAGTCTCGGCTCTTCGTCTTGGTAGATGGAATAACTTGTTCCTATCAATTCCATTTTTGTACATTTATCATCACTGCATGAGAATAGATGGGTTTCCTTATCTGTGCGCACACTAGTCATCATATTGTAGGGGAATCTGCCTCCTTTATTTTTGTCAATTCCCCTTTCGATGGCGATGACCTTTTCTGCTTTAGCTATATCCTTGTACTCTTCACTTTCGACTGTCTTTTGAACCATCTCCCCAAGAATGATTGCTTCTTCGGAGGTCGGCTCGTATGGACGATCAAACAAAAGCCATTTTCCCCCTATGTACAGGTTTACTCCTACACTTACAATCAGTAAGGTTAGAACAATCTTAGTTTTCATCTGTATCCTCCAATTGACTTCTGTTTTTATGTCTCTATAAGTATTAAATGGATTACTTCGGAATGCACTATCTGCTAGAAAACTAGGAGCCTTTATTCAATGACTGTGAATAAAACGTTAACACAACGACCCCCACTGTGATCCATATGCCGAATAGGGCTCCTGCATAAGAGCCGATGAATTCCAATGCAAAAGGGAGGATGACAGTCAGGATCCCGCTTGCCAAGCAGAAGATGCCGTAGGCCCTGGCGAGTCGGTCCTTGTCCCCCTTGAACTTTTTTTCATCATATCCGGCGATGAAGGTGAGGTCTTTTTTGTACCAGATCAGATAGGTGGATCCGAATAGGAATAAGCTTGCAAACAAACAGCTTAGGATTGCGCCCCACAACATTGACATCGCCTCCTTGCTTTATTTACGTCGGGAATGAATGAGAAGTTTCATTTATGGGTGATAAAGAGGGAGAAGATTCCAATCTGGGTCAGAGGTATGCAGCAAGAACGACAGAAAGCCGGATTCCGTTGAAAATGGAATCCGGCTTTTTTTCTTTCATTAGTTTTGGGGCTTAAGATTCTTTAAAGGAATAAGCAGTTCAAGTTCACCCAACTCCTTACCATACACATCCTGATTTTGTTCACTAGGCACCAGTGTAAGGGACCCCGGCACTTCATCCATCGGAGGTAACGTCAGCACCATATGATGACCATTCGTCCCGTCGGCCATGCCGGTTTGGAGCTTCATGCCATCATAGACGCGGCCTTGGTCGTCGACCACGGTGTATTCGAACCATGGCCAGCGGTCGTTTTCATCCAGTTCGGCCGGATACTCGACGGAGAGGTCGATCCGGGTTGAGAGTGGAGAGAAGGTCACGTTGTCGGCGGTGATGGCATACATTCCGTTGTCGGTTTTCGCAGTGGCATCAGGGGAGAAGGCAGTGACGTCACGCTTGATTTTCTCAAGGGGGAAAGCCACATTCCACTGGCCCTCATAGCCAAATAGGTTGTCTCCTTGGACTTCGATATCAATCGCATCACCATACTCATCCAAGTTGGAGAGGGTATACTGGTGGTGCTCGATGATGGTGTTCGGCTTTATATCATCTTGCCCTGTTGAGCCGATTGCCGGTTTAATCGGCTGGCCGTTGATGGTGATTTCTTGCCGCCCGACATTTTCTTCTTTCAGCGTCATGCCTTTTGATCCGGTGTACACCACCGTGACGATGAGGCGGTTGCCGTCATAAGCGGCTTCTTTTACCGTCATGGTGAGGCCGTTGTGGCTGTCCTGTTTGTCGATGGGGGTGGCAAGGTGATCCTGTTCGATTTTATCCGATGCAATGTCCCTGAAATCCTTATAGATCGGACTGAGGAGAGGGATGCTCGACAATGCTTCCGCCATGCCCGTCGATACAAAGCCCGAGCCGAGGAGGGAAAGGCATACGCCGCACGCCACCATGAGGGAGCGCATCGTCGTCTTTTTCACGTTCCTTTTTCGCTTCGCCTGCATCATCGCTTCCTTTTCCCTTGCCACAAGCTTTTCAACGGGTACAGATATGTCTTCGAATAGATCCTTATTCATACAGATAGCCCTCCTTTAATATCGGTCTCAGCTGTTTTTTCGCACGATTCAAATGTGACTTTACCGTTCCTTCGGGGGACTTCATGAGCGCCGCGATCTCCTTCGTGGTCAGGTCATGGTAGTACCTCAGCAGAACAATCGTTTTTGCCGTAGGGTTCAGCGAGGTAAAGGCCTCCTCGAGGTCCATGGAATGCAGGCTCGAATCGGCATTATCGGATGAGAGGAGCCCGGCAAAGACATTCTCATCATCGGTCGTGAAATGGCGTGACTCCTTCCGGATGAAATCAATCGATTTGAAAACGAGGATCTTCGTGATCCAGCTCGAAAACCGTTCGGGCTTCTTCAACGTGTGGATGGAGGTGAAAGCGGTATAGATTGCCTCCTGGTAGATGTCCAGGGCGTCCTGTTCATTCCGGACGTATACATACGCCGTCCGGTACAGCTTTTCCCTGACAGAACCGATGAGCAGCTCAAACGATTCATCATCGCCCTTCTTGGCCTTTTTCACTAATGATGCGATATCCATGTGCGTTCTCCTTTCTGTTACGTTATATAGTCGTGTGTGGTGGCCTATTTGGTTGCAAGGGGATGTTAAACTAGGATTTTTTTAAATAGATTCGGGTGGTTCCTTCATTGTTTTATCGGAGCGTTTACTGTGTTCTATAACTAGCTATTAAAGGGCTTGAGTTTATGAAATCAAACGCGTCCGTGCCCTCGTAACATTTTTGACGATCCCTATGTATGGTAAAGACAGAAGGGAGAGGTGTGACATGACGAATTGTATCGTATGTAAAAATGAGATCGGGCTGTACCTCCGCGTGAACAATGAGGGGATATCGTTTTGTTCGGATGAGTGCTATGAGGGTGCTGATGATTCTCCGGATGATAGGGATCATCCGTACATCGATGACTATGATGCGATGAGGTGGGAGTACATTGCCTGCACGAACTTGTATGATCCCGAAGCCGGGGAGGAAGAAATAAAAGAGCTGCAGGAGCGGATTGAATCGGCGCTGGATGAGTTCTGGGATTATACGGCTCTTGAAGGGGGAGACGGGGTGTTTGCACGGGAGATATATCGTTATTGGCAAGAGCTTGAGGAACTGGGGGAGAAGATTTGGTTGGGGAGAGATGTCTGAAGCATCCTCCATTTTCTACTATTTGGTAAAAATAGGAGCGCAATCGATTGAGAATGTGTTACCATATAATTACATAATATGGAATGCACAGAGACTACTAGAATGGAGAAGGCGAATGGAATTTACGGAGTATCTCAGGAACAAGCATCAACTCAAAAAGGGAGAACGCAAACTGCGGGAAATATCAGTCGGTCAGTATGAAAACCGGCTGATCAATATGGAGAGGGAGGGCATCTACAGGGGGGAGCAAGTGATCGATGACGAACTGGAAACCCGGCTTTCAAAGCGATACAAGGACTGGAAGACGTATCGGCGTACGATCCGGTTCTTTATTGATTCCAAGGGGTATTGACGTTGGTTTGGGTAGATCACCACACAAAAAGTCTTGGAGGTACCAAGCTTTTTTGTGTGGTAAGGTTCTGCCCCCGTTACCCTTTCCGGACCCTGACCTCCACATACCCCGGCTCCGTCGTCACCGTCATATACTCATTCTGATACTCGTCTTCCTCACTCCACGGAACGATTACGGATGAAATCTCATTCTCGTTTTCGTCTATGTAATAGATGTGAGTGAGATCAGGATAAAGCAGAAGGCGGCCGAGTATGTTCGGGCGGTCTGCCACATGATTGCTGTCAGGATTTTGCGTGTAGACCCCAAGTAGATTATTGGATTTGGCCGGAGAGTAGGCCAGTTCCGATGCGTCCTCATAGGAGATGTGCATCAGCACTTCATCCGTAAAGAACTGATCGTATTGGGTATGGTGGTCTTCGTTTTTTACCAGAGGACCGAACTCCAGCTTTAAAAATCGGTCAGGTTTCAGGATGATGGATTCGACGTTTTCGAATACGAGTTCTATGTATGCGGGGGTTGTCATGTAGAGACCTCCTTGAGTCGTTTATCTTTGTCGAGACAGAAAATATAAAAAGGAATGATTCCCTTTTTATAGAATGATTGTATCATAACGCTAAAGAGGAATGAGGGGAAGAATTGATAATCGAGATCTTTGCCAATCTCTGCATGTCGATGGTCAGCTTCATGAAGGGCGACCCGACGGAGGAGAAAATTGAAAGGAATATCAAAGAGCTTCAGGCAAGGGAATGGTTCCGGGAACTGTACACACAAAATGAACGCTTCATTCAAACCAATGAAAACATCCGCCATATCATTGGAACTGTGAAAGTGGAGAAGGTCTTCCAAAGCGAGAGGAAAGAAGAGAGATTGAAAGGTGACATCATCGAAGCATTGGCTGGTCAGCCGGTTTGATGCAGAGTGGCGCATGGGGACGGTTCCCATGCGTCACTTTTTTGACGCACCGGAACCGACCCTGTGCGCCACTATCCGCCATGCGTTACGCTTTCATTTTGAAACGCCCAGTGAGATAATTTACCCAACGACAATCTCAAGGAGGCGTTGGATGTGAAGAAGGTGTTGAATAAGCCCGAGGACTTGGTGGTGGAGATGTGCAAGGGGATGGCGCTTGCTCATCCGGAGCTTGAGTTCATGAAGAAGTACAAGGTGATGAAGAAGAAGGAACTGAATGAAGAGAAGGTCACGTTGATCAGCGGCGGAGGTAGCGGACATGAGCCGGCCCATGCGGGTCTTGTGGGGAAAGGGATGTTGGACGCGGCCGTGTGCGGTGACGTGTTTGCCTCGCCTTCGCAGATCCAGGTGTATCAGGCGATCAAGGCGACGGCCGGGAAGAAGGGTGCCCTGCTCATCATCAAGAACTACAGCGGTGATATCATGAACTTCAAGAACGCTGCCCACCTGGCCTCAGAGGACGGCATCGAGGTGGAATACGTCAAGGTCGACGATGATATCGCAGTGGAAGACAGCCTTTATACGGTGGGACGCCGGGGTGTCGCGGGAACCGTATTCGTACATAAGATCGCCGGGGCGGCGGCCGAGGAAGGCCGGAGCCTGCAGGAAGTGAAGGCCGTGGCGGAGAAGGCGGCGAAGAGCGTGCGCAGCATCGGATTCGCTCTGACCTCCTGCACGGTGCCGGCGAGCGGATCGCCTACATTCAAGCTCGCCGATGACGAAATCGAGTACGGCGTCGGCATCCATGGTGAACCGGGTACGCGTCGTGAAAAGGTAGCATCCGCCGATGAACTGGCAGAGCGCATGGTGGATGATCTACTGAAGGACATGAAGCTTGAAAGGGACTCAACCGAGCTTGCCGTCATGGTGAATGGCTTTGGAGCCACTCCCCTGCAGGAACTCTATCTATTCAATAACGCCGTCACCCGCATCCTTTCGGAGAAAAAGATCTCAATCAACCGTGCCTTCGTCGGCAACTATATGACGAGCATCGATATGGCGGGCGTGTCCCTCACCTTCATGAAACTTGATGATGAACTGCGCACGCTGCTGTCGAGTGAGAGCTTGACTCCAGCGTTCAGGGTGGACGGACCGGTGCCAGGGGTCGAGTATGTCGACTTCGGGGAAGAGGAAGAATCGACTCCTGTATCCTTCGAGGTGGAAACAGCGGCCGAGCATGCGGAGATCAAGGATAACAAGGTATCCCTCCAGAACATGATCTACCTCGTGGATAAGATGAGCGACGTCATCATACGGAATGAAGTCCCATTCTGCGAGCTTGATTCCCACGCCGGCGACGGGGATTTCGGCATGAGCGTCTCAAAGGGCTTCAAGCAGCTGAAACGGGAGTGGAAATCGATCTTGGACCAAGACCCACTTACCATCGGAAGCTTCCTCGACGCAAGCTCCATGGTCATCATGGAATACTGCGGCGGGGCATCCGGTCCGATCTGGGGATCTGCCTTCCGCGCAGCAGGGAAATCGGCCGGTGACCGAACCGAACTGACCGTAGAAGAATTCGCCGAGATGCTGCAGGCGGCAGTGAAGGGCATCCAGGATACAGGCGAGCGATCCTTCGGAAGGGGAGCGGATGTGGGCGACAAAACCCTCATCGACGCCCTCGTCCCTTGTGCAGACGCCTGGTCTGAAAGCGCATCGAACGGAGCCGACGTCAAAGCTGCGTTTGAAAAAGGAGCAGCGGCCGCAGTAGAGGGAGCAGAGAAAACCAAGGACATCGTCGCCCGGATGGGACGCGCCGGAACCGTCGGCGAGCGTAGTCTGGGTCACCCTGATGCCGGTGCCTATGCCCTCGGTGTCATTTTCACGGAGCTATCAGAGAGTCTGACGTAATAAGTAGTGGCGCATGGGGACGGTTCCCATGCGTTACTTTTTTGACTCACCGGAACCGTCCCTGTGCCACAAATGAAACCAACCTGGGCAATCATTCGTATAAACTAGTAGCACATAGGATGGAGGAAGATCGCATGAGTCAGCTGTATATGAAGCAGAAGGTTTTTAGTATAGGCGAGAAGTTCACGGTGAAGGACCAAGACGAGCGGGATCGGTATTATGTGGAGGGCAGCTTCATGCGGTTTCCGAAGACGTTCTCCATTATGGATGTTGGTAGGGAAGAAGTAGCCTTGATTACGAAGAAGATGCTGAGCTTTCTGCCAACGTTTTTTGTCGAGGTAGATGGTAAAGAGGTCTTAACGATCAAGAAAGAGCTTTCCTTCTTCAAACACCGCTACACGATTGATGCTGCCGGGATCGAAGTGAGGGGGAACTGGTGGGATATGAATTTCCAGGTGCTCGAGCACGGTGAAGTCGTAGGAGATGTCGCCAAGGAGTGGTTCTCGTGGGGAGACAGCTACAGGGTGAACGTACACAAGGAAAACATGGAGAAAGTCATGATTGCCCTGGTGGTAGCGATTGATTGCGTGAAGGCTGATGAAAAATCATCAAATAACTAGAAGCGTGGAGACGGTCTCCATGCTTCTTTTTTGCCCTCTGTGCCAGATTCCTAAGCGTGAAATACATAGAGTCACCTATGCCTTGCCCCCATCTCCTTTACAGCCCCTCTTCTTCCATTATACTGAAGGAAAGGAGGGGGACTGTATAATATGACCCAAATATGGAAAGGCATAGCACTCTTGTTGCTTATATTTGTTTGTGGAGCGGTCGCCCTGTATGCATGGACCGAATTCATATTATATCTCATGCTGATCATCGGCACCCTTGTCACCTTGACACTGACCAATGTGATGCGTGTCTCATTCAATTGGTTGCTGTTGTTCATCGGATCGACCTTGTTATATTACGGGCTGTACATCGCTTTATTTTATGTGTGGGCGCTCATATAATCTGGTAATCGGTAAAATCACGATCCGCTTTATCAAAAGTCAAGGTGGGTTACAGGAGTGATGACTCTCTGCAAATCGTTCAAGCAGGAATTGTGTTCCAAGGGAAGGTTATTATGACCTTCTTTTTTTTTGCCCACTTGCAAGAAAGCACAGTCCTCAATATCTTTTCTCACATAACATCTTTTTTCATGGGGTGTATTATCAGGTTCATCTAGCCGGACTTCTATGCCCACATCTCCATCCTGATACAAAATATGGTAAAATTAGTAACGTAGCATAAAGTAATTAATGAAATATAGTGAATTCCGACACCTTGTTGGGGTAGGAGAAATACGTACATGAGTTTTTTAAATCTGATGAGTTTGCTAACAAATAGTAAAAGGAGATTTTAAATGACGATAGACGATCCGATTTTTGGTGAACTTCAGTATGAATATGTTTGGACTAAGGATACCATTATTCATTTTTGTGAAAAAGAATCTGAGATATCTTTGATCATCGATGGGGAAGAAGATGGAGAATTTGATGAAGAGCAGTATATGGCATATCAAGCATTAATGCAGAATTGGGAGGACTTACAGCCAAGTTTATTGCAATCAATATTAGACTATTACAAACAGAATCGTCATGAACTAGGTTATGATATTGAATTAAATGATAAGTATCCATTGATCGAAACACCAGATCAACTACTAGAAATGATCACTTTAGATGGAATTTTTGTTCCGTATGGGGATATTTTCGAAGGTCGAGATATTGGAATTACATTTAGCTGTACATGGGATGCGGAAAACGGATTGGGGATTCGTTTATTAAATGAAAAAATAATTGAACTAGGCTATCAAGATGTTGCCATTTGAAAGGTTGTTAAGAGTCATGATGGCGTGCAAGTGAAGGTAACGCTGCACAACCCAGAGCAGATAACAGGAGGAAAGGCAGAAGTAAGAGATAAGAGAATACATCCATTAATAGGTAGTCAATGGAGGATGAACAAATCAAGGAATTAGCAATGAGTATGGCACCAAAAATACTTAACACATTAGTGGGAGGAGTATAAATGGAAAAATACTTAAAAGACTTTAAATGGCATAGTAAAGTTCCGAGGGAAATCATTGAAAAATATAGGCAGCTGGTACCAAATGAAATGATTGATTTATGGCGTGATTATGGATTTGGTACATTTATGCAAGGGTATTTTAAAAGTGTAAATCCAGAGGAATTTAAAGAGATTTTGGAGGAGAGTAGTCAAAGATACAAGGATTCAGTTGTGTTGTTTGCTACAGGGATGGGCGACCTAATAATTTGGTCAGATGGATACGTCAGACTCCTTAATTACAGGTATGGTGTGGTAAAGACAATTATGTTTACATTTGAGTTTTTCTTTCAAAATGTTAATGATTTGGAATTCAAAGATGAAGATTTGTCTTGGGAACCCTATCCCGAAGCCCTTGAACAATATAGTGAGTTGGAATATGACGAGTGCTTCGGATATACACCTTTATTAGGTCTAGGTGGAGCTGAAAAAGTAGAGAATCTAAAAAAAGTCAAATTGAAGGAACATATTCTTATTATGACTGAACTTATGGGGCCAGTGCAGTAATATTCGGGAGTATGGTACAGAAGTAACTATAAACACTTGTGTAAAGAGGAAAGGTGACATGTCTAGAATACTTTAATGGATCTAAATGTCCAGGTCCTCAAACATGGCGAAGTCGTAGGAGATGTCGCCAATGAGTGATTCTACTGGGGGACAGCTTTAGGGTTGAATGTACACAAGGAAACCTGTGAAAAGTCATGGTTGCCTTGCTGGTAGAAACAAATTTTGTGAAATCTGATGAAAAATCATTACATAAGAAAAGCTAATCCAAATGGAGATTTGAAAAACTTAAAGAATTACTTATAGTGAACGACGGAAAAATTACACGAGTAACTGGAGAGGAGAATTAAATGGATTACGAATTGTTTTTAAGCTCTAATTTAAGTTGTAAATCCCTGGCGGATATTATTCGAAGTATAATAGCTGGGTCTGTCAACGAAGATATAACTGTTCACATTAGTGAAGAAGAAATAGTTATTGGGATTAAGTATTTTTCATTAGCTCTAGAATTAGAGGATATATCTGACATAGCCTTTATTAGAAGGCATTACGATTTAGATGTAAATATATGCATTAGGGTTCAATTATTTGATAACACTTTCTATCAAGGAATAGAAGTCTTGTTTAAAGCTCTTGGGGATCTTATGAGACAAGTTGGCGGAAATCTATTGTTCTTAGAAAACGGTTCGGATCAATTACTTAGAAAAGAGAATGGCCAGTTAATGGTCAATAGTGATTTAGATCAATACCAGGAAAAATATTTAACCAAGGGTTTGCTTAGTTTTCTTGAACATTCTTACATTAATGAAAAATTGCCAAACTAGGCATTTGGTTATTAGTAGCCAATAAAACCATTATCATTATAGAAGTAGTTAAATTCTACATAATAGTTAGAGCGGTCTTATGTGCACGAGGTTTGTACAAAAAAAGAAACGTAGATGTGAAAGCGATTGAGCAAGCAAATACACACATGATGAGTTTTCCTTTCAAAAGACCATCATGGAGTTTTTTTAGGGGGGAAGTGCTGATATGGATGATATTTTTAAAGATTTTAAGTTTCAAGCTGAAGTTTCAACTGAACTATATCAAAAATACTCAAATAGACTCCCAAAACAGGTATTGGCGGTGTGGGAGAAATATGGGTTTGGAAGTGCGTTAAATGGATATTTAAAGATTGTAAATCCGGACGATTATCAATCGTTGATTAATGAAACATATTTGCGCAGTTCAAATACTACTGTAGTATTTATGACTTCACTGGGCGATGCTATTCTTTGGGAACATTCTCGGGAAGAGAATCAATATCTAGTACTAGTCAATTTTAGAAAAGGTAAGACAAGTATTTTGGAGGCAGGATTTAATTTCTTCTTTGAAGATTTAGAGGATGATGGATTTAAGGAAAAGGATTTAGATTGGAAACCATATTCCGAAGCGGTTGAAAAGTATGGAGAACCAGCTTTTGACGAGTGCTTCGGATATACACCTTTATTAGGTCTAGGTGGAGCTGAAAAAGTAGAGAATCTAAAAAAAGTCAAACTGAAGGAACATATTCTTATTATGACAGAATTTATGGGACCGGTTCAGTAATAAGATAATCATTTTCTGGATCTAAGATCTGAGCATTTCTTAGCTGGTGGTACCTTTGTAACAACGTTAGAACAGCTGGAGAAAATGAGGGTGCTGTGTGTAGGTATTAGTGAAGAAAAACCCTAAGTATTAAGGAGATAAGTAAATGAGAGACACTCGTAGAACTCTGCCTTATTTTCAGAAATATCTTGAAAATGAAACTCGCAAAATACTAAAGTATAAAGGTATGGCTGAGAAAGTGAAACGGGAACGAGGAGAAGAGGATACAGGTTTAAAAAGAGCTTATCGAATTATTCAAAATAGCTATTTTAACAAATTGAACTGTCTATATTCTATGGGAGCACCAATTGGAGATATCCAAAGGGTGTATTCTGAAATAATCCAAATAATGAACAAGGAGTGGAACAAGGAAAGTGGCTATGTCAGACTGGTGTGGATGCTTTCCATCGGCAATATGATTAATGTTCCAGACCACGATGTAAATCAGCTTAGAGAGTTAGTTGTAAAATCCCAATTGAAAGATTACCTAGTAGATTTTTTGTTGAATGATAACAAAAAAGTTTTGGATCGTACAACACCATCATTTATGTTTTCAGATCCGTATAGCATCCTATATGAAGTTATTCATGCGAGCAGCGAAAATGAGGCCATAGAGAAATTAAAATATTATTTAGAATCTAAATGGTATCCTGGTCATAAAGATACAGGCTGGTATGACTCGCATAATAGTCAACATGATACGTATAACGGGTATTGGAGTTATGAAAGTGGAGCCATCGTAAAGATCTTAAAGTTAGATGATACGGCCTTAAAGGATACTCCGTACTACACTTATGACATGGTTCACTTCAAATGATAAATAAATTCCTTCCCACAATAAATTAGCAGAACTCCTTACAGAAGTGATTGGTGCTACAAAAATTCAAAGAATTAAGTAATACAGTGTGAAAAAAGGAGTTTGAAGAAGCTAGGGAATGGTTACAAAATAAAAGTTTAGAGTAATGTGATACAATTTTATCTTTAATAAGTAGGTGAGTGAAAGTGCGGTCTGAAAATCTGCATGAAATTCTGGACTCTACTGAAAGGATATCAGTATGAAAATAAGGGATATCTATCAATTGTCACAGGAACAATCCCAAGCAGATTATCCATTGGATGAATGGTACAATACCTTATTAAATAAAGATTGTACAGAATTAGACATTACTGATTTATGTAGAATGATCCAACAGGATATTTTTATTGAAGTAGCAGTTGATAAAGGAGTAGAGGTTCTTAAGCGTAATCCTTTAGCAGGTGATGTTTATGATGGTCAGTTGGTAGAGGTACTATTTTCTGTTGATATGGAAAAAATCACAGAACAAAGGGAACCACTGAAAGAAGTGCTTCTGGACGTTAGGGACAATGTAGAAATAGATCATTTCATGAGTGTTGAGGACTTTAATGGATATCATGACTTAGTAAAGAAATTCTTAACTGAAATAGACTCATACCAAACATAAACGATTACCTTGATTGGCTAAATGCCTTTCAAGGCTTTTTAGTTTTGGGTTAAGATGGAAGAAGGTGCTTATAACAAGGTTGCTATTGATTCATCAACGTTAAGAAGCCAATAATCGAACACAAATCCGTACAGGGGAGAGTGAGAAATGGATTTTTCTACATTTGATGAGTTACCTGATTATTTGTCAGAAGAAACATTGAAAAAGTATTTCAATCAGGTTATTCATTATTATGATCGTACTGAAAGTGTAAATAAGATTGATTTCTCCGAGGGGTTATATCAATTGTCAGAAAGACAGTGGCATACTTATAAAGCTTTGGATGAGGAAATAAAACAAAAGGTAGATAGGATAATGATAGAAGTGCTTGACCCACTTTCTTATGAATTGATGGATCATGTAACATCGATCATTGCTTATTTGGGCCTCACCGAAAGTTTTCAAGCACTGAAGGAAATAGATCAAACAAATCTTGGTGTCGATGTCAGAGAATTGATAGAAGAAACGATAAATGAATTGGATGGGAACATTCATCATCCATATTCAGGTTTAGAGTAAGCTCAATGGAATATAGATTCGGAAACAACTCCTATAAGGGATGACAAAGCAGCATGTTGAAAGGGTGGTGAGTGAAGGTGTTGGCTACCAATCTGCACGATGTTCTAGAGCATTTCGATTTCACAGACAGTATTGTCACGGAAGTGAAGTGGGCGGACAATCTAATAGACCTGATCGTAGTGGTTGATTATTATTGGGATATTCAAGAGGGTCATGACAACACAAGAATGATAAAGATTATTTTTGAACACTGCACAAAAGCGGATTTTCAGATCAGTACAGATCTTCCCTTATCTCCTGATGACGTCAACAAAGAAAGTCTCTTTACAATTGTTCTCTTTAAAGAGCTGGAAGGAAGTTCGGATAAGCACAAGCATGTGGGGATTTTTACGATAGACTACTCGAAACCGTGGTTGTCGGTAGTATGTTCCAATGTTGTGTTGGAGGAATAGTGCTGTGTAGAAACCTTGATTAGCAAAATGCGCTTCTTAAGGTTTCTTTATTTTATCAAATCGTAAAAAAGGAAAGGAGGTAGGCTCATGAAAGTAGTGGAAGAAATAAGAAGACTATTATCGAGTGAGGATAAAGTTGAGCAGGAGAGAGAGATTGAAGATATTGGAGATAGGTTCCAATATGGAGGTATGGACAGCCCTGAGCTCATAGAAGGGATCGATCTACTCCTAGCGCATATTCCTATGGAAAAGGATGATGCAGTAAAAGAAAGTATTCTTCATTCGATTCATAACGGAATCGTTTATCAAGACATTGCTTCTGACATTTCATTGGATCTGCTGGTGCCAGTTCTATCGACGTTCAATGAAGAACAGTTAACGTATGTTCTGACGTTTATGGGTTTTTCAGGAAAGGGTAAATATAGATCGATCCTGGAGACGTTTCTTCATCATTCTAGCGGAGAAATAAAAGAAGCTGCTAAAGAGGCCATTATTGAAATTGAGTATAGAGGATCCAATGGGGAAAGACGATAGAGCCATTGATGTTGTTTTTGTATAGAGTAAGGAAAAGTTACTTAATGCACAAGGGCATGGGAAGTGGCGAAGATGCGATATTTTGAGTGTAACAATCGTTGGTTTTAGGTAATAGAGGAGGAGAGTCGATGTACGAAAAGGCAGATGCAATCCTAGCTGAAGATAGCGCAGATAACTATTTTTACGACGATGAGTTTATGCATGTGCAAGAATTGTTGAGTGAATTTACTAATTGTGATTGGGAGAATTTCATTCGAGGATTAAAAGATAATAAGGATGATACATACAAAATTAGATTGGCCTACTGTATAGATGAAGATAACGGAGTATATGGATTTAATCTATTATTAGATCTACTTAATGAGAGTGATGAAGTGGCTAAATATGCAATAGATTCTTTACGTTCTTTTGATGGAGAAGAGTATAGAAAAATAATTACTTCTAATAAGCAAATAAAGGACAAAGTAGAGCGATTGTTAAAAAACGCCAGTGCACCTATTGAAAGGATTTTAAAAACAAACTTAGAACAATACAAAATATAGATAAGGGGAATGTCTTGAACTGTATGAATCATTGCGAAAATTCATATGAATCGGTCGGAAAACATATATGGAGGTGAAGACAATGGACATTAGAAATATGGAACCCATATATATAAATATTGGACAACAAGTAAATCAAATTATTCCTGAACCCTGGGATAGAGTATTACTATATTCTGAAGTAACCGAGGTGAGTAATCGAACGTATTTTTACTATTATCCTCATAATAAGGAGACACCAATTTATAGCTTGGATATTGAAGAAATGATCGATATAGACGAATACGAAGTAAATAGGCAATTACACCAGTTATATAAATACTTGAAAGAATTATGGGTTGAAACTAAAAATCTAAATCAACAACAGTGGACAAATTTAACATTGGAGTTAAATTCGGATGGTACGTTCAATATTGATTTCAAATATAATAACTTGGTAAATGAAGATAGCTATGAGCAGCAAATAATTTGGGAATATGAAAGACTAGGTTTGGTTCCGAATGAGGATCGAGCGCGAGACGTTAAGATAATTGAAGAGTATAGAGAAAACAACAAAGGTTGAATTTGAACAAATCAGAGGAGAATCTTTAAGTAAGCTTAAACCACAACCAGACCCTAAATTGAAAAAATTGGAGGTGATATGTCCCTCAATAATGTTCGAACAAATAACGTAGTACGTACATCTGCTTTTAAACGAATAACAGATCCCTTCTGAAAATAATCTCAACATTACGAGTTACCACCAATGCTATCCTCCAAACACCTACCTTCGCTTTTTCCCTCTCTTTTATTTATTTCGCAACTTTGACGTACATGGAACGATTACTTTGTCGAACAGCTACTCCCACCTCAATTAACTTCTGGATGTCGGTGCCTAACACTTTGCATACGTCGATGGATACTCGCTTTCCCTGATGACTGACAGAGATGGCTTATTGTATGAAATTATTTATCATAATGTAAGATGGAGAAGAACTTGATATTTCAATACACGCATTTACTAGGTTGCAGTTTAATCAAAAAACCAGGGTATATGTGAAAAAAAGTAATAATTGGTGAATCCGAAGCGGGAGGTGCTATTTATGGAAAAGCCAGGAATGGTTTCTATATGGTTAGGTAATTTGAAAATACAAAACCAGTTAGAGAAATACGTCAATCTAACTTACGATGAAGACGGAGAGTCTGTACCTTCTAAATTTTTCTCGGATTTTAATATCGATATGGATGAAATAGATGAGGATTTTATTGAAAAAGCAGTATTGGAAGAAAAGAGTGATAAGATCTCTGCTTTATTGGAGGGGTGTTCCTATGAGGAGAGTATACTGGCTGAATTTAGAGGGTACAAAAAATTAAATAAATTATATAACGCTGTTATTTTAATTTACAATTATGAGTACGAGAACCTAGTTAATTCACGTGAGGATTTTGATTATATTGCTTCTACTAGTTACTCACAATAGTAATCTCTGGAATGAAACTAATAAAATCCGTGGGACAGTGAAGAGCGTTAATCTACTATTAATTTAAAACCTTAAGAAGTCACAGGAAGTTCGATCCAACGAGAAGCTCACATTTTCCTTATGGATCAAGAAAACAAATGTTAAGTTGGTGAGAGATTTGAGTAATTTGTTGTACCATGCATATTTGCCTGAAAATCATGAACATCATATCTCGCTTGTAGAAGTCAAACGTGGTGGTATTAATTATTCTAGTAAGTCAAACAATAGATATAGTAACGGCGGCAGGGTGAAACTTGAGGTAACAGAACGGTTCAGACCTTCCGACATCCCTGAATGGCTAAACTTCAAGGAAGCAATAGGTGTTGATTTAGTTAATCGGTTCTCAAAGTCTTTTTGCTTTCCTATATTTACAGATAAAATTTTTGTGTTTGATGGTAATCTATCTCTTTCAATCTATGACCAAGCTTTCTATGAAGATTTTAAAGACTTTGATGAGGAAGCTTTAAATTTTGATACTGGAGAAACGATTGAGTTTTGGATTAACTTATACTGGAAAAGTGTGATGCCTCTTGAAGATTATTTGATAACAAAGCCTTATTCAAAGCCAGAAGTTTTAGTTTTTGAATCTGTACCTAAAGAAATGATTCGTGTATGTGAAGAATGAGTATGGAACCTTGGTTGGCTAAATGCCTTTCGAGGTTTTTTTCTATTTGTTAATATATGAATGGATAAAATTAGCATGGGGTATAAGGTAAGAACTGGAACGCCCCAATTTACCGGATTTTTTGCTAGTGAAAAAATCATGATAGGCTGAATGGGGGACCTGATAAATGGAAGATAAAAATAAGGAACTTTGAATCAAATGCTCCGGATAGTATGAAAGATGACGAGATATCTATAACAAAGGATACTATTACAAATGTAAATGTACTCTTCCTGATGGACTGCACAGATGAAAATCGTAAATAGCTGAAATCAGACGGAACATCGACTAGACATCAATCTTCAAATGGGGTTCATATTCCAATAGAGGGGAAATGTAATATGGATACAAAAGAAATTGAAAATCTACCTGATAGATTACCGGCGGGAATACTACTAGCATTGTTTCAGAACGCATTAGATCAATTTAGAAAGGAAGAGATTGAGAGAGATGTTTTCTTAATCATCCTTGGTCAATTAACAGACAGGCAAGTGATGACATACGAGCTAGTAAGAAGTGATATCCGAAATGATATCGATAGAACTCTTTCTGGATTATGGAATACAGATTCCTATGATGAAGTAGATCTGATTCTTTCTATTGTGGTCAATCTTGGTCTGGAAATTTGCTTTGAAAAGATAAAAGAATCACTGGATCAGAATAAGGATATCGATCAATCAATCCTGAATGAGATCCAGGAAGCAATAGATGAAGTAGGCGAGAATATCTCTAATCCGTATGATAGCTTGGAGAAAAATAAATAATCTCAAAAGGTGTTATGGATGAAGACACAAGGAGGTTTACTTTGAGCATTTCAACTGATCATAAAATCATTGCAAAGACAGCACACCATGCTTTTGGGGGTAAACCTGGTGTCTCGAGATACTGGGACGAAAATAATGTGAGTAATATTGATATGCTAACAACCGTGAATAGACCCGTTGACGGTGTATCATCGTATTCTACTATTGGACTATCTGATCATTCAATTGAATTGACTGTTGACGAGACATCTTTGCGAATCGAAATAGTAGGAGCAAGTGCAACAGATTATGAGTAATTTCCTAATATACTGGCAAGCTGTGCATTTGGTCTTATTAATTCGAAATTGTCAGTTTCTCACGGTGGAGTATTCAGTGACATAATCCAGATGTATTATCCCAATATCGAGATGAGACATGTGTTATTTGTGTCACCTTTCTTGTGGGAGGATTTAAAGACTCTTGAGTTTCCAAACAAAAAAGTGGCTTGGCTGCTAGCTGTTCCGATATCTGAGAATGAATATCTATTTGCCCAAGAAAAAGGAACAGATTCATTAGAAGAATTATTTGAACAGGAAGAGATCGATATCTTTGATTTAGAAAGAGGATCAATCGTGTGATTTTCTAGTTTGTTAACCTTAATGGACCTAATACCTTTGAAGGTTATTTATAATTCCAATAAAAAGGTGTCAGCTGGCTATCCTGCACAATAATGGAGGCATACTATGAAAGAAGTTTTACTGAACACCATTGACAGATTGTATGCAAAAGGTGATTTTCACTATGTACTAGCCAAGTATATTGATAAGGACTATTGGGCTCGTACGTTCAATGATGAGGTAGAACAGATTTTCATCGATAATCTTACCGACTTCAGTTATTCAACGTGCTTTTCTTATTTTATTCAATCATCGCCAGGTCCGAACTTTAGAGTAGGTAGTGATGAGTTCAATGATTATCTTAAGGAAAAGCATGAGATAACCGGGGTTATGGTTTTGATTTCGGTAATTGCTCCGTATTCAGTGGTTAAGTATTTTAGGTACCATGACAATGATGGGGCTATACAAATGCATGAGGCATATTCTCCACTTGATAATGAAACAGAGCGCATTTATATAAGGTTGTTAGAGATATTAACTAATCATGGAATTCAAAAACTAGATGATGATCTCCTTCATGTTGTAGTGCCGAATATTTCATTAGAGTTAAAAGAGGAAGACGTTACAATATTTAATTGTCTTTTTGAGGATAGTTATTGAGCTGTTAAACCTGCTATGGGTAGTGACATGATACGCATACCTTAATAGAGGAGTATAGTATGAGAGAAAAAGATCTGCTTCAATTCTTAACGTTCATTGCTGAGGAAGATGCCCAAATCAGTACGATTGTTGGTTTTTTCATTGATCAATTAGGTTACGATGTGAAAAGTATCAACCAAATAGTTAACCATGGTGTGACCAAGAATATATTCCAAGTAATCGACAATGACCAAGACTTTGGAAATGGTATCGCTATACAGAGTTTGAGCGAAATTGATTGGTCTACTTCGAATGTTAAACACGAGATACACTATAATGATTTTGAGGATTATAGAAAAAAATTATTTGTTGCTAACCCTAAAGTACCACGTGAGTTTACGTGCTTAATCGAAGAATAATATTTATGAAGCGCGACAACAAAACCCTTATAGCTCTGGACTTCCTAACCATAATAGAGCAGATTTAATAACCTTGACGGGCTATATGTCTTTCAAGGTTGTTTGGGTTTTGTTAATATATGGTTAATCACGTGCCTTTTGGCAGAACCAACAAGGGGCGGCTTGTATCATGGCCTAAACACAAGACGACGTGAAGTCTGCGCAAAACCTCAAACATGATGGAGTGGCCCATGATTTCGGCTGAAATGGATGAATACTTGAACAGCATGAGAAGCAAGGTGAAACGTTAGAGAAAAGAGGAAGGAACCTACTAAAACTCAAACATATTTCGCGAGCACAAGGTTGATATACAGGAGGTAATTTGGATGGCTGCATTTGGGTTCTTCAATAGTGAAAATCATACCTTTTACAACGTTCATGAAAACGAATTGTTAGA
Source organism: Rossellomorea sp. FS2 (assembly GCF_047915635.1). Classification (NCBI taxonomy): domain Bacteria; kingdom Bacillati; phylum Bacillota; class Bacilli; order Caryophanales; family Bacillaceae; genus Rossellomorea; species Rossellomorea sp. FS2. Next base: position 529,926 of record NZ_JBLRVS010000004.1, on the reverse strand, counting down.
TGCGCAAGAAAGACTCGGATTTAAGTTGCCAAGAGAACTGAGAGAATTTTATCTTGAGGTGGGCTATGGCTTTATTAAAAGCCGTAATCAGAATGCATTCAACCGGTTTTTGGGCCCAGGAACCATAGCGGATATTAGATTGAGAGCAGATATTTACGAGTTTGATCCGGATTTAGATGGAATATATGAGGAAGAGGATCAATTAGTGTTTTTTGAAGTGAACGAGGGCGTATACCTGACGCTTGATTTAAATCAGGCCAGCCAAACTCCTGTGTATTATTTTGAAACCCACATTGCCGGTTCGTTGAAAGAGTTCATAAGCAAGATGGACGAGGATGCAGAATACTTTTGGCAGATGGTTGATTGAGCCTTCAGGTTTAGGCGGCAATTTCAATGCAGGATGACTCCGTTGTAAAAGACACTGGCATGGAACCCTCATCTACCAACTGGGGGATCATTTGTACAACAGTAGATGCCTGGTACGATGACAGATGGGTTATCGCTGGTGAGAACTTTGGGAAAGTAGGTGGGTGTATGAAGGCGTTTGAAGAGTATATTTCTGAACTTCAAACAATTCTGGTGGAACTATGTTTGGACTTTGTTGATCGGAAGGCAGATGAAATTTATATGTATGGTTCCTATGAGCCGGATGCCTATTACTTCAATGCGTTTTTTAATGTGCAGGGAAAGATGGTTTTGAAGCACAAATTAAATGACACTAGCTTCGAGAATAATGAATATTTATATGATCTTTCAACTGAACGACAAATCGAATTCCAACGCATAGGTACTGAAATTTTAGAAGAGATCCATAAAAGGTATAAGGAATTCAACTCTGAGATGCCAACTGAAATAAAGCTGCGTTACATTAGGAAGAATAACAAGTTGCAAGGAACGTATAACTATGATGTCGTATACTCTCATGATGATGAACTTCTTCCAAATAATGTTTTCAAGGCTTGGTTTGAAGACGTAAAGGAAGGGAAGAAGCGAAATGAATGTTAAGGAAGTTCCGAATCGTAATATAGGTAGACGGAGTCCTTATGCGATATAAAAAAGGCTCGATCATCCACCCATTACCAAACGACCTGCTCCTTCAAGATAAAGAAGGGAAATGGAGGATCTCCTTACCGGATGCCTATAAGGATTTCATCAAAAGGTTCAATGGTGTCAAACCCTTAGATGATTGTTTTACATGCAATGATCGACTATATATGATTGAACGGTTCTTATGTATCATGCGCGTTACGGGTGAGAGTGAAGAGGAATATTACGATATCGGCGTTGTGAGGACACAATTGGATGAGCGGATTGTTTTTGATGAAAATGTGGTGGGTACTGAGCTGCTGCCCATAGCGGTTTTGTACGCAGGGGATTTCGTTTGTCTTGACTACCGTCATCATTGTGGAGGAGAGCCTGTTGTATGTGTGTGGGACCATGAAGCGTCTTCGGAACTTAACCCTGTGACGTATAGGGTGAGCAGCAACTTTGAAGGGTTTTTTGGGATGTTATCACAATGAGTATCTACTTTGTCACCAAGGTTGATTTGAACGTCTTGGTAGGGAAGTATTCTAGGAATGGTATAGCATGAAAAGGGGTCATTCTAGTAAGAAAATCTTACCGTTTGGGTGATGTTGAATATGCGTACGGTTTGATGAAAGGGGAAATCTATGAGATTTAAACGAGATAGCATCGTCACACCACTACCTTCAACAGATTTGATTGAAGAACATGAAGCGTTCTGGCGCCTGACGTTGCCAGAATCTTTTAAGGAGTTCATGAAGATCTACAATGGAGTACAGGTGGAAGAGGCGACATTTGAGTGTAACAATCGCGTGTATGCAATAGAACGGTTTTTATGCGTGATTGATGATGTAGAAAAACACCTTGAAGGTATATACGACATGGATGTTGTGTTCTCACAGATTGGAGATAGATTAACTGATCATGAAGATTTGGTGGGAGCTGAAATGTTGCCTATTGCCTGTGTGTTCGCCGGGGATTTCATTTGTCTAGATTTTAGGAATAATAGAATAAATCCTTCTGTATGCGTTTGGTCTCATGAAGAATCGGGTGAGTTCAGCCCAGTCACTTTTGAAGTGGCAGAGGACTTTGATGGGTTTTTAGAGCTGCTTAGAAAGTAAGCTATTTAAAAGGATAAGTCCAGGATAGCTGTGTGAATTTATATAGTGGCTTTGATTATGCTGGTGCTATCAGGTAGGTGTAGGTATTCTTTCCGGCAATAGATATGGGAGGGAATAGTATGAGTGTTTTGCCCAATAGACTAACAGAAGTATTAGAAAATGAACGATATGCACGCGAAGACCCCACTCTAGTGGGGAATGCATTGAAAAGGCTGGGAGTGGATTCGTCAGATACATTCAAGGCATTCTATCATCACTACGAAGGCCCTTTTTGGGAAGAACATGTGCCCTTTGAGCTACTGGATCTGGTAGATAGAGAGAATAATATTGAATCGTATACACTCATTTCTAGACAGGAGCACGGATTTTTGAATCACTTTCTTTTCTTAAGTGAAATGAGTTCACATGCTGTATTAGTGCTTAATACTGTAACGGATAAAGTGTATATCGTTAATTTTGAAGGAGCAGATGAACGGCTTAAAACAGGAGAACTAGAAGAGACCTGGTCCTCGTTTTTTGATTTTTTGCAGGACTATTTTAATTGTTGATATGTAGTTATCATTAATGCCCACTATATAAGGACTCGCCAAGTGCGATCTGCCTGTCTTATGGTTAAAGGGTGTGGAGCAAGGAGATATAAACACACTAAGTCGACTCTATATACAGGAACTGGGGGATTAACCATGGGATATAATTCGTTAATTAGTGCATTGATCCAATATGAAAAGCATACCATGATCCTCGAGTGGGGAAGTGGTTTGAGACTGGAGGGGAACTTGGATACTGTCTTTGAGACAAGCAATGAGAATGACGAGGATGCCTTGGAGTTTGTTGATTATGATGCGGCGGTATTTAAGGTGAGCCGTATTGTGACTCATCCTATGAGTCTCCAAAGCGCAATCTATCGTTGGTTGGTGGAAGAGGGGGGCCAGTTAATTGAAGTTTCCCTATATAAGGACCCGCCAAGTGCAATCTGCCTGGCTGATGGTCAGAAGGTGTGGAGCAGAAGTGAGTAGATCAAGAAGGGACGTTCTTCGCCTACTGGGAATACGACAGCCGTGAAGCGTAAGCGAAGATTGAACAAAGTATACAGCGCGATACAGCCCCCTTACCCGCATAAAAGAGTGGTACGATAAGCATGGGGGAAGGGAATTCATCGAAACGAATGACATAGTGGAAAAAAGATAGTCCATTACGTTTTGATCAGAATTCAGGCATTAAGGGTAAAATAGATGATCTTGGACTAACCAAAAAAGTATGTAGATGATAACAAAAAAGCAGTCCCAACAGGGGCTGCTTATATGAATTGGTGAAAACAGCAATACAAGTAATTTTCGAAATTAAGAAGTTAGGCTTTTCTATTTGGCTTTTTAATTTTTGTGAAATTCAAGGCATTCATTCTAAAGATCCCTCTTACTGATCTAATTTTTTTATCCCTTCAATCGCTTCCAATATTAAGTCATCACAACCCAGGGATTCAAGAAGAGCAATACCTTCTACTACAATTAAAGCTATTGCAGCCATTTGTTCTCTCGTCATTCCCTCTTCTACCTGTATGACCTCTTTGTAAAATGTATAAAAGCTGTCACAAATCTCCTTTGCTATAGGGTAGAATGGATTTTCTTTTTTAGAGGCGATTGCAATTAATTCTAGCCATAATTTCATATAGGGGCTAATTTCTGGTTCTTTCATCATTTGATAAAGATATCTTACAATACTGGAAAATGACCTTTTCTCCATTTTAGCATTGTCTAACATAAGCATTAACTCTTTTGAAATAAAGGACAAGACAACAGTTAGTAATTCTTCCTTATCTTTAAAATAATGAAGAAGCATTCTATCACTGGTTTCTGTTGCTTTTGCAAGGTTTCGCAAACTAGCTGATTGAATCCCATTCGATAAGATATACGCAGACATCCCCTCAATCAATACTTGTTTTCTTTTTTCTCCTTTTTTCATATGAACACCCTTCATCTCTTTTTGTGTAGTATATGCTACACCCTGTTTTTGTAGCAAATACTACATTTCAATATTAGGGATTCAATAATTTGTTTTCTCTACTTGATAAAAAGTGTAGTGAGTGCTACATTAATTTTATGTAGTAATCGCTACACTATTTTCGATAAGGGGGATCCATATGTTAAAAAGTCAGAACGAACAAAGAAATAGCTCTTTAAACAATCCTATTTCCAAAAAGGTGATTATCTCTATACTGGTTTTATTCTCGCCATTAACCATTGTGGCAGTACTTCACCATGGATTTTTAGGTATCTTTACGGAAGTGTTTAAAAGTTACGCCACTATTCAAGTTTTTGTTGATTTGCTCATTGCATCCATCTTAATCCTTATATGGATGTGGCATGATGCCAAAAAAACGAATCGGTCTTTTTGGCCATGGGCCTTGCTTACTTTAGTAACCGGCTCATTCGGTCCACTGTTTTATTTATTGCTCCAAAAAAAATAATGGGGGAAGTATAGCTCATGTTTTTGATCATAACGACAGTTAAATCAACCTTGGTGACGTCATAGACACTCATGGTCATAACATTCCTAAAAAACGCTTTAAAGCTGCTACTCTCTTATACGTCACCGTTTTGACTGCCTTCAAACGAATGAATTGAAGAACATGAAGTGTTTTGGTGCCTGACATGCTGGGGGCTGAAGAGAATCGGTTGGGTTCAGCCCTGTCAGGTTTGAAGTGGCAGATCACTTTGATAAGCCTTGTTAGAAGGAATAAGTCCGGGATAGGGTTTTCCAATAAAGATCTGCCAAGTTCTATCTGCCTGGCTGAGGGTCAGTGGGTATGCTATATGAATTCCCACTATTCACATAATTATCTTCCCATTTCAATCGTCTTCTAGCATACTATTATTCTATACAAGTGTTGGAAGGGGTCGGGAGATGGAAGAGAAGAAAGTGACGTGGTTGGAATTATTTTATGATTTATTGTTTGTGGCTGCCGTGGCGGCGGCTACGCATGTGTTGCTCCATGTGGAGGATGGGTACATCCATATGGAATATCTGGTGAAGTTTGTGCTGATCTTCATTCCGATTTGGTGGGCGTGGGTGGGGCAGACGATCTTCATCAACCGGTTCGGGACGGATTTGTTTCATCAGCGGGTGTTTTTGATCCTGCAGATGTTCTTTGTGCTGATCATGACATCTGGGCTGTCGGCGGATTTTGATCCGTATTATCTTACGTTTTTAATTGGTTATATCGGTTTGAGGGCCGTGACGGCGATTCAGTATCTTGTGGTCCAGCGCATGGAAGAGGGGGACCGCAAACGGGTGGCGCTCTTTTTGGGAAGGTACTTTTGGATCGGGATCGGCATCTCGTTGTTATCCCTTTTCTTTGATTCCTGGATGCGCTATGCGGTGCTCTATCTAGGGATATTGGTAGATATCCTCGTGCCGGTAATCGGAAGGAGGATCCTGGAGAAGGTACCGCCGAACACCGCGCATCTGTTGGAGCGGTTCGGCCTGTTTACGATCATCCTCTTCGGAGAGGCGCTTGTGAGCACGCTTGCGGTCATCAAGCCCACTCAGGGGAATTGGGGTTCGATCGGCTTTGCCGTCATATCCTTCATCCTCATCATCTCCATGTGGTGGCAGTACTTTGATAACATCGATCAGAAACTGGACAAGTCCAGGCAGTCGTCCGGGCAGGTCATCATCTACGGCCATCTCCTGATCCTTATGTCCCTGAGCATGGTGGCTGCATCGATCAGGCTCCTGGTTACCCATGAGACCGACTATTCCTTTATCGTCTATTTTGTGTTCGGGTCTGTGCTGCTTTATTTCCTTTCCACCACCGTAGTATTTCACCAATACCGGTTTGAACATCATCGGTTGAAAGTCACTCATTTAACCCTGTTCCTAGGCGTCCTCGCCATCTTCTTTGTCATTGATGAGCTCGTGAAGGTCCCAACGGTCACGGTGGTCGGCGAGCTGACGCTGTTCTTCATCCTTTATGCCGCACTGACTACCAAGAAGATAAGTCATAATACCTCTGTACCCACGAAAGAGGTGTAACGATGTAAAAAAGTACTATATCGTAAAAAGAGAGTTCTTTGATGCGGTCAATCATCATTTCATCCACACGAACCTGCCCACCAACTGAAGCACGGTTCCCGCTTGGTAGGTCGCTAAAAGAAGGATAACGAAATGGGAACATGGAGATAGAACAGCGTATACAACGCGAGACAGCCCACTTTATCCGCATAAAAGAGTGGTATGAGACGCAAAGAGGAAGGGAATTCATCGCAACGAATGACATAGTGGAAACAAGAAATGAGGAGATCGTGTCGAAGGTGGAAGGTGGTGGACCATGGGATACGGATGGATCATGGCGAACAAAGAGAACCAATTCTACCCCGTGACGGATGACCAGATAAGGGAAGCCGAAAAGGAGATTGATCTGGCATTCCCAGAGGAGCTGGTGAACTTCTACAAAGAGGTTGGTTACGGGTTCATGCAAGGTTCGGAGTATAACATCAATCGTTTAATGGACCCCTACTCAGTCAGGGATTTCCGGCTGAGGGTAGATGACTATGAGTTTTATCCAGACATTGAAATCTATGATGACTATGAAGACAACAAATTGATCTTCTTCGAAGGCAGTGAATCAGCTTTGATGTCAATTGAATGCAATGGCAAGGATCGCAGTCCGGTCTACTATTATAATAGTCAAATCGCGGAGTCTCTCGAAGAGTTTTTACGGAAGATAGCGGATGATGATCATTATTACTTGGGATTGCTTGTGGATGAGTGAAGGTGATTTCGTTATCAATAGGAAGCTGCAGCTTCGTTTATTTGCATTCTTATATGCAGAAATACAACAATCAGTATCACGGTAAATAGAAAAGATGTGGAGGTTGATTATGATCCTTCAGCGGAATAAAGGAGGAGTGATATCTTGGAATCCTGGGAATATAATGAATTAGTTGAGGCCATTAATGAAGACTACAATGAGTATGTAAAGCTAAATAGAGGACTTGAATATGCAATCGCAAGAACTGTTAATGATTATATGAATATGGGAAGAGTAGAAGACTTTATTGTTGATACCGTTATAGGAGAAATATTGTTATCCAAAAATAAGGTCTTTATTGGATATGTTGAAGGGATAAAAAAGAGATTAAGCATGTTTGAAGATCTAGATGTTACAAGTGAATTGACACATGAAGAAATAGCAGACTTGACTACTAGGATAGAGAAAGTACTAGATGGTCTTAGTAAGGTTGAGATAGATTATAACCCTTATTCGGAGTAGTCACTTCCATCATAAACTAAGAAATGTTTTCACAGACCATCAGCAAGAGGAAAGGTATTCGTTTACATTATCTCTAGAGGATAATGGGAAATTTACAATTCACTATGATTATACTAATTGGTTTGATACAAATTATACCTTTGTTGATCAGTTGGTTATTTGGGAGTATAAATATTTAGGGAATGAACCAGATGATGTTGAGAGTAAAGAGTTGATTGAAAGATATATAAATGAATATCCAGATAATCCAATTTAATAACATAGATTAGATAAGGAAAGCCTATATAGTTTAGTTTACTATAAAGCGCCCCATATTTTGAGCAATTAACTGACCAACCAAAAAACAAAAGTAAAGGAGGCGTTCCGATGATATATGGTTACGGACTGTGGTATGACATCGAAAGTCAGTTGTATACCGATTACCCAAACCAGTATAATTTCATTTCATCTTATAAACAGTTGAAAGCCTTGGTAAATAGGAAAGAAGTGACGCAAAGAGATGTTATCTTCTTTCTACGATCCTCTAAGAGCGACCTCGACTTCCAAGAGAAATTGAGCCAATCAGGCTACTCCCTTTTTCCAAATCCATTAGTGTCAAAAGCCATTCGACACAAGGATCGGTATCTTCCCGAGTTGGATGGGTGGACACGGTATCCATTGAAACGGCGGTATGCAGACAACATCAAAAGCGTCACGCGTGCATTTATCGATGAGGCGTTCGGAGATAATCCTGTGGTGTTGAAGGTGTGCAATCTGCATGCATCAGAAGGTAAATGGTTGCTTGATAAAAACAGAGAAATTCCACGGGTGCCGTATAGAATGAGGAAACTTCCTGTTACTGTTGAGGAATTTGTGCCGGATGCCCGCAGCATCCGTGTAGGGATCGTCGGTCATACAGATAGCTTTGATCAGATATTTATTACCGAACATGTAAATACGTCCACGTGGTTGAAAAATGATGAGCCAGAAGAAGAAAACACCTATCGTTACAACGAGCGGAGACAATTGGGGATCCCTCACTTGGAAGAGATGGTAGAGGAATCAATCAAGATAGCAAAGAGTTACAAAACCGACCTGTTGGGAGTGGACTGGGTTGTGGGTGAGACTAAAACTGGATTAGTGGAAGTAAACGATATGATAAGTATCCCGTCCGGTCGAGGAGTCCACAATTTGGTATACCAAGCAGTCAAGGCACATATCGATAATACGATTCTCAAACACCAAGGGGAGTAGTAGTTGTGATGGAGGAAGGTCAAGATGATATCGAACCTTGCTGGGTAAGGTAGAGAGATCTTAGGATAAAAGCGTAAATAAAACACCTTCAAGTAGTAAATAATTCATTTGCACTTGAAGGTGTTTTTAATAGGTAATAAAAACATTTTCCCAGAGGTCATTACTCCAATCAAAAGCTCATGGAGATGTTAGAGAACAAGAACCTGTCTGAGATTAAGGCTTGGGTGAAATGGTTAAATAAATGGTGGGGCCACCCGGCTTGCACAACTTATACCGTTGGGAATTACCTTCTCCAGTTACCCCACAAATAGGAGGTTTAGAGGACTTGAAAAAACTTGATTATAAAACATACGGAGAATTTCCAGAAGAAATGTTGATTCTCAAGTATGACGAACAAGTAATTTACGAGGGGTATACAGATGACTTGATAACTTCAGTAACAGGTGACCTGGAATTTAAATTGAATCATGGTATGAGGAGTACTTCTTCAGTCATCGCTAGAAAATATGATGAACATATTGTATGGATACCCAAAATCTCTTTAGACTCAGATTATATCTATAACACGATTATCTTAAATTCAGATCAGTTTAAAGAATTATGGACTTCTTTAAAATATGATGCAGAAGCTGACCTGGATTTCATACAAAATATAAGTGCAGATGAATTAAAACGGATGTGGATGATTAGGGCTAGGGGGATAGAACGAATTGATGATATGTCAGGTCTAATCAAGTCAGTTAATAATAATATCATTGCACTTTCTACAAATTTAGAAGGTCAGGAAACCATTCTTTATGATCTTATTGAACATCAGTGGGTATTAAAAGAAAGTAAGATAATGGAAGGTGAAGACAGTTGGGAAAGCTTTGTTGCTTATCTTGATAAGGGCTTATTTGAGGAGTGGAAGGTATTAAAAAAAGATCATGAAGATAATCTATGTATTCATTTAGGCAACGGATATTGCTTACCATTGCAATATTAGTGGTGGCCATCGTTAGATAAAGAGGAGTGGCAAATACTTCACCGAAGATACATTCTGGCTATTTACATAATCTGGTGAAGTGGGTACTGATCTCATTTCAATTTTTATAGACTTGGGAGGAGGCGGATTTCAGTGGAAAATGAAATGAACAAGTTATATAGAGAAATAGCTGAAACGGTTAACGAAATGATCCCAGAAGAATGGGAGGGATTTTATTTTTATGCTCAGATATCGGAAACTGGAGGAGGAACGTACTTTTTTTATAATACACTTGAAAATAAGCATTATAAATATAGTGTGGAAATTCCTTTCAACTGTCAGGTTGATGAAGATGAATTTGAAAGGAAAGAAGATGTTTTATATCAATTGAGTAAGGAACTTAGAACAGTTTTTATAGATAATGAACAGGAACCTTGGTATTCCTTTACACTGTCCCTAGAGCGTAGCGGGAAATGTAAGGTGCGTTATGATTATACAAACTGGTTCAATACAGACTATGGGTTTGGTGACCAATTGATGATCTGGAAAAATAAGTACTTGGGAGAAGTGCCAAGTGATGGAGAGTATCAAGCGTTAATCGATAAATATCATAGTGAATTTCCGGATGATCCAATTTAATTAACTAAAAGACATTCAAGACAAAGGGGGAGCAGAGAGCTGCTTGAGGTAAGATAGGCACTAAGGATACGGGTAACCTTAAACCACAAGGTCTTATGGATGAACTTGCTAATAGTGGTGTAAAGTATATTCCTAATGATGTAGTTGCCGTAACTAAAAACGCTGATGGCAAAATAGTATGGCTTGAAAATGGATATTCACAGGCAGGGTTTAATCATATTCTTAATCATGCTGATGAATTTGCCACCAAAGGAAATATTCAAAGTCAATTGCCTGAATTTATTACAATGGCGGTAAATGAAGGTAAAACGTTGGATATCAAGGAAAGGGCACTGGAAGACCTATTTATGAAATCAACTTTAATGGACAAACGCAAAGGGTTGCAATAACTACGGGTAGCAATGGATTTATTGTAGGCGCAAATCCAGTCTCTATAAAATAGGAGGAAACATGAAAAAAATAAAACTATACTTGGAATATCAGTGCTATCCAATGTGGATTTACGATGAAGACGGTGAGCTAGTTGATAATGATATTGCTAGTGAACTTATGAATGAGCAATCGATTGTTAAAGCACTAGATGCAATTCAAGAAACATATGATAACTTATTTGAGGATAACGAAGTGAGTTTTGAATTTAAGGGTTTTGCACAGGAACAAGATAGAGAACATTTTCTACGTTTAGTTAGCGAAACCGCCAACTCGATTGAAAGCAAATTAAGCGATAATTATAAGGTCGAAAATAAAATAATTCTTTGAGAGTTTATTACCTTGACTGGCTATATGCCTTTCAAGGTTTTTTCTTAACTCAAAGAAGTTTGTGGTTAAAAAATAATCTGACATTTGATTCAAGAGCTCATAAAGGCTGTGCCATCAAGGAGTACTATGTAAACATTGGCTAGAAAGAAAAGTGTGAGAATTAGGCAAGATGACATTTTACATGCAGGAGGTAGTTTTGTATGGAATAGTGACTAAATAAACGATAATGACAAATCTCGTGGCGATGAACAAGGATATAAATAGATTTTAGTTGTGTACAGTTAAAGATATCCTTGAATTTGAATTAATAACTCATGAAGGCTAAACCATCAAGAAGTGCTATTTTAACGCTAATGTAATAAGAGCGAGAATAGGCGAGATGACATTTTACTTACAAGGGACCACTTATGGATGTCATAGGGACGAAACACACGAGATTAAACAAGCTAAAGTGTTTAAACGTTACACTTGCCAAGTAGATGCCAAAGCTATGGTAATGAATGTGGGCGAAGAAGAGAGGCTAAAAGTTAAATTTTATAAACAAGTTGGAGTGGAGTTACTTTAAAATAGACTTATTGTATTAGAAAGAAACTTGCGACAGTTGTTAATAGAATTATTCCTTATACTAAATTCTTTGGAGGAAAGTGATCATGAAAGATTGGGAGTATAATGAAATATTTGAAGCAATTCAGGAGACATATGAAGAGTTGTTAGATGAAGATAGGGGATCTAAGTATGCTATAGCAAAACTATCAGATGAGTTTGATAACTTAGGTAAGATAGAAGATGTCATTGTTGATACTGCTATTGGTGAGATTGCAATTGGACATGATAGAGTTTTTATTGGGCTTATTGAAGGTATAAAAAGGAGATTAAGCAAGTTTAAAGATATTGATGCTTCAAATGAACTGACAAAAGAGGAAATAGCAGATTTAACGAATAGGATAGAAAAAGTATTAGTGGGTCTTAGTAAAGTCGAGATAGATTATAACCCATCTGCCGAGTAAGTTATATTAGATTCTCAACATTAGATAACTATAAGGAGCACTTGATTGTCTTTTTAGGCAACAAGTGCTTTTTTGTAAGGAGTCATTGTCTTGGATAACAAAAATAACTCTATGAAATTAACAACTCATGCCATTAAGGGTCATTAAATTACAGCAGCATGGGGACGGAACCCATGTTTCTTTTTTTTTGGCTTCAGCCTTCAATTTCTAATTTCATTTCAAAAACATGACCAATTAACAGAGTTAAAATACCCATTTTTGTTAAAAGTCTGGTTATTAGTGGTATATAGCTGGTATTGATGGTACGATATTGAACAAATTGGAATTTAATTGGATGAATAGAGTGGGTAACTAGATTCAGATAGAAAGGACCGATCACATGGGTACGGAGATTAAGATTCAGTATGAAGAGGCGGAAGCGGCACTGTCAAAGCTGCGTCAGTCAGTCGATTCCTGGGACACATCATTCCCGAAAGAGATTGGCGGAGCGAATAAGCTTGAAGTCATCAACAAGCTGAACGAGCTCAATGCACAATGTCAGAAAATGCTCGAGACCTACCAAGAACTCCTGCTGGACAACCAGCAAACATCGAAGCAATCAGTGGATTACATGGAAGATACCGACCAAAGCCTCCATTCCATGATTTCTATGGGTCGATAGGGGAGGCACTCTATGAAAATACTAGACGTAGACGGCTTTCAAAAGGGAATAAAAGAAATTGAGGAAACCTTATCCTTTCAGAAAAAACAGGCGGACCAAATGGCGAAGGCCATACAGGGCGTTACCGATCTAGATGAGGCATTCAAGGGAAACGGCGGAAACGCCATCCGGGATTTTTACCGCAGTAAGCACCTTCCCCTACTTGAACAGTATCAGACATTTCTATCCGACTACCAATCCGCCATCAAGCAAATGAATGACGCACTTCTGAACCTGGAGCCAGCACCTGATGGGTTCATGAATGAGGGCTTTTTGGAGAATGAATTACAGGCAGGTCTTCATTTTGCGAAACAGACAACGGTACACCTGACGTTTGAAGCCAATGAAACAATCAAAAGTGTATCCGACATCGTCACGTTGCCAAAGATCGAGGACGAGACCTGCATGCAATATGTGGTCAAGGCCGAGAGAGAAATGAGCTATAGTATCGAAAAGGTGTATGAGTTTGATCATGTACAAATCGCTTCCCTCTCTTCACTACAGGGGCAGGTCGATGCCTTGGAGAAGCAAATCATGCAGCTAACTCCGGTTTTTAAAAGATTGGATTTCAACCCCGTTTTATTACCTACAAAGAAGTTTAAGAGTGAAAAAGAAGACATTATGTCGTTTGCATTAGACCTCAAAAAATTTAAAATTAACCCTCATAATCCAGCGGATAGTGCTGCCATTCTGGAGGGTGGTCTATTGGCACTCACTGATATCGTTATTGACCTCGTTGATACTCTTTATTACATGGTCTCTGATCCATTTGGGTTTGCCCAGGGTATGTTTAACGCAGTCATCCATCTGGACGAGACAATTAAGTATCTGTGGAATGATGTGAAGCAATCCTTTGAAGAAGAATTCATCAATGGTGACCAGAGAAGCAGAGTGAGGTTTATTTCCTATTCAGGAGTCTATATTGCTGCCACTATTTATGGAGTGAAAGGTACAGAGAAATTCGGTACAGTAAGCAAGGCCGGCAGGGTCAGTAATGCTAGTAAAAAAGGGACCAAGCAAGACATCCCGTACAATGTCATGACCGCGGCTGCAATAAAGGCTGCTGCCCACGACGGAATTAAAAGCTTCTTTGATTTAGCGGAGGAATCCAATCGTAAGCTGTATTCTTCGGGAATCGGTATAATGGCAAAGGAAGTAAACTCTTACTCAGAAAAAATAAACGATGTCATTGGAAAGTCAAAAAATGTCTTGAATTCCGAAAAGTTTAGCACCAAAATGGAGAAAACGTATCAAAAAGTGGTATCAGGACCAGTCTCAAAAGCTGTTAATTCAGAGGCTTATTCTACGCTTAAGAAGCTTGTGTTGAATGAGAATGGGAGCGTAAGGTTTACTGGGATTTCTGGGGATAGTAAGATAGGCACTAAGGGTACGGGTAATGCTAATCATCCTATAAGGACTTATAGAAATACAGATTTAAAAAAATTAGAAGAGAAATATACTGCTGACCCAAGAATTACAGTAGAAATGCCATATATGGGTAAGGGTAAGCCAGGAACCAATGCAGAAGGTTGGTTACGTGATAAAGACTTATATTGGAAAGAAATAATGAAAAAACATCCAGAGAGTTTAAGTAAAGCGAATAAACAAAAAATTGATTTAGGTTACTCTCCTATAAATGATAAAACATTTAGAAAACATTTCCCTCAATATGATATAGAAGAATTATATAATGATAAATTAATCCATCATCACGTAGGTGGAGGTGGTCAAGCAGTTGCAGTGCCTTCAAAGCTACACCCAGGAACAGGTGGTATTCATAATGCTGAAAAAGCTGCAGGTGTTTGGGGAAATGATAGTGAGTATGCTGAATTACTTGAAAAATTTATAAATAAGTAAAGGGTGATAACTTTGTCAACAAAAGAAGCAATGCGGACATACTTTCAAATGAGGAAAGAGGTAGCTAATGAAGGTTTAGAATTTTTATTTAAAACACCAATTAGTAGTGATGATAATCTAATAATTTATGAAGGTGAAGTTGATGAGGATGATTACATCTCATGGAAACCTGTGGAAATAACTATTTCACAAGATTTTACAATTTTAGAAGATGAATTTGATATAAAATTGCATAAAACAATAGTTGATTATTTTAACTCATATTGGTTTGCAGACCTAGATGGATTTTATAAGGAGCACTATATTACATTAGAGCATGTCCTACCGAATACTGAGATATGTTCATTCCGAGAGTCTTTGAAAGGATATAAAAAAAATCACGGGGATAGTTTAGAGAAGATACCTATTGGGATTGAAGGAAATGGTTTGTTGGTGGTTATTGAGAACGATACTGGAATAATTCAATTAGAAGATTTTGAAAGAGGTACATTTGATAATATTGCTGAGAATATTCAAGAATTAATAGGGAATTTAAGATTAAAAAGATAACATTTGATTTATTTAGTCGGGGGATAGAAATGGTGAAAACTGAATTTCGTAAAAGAATTCACCCCTGATGAAAACCGCCGAATACGGACTGTAGGGCACCGCCACCTCCCTCGGCTTTGGGGAACAGCGCAATAACAGCCTGACCCAGTCGCTCTTTATTATGGGCGGTGGAGCCGTGGCGCAACATGCCGACAAACTCGCCGGTGCCAATGCCGCCTTCAAATCAGCCGGCCAGCAGGCCAACACCCTGCGTCCTGAAATCCGGAACCAAACCGCCGCCCAGCGCATCCAACAATCCTTCAGTGTATGTAGAAAGTGTTATCATCAGGGATTGGCGAACGATAAAGTTCCACCTGGTGTGTTAAAGCAAGTAAGTTTAAAATATCCTAATCTAATAATCGAAGTAACATCAGAAATTGACGAAAGCATTAAAGTAAGTGGTAGGCTTAATCTAGAGATAAAAAATGGAAAGTGTGTTGAATAGTTGGAGGGTAATTATGGATAGTACAAACTTCGGTCGTTTAACAGGAGACGGTAAAGTAATATTTTTTCTTGGACTTTCAGAAAAAGTTTTGTCGGTATTTTCTTAAAAGGAAGATCAACTTTATGCCCGGAAAGTTATTTGTAAATGTTGGGAGTGGGTAATAGATTGGGAAATGAAATGTTTGGAGAAGATGAATTATGAAACTTATTGGGAGTAAAACTGAACAAGAAATTAGGAAACTCCTTATTAAATCTAATCAGTTACTTTTCGAAAGTGAAGAGAAAAAAAGGCTTCTAGAAGTGATAAAATGTTTTTATCCAGAAATGATTACAGCGTATATCATTTATTGGATACCTGAACAAGGTGAGGATATTTATGAGATACTAATAAACGATAGCATTATATCAGAAATTGAACTAGAGCGTAATAATTCTGAAATAATGCCGAAAGTCGAAACAATGACAATATCTCAGTATTTAAGAGGGCTTAATAAGCAATATCAAATTAAATTAGCTGTTGCTCTTGATTTAGCGAAACATGACTTAAAATACAAAGGTTAATAATTATATATGGAAATGTGATATCAAACTTCCCTAATTTTTTATCGAAAACCTTGATTGGCTATATGCCTTTCAAGGTTGTTTGGTTTTTGTTAATATATGGTTAATACAATCATTTGTGTAAAGTGGAATGAACCAATGGAAAGAACAGGTAGAATTTGGAGGGATGGTATGGATATAGAAAACAAAATGAAAGTTATATTAAACCAAAGAAAAAAATTAAATCTAAATGATGACTATGGGATTTATAAAAGTTGGAATGAAATAATAGAAGTTCTCTCAGAAAATGAGGAAAATACCATAAGATACTTAGAGACTTGTAGTAAAGAAGAGTTGTATTGGATAAGTGAAGTTTTTGAAGATATAGCAGAAATCATACAAAGTAAGAAACTGATTGATTGCTTAAGAACATTAGATGAAAAATATCCAGAATTAGAAATGACAAATGATATTGATCTAGCAGAAAGTTATATTGAAGATCTTTAAATTATAGGAATCGTTGGTGTGCTTAATCACAGGATCATGGGATATATTGATGCATTCTTGAAATTGGATCATGATGGTTGCACCATCATGGAGTACTATATCAGGCGGGAAGGATGATTACCTCTGGATATAAAGAGTCATTTGAAAAGACTATACAATCATCGTTTATTGGAAAATGAGAATGAGGTACGAGATTTTAATGAGTCATTAATGGAAGTAATAGCGTACAACGACGTTTCTGTTATTACAGAATTATGTTTCGTTTTGGATGATGAGACTGAGCAATTTGAGGTTATGTTTGGCTTGATTCATGGAATAGAGAGCTTATATAAAAATAATATAGAAGAAGGACTTGGATGTATTGCTGATGCTTTTCCAAACATGATTAGTTCAGCTAAAGGATGGGCAGAAATTTTGCATTATCGAATCCTTAATCACCCTCAAGTAAGATCAGCATATGGAAAAGTACTTTTGGGATTGGATCCATCCATTACGATCGGTATCAAAGAATTATTGATTAATATAAAAAATGAAGACCCCGATCTGTTTAGTGAATCTGTTAATGAGGTAATCAAGAGCATCTGAAGTTCAAAATTGAAACGATATAAAAGCAAATACAAAAGGTGTCGTGTTATTCTTCATGGATCCTTCAATCACCTATAAGGAAGCTAGAGCTCAAAGGCTGCAGCTTCCATTTTTTATATTCCGCAGGATTTTCTTGAGTGGGAAATTGTGTTTAATGAAAGTTCGTCTTTAGGAGGAACTTAAGTTTTGTGAAAATAAGGATTGCCAAGCGACCGGTAAGGGAATCTAGTTATGACTATAAGATCAAACTGAATGGCAGCAAGCAAGAACAGGGTTAAGAGGAGGAGATTTTAATGAATAAGGAAATGAAACAAACCTTAAATGAGATAATCGACTTCGAAATAGATAGGCCGATAGAACATCATGCACATGAATCCATCCCGCATATAGAACAACAGTATGGTGTGTCTTTACCACAAGACTATAAGGATTTTTTACTGGGATTTGGAGGTTGTTTTATTAAAGAAAATGCGATGTATCAACCCATTGAGATGCCCCCCGTAACACCAAAAGATGGTTTTGACTCAATAAATGGATTTTATGGATGTGTGAGTAACAGTTTGAACCTAATGTCAGTAATACAAACGTATAAAAATGTGTTGGGTGGAAGCTTCTTGCCTATTGCAGATGCAGATGGTGGGGATTTAATTTGCATGGGGTTAAAAGGTGAATACGACGGGAGAATTTATTATTGGTATCATGAAGGCGATACTGGTGAGAATGGTCAAGAGTATTATTATCTTGTAGCCAACTCCTTCGAAGAGTTCATCAGGAAATTTTCATTGCATGAAAGGGAGCAACATGTAAATCTGGATGAAATCGACTTGTTCTTATTAGATGAAGATTGATGAAAGATCAACCATTTGGGAAGTTGAAAGGCATATAAGATGGGAGAGTGAGAAATGGTAAAGATGTATGATGAGTTGTTTGGAGACCTTGAGTATAAAAATAACTTCTGGCGAGGCGAAATGATTATTAACATGTTTAATGTCGAAAGGAGAATACGATTGAGTGTGGATGCTCATGAAGACGCTGATTTTTCAACTATACAAAGAGAGGCATTCCGACATTTCATTCATGATATGTCCTCTATTATGAGCGAGGCGGAGAAGGAAGTCTATGAGTACTATTGTGAGAATGTCGATGAATACAGAGAAATGGTAGGTGATGAATCGGAAGCAAATAACATTGCTCCTAAACTAGATTCACTAACTGGCTTAGCAGAATTAGTGGAACCTATTGAATTCATTGTAAGAAGAGCAAGAGAGAATGGTAAGAGAAGATTGGGGTTATTGTGCGATGTGTCTTGGGATACTGAGAATGGGTTGGGCATAAGGATTGAGGATGAAGTTGTGGAAGAAGTGGGATACCAAGATATCGCACTATGAACGTATAGGTGCGGAAGTAGAATAAAATGCGATTGATGTACCGAAGAAGAATCATGAGGAAGGTTGAATCTGGATCGTCGAAGGGCTTTGTGATGGTACAGATGAATTAGGACGGACCTTTTTACAATAAGTGACTGAGGGCATGTACCGGTCTTATACCGACTATCTGGTTACATCCAGGTCTAGGAAGAAGTCATAATGCTGATAAGAACGGAGATTTGAGGGAGGTGGCAATGTAATGCCCATAATGAATGTAAAAATAGAAAATGATATCAAGTGCTTAAATACATTCCTATAGTAAGAAAAAGTACCGGTAAGAGGTACTAAAAGAATCATTGGAGAACGGTGATTATATCCTAACTTGTAACGGAATAAATATTGATGAACTATTGGAAATGAAAAAGACCATAGGTTTACTATTGAATGCTGGAGCTGCAGTCCATATATTTGAGGGTGATAGGGAAGTCAGCGTTGAATTTTTGGATAACGTAATTGAGTCCCATATGGATACAGAACGATTCCTAGAAGAGATTGATCAAAAAAGAAAATGAGTCAACTATATTGACACTAACAAAACAATTCACTACAATATGTTTAAATGTTTAAACGTTTAAGTAATTAAACATAAAAAATAACTAATCATAAGAAAAGGAAGGGATCCAACCATGACCAACCAAACCGCACTCATCACCGGCGCCTCATCGGGCATCGGGCTGGAACTTGCCAAGCTATTTGCAAAAGACGGCTATGATCTTGTACTTGTGGCAAGAAGTGAAGGGAAGCTCAATCAGCTGAAGGGGGAACTGGAGGCGCAGTACGGGATCCGGGGTACTGTGATCGCCATGGATCTGGGGAAGCCGGAGGAAGCGTACCGCCTGAATGAAGAATTGAAGGGTAAGCATATCGAGATCGACGTACTGGTGAATAATGCAGGCTTCGGCTTGTATGGGGCTTTTGATGAGACGGATCTTGAGGATGAGCTGTCCATGATCGATATCAATATCAAGGCACTGACTGCGTTGACCAAGCTGTTCCTGCCGGGGATGAAGGCGAGAGGGCGCGGGAGGATCATGAATGTCGCTTCTTCTGCTGCCTTTCAGCCGGGACCGCTCATGGCGGTGTATTATGCGACGAAATCGTATGTGCTTTCTCTGACGGAGGCGCTTGAGAACGAACTGAAGGGGAGCGGCGTCACGGTGACGGCCTTATGTCCGGGGCCGACGGAGACCGGGTTCAAGTCCCGTGCGAATCTGGGTGAGTCGAAGCTGTTCAAGAGTGGCGTGATGGACGTCCAGACGGTTGCCCGCATCGGGTATGACGGGCTGATGAGAGGGAAGACCATCGTCATCCCGGGATTCAAGAATAAGCTGCTTGCCAACAGCATTCGCTTCATCCCGAGGAAATGGGTGACGGCGACGGTGCGAAATGTCCAGGAGAGGGCCCGTTAGTCTTGAAGTTTGGCGCTCGTTTGACTATCATTGAGTTGATTAGCTTAAACAAATAGACATTAGAGGGGGATGGATATGGGGCAACAGGCCATCGACGTGTTTCGTTCCTGTATTCCGCTCTTGCAGGCATTGAGTGATCCGGCACGGCAGGACATCATTTTGCTGCTGGCAGAGCATGACCATTTGACAGTAAACGAAATCACCGAGCATTCCACGTTATCACGACCAGCCATTTCGCATCATCTGAAGATCCTCCGGGATAATCAGCTGGTCGCCATCGAGCAAAAAGGCACACAGCGTCTCTACTCATTGGCCCTCGAGCCATCGGTCGGACTGCTGAAGCAACTGATCCATACAGTGGAAAGTACATGCGATCTTTAGTCATCCGGCTTCAGATCCTTTCTTTCACCACAAACGTTCAAATGATTAAACATATAAACGCAGAAAGGGAGTAGAAACAAATGAACCAAACCGCATTGATCACAGGAGCCTCATCCGGTATCGGGAAAGAGTTTGCCACGCAGCTCGCAGCCAAAGGAATGGACGTCATCCTCGTCGCCCGCTCGACGGGGAAATTGCAGGAGCTTGCAACAGAACTGCAAGCGCAATGGAACGTGAACGCAACGGTCATCACGGCCGACCTCAGCAAGGAATACGGGGCGAAGGACGTCTATAAGCAAACGCAGGAGCTCGGGCTCACCGTCGATTATCTGGTGAACAATGCCGGCTTCGCCACCAGCGGTGAATTCCTCTCCAACCCCCATGAGACCGATCACAACCAGGTCATGGTGAACGTGGCCGCGGTGGTGGATATGACGCATCTTTATCTGAAGGACATGGTGGCAAAAGGCTCAGGCACCATCATCAACCTCGCCTCCGTCGTCTCATTCCAGCCCGTCCCCTACATGGCCGTATACGGCGCAACCAAAGCCTTCGTCCTCTCCTTCACCGAATCCCTTTGGGAAGAATACCGGAAGAAGGGGATCAAGGTACTCGCCCTCTGCCCGGGAGCCACAGCCACCTCATTCTTCGAAACGGCCGGAGACGTTTCCTTCGGGAAAATGCGGACAGCTGAACAAGTCGTCCAATCCGCCTTCCAAGCACTGGCGAAAGGGAACAGCTTCGTCGTCGATGGGAAGTCGAACTATGCGACCACACAAATGGGGCGATTTCTGCCGCGGAAAGTGTTGACGCGTTTTGTGGCGGGGATTATGAAGAAATAGAGAGTTTTCCATTCCATAATAGAAGTGCCTTACTTTACTCGGGAGCATCATTCGAGTATGACCTCATAACTAAGTAAATTGAAACATGCACTAGAAGAAACTTATCACATATATAGGTGATATCCGTGTTTCTTAAGGAGGATATCATGAAGCCTTTCTTACCTAGTGAAAAATATTTCGGTGAATTAGAATTAGTTCATTCATTTTATGGAGCTATGCCCACAGGAGTTACTGTTTCTGAAACGGGTCGTATTTTCGTTTGTTTTCCGAAGTGGGGAGACGATGTTACGTTTACTGTGGGGGAAATTGTTGAGAATACATTACAGCCTTATCCTGATGTACAAACGAATGTGGAGAACTACGAGGATATCACCATGACGTTCATCAGTGTCCAAAGTGTAGTTGCCGATGGAAGGGGAACGCTATGGGTATTGGATACAGCGGCACCCAATTTTTCCGAACCGATGAAAGGTGGAGCGAAATTAGTCGCTGTTGATTTAGAAACCAATACAATAAGAAAGGTTTATACCTTTTCGGATGATGTTGTCCTGGCCACAACGTATCTGAATGATGTGCGATTTGATTTCCGTGTAGGAAAAGCGGGTTATGCATATATCACGGATTCATCATCGAAAGGACCAGGAGCTATTATCGTTGTGGATTTATCAACTGGACACGCATTCAGGCGGTTAAATGGGGCAAACTCAACATCACCCGATCCCTATTTTTTACCGAAAGTTGAAGGTCGGATTTTAATGAATCGAAACAAAAATGGATCCACTTCCCGATTTACATTAGCTTCTGATAGTCTCGCGATTTCTCCCGATGGGAAGGCAGTATATTTTGCTCCACTAACCAGCCGTCATTTGTTCTCAATCTCAACAGAGGCCCTTAGAGACAAAACGATCCCTGACACGGATCTACCTTATCATGTGGAGTATTGGGGAGAAAAAGGTGCATCGGATGGCATGATTACAGATGCAAAAGGGACGGTTTATGCTGGAGATTATGAAAACAATAGTATACGAAAGATATGGCCGGATGGCACAATGGAAACCATTGCACATGATCCGAGAATCTTATGGCCGGATACTTTTTCGATTGGTCCGGATCGATACCTATATGTCATTGTAAACCAATTACACCGGCAGGCAAGGTTTCATTATGGAAAAGACCTGCGAGAGAAACCGTATAGTTTACTTCGTATGAAAATTGATGAGCTTCCTGCTTCCACATACACGCTATAAGGTGTGATCCGGTCTTTTTTGATTATCAAATAAACGTCTTATAACATACATTGAAAACCTGACTACTAAAAAGGAAAAGGAAAGTGAATAAAAAGTAGTGCTCACATTCCATCCTTTTTTATATTTTACAAGCTGAGTGTTTTTTTCTAGCCATAGCTCAATAAGGGTCAAGGGTACACTTAAATACAGAACCTTTATTAGGCACTGAAGGATATGAGAATCCTTAGTGATTTGATTATAAAAAACACATGTAATCGGAAAGAGGATGTAATCGAACAATACGCTCGTTTTAACACGTTTTGGAAACCGTGTGGGATATTCAACATACCCTTTATATACAACCAACTTATCGACCAACGATGCATAATAACTCTTTATAAAGAAAACAAGGAGCCAGTCCTTTGCAAGAGGTTTATTAACTAACAAAACAAAGGAACCAATACCAAAGAAATAAAGCCATTTAATCATGTTGATTTCGAATTTCTTTCTCACTTATAGCACCTCCACCGAATAGGTTATCCCTGATTCAAATAGTTATACTAATGAGCGTTAGATAGTACCCTTTTAAACATCAGCGTGCCACGTATGTAATACTCCACCACATTAAGCAAAGAAAGGAAGGTGCGGCTCAACGCCTGCAGCTTCCTTTCTTCGCATCCCGCATGACTCTCTTCAATCCGGTCCCCCGGAAGATGCAGGTCTTCGAATGGTAGGTAAGGGTCTTCTTGTACTGGAATAGCATCATCTTGGTCCATTGTGGTTTCGTGACAGTAATCGATAATTTCCGAGAAAAGTGTTGACGCGATTTGTGGCGGGGATTATGAAGAAGTAAAGAAGTGTAGTCTAGCAAGATGTGTTAGTTAAAATAAAGATAAAAGAGAGAGCAGAATGATCATGACAACATATTTATAAGCGGGCCTTAACGATTGGCTTTCTAAAGAATGATTCTTGACATCTACAGTTATAAACCCAAGCAAAATGATGACTAAGACATTTGTGATGATATCCTTTATTGATGCTAGACCCGAAAACAGGGTTAACAGTAAGACGATGGTCATGATGACCAATATCGAAATCGGTATATACTCCGGTCTAAACCTTGGGGCGTTTTGCAAGTCGATCAGCCTCTCTTTTAGTGGGTTATATTTATTGATCTCCAATAGGATTAATATGGAAAAAGTGATAGAATAAGCGTATCATAAGCCTCACTCGTTGTGAATGAATAGCGTTAACTAATCACCGCACTTTCAGCTGTATTTTCTGTCGGATGTCTGAGCAACTGAAGCTAGGCCACTCACCTGGAATGACTCACATTAAATTAGTATGCGAGACCCCCCTTCTTTAGCGCCCATGAGAGTAGGTGATCCAAATGAAACCCCCATTAGAAATCTTTGAGCAACATAACATCCAGTACGATTGGAAGACACTGTATGCAGGATTAATATTGGAACGAATAGAAGAGCGAGCCATTGTTGACTATGCCGTTGATTATCTAACCGCCCATCCGGATACAAACAATCCCCACATCATTGAACTCGCATGGGGAGGAGAGGAGATCGATTACGAGAAATTACTGGCTCTCATCACAGGCCATTCATGGACTTATGATCGGAGCGTAGAATCCGATGAGTGGAGCATAGAGAGCAGGAAATGGAGATTTGGCTTGCTGGTCACCCTCAGCATGGAGGATCAAGAGGATCGTGACCTCCTTGAGAAGGTGGCCGGAGTATATGCCGATTTTCATTATCCAGAAGAGATGGAAGCCTTCATCCACTATCTCCCGCCAAGCCAAGATACCGGTTCATTGCCTGACTCTATAGAACGACCTGTATCCGGTTTGATGGATGAATTCCGACGGTTTTTAAGAAGTGAGCAGCAATATTTGCAAAACCGTGGGACACACTGACCTTGTAAGCATTTGGATCAAAACACGCGGTAACCATAGTACGAAAAGAAAGGAAGCTGCGGCTCAACGCCTGCAGCTTCCTTTCTTCGCATCCCGCATGACTCTCTTCAATCCGGTCCCCCGGAAGATGGAGGTCTTCGAATCGTCATTGGTGACATAGATCTCTCCATACGACTGTTCGTCTTTGAAGCCGATGAGTTCATAGGTAAGGGTCTTCTTATTCTGAATTACCATCATCTTGGTCCATTGTGGTTTTTTGACGATGATCGATCACCTCCGTGGGAAATGGATTGCTTGCGATTATGTAGGTTCATTGGTCTCTTCATGAATGGATCGGGTAATGTCTTGATTCAACTGGTCTATGCTGATTTCCATTGCGCTGGTTATCAAATAGAGAGTGTAGGAACTGGGGAGTCGTTCGTTGTTCTCAATTTTGCTGATCACGGTTTCGCTTAGACCTGCCTTTTCCTCCAGTTCATCCTGGGTCATGCCAATCTCAATCCTCTTATTCCTAAGATGAATACCTAGATATTTCTTATATAAATCACGTTCTGGCAAAGGTTACGCCCCTTTTTACAACCATTATCAAGTTGCACAAAGAAGGCCGGAACAGACAGAACGTCAAGTTCTTACAATTATAGGGAATGTAACGAAGTTTTTTTTGAGAGAGGATGCTTTGATTGGCATATTCACCACTTATGAAGTTTTTTTTGAGAGAGGATGCTTTGATTGGCATATTCACCACTTATAAGGAAGTTGGGCATAAAAAGGTCCACCCTCAGTTAATCAAGGGCAGACCCTATATTTATTCCAATCTCAAATGGTCATCTTTCACCCAATAGGTTAATGTTCCATCTTCTTCAATCTGATATCTCAAGTCGGCCTTTTGTAACCCTTCAATGAGAAGTGGACGCAATTCACTTATTTTTTGGTTACTTTCTTCTATGTAGGTTGATAACACTTCAGATTTATAGGCATTTATAGCATCAGAGGAGATGAGGTAGTTGACGGCAGCTTGCCTGATAATACATTCTTCAATCGTTTTTTCATGAAGCTGTTTAAAGTTTCGGGGAGGATCCAGATTCATGAGCTTTTGATAATTTTGGGAGAGTGTAACATCGGCTTCGTTGAGCTCCAATGACAAGGTTGAAAGGTTACCGTTATTCTTTTTCAGTTTATTTATCAGCTGCTTGAAACTTTGATCACTGGAACTATAGTATTGCTCCCGTTGTTCCAAGTAACTTCGTATCTTTTGGTCGTGATGAATCGTGACTTCATTGTAGATCTTCATGGGAAGTCCACTGGCAAACAAGGCCAGGAGTATAAGTCCTACAAAGCCCCACGTTAATTTGGGTGTTTTTTTCTTTTTGGGTCGATATTGATCATTTCTCCAGTAGTCTCTTTCAGCTATAGGCATCAATGTCTCATCCTTTCAATAAACACTAGTAAAATACTCCTTATACGCTACCGTATTATTACATATTATTAACCCGAATTCTTGCATGACATCAAAAAATGGTATGGGGCTTTAGGTTGGATGAATTTTTATATAGGTAAACCTTTATAATAAACTTATGGATTTATGATGTCATAACCCAAAACATGATTTTAGAAGACTATGGAGAGAAGTATCTTTATTCCAGCCTGCCGCGATTTATTCCATAATTATGGTAAGCTAAGTATAGTAGTAGTATAAAAGGAAGGAGCTTTTAAATGCCAACATACAACAAATTAGTTAGAGATAAAATTCCTCAAATTATTAAGGATAGCGGGGAGCAACCTATTACCAAAATTCTTGGTGAAGAGGACTACATAAAATACTTAAAAGAGAAAAGTTATGAAGAGCTAGACGAGTATTGCTCGGCTGAAACAAATGAAGAGGCTGTTGAGGAGTTAGCTGATTTATTAGAGATTATGCATGCACTTGCTAAACATAATGGCTCCTCGATTGAAGAGGTGGAAGCAGTTCGTAAAGAGAAAGCTACAAAACGCGGGGGATTCCAAGAAAAGATATTTTTAATAGAGGTTAAGGAGTAAGATATGAGTTCCATTTCGCTAATTACCTCCCAATTGGGAAAGCAATTACAAGATAGATTATTGATGGGTAAGACCATTTATATAATCACTTCTTTTTCAATGAAATCTGGTGTGAGGTTACTTGGGAATGCATTGAAAATCGCAGCAGAACAAGGTGCAGATATTAAGATCTTAACAGGTGACTATTTATATATAACTCAACCTCTTGCACTAAGAAATTTAATTTCAATTCATCCATCTATAGAGGTCCGTTTATGGAGGAGTAGGGGTGTTAGTTTTCACCCGAAGGCTTACTTAATTGAAACCCAAAAACATGATCATTTTTTTATTGGGTCATCTAATTTGTCTGCCTCCGCTATGAAAAATGGGGTCGAGTGGAATGTATTAATTAATGACGATAAGCCTGTATTTGAAGAAGGAACAAAGGAGTTCTTGCGATTATTCTATGACGAACAAACGATCCCTGTTAATAATAAAAGCGTACAGCTTTATGAAGCAGATTACGAGCAATATCATCAAAAGCATCCAAATCTGGCTACCCAATGGACGAAACAAGAAGAAGTAGACATGATGCTGCCGAAAGAGGAAGAAGAAAAATCAACACAAGTGATCATAGACCCACCTGTGCCTTATGGGAAGGTTCAACCTCGTTTTGCCCAAATAGAAGCACTAGAAGAGTTAGAAAAAAGCTTTGAAGAAGGATATTCCAAATCGTTAGTGGTTATGGCGACAGGTTTAGGTAAAACATATCTCGCTGCTTTTTTTGCGAAAAAATTTAAGCGAGTGTTATTCGTTGCTCATAGAGAAGAAATACTGAAGCAAGCAGAGAAATCGTTCAAAATGGTAAATCCACAGATCACAACGGGCCTTTACAATGGAGTAGAAAAAGTAAGTGAGGCGGAAGCTGTATTTGCGTCTATATTCACTCTAAGTAGGCAAAAGCATATGAAGCGGTTTAACCCCAATGATTTTGATCTGATTGTTATGGATGAATTTCACCATGCTGCCGCAAATACTTATCAGAGTGTATTAAACTACTTTGATCCCTCTTTCCTCCTAGGTATCACAGCAACTCCAGATCGAAATGACAATAGGGATATTTATGCTATATGCGAAGGGAATTTGGCTTATCGTATTGATTTTCTTCAAGCGATCAATCAAGGATGGTTATCTCCTTTTCATTACTATGGTGTATATGATGATACTGATTACTCGCAACTTACTTGGCTTGGGTCAAGGTATGATGAGGAAGAGCTTTTAGCAGTACAAATGAGAGATAGCCTTGCTCAGAAAACAATCGGGGCCTGGGAAAAGCATAAGCAAAAAAGATCTCTTGTATTCTGTTCATCCATACGGCAGGCAGAGTTTTTATCGCACCATTTTAATGAAAAAGGTTACAATACGACTGCTCTTACTTCTAAAGCAAATAGTATAAGTCGTTCCCAAGTTATTAATCAGTTGGAAGAAGGTATAATAGACGCCATTTTCACAGTAGATCTATTTAATGAAGGTGTTGATATTCCGTCCGTTGATACGCTTTTATTTGTGCGCCCTACAGAATCATTAACAGTCTTTACTCAGCAAATAGGCCGCGGCCTTAGGATTCATCCTAATAAAGACCAATGTGTCGTCATTGATTTGATTGGTAACTACAGAAATGCAGATATAAAAATGTCCTTATTTGATCAAAGTAGTGAAAGAGGAAAACCTTTGGGTACTATTCCCTCCACACCAGCAAACTGCTCATTAAATTTAGAAATGAAAGTTATAGACCTTTTAACCGAGATGGCACTAAAACGACAGCCTAGGAAAGAACAATTGAAAAATGCATTCGACGAGCTAAAATATGAACTTGGTAGAAGGCCATCTTATCTTGAGCTCCATCTCAAAGGAAGAATGGGCGCTAAAGCATATTATGAAGAATGGAAATCGTATCATCGTTTCCTCTATGAAGTAGGGGAGCTAAGTGGAAAAGAACAAGAGGTATTTCTCCATCATGAGGGTTGGTTAAAGGAAGTGGAGAAGACAGGTATGAGTAGGAGCTACAAAATGGTTCTCTTGAAAGCCATGCTGGAAAGAGGACCTGCTAATTGGTTTGCTTCAATTACCGCTAATGAAGTTGCTCCCTTCTTTCACTGGTACTTAACAAGTGAAGAATATAGAAAGCGTATTGACTTTTCTGGTAAATCCCATAAGGGAATGTGGGAGTATAACGAGAAAAAGATCACCGGGTTAATTGAAAAAATGCCAATGACAAAGTGGAGTGGAAGCTCTAAGGGGCTAATCTCATTTGAAAATGGTGAATTTACTATAGCTTTGGAAACAAAGAAGGCTTCAGAAATAGCATTATATGAATTTACTAAAGAGATTTGTGAGTATAGATTGCATGCGTATTTTCAAAGAAAAGCAGCTACTACTGAGGTGTTGCACCTTCACTAATCTATGATATGATTTCACCTATGATCATGCTTTATATGCCAGGAGGATAATTATGAAGAAAGATATACATGTAGTTGGAGCTGTTATATTTAGAGACGGAAAAATACTCTGTGCACAAAGAGGGAACGATAAATCATTGCCTTTGCTGTGGGAATTTCCGGGTGGTAAAATTGAAAAAGGTGAAACTGCTAAGCAGGCTTTACTAAGAGAAATTCAAGAAGAAATGAAGGTTTCAATTGTAGTTAATGAACAAATTGAACATACAGTTTATGAGTATGACTTTGGTATAGTTCATTTAACAACATTTGCTTGTGAGTTGATTAACGAAGAGCCAACCTTGACAGAGCATGCAGCGATAAAATGGTTAACGCCTGATGAACTACATTTGCTGGAATGGGCCCCAGCAGATGTACCTGCTATTGAAAAACTAGCTGAAATTTATGCATAGGTAAAAAGCTACCCGATTTGGGTAGCTTTTTTAGTTTGGAATCATTTACATCGCAGGATAATAATATTACACTTTTACTATAATAATGGAAAAGAATGGTGACCTAATGACTAATTTTGTTGAACAATTACAGGAGTCAATTTATAAGGGTTTTATTGATGAAGCACATGGAAAGTCTACGAGGTATAAGCCACAACTTCTCATAAATAATAGTAAAAACAATGATACTATTCTCTACTCGATCTTAGAGGAACTTAAACACAGTGAAGATTTCTTCTTTTCCGTGGCATTTATAACTGAAAGCGGCTTAGCTACTTTAAAAGCTCTGCTTTGGGATCTAAAGTTGAGGGGAGTAAAGGGAAGAATACTTACTTCAACTTTTCTTCAGTTTAATCAACCAAAAGTGTTTAGAGAGCTTCTGAAAATTTCCAATCTTGAAGTTCGGTTAACTGATCTTAAAGGATTCCACGCAAAGGGATATATATTTAAACAGCCAACTCATTACTCTTTAATTGTAGGTAGTTCAAACCTAACTGCGCAGGCACTCAAAGCAAATTATGAGTGGAATGTGAAATTGAATTCTCATGAAAATGGGGAAATCATTCGCCATTTTATAACTCAATTTGAGGAAGTATGGTTTGAGGCAGCCCCATTGTCTGACTCTTGGATTACTGCATATGAAAAATCATATAAAGCGACAACATTCCCTGAAATACATAAACTTATTGAACATCCTAGTCAATATGAAATAAATACTCTAGAAACTGCATTAGCTATACAACCTAACAAAATGCAAGCAGCCGCGTTAGATAGTATTGAACAGGTTAGAGGGGAAGGGAATAAAAAAGCTTTGGTAATCTCTGCGACTGGTACGGGTAAAACCTATCTATCTGCATTTGATGTTAGACGATTTGCACCGAAGAGAATGTTATTTATTGTTCATCGTGAACAAATTCTTCAAAAGGCAAAAACAGATTATAGGAAAGTCTTGGGCGGAGCGGATCGTGATTTTGGAATTCTTTCTGGTACCACCAAAGCAAGAGATGCTAAATACCTATTTGCAACGATTCAAACACTATCAAAGGATAATGTACTTAATCAATTTGATCCTACGGAATTTGATTACATTCTTATCGATGAAGTACATAAAGCTGGAGCTAAGTCTTATTCAAAAGTTATCGATTATTTTAAGCCTGAATTCTTGATGGGGATGACTGCTACTCCAGAAAGAACGGATGATATTAATATTTACTCTCTCTTTGATTACAACATTGCCTATGAGATAAGGCTACAGGAGGCTTTAGAGGAGGATATGCTCTGTCCATTTCACTATTTTGGGGTGACTGATTTTGAATTGAACGGTCAACTAGTAGATGATACCTCGATTCTGACAAATCTAATTACTACCGAAAGAGTAGATCATGTTTTAGAAAAAGTGAATTACTATGGTTATTCCGGGGATAAAGTGAAGGGACTTATTTTTTGTAGTAGAACGGATGAAGCATTAGAACTGTCTAAAACATTAAATAGTAGAGGCCTGAGAACTGCTGCTCTTATAGGCAAACATAGTTCGGAGGAACGTCTTAAAAAAGTTTCAGAGTTGGAAAATGATAAATTGGACTACATCATTACCGTAGATATATTTAATGAAGGAATTGATATTCCATGTATAAATCAGGTGGTTATGCTCAGACAAACGCAGTCTAGTATCATCTTTATTCAGCAACTAGGTAGAGGATTAAGGAAACATGATGATAAAGAGTATGTAACGGTTATTGATTTTATAGGGAATTATAAGAACAATTATTTAATCCCTGTTGCTCTTTCTGGTGATCGTACACAAAACAAAGATAATATCAGACGTAAAACAAAGGATCCTAGTTTTATTAAGGGCGTTTCGACAATAAATTTTGAAGAAATAGCAAAGAAACAAATTTTTAATTCTATAAATAATACAAAATTAACTTCTTTCAAAATTCTTCGGGATGCCTATGTGGAGCTGAAAAATAAAATTGGAAGAATTCCTTATCTACATGATTTTGTTCTTCAACATTCTCTTGATCCTTGCGTGATTGTAAATGAAACAAAAACAAATTACTACCATTTCTTAATGAGAGTACAAGAAGAGGTTCCAAAATTAACTGAGTACGAGTGTAAAGTGTTAACCATGCTGTCACAAGAAGTTTTAAATGGGAAAAGAAAGCATGAAATTATGTTAATTAAATCCCTGCTCATAAATAAGGGTGTCACAAAAAAAGAATGGAAAGATATCTTAGCTCGCGAAGGGTGCCTTTTTAAGGAAGAAACACTTGCTTCAGTTGAGAGAATTCTAGATTTAACTTTCTTTACACAAGCAGCAAAGAAAAAATATGGAGAAGTACCACTAGTAGTCAATGACGATCATAAATATAGATTTAATGATCGATTATCATCACTTATAGAAAAAAATAGTTATTTTAAATTTTTGATTGAAGACATTATAAAGTGTGCTGAAAATAAAACGTTGGAATATGATTGCTCTAAAAAACTTACTTTATACCAAAAATATTCACGTAAAGATGCATGTAAGTTGCTTAATTGGAACACCGATGAGAGTTCTACAATGTATGGGTATAAACCTAAATTCAATACGTGCCCAATCTTTGTGACTTATCATAAAAATGAAAATGTGGAATCAAGTGTGAATTACGGAGACGAATTCCTTAGTCCGAATGTGTTTAAATGGTATTCACGTAGTAATAGGACACTGAGTTCCCAAGAAGTTCAGAAGATCATTAACGCAAAAAAAATAGGTTTGGAACTCCACTTTTTTATAAAGAAAGATGATGATGAAGGCACTGATTTCTATTACCTAGGAGAAGTACTGCCTGAAGATAATAGTGTGGAACAAACTACTATGAAAGATAAAAAAGCAAGTGATCTCCCTGTAGTGTGTATGAACATGCTTTTTGAACATGAAGTGGAGGGTGCATTGTATCATTATCTAATTGAAGAATAATTCAAAGAAGAGGAGTTATTTTTTATAATAGCTTCTCTTATTATTTCTGAAAATGCATAGAGGTCATCAATATTCTAAGAACAAAATTAACGATTGAATTATTAGAAATTATAGAATTTTATGTATATAAACCTAATGATTGGTATAATTATCTTACATACTTAAAATGAGGAGTTGAGTACCATGGAAGATTTTAAACAGAAAATCAAAAATTTATCTAGTCGAATAGAAAAGGTTAGAGAGAGTATCCATACGGAAGAAGCGACAAAGACATCATTGATCCTACCTCTAATTCAAGCTTTAGGATATGATGTGTTTAATCCAGAAGAACTGGTTCCTGAATATATTGCAGATGTAGGCATTAAGAAAGGCGAAAAGATTGACTATGCCATCATGAAAAATGAGGAGCCTGTAATTCTTATTGAGGCGAAGAGCGTGACGGAAATTCTTACAAAACATGATTCTCAACTTTTTAGATATTTCGGCACAACCAAAGCTAAGTTTGCCATATTATCAAATGGAATTGAATATAAGTTCTTTACAGATCTTGAAGAGCAAAACAAAATGGATCAGAAACCTTTCTTCACTATTAATATGCTGGATTTAAAGGATATTGATATATTGGAACTTGCAAAGTTTCGAAAAAGTGACTTTGATGTAGTTAATGTATTAACCACAGCTTCTGAGCTGAAATACACAGGTGAAATAAAGCAGTATATTAACGCGCAAGTTGAAAACCCTTCAGAAGATTTTGTAAAAGTAGTCATTAACGATATTTATCAGGGCGTTAAAACAAAAAAAGTCTTAGATAATTTCAGAGAATTGGTTAAAAAGTCATTAAATCAGTATATAAATGAAAAGGTTAATGATAAGTTGCAAAAAGCATTATATACCTCAAGCGAAAATAATTTGGGTGAGCCAACTGTGAACTCTGCAATAGATATAGAAAAAGAAAAGTTAGAGCATGAGGTTGAGGTTGAAAAAGAAGATAATGAAATTCATACTACTGAAGAAGAAATTGAGGGGTATGTATTAGTAAAGCTAATCCTTAAAGAGGAAATTGATCCAGCGAGGGTCTATTACCGCGACAATAAGAGCTATTTCAATGTTCTTTTGGACAATAATATCCGAAGATGGGTTTGTCGACTTGGGTTTAATAATGCCAACAAATATATGCAGCTAAACAATGAGGACAAAACAACGATAAAAATTGATTCGGTTAATGATATCCTGGTTCACAAAGATAAGTTACTTGAAGTAGCAAAATCGTTTGATTTAGCAGCTAGTAAATAGAGTAGATAATCTAGTTTTTAGCAAGCAAGGCGCTACCTTGCTTGCTTTTTTCACTTCATAGTACTACTAATCTCAAAGCCACTGAAATAAAAATTCACCTTTTCCACCATCTCCTCCTTATTCTCAGCAAACTGCCGATGTCGATGCCCGTTCCCTCCAGAAGGATGGGGGAAGCCGTCCAAGATGCACGCGGCGTCGATCAGACCTTGTTCCGATAGATAGGCAAGGGCCTTGGAGACATTCACCCCGAGAGGAACGATCAGCGGATTGTCCATATGTTCCATTTCTTTAGGGAACGATTGAAGGATGTAGTCTCGCAGCAGATCTGTTTTCACTATGTTCGGTGTAGATCCACTGTAGTTCTTCCCATTATAGAAGACCGGATAGGGAAGGACGGAGGTGGTTTGGACCAGGTGGCTATGTGATCCGAATAACTCGCTGGTGCTAGTGATCCCCAGGTGAGCGGGGAGGTTGAGTTCATCGAGCATGGTGATGAGGTTCTTCCTCATGGGCCCTTCGAAGCTTGAGTTCTTTTTGACCTCGTGGAGGATTTCGTCGTCTGTGAGGGTTGATTCTCTCAGGTTCCATACCGTCTCGAACGACTTTTTCATCTGGTGGAGGCCGGGGGTGATCCCGACGATGACGACCTTTGCATTGGTATTTAGATGCTCAAATGGAGCATAGTAGATTTCGAGTTTTTTCTTTGGGTCTTTTTCCAGCAGGAATGGTTCAACCAATAGGGCTTCTTGTGTTGGTGAAGGTAATGATTGAATGGTTGCTTTATAGCGGTTGAACTTTGAGTAGGGCGCAATGGACATTTCTATTCCTCCTGTTAACTGAATCTACGTATAGTATACACTATCTGGAAAAGAGGTTTTGCTTGAAGAAGGGGTAGTGCCTTCAAGAAGGAATAATATTTTGAAAATTCTCTCTGAAATGGGTACGATAGAATATAGATAAAAAAAGGAGGCTACCCCATGAACCAAGCTCTCATTCAACCGGACGATTACATAACCCTGTGGGGAATCATCGTCGTATGGGCTTCCGTCAGCATCTTCCTCGAACAGCGCTATAGCTGGGCGGCGAAGATATCGGGAGCCATCATTGCCCTGGTGGGTGCGATCATACTATCGAATACGGGGGTGATCCCGACGGAGTCACCGGTGTATGATGCCGTGTGGACGTTCATCATTCCCCTTGCGATTCCGCTGCTGCTCTTCCATGTGAACTTCAAGAAGGTGTGGAAGGAGAGCGGGCGGCTGCTCATTCTGTTCTTGATCAGTTCCGTCGGGACGGTGGCGGGGACGATCATCAGTTTCTTCTTATTGAAGGATCACATTCCCTACCTTGATAAGCTAGGTGCGATGCTCAGTGCCTCGTATGTCGGGGGAGGGGTGAACTTTGCCGCCATGGCCGCGAAGTTCGCACCGCCGGGAGAAATGGTCTCGTCTGCGGTGGTGGCGGATAATCTGATGATGGCCATCTACTTCATCGTGCTGATGACGATTCCGACCATGGGCTTCTTCAGGAAGCGATTCCGTGCACCCCATGTGGAAAAGGTGGAAAACGGGGGCATGAAGGAAGACGGCAAGACGCTTGCCGAAGGATTCTGGTCGCGGAAGGAAATGTCCCTCAAGGATATAGCCCTATCGGTCGGGACCGCCTTCCTGCTTGTCGTGGTGTCATTCAAGATCGCCGAACTATTTGCCGGGCTCATCCCGTCCGGAGAGGATGCGTCCTTCTTCCTGAATCTGATGAACGGGCTGTTAGGGGATAAGTACCTCATGCTCACGACCCTGACCTTCCTAGCACTGGCCCTGTTCCCGAAGTACTTCGACTCGATCAACGGCAGCCAGGAGATCGGGACGTTCCTCATTTACCTGTTCTTTGTCGTGATTGGCATACCGGCTTCGATTCCGTTGATCATTCAGAATGCTCCGCTGCTCCTTGTGTTTGTCCTCATCATCGTCATCCTCAACCTGGGCATTTCACTCGGTGCAGGGAAACTATTGAAGTATGATCTTGAAGAGATCCTCCTAGCCAGCAACGCAAACGTCGGAGGCCCGACGACGGCTGCCGCCATGGCGATTGCTAAGGGATGGAAGGATTTGATTGGGCCAATCCTTGTGGTTGGTACCTTGGGGTATATCATCGGGAATTATGTTGGGACGACGCTTGGGTTGTGGTTTGCTGGGTTTATGTGATGGCTGTTGCTTGATCCGCGGACGATCGACTTTAATAGAAAGCTAAGAAGCAAGCTGCCCAATCGGTAGCTTGCTTCTTAGCTTGCATAGGAAAACCCCCTTCTATCAAGGAGGGGGTCTACTAGTTACAGACTACTAGCTCGTCTGTGCTTGGTGTTAGTCAATTTCAATGCTGATAGTCTGGTCACTGACTTCAACGTTTTCAGCTCCTGAAAAGGATACATTCAAGTCATACACGCCAGGCTCTAACAGATTGGTATCAATACTGATGGGATAGATCAATTCATCCTGTTGCGTTAAGGTGGTGGTCTCACCTTTTTCTCGATTCGGGATCTCGGCCTTAACGGTGTTTTCAGGATAGGATTCCTTCCCGTTATCATCGACTGCACCAAAGGCATACCCGATATCCTTTATCAAACCGAACTGGATCGTGTGGTCACCCTTTTCAATGGGCTTAACCATGAACTCATATGTTTGGATCCCATCTTCGTTTGAAACCTGTTCAAGGCTGGATTCCAGTTTCACCGTCTTTTCATCAAGTAGGTTGAGTATAATAAAAGCCATTATGCAAACTCCAATTAACGTAAGTATGGCACTAACCCCTTTTTTCAATTTCCTCCACCACTTTTCTATCATTGATTTGAATAGGGGCTACGTATTCTTTTAACTTTCAACAAACTGCTCATCATCACTCATTATCTTCTTGAACTGCAACACCTCATCCCCATAACGGAGCACGATTCGTGAGGACAGCCATCCATTTTTTAACTGGATGTCTCGTTGCATGGATATCACCATCTTAGAATTCATTTTAGTCAAAGACACATATGTTGATCATAACTGGCCCAATCATCTAATCGGTCGACGGGTCTTGAAGATCCATAGGAACCCAAGGAATAGGATCCCTGCTGTCAACCCGATGAAAACGAGGATATGAATGCTGTCGAGATTGTAGTCGCTCCCCGGGTTCCATGCACGTCGAAGGACGCTTGCGATCAGCCACGTGACGAAAGCGGAGAAGTGGAAGGCCAGGACTTGAGCGAAGATCTTGATTTTCACAGCGGCCTTTTGCTTCTCAAGTTCGGTATGGAAGAAGTCGAACTGCTGTGGGTTCGTTTTCCGTACGAATTTCGCCCCAATTACCGAGAGGGCGTATACGAGGATGTTGACTCCAATCAGAATCAGATAATCCTGGATGGTTCCGAAGCTATCTGCGGTGCCATCAATAGAATAGTGGATGGGAACGGTCAGGTCGTCGGAGGTTGAAGAGATGATCAGGATGGCACCCATCTGAAAGAGAAGGGTCATGCTGAAGAGGACATGCAGGACGATTGAGGCTGTTTTGATTCGGATCACCTTCCTAATTAGAGATTGTAAGGCGTTGTTACTTAGCTGCCATTCTTTCAATTTTTCCTACCCACTAGATACATGAGAAAGAAGCCCAGTGTAATGCCGCCGCTCCACAGGAGTATGTATGTCATGTCATGCTTACCGATAATGGATAGGGCCAGGAATACTATGATGCCGACAGTGAATGGGAAATACCAGAGGTCCATCGGCTCACTCCTTTTACATATTTTTGAAGAAGGTGTTTGATGAATCTATACCCGACTGGTGGGGGAGTATTCCCATTTGAGTTTTTCATTGGTCTTGCGTCGATTCTGAGTATCTATTATAACATTATTTTCCTTTTTTGTTTGTTTGATTCGGGTATAAAGGTTATGGATTTTTAGATGGGCCCCTGTGTGAAGCGTTGGTCCGTTGGGATCTAAGGTGTAGAAGCATCATCATAGGACTTTATATTTTTGCAACTGGATAGGATCTTATAAAGAGGACATTCTCACTTGCAAAGGGAATTATATAAGTGAAAGGCGGTGTTTGAGTTGAGAATATTGATTGCTCAACCTACGTTAGAAAATGGATTAATCCAATTGAAGTCCGAGCTGGACCATAACCAGGAAATCGATCTTGTTTTGTTTCCGGAAGGTTATTTCACTCATGAATGGATCGAAGAAGTCAGTTCCATGGCACGCATACATAAGACGTATATTGTCTCGGGGTATCGAGATATCAATCATAAGGATCGGGCGTTTATTGTAAACCCTCTAGGGGATATCGTGTTGGACCGAGCGAAAACACCGGAAAATGAGACATTATATACTCCTTCAAAAATGCAGGATGACGATTTGAAAATAGGCTATGTGCTTTGCCGTGAGATCTTCATGGGTCTTGAAGATTTGGATTCTGACCCAACCGATATCATCTTTAATCCGATCGGGGTTGGAATGTTCAGTGAAGAGCAATTCATCGAGTGGACGACAGAGGCGAAGAAAATTGCGATTGAACAAAAAGCATTTGTGATCGGTGCCAGCCACGCTGATGGCTCGTATCGGAATTGCGGATTCTCTATTCCAGTAGCCTTTTGCTTCGATAGGGAGGGGAATGAAGTCTTGGTTTCGAAAAATGATGTGCGGACCAGGGTCTTGGATATAGACTTGAATAAGGTTGGCATCATGTAACACACTCTTGTCACCCATGCGCACAGCAAAAAAACGGATCCAATCGGGTCCGTTTTTTTGCTGTGTGCATGTGGAGATATCTTTATACTGTTCGGCACTGCATTTGTCATATCTTTATAGATTCCGATCCAACAAACTCCCCATCTGCCTCGCCACCACTTCTGCAGGCTCAGCAAGTCCCTGGTGATCCAGGCTTCCACCATCTCAACTGGAGTGGGGGCTGCTGGTTAAATCAGCTGGTTCAAAAACGTACTTGCGTCACTGTTGAATTTCCATACCACGCCGAAGCGGTCCTTCACCATGCCGAAGCTTGATGACCACGGAACGGACGAGAGGGGCATGAGGATGGTCCCTCCTTGAGACAGATGGTCGAAATACGTTTGGTTCAGATCAGGATCGCCGTCGATCAGGCTGATGATCACATTGGTTCCTCGAGTGATGGGACCCGTGACTGATTGCATGGACGGAAGAACGTCGGAGATCATGATGGTGTTTCCAGAGAAGTCGAGTCGCGACTCCATGATCATGGTTTGTTCTTCGGCCGGTAACGGGGGATCTTGAGGGATTGCACCGAAGGTCACTTGTTGGACTATTCCCTGCAGGGCTTTTTCGTAAAATGTGAGTGCTTCCTGTGCCTGGCCGTTGAATTGAAGATAAACGATTGATTTCATTGTGTGTTGCCTCCTTTATGGGTCTACCGGTAGTATAATGAGTGAAAGGTGACAACTATATGTCGCCATTTGGAGGGCGTTATGCAAAAAATTGAGCGATTGATTTCGATTGTGATGTTGCTTCTGCAGAGGGAGCGGATATCTGCCACTAAGCTGAGTCGGCTTTTCGGGGTCACGAAGCGAACGATCCAGCGCGATATGGACACCCTGACCTATGCGAATATACCGGTCTATGCCATGCACGGGCGGGAGGGTGGATACGGATTGATGGGAGAATATAAATTTGATAAGCGGTTGTTGACCCACAGGGACATTGAGCATATCGTCGTGGCCTTGGATGGATTCGGTCAGCTGTCATCGAATGAAGAGGTTCAACAAACAATCGCGAAGATCAAGGGGATGAGTCATATCGATCTTACTCCCACCCTCTTCATGACCTTTTCTGATAGGGTGGGTCAGAGCGGATTGAACGAGGAACTCTCTACTCTGATGGACGCCATTAAAAACCACTGGCTAATTGAATTTGATTACGTGGATCAGAAAGGGGCCATCAGCCGCCGAACCGTGGAGCCTTATCATCTGAAGCTCCATGAGATGAAATGGTATGTGGCCGGGTACAGTATGGAGCGTGAGGATCACCGGACGTTCAAGGTGACAAGGATGACGGATCTCAAGATAAAGGGCTCGTTTACACCACGGCCCCAATCTTCTGCAGGAACTGGCATGGAACAGCCACCGATGATGTCTATGATGGTGAAAGCCGAAATCGATATTAGTGTCAGGGATCAATTCATTGAGCGGTTTGGAAAGCAGTCCGTCGTGCACGCTGGTGGAAGGACATATGAAGCCACGATGGAACTGCCTGAGAATCACTTTGCTTATCAGTTTCTGGCGGGGTTTGGGAATAAGGTGAGGATCGTGGAACCGGAACAGTACGTGGAGAAATATAAAGGGTTTCTAGAAGAAGCGTTGAGGATGTATCAATGAGGAAAAAGGCTGCCGAGTGGCAGCCTTTTTTACGTGTTTCCTTAGAGATTCCGGTCCAACAAACTCCCCATCTGCCTCGCCACCACTTCAGCAGGCTCCGCAAGCCCCCCGGTGATCCACGCTTCCACAATTTCGACGATGGCCGCCCCGAAGAATCGCAGGACGATTTCACGGCTCAAACCTTCATTCAATCCTGTTGCTGTATCGACGTCGGCTTCGAGTTCCTCGATGACGAAGGTGAGGAAGCTTGTGCGGAAGGTCGGGGCTCCTTTGCTGGATAAGATCGTGGTGAAGAAAGCCTCGTTCTGCTGGAAGTACTCGAACCAGATCAGGTTTCCTTCCTCGAAGCTGAGGTCGGCGGCGCCCCGGCAAAGGACACGGAGCTCATGGATGTGCTCGTCGATGAGGCGGTCCAGGATATCGAATTTGTCGAGGTAGTGATCATAGATGGTCCGGCGGCCGACGTTGGCGCGGTCGGAGATGTCCTGGATGGTAAGGTAGTCGAAGCCTTTCTCCGCCATGAGCCCGATGAAGGCGTGTTTGATGGCGTCCTGTGTTTTCTGGACCCTGCGGTCGATCTTGGTCATATGGGTGACTCCTTTTCTGATGTCGTACAATGTGGCCGCATTCGTG
The DNA here is from genome assembly GCF_047915635.1 of Rossellomorea sp. FS2. Taxonomy (NCBI): domain Bacteria; kingdom Bacillati; phylum Bacillota; class Bacilli; order Caryophanales; family Bacillaceae; genus Rossellomorea; species Rossellomorea sp. FS2. The sequence goes on along the minus strand of NZ_JBLRVS010000004.1, from coordinate 489,246 downwards.
CGAAAACGCACAGATCAAGAGGTTTTGATCATTGAAGAACGGGCTGTGTCGTTTTATATTATACACAGATGTGCGGTATCGTAGCAATATGCGATTTCGCATGTGGATGTTAGAGAATGGTTGGACCAATAGATGATATGACTAAAAAGGAGACGATTACATGTTCAACGAAACAAGCAGATTATCAAACGGCATCGAGATTCCGAAGCTCGGTCTCGGCACGTGGCTCTTGGATGACGAGCAGGCGTCACAAGCGGTGCAAGATGCAATCGCCATCGGGTACCGTCATATCGACACGGCTCAGGCATATGAAAATGAAGCGGGCGTCGGCGAAGGAGTCCGCCTGAGCGGTGTCGCGCGGGAAGAGCTCTTCATCACCTCCAAGGTGGCGGGGGAAGCGAAATCGTATGAAGCGGTTTCCGCGTCCATCAACGAATCCCTGAATAAGCTCGGGATGGACTATATCGACCTCATGATCGTCCACAGTCCGCAGCCTTGGGCGGAGTTCCGTGAAGAACAGCGGTATTTCGAGGAAAACGTGGACGTATGGAGGGCGCTTGAAGATGCGTATGAAACAGGGAAGGTGAAGGCGATCGGCCTATCGAACTTCCTTCAGGATGATGTGGAGAACATCCTGGCCCATGCCAAGGTCAAGCCGATGGTCAATCAGATCCTCGCGCATGTCAGCCACACGCCGACGGAGCTCATCGAGTTCTGTCAGGAGAACGGAATCCTCGTGGAAGCTTATTCCCCGATTGCCCACGGTGCGGTCCTCGACCACGGCGAAGTGAAGGCAATTGCCGACGGCTACGGGGTGAGTGTGGCTCAGCTCTGCCTGCGCTATGACCTCCAGCTCGGGATGGTGGTCATTCCGAAGACGGCGAACCCGGATCATATGAAGAACAATGCGGACCTTGATTTTGTCATCAGCGACCGTGACATGGACGCCTTGAAGCGCGTGGAAAGCCTCGAGAGCTACGGGGAGCATGATTTCTTCCCGGTATTCAATAAAAAGTAAGGAGGGAGTGCCTTATGGCAAAGCATAACGTGTTGAAAAACGGGGGCGTCTTCCCGATTGGAGAGAAGAATGATGCATATACCCAGTATTTTATCGGGCAGAGCTACCTGAAAGGCCTGGTCGCCGATCCCGTAGTGAATGTCGGCGTCGGGAACGTCACGTTCGAACCGGGCTGCCGGAACAACTGGCACATCCACCGGGGCGGCTATCAGATCCTCCTCGTCACCGGAGGAGAAGGCTGGTACCAAGAAGAAGGGAAGGAAGCGCAATGCCTGAAAACGGGTGATGTGATTGTCACCCATGACGGAGTCAAGCACTGGCACGGGGCGACGAAGGACAGCTGGTTCTCCCATGTGGCCATCACAGCCGGGACACCGGAATGGCTGGAACCTGTGTCCGATGAATGGTATGGATCTCTATGACAAAACGAGCTTGCCCTTTTAGGGACAAGCTCGTTTTTAGGTGGACTGGACTTCCTTATACCACTTACCCGGATTCGTATCATCAGGAATTTTTTTCGTCAGGATCTCATGGTAGTGCCGGGCTTTTTCCTCCATGAAGTCGACGCGTTCACGGGCTTCCTTCAGCTGTTCATGGGCGATGGCGCGCTGCTTCTCGATGATGGCATAGCGCTCTTCGATGTTGTCGTGCCCTTCCAGGCAGAGGTCGACGTAGGCTTTGATGTCTTCGACGCTCATCCCGCACTGCTTCAGGTATTTGATGCCGGTGAGCCAGCTGATGGACTCTTCATCGAAGAGGCGTTTGTTATGTTCATCGCGCTTCAGACTCGGGACGAGGCCCTTGTCGGTGTAGAAGCGGATGGTGTGCTCGGTCAAATCCAGGAGCCTGGATACTTCTTTGACGGTCAGCAACATAATCCCTCCATATGTATACGATTTGCCTTCGTGTTACTCGAAGGTGGTAACGTAAGGATAGCCCATCCGATTTGATTTGTAAACAATGAGGGTTGGGGCTTGCCTTCGAGTAACTCGAAGGGATTAGAATGAAAGTGATCAACCACATATAGGAGGAATCAACCATGAAGAATGTGACATTATCCAACGGAGTCGAGATGCCGATCTTAGGTTTCGGCGTCTATCAAGTAAGGGATCTTGAAGAATGCGAGCGCGTCGTGAGCGAGGCGATCGAAGTCGGGTACCGCTCCATCGACACGGCCCAGGCGTACGGGAATGAAGAGGCCGTCGGCAATGCCGTGAAGAAAAGCGGACTGCCACGGGAAGAGTTCTTCCTCACCACCAAGGTGTGGATCTCGAACGCGGGCTACGAGAAGGCAAAGGCATCCATCGACGAATCCCTTCGCCTGCTGCAGACGGATTACATCGATCTTCTGCTGATCCATCAGCCGTTCAACGACTACTACGGCACCTACCGCGCCATGGAGGAATACTACAAGGCCGGCAAGCTGAAAGCAATCGGCGTGAGCAACTTCTACCCGGACCGCTTCATCGACATCGCCGAATTCAGTGAGATCACCCCGATGGTCAACCAATTGGAGACCCACGTCTTCAACCAACAGCAGAAACCACAGGAGATCATGAAGAAATACGGCACCCAGATCGAATCATGGGGACCATTTGCCGAAGGAAAGAACGACTTCTTCACCAACGAAACGCTCCGGGCAGTCGGTCAACCATACGGCAAAACCCCTGCCCAAGTAGCACTCCGCTACCTGATCCAGCGCGACGTCGTCGTCATTCCGAAGACCGTCACCAAAGAACGCATGATCCAGAACTTCGATGTGTTCGACTTTGAACTGTCTAAAGAGGATATGGAGAAGATTGCAGGGCTTGATCAGAAGGAGTCGCTGTTCTTCGATCATACTGATCCTGAAACGGTGGAGATGTTTGTGAATTACGGGAAATGAGATGAAGAAAAGCTTCTTGGAGAATGGACGGTTGGTCCGTTTCTCTGGGGAGCTTTTTAATATGTTCTATTGCAGTTGATTTTAAATGGGGAGATGCGTTTAATCTTCTAGCATTTTTCTGATTTCATTTTCTGATAGGATTGAATTGTCTTCTTCCAACGCTTTTACTAGTTGTTTTTCCTCATCAGGATCGGTAACGTGATACCCGCTGTCGTCCGTCATTTCTTCTACTTCCATAAGTAAGAATTTCATGTTATCAACTTGGATGTACGGATGCCCAGATTGAATGGCTTTTTTTACATCAGCTTGATCAATTCGAATAGGTTCCAATTTCATCACCCACTTTTCCTGATTTGTATTCATAATATCTATAGAAGAGCAAATTAAGCTATTTAACCTTTACTGCATTTTTTTCGGTACATAAATTCTTTATGCACTTTGTTAAATGGTGTATCAAATGTGAAAGAGATTATCGAAAGCGATGACACCGAGTCAACGACTAAAGGTTTGGATGGATAAATTCCATGGAGTGGCGACGAGGTATTTGGATAACCACCTCTACTGGTTCAGCTTCCTTCAATTAGGTGAGAAGAATGGGGAAAAAGATAGACAAACTAAATACTCCTCTAAGCTTGCCGAAATTCTAATTTCCGTCAATTTCTAACGCCAAGTATAAAAAACAGCCATTCCTTTAAGGAGCGGCTGTATTCCTCATTAAGTTAAACTACTCATAATTAAATAAGTGAATTTTGTTGATGATTTAATATCCAATTACTAACTACATCTAAGGATTTATTGGGAGTTATAGAACCGTTCAAGATTAAATCTGCGTACCATTTTGTGGGTTCAACAAACTCGTTATGACGATGCCTTACTAAATCAAGATATTCTGAAGAAATTTCTTCAAAGGTTTGTTCATTTATATCTCTTTTTAATCTCCTAACTAATCGTTCATCTGATGGGCAATCAACAAATATCTTCAAATCAAATTTTTCTCTTGTTCCCTCAAAATACAAGACTAATAAACCTTCAACTATAACTACATCAAAAGTTTTTGCTGATATAAAATGATTAATATCTCTAATTAATCTGTCCACATCTACAGAAGTTGGGTGATCATAATCATCATATTCCTTCCCATTGTAAGGAGCATTCGCTTTCGGTTTAACCTCTCTAAAATAATCATCAGTAGATATTGTTTTAACTTTTAATCTGTCTAAGTCCTTTGCCAAATTACTACAAAAAGAGGTCTTTCCGCTTCCGGAGCCGCCTGCTATTCCAATTAAAATACAACGCTCTACTTTTTTCATTAGAAACTCCTCTACTTATCTTTCTTTGTCGATATATTTTTTGAGTTATGCTGCCCTGTAGCTAAGTTAGGCTTTTTATATATAATACCATAAAAAGTAAAATAGCTTTGTAATACTCTAAGTAACTAACTTTACAAAAAAATCTTTTTATAAAAAATCACGGAGGTACCAATGAATCTGATTGATCGATTAATAGAAAAAAACATCAAGGTACGGGACATTCCGGGATGGGGAGCGTACTTGAAGAAAGAATGGGAAATCCATTTTGCCGGTCACCTCAGCGAAAAGGAGAAACAGTCGATCTATTTGTCTGACCAGGATGGATTTGGTGGATATCTGTGGCATCTGTTCAGCTACAAGAAGAGGACATGTCTTGAAGGTGAGAAGGCTGAAGTTGCCTTCAGGGATCAACAGAAACAGAAGTGTTTCATCTTCTTTCAGGACACGGAGGACGCCCTTCTCCTTGAGAATGCGTCGGGTTTTGATGTGAAGGACTTATCAAGTGAAGTGGGCCGCGACGTCTATGTCGTAGATAAACAGTTCCGTTGGACGTTCGTCCTCACGCATGAGACGGATTGGCTTGGGCCTTATTTCAGTAGGAGATAGAAAAGACAAAGACGCTTGGGATTCCAAGCGTCTTTGGCATTGATTATATTTTAGTAGAAACTCAGCTTCTTTCCAGGACCTTCACCAGCATGCCATGAACCACCTCATGATCCCGGGCATCAAACAGCCGATACTCCTCACCGGGCAGGGTGTACCATTCTTCTGCACCCACATAGGTGATCTTGAGGGAGAGGATGCCATCTTCATCGCAGGTGGTGACGAGCTCAAGCTCCCCGCTGATGACGCCGACTTCCTCGGTCATGACGCCGTGGCTTGCGTTGAACGTGGTTGATTTGGTTTCCATGGTTTGGCCTCCTGTTTGAAACGGACGATCCCGGTGAGGATCGTCCGTTTTTCTTTTATTCTATCAGTATACGCAGCTGTTCAGCATCCCTTGAAGGGCGGTCTTCTCGGACGATTGCAGGCTTAGGTTCCATTTGGACTTGGTGCTGATCCACCATTTGGCGTAGCCACATTTCGCACCGGCACGGGGCGGCTGCCAGGTGGATGGGTCCTGGTCACCCTTGGATCGGTTGCTGCTCGCGGAGACGGCGATGAGCTGGGATCCACTCAGATCATTGGCGAACGCCTCGCGCTGGGCGGTGGTCCAGCTGCTGGCCCCGGAGCGCCATGCTTCGGCTAGTGGGACGATGTGGTCGATGTCGAGGTCGGAAGGATCGGTGAACGTGACGCCGTCATAATAGCTGTACCAGCTGCCCGACGTCACCGGGCAGTTGCCACTGTACGAATCGGCATCGCGCTTCAGGACGCCCTGGCGGGTATCACATCCGCCGCCCTGGCTGATCCAGTGGGGGAACTTGTCCCGGGAGTAGCCGGTCATCGCCCCCTCGCTCTTCACCGTGAGTCCGTTCAGCTGGGACTGGGACGTCGCTTTCGACGGCGTGACAGGCGGAGTGGCAAACGCGGACGGCAGGAACAGGGAGAAGGAAAGGACAAGGGCAACGACAAACAACATGGTTTTCTTGAACATGGAGAGCCTCCTGTATGTAGTTTTTTATATGAACATCTGATGGATGCGCATACTGGGGTAAGGTGCCACTACTGCCATGATAGGGGAGGGAGTGAGAGGTTTACAAGAGGTTTTTTGTAAAGATTCAGACTTCTTTTGGATTTTTAAAATTGGTGGTGAAAGAATGTCTTGAAATGAAAAAGGACCAACCACCTTATTATTAAGGGATTGGTTCATGCAGAATACACGACTACTCTCTACTAACGTTTATGGAAAGATAGCCTGTTTGCGCGATCACATCAATTTTATGTTCACCTTTTTCATACGTCGTCAGAGTCCCTTCTCTAAACGTTTTTTTCCATTCTCCCGCTTTGATATGCGAACGGTAAAGGAAGGGAAGTCCATCCTCCTTCGCTTCAGAAGTACCAGCCCATGTGAACGATTCAAAGTCCTCCCGACTCACTGTTTTCTTCGCTAATTGAGGGACTGGAAATCCACCGAATTTATCAGATTCTTGGTAAGAAAAAACAGCCCATAACGTTAATAGAACGGTTCCTAGAGAGAGAACGGACACAATCCGAATCACCTTTTTCTTATTCATACATACCCCCTGTTGATCTGTCCTTCCGGAAATGAATCTTGTTTCCATTATACTACAAATAATTTGATAATATTGGAAAAATATATGATATAGTGAAAGAAGCATAAGGATTACATGACGGGAATAATGGAGGAATCGGCTCGTGAAACAAATCCATCATCAGTGGCGCGTCACGAAGTACAATCCGGATAATAGGGATGAGCATGGCCACTACGCAGTAGTAGAAGACTGGACTTCCCCTTCTGAGATAGGAAAAACCTTTGATGGAAACGAATTGACGCTCGATGACTATCTTCGGATGGAGACAGCCTATCTGGATGCTGCCATGGCCTTCATGGAGGAAAGCGGCATCCATTTCGTGCGGATCCTGGGGCTCGAGGAGCATATCACAGAAGAAAATCGGGCGACCTCTTTATATGAAAACGAATTCGAACGACTCGTGCTGAAAGAAGACTCCTTGATCAGCCTGGATGACGTGCGATTGGTCATGAAGATGGTGCTACGAGATTTCATCTGGTGCCAGCTGTATAGCGAGGACCGGCTCTTCATCCATTTTGGGACGGATTACTATATGTATACCGGCTCCCATGTGGACTGTCCCTCGGCCATCGAAAGGGCGGCCAACCATGGGTTGTTTGTTGAGAATAAGCCGTCCCCGTATGGGGTTTCAGCAGAAGAGATCATCTGGGAAATCGGATGGAATGCTCTGAAGGATGAGTCCAAGATCCGCGTGGGGGAAGAAGGCGTGACCGGCATCCCCCTGGATGAGTGCCGAAGGATCTTCCTCCTGTCAGCAGCGCATCCGGTGACTGGCTCCTTTGAGATTCCACGTGAAGAGAAGGGATTTTTTCCAGCGTTTTCTGGAGCATGAAATGGACTTTGATCTTTATGAGTATCGGTTTTGGGGTGGGCATTAATATATATGCAATAAAAGGGAGTGGTGTCAGTGGCGATAACTGATTTGTGTGAAGCCTGTAAAAGAAACGAGATTAACGTTGTAGAAACATCTGATGACCCTAGTCAACCTTATAAATTATGCAATCAATGTCACGAAAGGTTAGTGAAATATTCATTACGACCTATTGAATGGTACAACTTAGCGGTTGTTCATTCCCCTAATAAATTTTCATTGCATGATGATTTTTATGAAGAGAACGGAGAGGCTTACCAACCAGAAGAAGATATAGTTGTAACAAAAAAAGATAAAGCCCCCACATTACGAAATGTTCAAGATAATTTGGAGTCTTTATTAGACTTTTCGATCACCAGATGGTTTCTTGAGGATGATGTAATAAATGCCCTTAAAAAACACGATATCCAAAAGACTTTGAGTTCAGTGAAATCTAGGTTTTATGTAACCGGAAATTACGAAGTGAAATCGAGAATGTTGGAAATTGTAGCTGATGTTTTAGGTGCTTCTGCTTCAGGGTGGGTAAGAGAACTTTGGGAGAATTATGACGAAGATTTACTTTACCCGATTTCTTGGGCGACAGCCAGTAGTTTGCCATCCGAAGAGGGATTAAGTAATATCTTTGGGAAATTGAAACTGGTAGATGAAAAAGAATTGCCAATAGCGGCTTTTACCTGCTTACACCGCTTCCGTTCAAGTAACGTACTTGATTGGATTGAGTCAACTTCCACGAGTTTTAACGATAATTGGGGAAGGCTGGCAGCCGTATGCTTCCCAACCTGGGAGAGAATGAAAACGTGGCTAAACAAAGGAAGACCTTTAAGTTTAATTGCACTGGATACAATGGCGAACTGTGTCAAAGGTTATGGCGACATGAATGTTGAGCAATTTTCTCCTAAGATCCTTTGTACAGACAACTATGAAGTAGAGCCTATAATAAATGATTATTATCAAAAAGATGGAGTTCCACGTGTCAATATGAAAGTAGCCAGAATAGTGGAAAACAAACAAGAGATATTTGATAAAGGTTAATGGTTGCCTCTACCTGTATAAAAGCCTGTCCACGCTACACACCCCTGAAGAGTTAAGTAGCGTCAGAAGAACAGGGATCTCAACATTGACCTAGCATATAGATAATGTGACCATTTTTATTTACACAATGCACGAAAGGCTGGAATCCATCATGACAAATAAAGAAGCACCAATCATTCAAACAGAACGATTGGTTTTACGTCCGAGAGCGGAAAAAGACATCCCTAACATGCTTCAAATGTTTAACCACGAGGAAGTAAGAAAATACCTCGGAATCAATCCCCCTCATGATGAACACGCCATGATAGAAATGATCAGGAATCGTACTGAAACAAAATGGACGGTGGCATTAAAAGAGACGGATGAATTCATCGGGGACGTCATGATTCCAACTATAGCAGAAGGGTATCTTGGGGAAATAGGTTATCGCTTCATGAGGAAGCATTGGGGATGCGGGTTTGCGTATGAAGCGGTGTCCGCGGTCATCGAGCATTGTAGAAGCACATTACATCTTAAACGCCTATCGGCTACGATCGATAATGAAAATGTGCAGTCAAAGAAGTTAATCGAAAAACTAGGATTTACGTTGGTAGCGGTGTTGCCCGAATCGAATTTGCTGGGCAGGGTTGCCGATGTCGCGTACTATTCCCGTATCGTATAGGTCTCATTGCGCTCAAGGATTAAACGGATTAATGTAGGACAGGTGAAAAATGTTGAAAATCAAAAGAGTACACGAGTATGAGCTAGATGATGTGGCAAGAAGAAGTATTCAAGAGCTACTGTCGGAGAGTTTTGGAGAGGATTATCCGAAGGAAAGAATTTATTTTAAGCAATTGCCTCATTTTAGATACTTGGTTTTGAATGATGACCATATACTTGTTGCTCAAGTAGGGCTGGATTATCGAGTCATGAATCTAAATGGCCTTCCAATAAACGTTCTTGGAGTCATTGATCTATGTGTCAAAAAGGAATACCGCTCAAATGGATTAGGCTCTTTGTTGCTTTCAGAAATTGAAAAATTCAGTGAAGATAAGTCGATTGATTTCTTACTTTTATTTGCAGATGATAAGGGTTTGTATTTGAAGAATGGATACCGATCCGTAATGAACGAATGTACATGGCTCAAAATAGATAATGAAAATCATAAATCTTTAGGTTTGGGAATGGAAGTCATGAATGAACTAATGATGAAGGAAATCGGAAATGTGACGTGGGAAAATGGATGTTTAGATTTATTGGGCTACCTTTATTAATGGAAGCATATAAAACCCAGAGTCATGAACTCTGGGTTTTGTTAGGTTAACAATCTTCATATTGGCTATTCTTTTTTTATGGTTTTCCCCATCATGATTCCTCCAAAAACGCCTGCACTTCAGCCGCATTCTCTTCCAACCCGCCTTCATCAAATTCCAGGACGGCACCGACATCATAACGGGTGTTATGGTAGGTGTCATCCATTGGGAGGCGCATGGTTTCCACGTCCTTGGTCTTGCCGCGCACCACATCGGTTCCGACCGAGAGGAGGGTGCGGTAAGGGACGTTGGTGTCGACGGAGTTGTAGGCGATGCGAACGATCTTCGGCAGTTTGGTGATGGTGGAGAAGCTGCTTACTTCTTCCTTCAGCTTGCCGAAGACTTCCTGCTGGCGTTCAATGCGTCCGTAGTCGCCGTTCCCGTCGTGGCGGAAGCGGCTGTAGGCGAGGAGCTCCTTGCCGTGGAGTTTTTGTGTGCCTTCGGTCAGTTGGACGCCGAGGGCTTTTTTGTCCTGGGTCATTTCATACGTCGGCGTCACTTCGATCCCGTCCGGTGCGACGGCGTCGACGATCTCTTCAAACGAGTTGAAGTTGACCTCAGCATAAGAGTGGATGGGGATGCCGAAGTTTTCCTCGATCGTCTGCCTCATGAGTTCTGCCCCTCCGAAAGCATACGCGGCGTTGATTTTGTTGTATCCGTGCTCCGGGATATGGACGTAGGTATCCCGCATAATCGAGACGATCTTAGGCTCCTTCGTGTTCGAGGAGTAGTTGGCGATCATGATCGTATCTGCCCGTGCCCGCTCGTCCCCGCGTGCATCGCTTCCGAGGATGAGGACATTGGTGTTGTCGACCTGCTCGTCCGATCCGTTGAATTCCGTTTCCTCTTCGGCGCTGGTCTTATGAAGGGGCGAATTCCCGTTGGCGAAGATATACCCTTTGACCCCGAAGGCGAGGAGGAGGGCGACGATAAGGAGAAGACCGACCCTTCTTTTTCTGATTCGTTTACGTCTGACTGTACGCTTCACTGTGTATCCACCTTTCATGTGTGAAATTCATTCTCTATGTGGTCGTTCACGACTGTCGAAAATCCCATATGCGCGTATCCGCATCATTTCTTACTGTATAGCAGGGAGATAAAGATGAGGTGAAGATGGCGATGGAAATCTTCAGAGTGAAAGTGAAATGTTGAGAAGGGAATAGTGAAGTAGAGGAAATATAAATGTTACATGGGGACAGAAAAGCCCGGAGAGTAAGAGGAGAGGGGTATGCCGTTGCATTGATCGAAACAAAAAAAGAGGGGACTTTTTCAAGTCGCCCTCCCCTATGTTAGAAGTCTATTTTTACATTGTGCTCTTCTTCAAAGTCCATGTTATCCCATGAAAAAGCATAAAGGATCATTTCGAGATTTTCTTTTAGCTCAGGAATCTCTTTTCCTTCGTCATAGCTTTGGATGGTAAGGATAGCATCGGCTTTCTTGCCACCTGAAATTTCTTGGCTCATGCTGAGCATTCCCTCATCGACCATCTTTCCGTCAGCGGAAACTTCCCTTGCTTGAACTTCGATGGTATCATCACGTTTATTTTCAACCTCGAACATGACCTCAATGGTATCACCAAACACATCGTCTTTTTTCTTTTCCACAGAAATCAAGGTTGCTTTGATGTTTTCTGTGTCAGCGATTTCCTGGTTAAGCTTCTTAGGCTCTTCCTTTTTGGTTTCTTCCTTATTGGCTTCGTTCTTGGATTTTTCACTGGAATCGACAGACTTTGGTTCCTTCGTTTCCGTTGCGCCACAAGCTCCCAAGAGCAGCGCAACAAGTACGACTACTAAGAATTTTTTCATACTTACTCACCTCCCAAAAGATTGTAACACATGATTCGACCTTTTGTATCAGTTTATTTACAAATAAATCATTTAGATTACAACCCCTTGGAGGAGAGCTATTTGTACGCGACAGGGCAAAGGTTTGGCAGCTACATCTGTTTCAACGTAAACGAAAAACAAACGCCGCTGTCCGTGTTCTGAGCGGAGTACTCTGCGTCATGGAGCTTCAGGATGTTCTTTGCGATGGCGAGTCCGAGGCCGGTGCCGTCTTTGGCCCGTCCGGCTTTCTTCTCTTGATAGAACTGGTCCCAGATCCTCTTCAGCTGGGTTTCTTCGATGGGCTCGCCTTCGTTGATGATGCTGATCCGCACGTGGCCGTCTTCGGGATGGGCTTCGATGGTCACTTGTCCCGCTGCCGGTGTGTGTTTGATGGCGTTTGACAGGAAGTTGCTGAGCACCTGCTCGATGCGGTGCTGATCGGCGAGCACGGTGACGTCTGCCACGTCCATGTGGATCTGGAGCTGTTTCTCCTGGATCTTCATCATGAGCTGATTGAACACGTTTTGGATCGCCTCTTTGACGGGGAACGCTTCCGGCTGGAGCTGGAAGGTGCCGGACTCGTACTTGGCGAGCTCGAGCATGTCGACGATGAGTCGGTCCATCCGGCTCACTTCCCGGTTGATGGCTTCAAAATAGTGATCCGTGCGGTCCTTGGCAAGGCCGTCCTGTAGGATCGCCGTGCAGCTCTGGATGATGCTGAGGGGTGTCTTCAGTTCATGGGACACGCCGGCTATGAAATTCTTGCGCGTATGCTCGAGCTGCTTTTCCTTTTGGATCTCATGCTGCAGCTGGTTGATATGACGATGGAGGTTGTCGGAGAGATTGTTGATGCTCTCCGACAGTTCGCCGATCTCATCGGTGGTCTTGATCGGGATGCGCTGTTCGAACTGAAGGTTGGCCATGTTCTTTGCCGTCTTGTTGATGTTCACCAAGGGCTGTGTGATCTTTTTCGAATAATAGAAGGAACCGAGAAGGGCCAGTATGACCGCCCCGATGATCACGTAGATGTAATAATCCTTCAGCATTTCCATTGCCTCATCGATGGGCTGGAGGGACGTCATCGAGATGAAATAAAGGGGTATTCCGTCTTCATCCAGCTTCTTGTCTACGAGGATCTTATAGGAGATGCCATTCCGCTCATAGCTCTTCGGGGAGAACTCGACGGGATCATGACCCGGACGGAGCAGCAGATCCGCCTGAAATGCTTTGACCTGCTCCAGGAACACGCGATTTGATAAAACCGGGTTCATCTGGAACGGGTATTGTTCCGGCGTATGCGTGGCATCGACCTTCCCGTACAGGATCTTCTTCTTGAGGGATTGGTCCCGTGTGTGATCGATCCTGTCGTCGAGGACCCGGTTCCGCATATAGTCCATGTAGCTGTCGATCCCGCCGTCGAAGATCTCGAAGGGGCTCTCCCGGTTGTTCAGGTGATGTTCTTTATCCACGACCATTTCGTATGGATACAGATCGTCGCCTTTTGCTATCGCCTTGACCTCAAGAACATGATCCCGGTAGTTTTGCAGGGCTTCAAGGATCGACGTATCAGATAACGAGTTTTCGAGATAGGCCAAGGGGATCGTGTACTCCTGGTCCATATTGGCCACGATGCCGCCTTCCTCGACGAATCCACCCGTGATGGTGAGGGTGTAGTCCTCGAGGGTTTTCACATAGCCCTTCTCATCGAGGACCGTGATCCAGGCATTCGTCTCCTGATGGAAGCTGCGTTCCAGCTCATGGTTCGCCCGTTCCCCGTCATCGAGCTTCAGGTATTCCTTCTGGAACTCATCCATGGAGTCGGAGAGTTCCCCGATCTTGCTCGACTCATAATACTCATCGAAGAAAAGCGTCTGACCGACATAGATTCCTCCGACCATCAGCATGCACAGGGCAAGGGTCAGGAAAAAGAGCTTGAGGAAGAGGCGGCTCTTCATGGTTGTCCCTCGAACTTGTATCCGGCCCGGACGATCGTCTTGATCATCCCGGCGCACGACCCGAGCTTCGAGCGCAGGTTCCGGATATGGGTGTTGAGGGACCGCTCATCCCCCTGGTATTCATAGCCCCAGATCTTGATGATCAGCTGCTCCCGGGAGATGACCATGTTCTCATTGAGCATGAGGTACGACAGGATTTCGAATTCCGTATGGGTGAGGGAGACCTCTTCACCTGCCACCTTTACCGTCCGGGCTCCGAGATTCAGCTGCAGACCGCCCGTTGTCAAGGCGCCATCGTCCTTTGGAGCGGGCTGGGTGCGCTGCTGGAGGAGGCGCTTGGCACGCGCGAGCAGGATCTTCGGGCTATACGGCTTCGTCACATAATCATCCGCGCCGAGCTCGAATCCCTGGATCGTATCCTCCTCATCGGAGCGCGCCGTCAGCATGATGATCGGCACCGCCGACTGCTTCCGGATCTGCCGGCACACGTCCCACCCGTCCCGGCGGGGCATCATGATATCCAATATGATCAGGTCGACGGGGTGGCACCCGAAGAGCTCGAGCGCCTCCTCTCCGTCGCCTGCCTCCAATACCTCATAGCCTTCATTCACAAAATAATTCTTACTGATTTCCCGGAGGATCTCTTCATCCTCTGCGATTAACACTGTCTGTTTCATCCTATCTAAACCTTTCCGGATCTTGTTCATCGTTCCAAATTCCACCTCATTATAAGCTTCTTGGGGGGAGGATTCAAATCTTCATTTAGAAGGATGCCGCCCCTTTCCCCTTCATTTTCTTCCAGTTACATGGTAAAGTTTGGGTATATGAAACAGAGGGGAGCGTGCATGATATGGTCTCATGGTTAGTTGCCGTCATGATCCCACTTGGACTCATCACCCTGGTTATCATCCGGAAGAGAAAGAAGCACCCGTCGACCCGGTTTATGATCTGGTGGATCGCTGCCGTCACGGTGTGGGGCGTGATCAGCATCAATCTGGTGCCTTGGTTGATTGGTAGAGTGCTATAGGTGGTGTGGGCGTAGATGGATCTAACGCTCTAGCAAATGAAAGAGGGGAAGGTGATAGGGTGAGTAACGAATCATCAACTGAAATATGAATATTCGTAACAAATTTCTGGCCTTCTTACTCGTGCCGACGATCATGTCAGCAGGAGCAGGCGTCCTTTATCTGGTCTACTCATTTGGAGATATCCACGGCCAGAGCGTTTTGGCCCTGATCGCGACACCTTTTCTTTACTGTGTGTTGTATCAACCCATCTTTGAGAAGGATGAATGTATGAATGTATATGGGACCGATGGAGACTTACGTTTAAAAGAGAAGCTCAAGAAACATAAAGGAACTTTGATGAAATATTGTATGGTCACGGCCATTACAGCTTTTTTTGCAATAAACATGCATTGAGGGAAGAACGTAAGGGTAGCTGGTATGGAACCTGTCATACTTTTACAAAGTATCCTATTAGTTAATGATTCCGAGACGATCATAAAGTCCAACATAGCTTTAGAGAATAGAAGGTGCTGACTTGAATTCGGAGGCAAAATTAGATGTACTGTCCAGGTGGAATAAAGTAACGGCATATGTAATCATCCCGGTAATCATTTCGATTATGTCAGTCACGATCTATAGTGGAATCGTCCTTTTTGAACCCAAGCTTGAAGTCGCCATTCTTATGGTGATGATTGTCTTTGGCATGTGTGATATCTACATGCCTATAAAAGAAAAACATGTTATGTTGAAGGTCTTTTATGAAGATGGACATTTAAACATGTACAAGAAACTAGCCACTAATAAAAGGATATTGATATCATACATCCACGCATTATTATTTCCCGTCTTGGTTGCGCTCCTCACACACTAATTGCATGAAAATAATCCTTGGGAAAAGCTGCGATCTTCATTATTTTTCTTCTGAATCCGGTAAATGGGCGGACTGTACGCATAGGTATAGGTTAAAAGAAAAATCCGAAAGAGGGGTCAACGCATGAACGAAACAGGAGGAAAGACATTCACGACGATTGTAGGCTGGGTGGCTGCGGTTGCGGCCATGTTGTTGGCGTCCATGGTGCTTGCGCTGGTTGCACTGGTGGCTGGGTTTATCCTCTGGCATCACTTCAGGGACCGGAAGATGGGGGGAGCCCTGATGATTGCTTCTGTTCTTAGTGTGGTGCTGGCATATGCGATCGGGTTTTTATTGGTTTATATATTGAGTGTGAGTTGATGCAGGGAGTAAGGGGGAGTAAGGGATGATTATTGAATTAGATCGAAGTGAGTTTCATACGTGTAAAGGGTTGATTCATGAACAGGGTCACTTGGAGGTCAAGGCGGTGCTTGAAAGGATCAATCCCGGCAGAGTGTTTGCCGATGACCCGCAGACCCCCACTACCGGACTAGTCTGGCTGGGGAATCATGATGGCTTCTTCTTCATCGGCAGTGAAACGAATGCTGCTTTCAATCAGGAGATCAATGGATATATTGACGAGGTGATCGGACCGGAAGCCAAGGCACAAGGCGTGCAGTCCTTTATCGGCATCGGTCACCATGAACGGTGGGAACCGGTGATAAGGGAAGTGTTTGGACATCGCGGGTTAGAGGTGTTTCAGCAAAAGGTGTATGGATTGGAAGCGGAGCATCTTCGTGATTCTGAGCCCGCCGCTCTGGAGAAAGGGTACCGATTGGTGAAACTCAGCAGGGATCTCTATGAGAATCGTGCCGGGGTCATCACCAATCCTGATTTCCTTCAGTCGAAGATCCTGGAGTTCTGGGCCACCCCGGAGGACTTCTTTCAGGAAGGGATGGGGTACGTGGTGATGCATCATGATGAAGTGGTGAGCCTGTGTTTTTCCGGCTTCCTCGCCGGTGATCAGCACACGATTGATATCGAGACCTTGGAGGAGCACCAAGGAAAAGGATTGGGGCTCGCCGTCGCCCATCGGGTAATTAACGAAGGGCTGGAACAGGGCCTGCGTCCATACTGGGACTGCATGGAAATCAATACGCCGTCCAATGCCATTGCGAGAAGACTTGGGTTGGTGAATGTGTTTGATTATAAAGTGTATCTGTTTTCCTTATAGATAGAAAAAAGGATCCGATATCAGCATCGGATCCCTTTACTTATTTCCACTCAAGAATACCTGTTAAATCGTCATACTCCGCATCCGGCTCTAGTCCGAGCTGCTCGGTGGGGACGTGGCCGCGGTTGATCCAAGCGGTGTGGAAGCCGAAGTTCTTGGCACCGGAGATGTCCCAGCCGTTGGAGGACATGAAGAGTACTTCTTCACGTTTCACGTCGAGCTCCTTGAGGGCATGGGTGTAGGCGGCGGGGGCGGGCTTGAACTGCTTGACGTCATCGACGCTCAGGACCGAGTCGAAATGGTGAGCGAGACCGGCGTTTTCGATCAGGCTGTCGAGCATGTGCTGCGTGCCGTTCGACAGGATGACAAGGTCCCTGTCCTTCAGCTCTTGGAGGACGCCCTCGACTTCAGAGTAGTGGGTGAGGTGCGTGTAGGCGTCGATCAATTCGTCTTCTGCTTCCGTCGTCCATTCGGCTCCGTTTTCCATGAGGGCATAGCGGAGGGACTCACGGGTGACTGTGACGAAGTCTTCGTATGTGCCCATCACTTGTCTCAGGAAGAAATAATCGAGCTGTTTTTTCCTCCACGATTGGCTGATGGCTTCGCCTTTGTCAGGGAAGTGTTTGTTGCACGTGTCCTGCACGGAATGGACGTCGAAGAGTGTGCCATAGACGTCGAATATGAATGCTTTGATGGTTGGTTTGGTCATGGGGATCGGCTCCTTTGAAGTGATGGGTTTATTTTTCCCTGTTTGGTTGGTAGTAAACAAAGTCGGGAACGGGATGAAGGATAGGGTGCAGGAGGAACATTCAGGCAACAATAGTCCGCGTAAGATTCAACAACCAAATTTACTTCTCACCCTTTTCTTCCGTGGAAAAGGTTTTTTTTCGTCGACCGTACCCATTTCGACAAGTCGAGCCTATATACAGAGTAGATACATATGTTGAAATGGGAGTGGTGTGGAAATGGAAGGTTGGAGTAAGTTTGAGAATGAGATCGTGGAGATGAATGTGTTCCATCATCAGGCGGATATGCGGATCTTCATCTGGCTGCTGACGCATGTGACGTTCAAGGCCGGGTTGCGCGTGGGGGAAGTGGAGTTGTCTTCGAGGCAGTATGTGACGTCGCTGAAGCAGCTTCAAAAGGATTTGTGGTTTTATGACGGCCGGAAGAAAGAGGTGTATTCCCTGTCCAGGATCCATCGATCCATCAAGCGCCTGGAGAAGGTGGGGATTCTGACGACTGAAGCGTTTGCCTATGGATTGATCGTCACGCTCCGTGCCCCTGAGCATTGGGGGGCTTCTTTGCGAAATGGACGTGAAATGGATGTGAAAGGGCTGCGAAATGAAGGTGAAAACATAAAGAAGATTGTAAAGAAAGAGAAGATTGTGAAGAGATTGATGAGTACGCGCAAGCTGCAGGCGGTGACGGACTTTTTCATCCTGAAGCGGGGGAAGGGGCTCAGCGTTTCACCTGCCGACTCCATGGCACTGGAACGACTGTGTGAAAAGGAATCCGAAGAGGAATTGATGGCGTTCATGGAGGCGTTATTTGCCGAGAAGGGGACGATCAACAGCGCCATCTACATCGAGAAGGTGTGGGAGTCACGGAAGGAACAGGGGGATACCGTGATGGCGAAGTTCCACGAATTGTTCGATGATGTGGTTCCGCACCATGACGCGTGATGAACTGGGGAAGGTGTTGGAGAGGATGCAGGCGGCCTATCCGAATCAGCCCTTATCGCGGTCGATGCTGGAGGTATGGGCAGAAGAGCTGAAGAGATGCACGTATGAACGGGTGCAACAAAGGCTGACGGTGCACATTCGTGAAAGCCGATTTTTACCGAGCGTAAGTGAATTGTACGAGGAGCCTGTCGAGGAGACGCGCCTGAAGGACATGATCTTGAGATGGGAAAAGGAAGGGGCGGAACGCATTGAACAGTGTAAGGGATATCGAGCAGTACCACCCTGGGAATGAGGAGAAGCTGCTGCGTCAGATCCTTGAGGCAGAAAGCATGATCCTTGGGGCCGTGCTTCTGGAGCCGGGTGTAATCGGGGACATCACCTTGGAGGAGAAGCATTTCAGCCAATGGCATAACCGGAGGATCTTCGCCGCCATGCGGGCGGTTGAGGAAAAGGGGCTGGATGTCAACCCGGTCACCCTTGTGGACGAGCTGCGGGAAGATGTGGAGCAGGTCGGCGGGGTGCAGTTCCTCTTGGAGCTTGCGGCCCATTGCCCGACGGCGGCGAATGTCGCCCACTTCGAATCCCTCGTCCTGAAGCAGTATGAGCTCGCCCTTATAAGGGACTCGGCCTATGAATTCCTCCGGGACTACACGCCGGAATCGGCCCATGATCTGTACAAGGCGCTTGCGAGCATGAAGCCCCATATGACGCATCAGGAAGAGTCGAAGAAGGAATTGATGGTGGAGCTCTATGAATCTCTCTATCATGAGCGGGAAGGATTGCCGGGTGTCGCGACGGGCTTCGAGTCCCTCGATGCCCTGACCGGGGGATGGAAGGAGGGTGAGCTCATCATCCTGGCGGCACGCCCGTCCATGGGGAAGACCGCGTTCGCGATCCAGCTCGCGTGGGAGTGCATCAAACAAGACGGCGTCGCCCTCACCTTTTCCCTGGAAATGTCGTCGCGTCAAGTCATGCAGCGCCTGCTCTCAAGCCTTACGGGCATCAATATGATGAAGTGGAATAACCCTTATAAGTACTTGACCGTCGACGAAATGCCCAAGATGCATGCAGCCCTTAACGACGTATACAAATCGGACTTCGAGCTGTCGCAAAATGGGATGATCACCCTCCAGGAGATGAGGCAGCAGATCCTCACCCTGAAACAGGAGCATCCCGACAAGCCGTTCCTCGTCCTCATCGACTACCTCCAGCTCATCACGGTGAAAGGCCGGTTCGACCGCCACGACCTCGCCATCGGCTACATCACCAAGGAGCTGAAGGGAATGGCCCGAGAATTCGGCATCCCGATCATCCTCCTCTCCCAGCTGTCACGGGGCGTAGAATCCAGGGAAGACAAACGCCCGCGCCTCACCGACCTCCGCGACTCCGGCAACATCGAGCAGGATGCCGACGTCGTCCTGTTCCTCTACCGTGATGACTACTATCACACCGACACGAAGAGCGGGAGGGAAGTGGAAATCAAGATCGCCAAGAATCGTAATGGTCCGGTGGGGACGGTGAAGGTGGAGTTTATGAAGGAATTTGGGCGGTTTGTGGGGAAAAAGGGAAGAACGATGAAGCACTAAAAGAGACCCTGAAAACAGGGCCGTAGCTAGTTGAAGCTATTGGCGAATTCCACCATCTCGCGTTGATTCGTGACAACCGGTTCACTGGTGTAGATGTCGTACGTGAGCCCGCCGCTGATAAATGACAGGGTGTGATGAGGCGGATCCTCCCTGTAAAATGCTTTGACACCGTCCTTCAGAGTGACAACAACCGCATGGCTCTTGTTGAGGGATGGCCGGCTGCCGATGGTGACCCGGATATGGGCATGGTTGACCGTGTTGAACCACTGGAGGGTCAGTGTGTCAGGGGAGGCTTTCCCCAGTGCAATCGTGGCGTGAAATGGGGGACGGGGGAGCTTGACCTCCATCTGTTGCTGATCTTCGAACGCAGCAACGGCATCCTCGATCCCTATGTATCCGTCTTCCCGCATGTCTTCGAGCAGAGCCTGTTCCGGCATGGATCCTCCTGCAATAGTATGAGGATGGATGAAACCTAATAAAATGAAGAGAACATACCATGATTTCATTTGTCATACCTCGTCCCTTTTTTCGTATAGGATGTCTCCTCTCCATAAAAAAATACGCCCTGCTAATGGGGCGTATGGTTGATTAATCAAGTGAAAGGCCGGAAGCCTTCAACACGTTCTTCTTATACATCTCTTTGACGGCCAGGGGCATCTTGCGTTCGTTCACCCATTCGTCTTTGAGCATCAGATATTCTTTGCGCATCTCTTCAGGAAGGACCACCTCATAGAGATCGCTCAGGCGCGTGACCTTCAAGGCTGCCATGATGGAAAAGAGCTGAGTTTTATTAATGGAGGTTCCCTTTCCATTAACGATTTCAGAAATCGTTCCGACCCTCATCCCCGTCATCTCGGCCAGCTGCTTCTGGGTGACTCCCCGCTCTTTTAACAGCTCATCAAGCTTCACCACAAAGTGAGCCCCGCTCAGTTCCATCGCCGTATCCACCACGACACTGTTCATCATGCTGTGGCCGCCTTCGATCAATGTATCCACTTCAATCTTCTTCATTTCTTCTGTCTCTCCAATCGATGTTCAATTCCCTTTGCCGGAGCTTATCATACCAATAGACTCCTGAATATGCCACTGATGGGATTGAAGGGAGGGGGGGATACAATTTTTGTCAATAGGTGTATAGTGGAGGAAAACGAAAAAGGAGAGGGGGCAAAACATGTTCTTCAGAAAGATGACGGAGGAAGAAAAGAGGAATTCAACAAAAGCGAGTGGGACTGCCTTCTCCATTTTATTGATCGTTCTGTTGGGGCATTCCGTTTATTCGTATGTAAAGACGTCCGAGACAGGGGCTTCATTCACGATCATGCTGGTGGGGGCGGCGGTGTTTTTTGGGAGTGATTTTCTTTATAATATGCGATCTAAGTGGCGAAATAGAGACGGAATGAACGATAGAAGGTGATGACATAGCAGAGAATTTGGATGGGGATGGAAATGTGGGCAATCAGAGAAGGGGTTGGAATGTTTTATCTATATAAAAAGAGCCTTCATGTAAAAATAGATGGGCTCTTTTTTCCCTCAGCTTATATCCCTTTCTCGATACCTGATATACTCCGCCAACACCAAAGCACCAATTAGGGCTCCTGGAATAGAAAGCGTAAGAATCCTGCGGTGCCAGTTCAGGTTATGCCTCATAACGAGACCTGAAGCGAGTAATGTAATCAAGAATGTTTTCACAGTCGATCTCCTTTCAGTTTATACATGAATGTCCTCTTAGTGTCAGTCAGTTTCTTGTTTGTATTCAGGCAACAGCAAAAGCCACCCGACAATAGGTGGCTTTACGTTATCTTCTTAAGGCAAATATCTGGGATCCAGCCTTCCTCACCGGTGTCCCTGCGGCAGAAGGTCCATTCATTCAGTTGACGCAAACCGGTCAACGTTTCTCCTGCCTCCACCGTGAGTTCATGGGCTGAATAGTCCTCGGATACCGTAGCGAAGTGGGGTCGTTTATCCTGCGAAAGGATTTGTTTCGGTACCCACCCCTTCTTTCCTGATGGGGAGGTACAGAAGATCCAGTTGGGGTACTCGGTGTCTTCCTTTCCATAGATGACCTTGTCCCCAGTTTTTAACGTAATGGGATCCGGATAGGTGGAGTGGTTTGGCTTGATGACGACGTATTGGTTCATGCTTAGACTCCTTTCATGGTTAGCCAAAAAGGCTCCCCATCACCAAGATGCATCCAGTGATCAGTATAAGAATTGCTGATAACAGGATCGTTGTCATGCTTTTTGCGTAGGTCCTGCCATTGTCCACCCTGGATAGTCCAGCAAATCCGGCAAGGAAGGAGAGGAGGGTAAGAACAAGGACGATGGATAATGGGTGGATATGGAGCTTGTATTCTGTAAAGGTGACGATCATGGATGATGAAGTGGCAAGGAAGAACAGGGAGATGCAGATAAGGGTGGCGATAAAGGACGCGTTGTTAAGAGTTTGGTTCATTGAGCCTCCTAGTTTTGTTTTAGAATATATTACCACATTTGAGGATTCCGGTGGACAAAAAACGCCATCTCCCTGTCTCAGGAAGATGGCGTTTTTTATAGATGAAGGTGTCAAGGCGCTTCATCTTCTTTCACATACTCCAGAATATCCCCGGGCTGACAGTCCAGCGCTTTGCAGATCGCTTCAAGGGTGGAAAGACGGATGGCTTTGGCTTTCCCATTCTTCAGGATGGAAAGGTTGGCCATGGTGATACCGACTCTCTCGGACAGCTCCGTGACACTCATCTTCCGTTTGGCCAGCATGACGTCGATATGAATGATGATTCCCATCGTATCCTCCTCACACCGTCAAATCATTTTCAGTTTTAATGAAAATGGCTTCACGTAATAATTTTTGGAGGACGGCAGCGAATACCGCGATGACGAGGGAGGCGAAGATCGGGACGAGCCCAACGAGGATCAGACCCGGTGCATCATCCTTGTCAGCGACCATGAAGACGAACGGGAACGCGGCAACGTAGAGAACGCTGACCGTGAGAGCATACCGTTTGATCTTCTTCAGGATCGTCACGGAGCGAGCGGAGAACGCCTCTTGGCGATCGATGAGCCCAAGGAGCGAATAGGATTGGACCAGTGCCATGATGAAAGGGATCACGGTGATATAGATCAGCACAACGGCTGGATAGAGTAATGGTGCGTACTCCGGATCAGCTGGGTTCCGGACCAATTGGACGGCCCCTGCGACGCAAATAGCGAGGACGGGGATGCCCATGCAGAACAGAACGACCTTGAGGAATAGTGTTGAGCCTTGTTTCATGTAGGTCACCTCTTATGGTTTCTTATAGATGAATGTATCATCTTATTTATTGATTTACAATAAAATATTATTATGAATTAATATAATTTATGAAAAAAGAGGAGAAGTATTAATTTAAGCCTAAGGAAATGTGTTCGTTTTGATCAAATAAAAAACATTTTATGTTCAAAATAAACAAATAAACTTGACTATTTTGTTCGTTTCGAACATAATGAAATCAAGATAACGAAATGGAGGTGAAGTTCTTGATACCTGAAGAACGGCATTCCATCATCATCGAAAAGCTCCAGCAGACTGGGAAGGTCGAGTTGGAAGAGCTATTGGACAATATCGGAGTATCGGCCATGACGATCCGAAGGGATCTTGCCTTTCTAGAAAAGGAAGGGAAGTTGATCCGGACGCATGGGGGCGCGGTATTACCGGACCCGATCATAGCGGAAACACCGTATATGTGGAAGGAAAGCAAGAACATTGAGTACAAACGGGAGATCGCAACCAAAGCGATCCCACTTATAAAACCGGGTTCGTCCTTGTTCCTTGATTCCGGGACGACAACCTTGGAAATTGCGAAGCAAATTAAAGAAATCGAAGGGCTGACGATCATCACCAATGATATCCGTATTGCCTTTGAACTTCTTGAAGCGAAATCCAAAGTGATGGTGACCGGGGGAGAGCTGCAGTCAGAAGTGGGAGCGCTCTTCGGACCATCTGCACAGGAATTCCTCCAGGGTGTTCATGTAGATCTGTTCTTCCTAGGGGCCCACGCCGTTGAGGAACAAGCTGGTGTCACCGCACCTACCTATGAGAAAGCGGCTATCAAGAAAGCGATGCTGGCTTCAGCACAGCAAACCTGGCTTGTGGCGGATTCGAGTAAATTCCAGCATAAGTCATTTGCCAAGGTATGCGGGATCTCAGATCTGGCAGGCATGATCGTCGATGAGGGAATCAATCCTGAAACGCGGAACAGGTATTCCAACATGGTGGAAGTCATATAGCAGCACAGAGGGGGCAGTGATTATGAAGATTGGCGTTATAGCAGATGATTTAACTGGAGCGAACGCAACCGGCGTCCGCCTTACGAAGACGGGCTTCCCGGCTTCGACGATTGTGTATGATCGGGAAATCATAGCGGATGCTGGTGTAGAGGCGGTTTGCATCGATACCGACAGCCGATACGCCCCGGATGAGGTGATCGACCGACGGCTCAACCGGGCAATGGACGAGCTGGAACGATGGGGAGCAGGCATTCTATGTAAGCGGATCGACAGTACGGTCAGGGGGAAGATCGGGTACGAGATCGACACGATGCTGAGTCGGTTAGGTGAGGACACGATCGGCATCGTGGTCGCTTCCTTCCCGAGCTCAGGAAGGATCACATCCGGTGGTTACCTTCTTGTCGATGGTGTACCCGTGCAAGAGACCGATGTGGCAAAAGATCCTGTCATGCCGATCACCCAGTCTTACGTACCAGGCTTGATTCAAAAGCAGAGTGAAAATAAAGTAAGCCACGTTGGTCTTGAAACCGTATTGGCAGGCAAACAGAAAATTGTAAGCGCTATAAAAGAACAGGTTGATAAGGGTACCCGTATTCTTGTGTTCGATGCTGTCACCGATGAGGAAATCGAAGCAATTGCCGAAGCAATGGCAGAAATCACAGATCGCCGATTGATTCCCATCGATCCGGGTCCGCTAACGGCAGCCTATGCACGGTCTGCACACCATCGAATGGTCGATTCGAAGAAAATCGTCGTGACCATCGGAAGTGTCACCACCCATACGGGAAGACAGATCAATTATTTGATTGATAAAACCAATACCTCGCCGGTGTTCGTGGACGCTGCGAAACTTGCAACATTCTCTGAATCATGGGAGACAGAGATCGAGCGGGCGACGGCGGAAGCGTTGGAGCGCATCGATCAAGAAACGGTCCTTCTCATAACGACCTATTCAACCAATCCGAAGATCCTCGACCTGCGTACGCTGGCCCTGGAAGAAGGAGTCAGTCAGGATGCACTTGCCAAGAGGATCTCCGATGGCTTGGCGAAGATCAGCCGAGTCGTGATCGAGAAGAGAAGGAACGACATTCAAGGCTGCTTCTCCAGTGGGGGAGACGTCACAGCATCTCTATGTGCCATCAGCCGTGCAGGCGGTATTCGCCTGGAGGATGAAGTGTTGCCGCTTGCCGCATATGGATCTTTCATCGGAGGTCATCTCGACGGATTGCCTGTCGTGACCAAAGGCGGCATGATCGGGGATAAAAAAGCCATTTATACAAGTGTGAAATACTTAATGACCAAAAACACAAAGAGGAGTGTTCAACTATGAATGAAAAAGCAATCATCGCCATCCCAATGGGAGATCCTGCAGGGATCGGTCCGGAAATCACAGTTAAATCACTGGCATCAGAAAAAATTTACGAAGAGTGTAAGCCGGTTGTCGTAGGGGATGCGTCGGTCCTAAAAAAGGCCATCGCCATTACCCAAACAGGACTCGAGATCAATACGATCGAAAACCCTGAAGATGGAAAGTTCGAACATGGAACAATCGATGTCATTGACCTTCAAAACATCAATATTGAAGAGATGAAGTATGGAGAAGTGCAAGCTCAGTGCGGAAAGGCTGCATTTGAATATATCCAACATACGGTCAAGCTTGCGACAGAAGGATCGGTTCAGGCAATGGCAACGACTCCAATCAATAAAGAGTCACTTAAAGCGGCAAAAGTTCCTTATATCGGTCACACTGAAATGCTAGAATCACTGACGAATACAAAAGATCCCCTCACGATGTTCCAAGTGCGGAACATGAGGATCTTCTTCCTTACGCGCCATCTTTCATTGAAGGATGCCATTGATCAGATGACAAAAGAGCGTGTGAAAGATTACTTGATCCGCTGTGACAAAGCCCTTCAACGTCTTGGCGTAGAAAAGCGCCACTTCGCCGTTGCCGGTTTGAACCCACATAGTGGTGAAAATGGATTGTTCGGCATGGAGGAAGTAAACGAAATCAAGCCGGGAATCGAAGCTGCCGTTGCAGAAGGAATCAGCGCAGTCGGCCCGGTACCTGCTGACTCTGTCTTCTTCCAAGCTCTTCAAGGCAAATACGATGCAGTTCTATCACTCTATCACGATCAAGGGCATATCGCGGCGAAGATGACGGACTTCCACAAAACCATCTCGATCACCAACGGTCTTCCGTTCCTGCGCACGTCCGTTGATCACGGTACGGCCTTTGATATCGCTGGAAAAAACATTGCCTCAAGCGAGAGCATGGAAGAATGTATCCACCTGGCAGCTCAGTATGCACCGAGCTTCACACGGGAGACAATGGCTTAAAAAAGGGGTTGAGGGTCATGGGCAGGAGAGTTCCTGCCTTTGACTCAATAAAAATATAGGACGAACAAGGGGGACTTGGATATGGAAGCAACTGCTATGCAAATGATCGGTGGTTTGGTTGTCGGAGTCATTTTACTCATCTTTTTTGTCGTGAAAACCAAGATTCACGCATTCCTTGCGCTGATTATATCCGCATCCGTGACTGGGATCATCGGAGGGATGGCACCTGACAAGGTTGTAGGGGAGATATCGACCGGATTTGGAACGACCCTGGGCTCGATCGGTGTGGTCATCGGTTTTGGTGTCATGATGGGGAAAATCCTCGAGCTGTCGGGTGCTGCTGAACGATTGGCATACAGCTTGGTGAAGACATTAGGAAAGAAGAAGGAAGAGTGGGCCATGGCGGCAGCGGGTTATCTGATTTCCATCCCGATCTTTGTAGACTCTGCCTTCGTTATCTTAAACCCTTTAGTTAAAGCGCTTTCAAGAAAAACGGGTAAATCCGTCGTCGGACTTGGAGTGGCTCTTGGTGTAGGTCTCGTTGCGACCCACCATGCGGTTCCACCGACACCGGGTCCATTGGGGGTAGCGGGGATCTTCGGTGTTGATATCGGGATGATGATTCTTTCTGGATTGGTTTTTGGACTGGGTATTGTAATTGTAGGAGTGTTTTATGCGAAGTGGATCGGGAAGAAAATTTATCAGTTGCCTGCTGAAGAAGGAGATGAGTTCATCCGGCCTTCCAAGCAAGAAGCGTATATTGAATTCTTGGAGCTTGAATCGGAAAGGACGAAGGATCTCCCATCTTTGACAAAGTCACTGATGCCGATTGTTTTCCCGATTCTATTAATCTTCTTTAATACGACACTGACGGCCTTGGCAGACGCGGGGACGGTGAGCGTTAACGCACAGCTATTATCGTATATTAAGTTCTTCGGTAACCCTGTGATCGCTGTAGGAATCGGTCTGATCATTGCCATCTACACCTTGACCAACAATATGAAACGCCTGGATACATTGGATCGTATGGAAGAAGGAATTAAATCATCTGGAATCATCCTTCTCGTTACCGGAGCCGGTGGAGCACTAGGAAACATCCTTCGTGCAAGTGGATCTGGAGATTATATCGCTGAGCAAATCTCTCAATTGGCTCTGCCTGCCATCCTCGTGCCGTTCCTGATTGCTACGATTGTAAGACTTGTTCAGGGAAGTGGGACGGTTGCGATGATTACCGCAGCATCCATCTCCGCACCGATCATTGCCCAGCTTGATGTGAACCTTGTCTTGGCTGCTCAAGCATGTGCCCTTGGTGCGATGATCTTCTCCTACTTCAATGACAGCTTGTTCTGGGTATTGAATAGAATGCTAGGAATCAAAAACGTAAAGGAACAGATCCTTGTCTGGTCGGTTCCAACCACCCTCGCATGGGGTGTATCCCTCGTCATGCTATTGGTAGCTGACTTCATCTTCTGATCTATACAACGAAAACCGGATCGAACTCCATTTGATCCGGTTTTTTAGATTGTATTCAAGATCAATACCACCCCCACGATGCACATCACCCAGCTCAGAGCCGAATTCGAATGCTCCGCAAGCTTCAGCCTCAGTTTCTCCAAAGGTGCCTCCAGCCACTTTCCCATCAAGCGATATGCGATGAAGATCAATACCGCAGGCAGAACCATGATGAAGGTATAAATGATCAGGGTGGGGAGCCAGAGATACAGGGGGATTCCTTCAGACGTCATGAGCCCGATGGCCGCGAAATAAGGGAATGCGGTGCCGGCTTCGATGACGAAGGTGGTGAGGCCGATGATGGTGATCGACAGGAGGCTTTCCGTTTTCGGCAGCGGGATGGTGCGCTTCTTGTTGGTGGGGATGAAGAAGCTTGCGATGAAGAGGATCACGCCGATGGCGAACAGGGTCCTGCTGACGATGACATGCTCGGTCAGTGAGCTGAAGGCGTCGAGTATGGATGTGAAGCCGAGCATCATGATGATGCCGAGGACCACGTAAAGGATGGCCACGGTGGACAGGTAGACGAAGAGACGCGATGCTGTCCTTGGTTGATTGCCTAAAAGCAGATAAAGGGTGACGCCGATGATCGTCGGGCTCAGGGTGTCGAGGAGGGCCAGGCCGCCGAGGTAGAGGAGGAGTTCAGTTCCCATCCGGTTCCTCCAGATAGAGATCGTACGCTTCGGCCATCAGCTCGAGGACGTCCTGATCGACGGGATAGAGGCGGTGTTCTTCGGATTTCTCGGGGCACATGCGGATCTCCCAGAGCTGGTCGAGGAACGCATCTTCGCCGTCGAAGTCCAGTGCGCGCTTCTCGTCCATGCGGCGGATGATGCTCTGGATCCTGGGGTGGGATGGACCAAGGTCCATATACTTCTTGAGCTGGCCGAGGAGGGCGATCCACTCGAGGGAATCGGGGTCGGTGCTGTTCATATTCGGCAGGCGCTCAAGTACGCGTTCGTCATGCACATCCCAGTCATCCCGCGACTTCAGGAGGGAGTCCTTCTTGCCCCTGGCATACAGGCTCATGATCTTCGAGATTTGGAATTCCTCCCCGTCAATCGCGAGGCCGTTCATAAGCTCGCGCAGGGATTTCTCAATATCGGACAATCTGTCCTTTTCATTGAGGACATACGACAGCTGTTTCTTCAGGCTCTCGGCCCAGTCCCACTCCTTCGACTCGAGGATCTCCCCGATTTCCGCCAGCTGAAAGCCGATCGACTTCAGGAACTGGATCTGTTGAAGCTTTTTCAGTTCCGCCGATGTATAGAGACGGTGTCCGCCGTCCGTCTTCCCTGCAGGAATCAGCAGGCCGATCTGATCATAATAGCGTAGCGTCCGCACCGACACCCCGCTCATCTTCTTTACGTCATTGATATGGAGCACCCTCATCATTCCTCTCTATCCTTCGTCGCCATACCGGATTTCAACACGTACCCCAAACCGAGTCCGACAAGCACCCCTGGAATCGCCGCATCGAATACGAGCCCGATCCCGGCGCCGGCGATGACACATCCGTATATCACCATATCTTCTTTCTTCATTCCGAATCTCCTCCTTTTTTTCAGTATAAAAGATGACGTTACGTCACTTGCAAGAACGAAACACCTTATCAGTTGAAGGTGACGCTGCGTCATCTTCTATAATGGGCATGACGCATGGGGACGGTTCGTGTGCGCCACTTTTTTGACGCATCGGAACCGTCCCCATGCACCAAAGGAGGAAGGATCAATGAAGAAAATCATGTTGGTCATCGTGAGTGCGATGGTGCTGGCGGGATGCCGGGAAGGGTCGGAAGAGGTGCTGGTACAGAAGGAATCGGCGGGGGATCTGGGGAAAGTGGCCGTGGATTTTGCCAGTACGGATGTCAAGGTGACAGTTGGTGAGGGGGAAGATGTGGAGACCCATATGACCGTGTATGACGGTGGGCCGGGCGTGATCCTCGACCGCAACGGCGACCTACTGACGATCAAGATGGACAGTGACATCACCCGCCTGGTGAATCTGAAGAAGAAGCCATCATTGGAAGTAAGGATCCCGGAAACCTTTACGGGAAAAATCGTCCTTGATGGATCCTCGGGGAACGTGTCGGGTGAAAATCTGGGTGCACAGGAACTTGAGGTCGAGTCCAGCAGCGGAGACGTGAATCTCCACGTGGCCGAACTTCACGCACCCATCACGATCAAGACCAGGAGCGGAAAGGCAGCGGTGCGCTTTGAAGAGGATAGCCCGGATCTCGCCCTTGATGTGTCGACCAATAGCGGGAGCCAGTCGATCGGCGTGACGCTTGAAGAGAAATCATCATCGAAGAAGGGAGTCAGCGGGGTATCGGGGGATGGCACCCATGACGTGAAGGTGGAGACGAGGTCTGGCGGAGTGAGGATCGACTGACGTGAAGAAGGGGAGGATTCTATGATTACGCTTGAACGTGTGACAAAGGAATTCCAGCAGGGAGATGAAACGGTGAAGGTGTTGAAGGGGGTCGACCTTTCCATCCGCGAGGGGGAGTTGGTGGCGGTCATGGGACCTAGTGGATCAGGGAAGAGCACGATGCTTCACCTTCTTGGCGGATTGGATACCCCCACCGGCGGAAACGTGACGATCGATGGGAAAGATTTTTTCGGAGGATCGGAGAAAGAACGGACGATCATGAGGAGGCGGGAGATCGGCTTCATCTTTCAGAACTATCAGCTACTGCCCACTTTGACGGTGGAGGAGAACGTGGCCTTCCCTCTGCACGCCGATGGAAGGAAGGAGCGGGACCTCATCCGGAACGTCCACCAGCTGATCACGGCGGTGGGACTCGAAGGACTTGAGAAAAAATCGCCCAATCTCCTCAGCGGGGGGCAGCAGCAGCGGGTCGCCGTGGCAAGGGGGTTGATCCATGAGCCGAAGATCCTGCTTGCCGATGAGCCGACGGGAAATCTCGATCGAAAGCGTGGGGAAGACATCTTGAACCTCTTGGCGCGGTTCAATAAGGAGCGGAATCAGACGATTCTGATGGTGACCCATGATGTGTTTGCCGCGGGCTATGCCGATCGAATCATCCTTTTCAAAGATGGTGTGATCGAGAACGAATTGGTGAAGGAGAATGAAGACTATGCTGCCTATCTGGCGGGTTTCTTGGCGTAACATCACGAAGAACAGGCGCCGGTTTTTCTTTACCTTGACGGCCCTTGTCATGGGTCTCACGCTGACCACTGCCATGCTCGTGGCGGACAGAACGGTGAAGGATACGTTTGCTTATTATGAAGAACTATACGCCGGTAGTGCGGATTACTGGATCCAGAGCCGGGATGCAACCTTTCAGGAATCGGCTGTGAAAGGGGTGGAAGAGGAAGCGGCAGATGTCCTCCGCGTCCTCGACAAAGAGACACGGCTCATGGTTGGGGAAGATCGTGATGTACCCGTCCGAGTGACCGGAGTCAGCAAGTGGGAGACCGATCTTCTCAAGCTTCCCCTGATCGAAGGGAAGCGGGGAGGACTCGTGGTCCCCGAGAATGCGGCCCGATTATGGAAGAAGGGCGTAGGGGATACGGTGCGCTTCCGTGACCTTGGCGAGATGGAGATCACAGGCATCACGGGATACACGCCTTGGCTGGCGGGCCCAACCGATTGGGATCAGGCGGAAGGGAAGTCGTTCCGGGTGATGATGGACCTTCGTACCCTTCAGGAGGGGTTGGACCTCAGGGGTGACATTTCGTATATCCGTTGGGAGCAACAGGGTGGAACTTCTTTGGAACGCTATGAGGAGCAGCTTGCAGGAACGCCCCTCTATATTCAGCCCGTCGTCATCGATGATTTGAGGAACAATGATGTGGATGGGCTCTACAGTGTGTTTACCCTCGTCTCGATCCTCTCGCTCTTCATCTCAGGTTTCATCGTGTTCAATATGATTTCATCGAGCGTCATGGAGAGGAGGGCGGAGTTCGCTACCATGAAGGCCCTGGGGTACAGTGCTTTTCATGTCGGACGTCTCGTGGTGATGGAAATGGTGACCCTCTCCATACTGGCCACGATCCTGGCGCTGCCGATCGGGGTATGGTCGGCCGATGCATTCGTCGCCATGCTTCTCGGAATCTTCGAGGATACCATGGTTTATACGCTGAACTGGAAAGGCGCCACCCTCATGTCGGCGGCGATCGGTCTGGTGTTTCCCCTCGCGGCAGCCGTTGTTCCCATCATGAAGGCAGTCAAGACCCCGATCATGGCGGGGATCAAGGATACTGAGCCACGGATCAAGGGAAGTGGAATCCGCTATGGAGCAGGGGGCGTGTTCATGTTGTCCGGAATCGTCGATCACTACGCGGGGACCCTCCTGTTTCTGCTTGGGTTGATCCTGGTCTTCCCGCTGATCCTCAGGGGCGTGACCCGTCTGCTTTCCCCCATCCTCAGCAGGCTGCTGGGCTACCCTGGGACATTATCCGCAGGAAATATCCGTGCGAACTTGAGCCGGAATGCCAATACGGCCGCGATGGTTTCAATCAGCATGACCATCGTGATGTTCCTCGGTGCCGTGCTTGCGTCCATGCCGGCGGGACTCGAGCGGGAAATCCGGGAGACCTTCGGCGGTGACGTGCACGTCCAGTTTGAAGAGGCGGTCGACGGTACCTCCGTTCTCGGTGATCTTCCCGGTATTGAGGACGTGCTCCCTTATCAGGAGGTGCTCTCGGTGTGGGAAACAACTGACGGGGAGCCGAGGGAATTCTATCTGAAAGGAGTCCCGGCGGGGAAGGAAGAATTCAGGCTGTTCAGCGGATTTAAGGGAACGGTGGGACCGGGTCACATTCTCCTAGGGGAGCGCGCCTTCGAGGAATGGGGCGGGGAGATCGGGAGCTCTGTGACCGTCCAGACGCCTGCGGGGCAGAAAGAATATCGCGTATCCGGAACTGTCGATACATCACAGGACGGGGGGTACACTGGATTTGTAGCTGCAGAAGAGTTCACGGATGATTTCGGGTGGGGCCGGAGCCGAACGGTGATGGTCACTCTGAAGGAGGGAGTCGATCCGGACGAATTCCGATCGGAGCTGAGGGGAGCGTTTCCCATAGCCCTCTCCTCGATCACCCTTGAAGAAGATGCCATCACCTCGGCCCAAAGCGCCTTTGATGGGATGAACGACGTGATGCTCTTCCTGCTCCTGCTCATCATCGGCCTTTCCAGCGTCGGCATCAGCAACACCCTCCTCATGAACATCCTCGAACGGAACAGCGAAATCCGTACCATCCGCGCCATGGGCTTCACGGACGGACAGGTGAGGAAGATGATCCTCGGAGAAGGCCTGCTGATCGGGATCACCGGCACAGTGATGGGGATCATAGCCGGCATGATGGTCATCTGGATGAACGACAACTCCTCCATGACCGGAATGCCTCTTATCATGCCGTGGGATATGATGCTGTTCGCGTCCGTCGCAGGTCTGGTGCTGACGCTGATTGCTTCAGGAGTCGCGTCCGGGGGGAAGGGGAGCAAAAAATAGGTAGGGGTCTGTGATAGAGTGAAGCTGCTTGATATAGAAGTGTAGTAGAAAGAAGGATGAGCAGCGTGATTTATAAGTATTATGCGGTGATTGAGGAAGAGCAGGAGGAAGATGGAAGCTCAGCGTTTATTGTTTCATTCCCGGATTTAGACAATGTTTTTACTGACGGTGATACATTGGAGGAAGCCATCAAGCATGCGTGGGAAGTACTGGTATCCATGCTTTGGATATGTGAAGAAGATGGAACGCCATTTTCTCCTCCTTCCCCGGTCTCTATCCTGAAAGATCGTTTAAAGGAAGGGGACAGCTTGGTACTGATTGAAGTGGATACTGATAAAGATGGGCTTGAATAAGAGAAAAACCTATCTCGCATGAGCGGTATAGGTTTTTTCTAACTATGAGAGAGCTCCCACTCACTCAAATACATCCGCCCCTCCACATTCCCCGGATTCTCCAGCGGACAAATCAGCTCCAGGCTGTTTCCGTCCGGATCATCGAAATGGATTTTCGCATGGGCCATCCCGTGATGTGCCATCACGAAGGGCTCCACCGGCTCAAAGCCGAACGCCCGCCGTGGGGGACATCCACGTTCGATGAGCCATGCAACCGATTTTTTCAGCTCGTCAAGGGTCACTTGAAATGCAAGGTGCCGGATGGACGGGTGATAATCATGCTCCACGCAATCCGTATCCCATAGCCCCAGCCAGCTTCTTTCTTTCTCGATCCACATGAACGCAAGCCCGTCCCCTGCGCGGTGGGAGAGCTCCAAACCCAGCCCCTCGTAGAATGCGATGGAACGATTTACGCTCCTGACGGGAAGATGGGCTTCATATAATCCTTTGATCATGGTCATGACCTCCTTTTCTATACTGTACCCTGAAGAATAGGTTGATTCGACCGGCTAAAGACCGGGCGGGTATAAGACTATTGGTGGAGGAAAGAGTGGGGGGCTATCATGAACAAATCTTTGTCATCTGCAACGTGTCTGGTTTGGTGAAGCTTTCCTGATTGGAGATAATGTGGGGGTACACTAAATAGTTAAAATCTCCCCTTAAGGTCAACATCCAATTATGTTACAATCCAGGTATTAGAAGCCAAATGAAAAGGAGTGTAAATATGGAAGGTTTTTATTTCTTCGGATTATTGGCTCTTGCATTTGTTGCTGGCATCGGTTTAGTGGCTTTTGGAATTAAGTTAGTATATAAATTGCTTGTTCGTTAAAAACAAAAAAGCCCTTAGGGCTTTTTTGTTTTTTTATAGATAATCATTGGCTGTACAGAAACTCTTTACAACATCGACGTCCTTCCATTTTTTACATCCTGAGGTAACTCCCCACTTGTAGAAGTCTGCTGTGATACTTGAAGCCAATTCCCATCCTACAAATACAGCCAAGGTCCCTAGGAAGGCTATTACAGCGGCTGGGAGCAGTGGCGCTACAGCCGGGGCCACCTCGCCATCTGCGGGTTGCATACCACTTTCTATAGCTTCCAATAATTCAGGGTCTAAATTCTTATAATAGAGATTCACTTGTTGAATCTCAGAGTCTGTTAATTTTCCATCAGTAAGGCTCTCATCGATTTGGTAGACCCCGTCTTTAAAAACTAACGCATTCTGAACGACCTCTTGTTTCTCTGTAAACTCATCAGAAGATGTTAAAGTATTTACATTTGCGCTTGCAGTACTAGGGGCTTGAGTGGTCATAAAGAAAGCTAGAACCAGAGACAGCATGGCTAAAAATTTCTTCGAGTCCTTCAAATAAATAGACATTCTTCATACCTCCAAGTTAGTATTTACTACACTTACAGTCTATATTTTCTATTTTTTCAATTCAATGAATTGTGGGATTTGTTCACATTTTTTTTAATATTATTACAAAAATTGAATTCGTTTTACATGTGTATTTCGAATCATCGTTAATTGGGTTAATAGAGAGACTGGCCTTAACTGATTCAACACATGGTATTAATTGGCACAGGATTAACCTTCTGTCTCAATACGTCTCATTTTATAAACGAACAAATGTTCGGTTATAATAACGGGCAGAGGTGATTGAAATGATTAGAGACAGAGGGAAAATCAAATGGACGTCGCTCATGCTCCCGGAGCACGTCAAGGAACTGAGGGATATATGGGAGGTATTCGAGCGCGATACGAAGCCTGAAGTCGACATCTTCGCCTTGAGCGAGATGGAGGAGCGGATCCGCTATGCCATGGAGTACCACCTTCCCCTGCGGATGAAAATATGGAATGAATTGAAAGGGAAATGTGAAATGAAGACGGGTACGATTCATTATCTGAATGAACGGGACCGGAATCTGATGCTTGAGTGCGGCGATGAGGGGTTCGTCCGGGTACGCGTGGAGGACCTGATTTCGGTGGATGTAGTGGAATAAGAACGGCAGGGACATTTGCGGAAACGTGAGTGTCTTTGTTTATGGGAAATAAAAGGAAATCACACGGAGGATATGATATGGTAATAGAGAAGTGCTTTTACGAGCGGTTATTGATCAAGAAGAGATAATGGGGGTGGAAATCATCTTGAAGAAATTCACCACGACGGGGAAAATCCTTTTTACGATGGGGTTCATCCTATTTGTACTAAGCTCTTTTCTGTATTCAGAATTCACTGAGGAAGGTTATTGGAAGATGGGGTTGATCATCGGTGTCCTAGTGGCAATCAGTTCCAACTTTTTCACAAACAAACATGCATCCAAGAGGAGAGCCTGACATGATTAAACAAATCGAGCATCCGCAAGCCTGGGATCTCCGCCACACCGTCATGTGGCCGGACAGACCCTATGACTATATCAAGGTGGAAGGGGATGAATCGGCCCTGCACTACGGACTCTTTCATGAGGATGGCCTGAAGTCCGTCATCTCCCTCTTCATCGAGGATGGGGAGTGTCAGTTCAGGAAGTTTGCCACCCTTGAAGAAGAGCAGGGAAAGGGCTACGGGAGCCGACTGCTTGACTATGTACTCGAAGAACTAAAAGCCATGGGCATCCGCCGGATCTGGTGCAACGCACGCACCGAGAAAGCCGGCTTCTATACCCGGTTCGGCTTGCGTGAAACCGATCGCCGCTTCACCAAAGGCGGCAAGACGTATGTGATCATGGAAATGACACATGCGTCAAAGGAGGGGTAGCCAATGGAAATCACATTCATCCGACATGGGCAGGGGGAGCATACGCTGAGCCTGCCGGAAAGCTTGCAGTTGGAGGACCCGTCATTGACGGAAGCGGGGAGAGAGCAGGCGAGAAGCCTTTCGTCCGTTTTCGATGTCACGAAGGATGATCTAGTGGTGGCGAGCCCTACGCGAAGGACCTTGCAAACGGCCTCCTTGATTGCCGGTGAATCGGGGTGCAGGCGGGTCGTGCATCCGTTGGTGTCCCCGAGGATGTTCCCGCAGAAGCAGGGGGCAATGACCCTTCCATGCGACCGGATGCTCGACCAGGAGACAATTGGAACCGAATTTCCTGGGTTTGAGTTGGGATCAGGGATGGACCGGAACATGTGGACGTCAGGTATCAATGTCTTGCCCCATGACGAGTTTGCAGAATGCGCAGATGTCTTTTTACGGTGGGCTGAGGAACAGGGGGCATGTCACGTGTACGTGGTGTCCCATGACGGAACGATCACGGCGTACCGGGAGCGGTTGAGGGGTGAAACACTGTCCAGGGCTCACTTTTTGAGTGATGCGGGCTGGATCAGGGAGCGGTTTGGACAGTGACCGCTACAAAAGGCTGCCTCACAGCAGCCGGTAGTCATGCGTTCTGTTCCCGTGTGATTTTCAAACGGATCAGCAGTCTGAAGAAGAGCTCATTGTAGAGAATCATCCTGTTTTACCGGTTGATCAAACGGGTAAACTACGTCTGTAAACATTTACGGAAGCGAGGAGATAATGATGAAGATCTCATATCATGGCCACTCAGTGGTGAAATTCGAAACAAACGGAAAAACGATCCTTGTTGATCCGTTCATCAACGGGAATGAATATACCGATCTAAATGCAGATGACGTCAAAGCTGATGTGATCATCCTGACCCACGGACATAACGACCACGTGGGTGATACTGTCGCCATCGCGAAAAGGAATGATGCCTTGGTGATCGCACCGAACGAGCTGGCGAACTATCTTGGCCTTCAGGGCCTCAACACGCATCCGATGTCAATCGGCGGAGCGCGAGAGTTCGACTTCGGTAAGGTGAAATTCACACAGGCATTCCATAGCTCAAGCTATACAACAGAAGATAACGAAATCATCTATACCGGCATGCCGGCAGGCTTCCTCTTGATGGCTGAAGGGAAGACGATTTACCACGCAGGAGATACAGGTTTGTTCTCCGACATGAAGCTGATCGGTGAACGTCATCCGATCGACCTTGCCTTCCTTCCGATCGGGGATAACTTCACGATGGGACCAGAGGATGCAGCACTTGCCGCTACGTTCTTAAAAGCGAAGGAAGTCGTTCCTGTCCATTACGATACATTCCCGCCGATCAAGCAGGATCCGCATAAATTCGTCGAGATGCTTGAAGACAGCAAAGGGCGCGTCATGAAAGCAGGAGACACCATCGAACTATAAGATCATCACCGGAATCATCCGGAACCTTCACATGGAGGTTCCGGATGATTTTTTTGTTGAGTGGAAGAAAATAGTGTTGTTATAATTTTCCTTTTTGCTATGATGGAAGAAGCGGCAGCGTTAGGTAAAAATGCTAAAGCAAAGGGGGATGTATGTGGAACTTAGAAAGAACGTTCGGGAGAATAAGGACTTACGTGACAGCTTCAACCAGCTTGCCGAGGACACATTCGGCATCCATTTCGGACAGTGGCATGCCAGAGGATACTGGACAGAGAAATACGTGCCATTTTCTTATATCGAAGGTGACAGGGTCATTGCCAACGTGTCGGTGAACCTGATCGACTTTATCATGGCAGGAGAGGAAAAGAAGGCCATTCAGATCGGAACCGTCATGACCCATCCCGACTACCGGAATCGCGGTTTATCGACGGATCTCCTGAAGAGCGTGCTGGCGGAATACCGGGATCAGGTCGATTTCGTTTATCTTTTTGCCAATCAAAATGTACTGGAGTTTTACCCGAAGTTCGGCTTCCAGGCGCAGCAAGAAACGCTGTTCAGTATGGTGCCAGGCACCGCCGGTAAAATGAACGCGAGGAAGCTTGATATGGAGGAGGAAGCAGATCGCAATCTTGCATACGGGATCGCCAGGGACAGGCTGCCGGTATCCAATCGCTTCGGGACGAAGAATACGGGTGAGCTGTTCATGTTCTATGCTCTCTATGCCTTCCCGGATAACCTCTATTATCTCGAGGAAGAAGAAGCGGTGGTGATGTTCCAGCGTGACGGGGAGCGGATTGATTTGTTTGATGTGGTGTGCCGGGATAACGTCGACGTCAGAAAGATTGCCGAAAAGCTTGCAGACGATGATACGCGGCAGATTGTGTTTCACTTCACACCGGAGGAGACGGAAGGGATGCGGGCAGACGTGTTCCATGGGGATGAGGTGCTGTTTGTCCTTCCCATGCGAAGCGGGGCGGGAATACCTGATGGGGTGAAGCATCCGTTGACGGCGCAGGCTTGACGTGAACCGTCGCCATTCTTCAAAAAAAGGAATTATTTTCTTTATGTGGAATTATATATGTAAGGTGATTCTGGAGCGGAGGTGTGTGATATGGACTTTCTATCCTGGTATGACTGGCTGACGCCGACGAATCCGATGGCGTCGATCTTTTTCGGGTTGATCTTCACGATTATCGTCGGGGTGACGGTATGGTGGGATACGAGAAAGATGCGGTCGGCGTTTGTCGCGGCATTGACGGGGATCCTGGTGACGGTGGTCGGGGTCGCGATCTTGAATGCCATTGGGTTTTATGTATGACGTGTGGGGACCGTCCCCATGCGTCGTCCAAAATCAGACATCGGGGGAAATGTTCATGAAAAAACTTGCGACAGGGTTGGTGCTGATCTTATCCAGTGCCATTTTATATGGATCGACGCTGATTACTGCAGCGATTTATTCCACGGTTCTTAGCAAAGAAGGTTTTGGTTGGGACCCGCGCTACGGTGTGTTCGGGACGGCGTTTCGGAGGATCGGAACGGTTCCGTTGGTCTTTTCGATACTCTTGGCTGTGGTGGGGATTGGATTCACAGGCTTTTCGTTTTATCAGAAAAAGAAATCATAAATGACGCATGCACCACCCAACCAAAGCAGTCTCCCAATGGAGGCTGCTTTGTTTTTTATATCGGGTTCGCGTTGCTAATAGCAATAGGGGTTGTGGCAAATACTAAAGTAGGATTGTAAAGGCTCAATATAGGTGTACTTACACATGACAAGAAACCTGTTTGTCGAGGAGGAATACATTTTTTGAATACAGGGTACTATCATACAGTAACAGGCCTTTTCAGTAAGTAGAAGTTGAAATCATATACGATTATTCAGGCAACCTGGTATTTCATGTAGAAATCCATCCACATCAAAGGAGTTGACAGCAAATTATGAAATTCAATAAGAAGAAAATCAACGTTGTTAGTATTGAAAAGGCCAAGAAGAGTGTGTTCGCAACGGGTGTAGGGAATGCGATGGAATGGTT
Source organism: Rossellomorea sp. FS2 (assembly GCF_047915635.1). Classification (NCBI taxonomy): domain Bacteria; kingdom Bacillati; phylum Bacillota; class Bacilli; order Caryophanales; family Bacillaceae; genus Rossellomorea; species Rossellomorea sp. FS2. Next base: position 449,271 of record NZ_JBLRVS010000004.1, on the reverse strand, counting down.
CGATTTTGGTTTGTATTCATATTTAGCCGTTATCATCAGTCAGAATTTTTTCAGTCCTGTCCAGAATGATGAACTCAAGTTGATCTTCACGTTCGGAACCTTCGCCATTGCCTTTTTAATGCGACCGCTTGGCGGGGTTATTTTCGGTCGGATCGGTGACAAGTTAGGGAGGAAGGTCGTATTGACGACCACAATCATCTTGATGGCTTGTTCCACGTTGCTGATCGGGTTGCTTCCTACCTATGATCAAATCGGGGTATGGGCTCCGATATTGCTGCTTGTTGCAAGGATCATCCAAGGATTCTCAACTGGTGGTGAATATGCCGGAGCCATGGTGTATATTGCAGAATCGTCACCGGATAATAAACGGAATATCCTCGCTAGTGGGTTGGAGATCGGAACCCTTACCGGCTATATCTTGGCCTCTCTCCTTGCGAGTATCCTTTTCATCACGCTATCGGACGATCAAATGAGTTCATGGGGATGGAGAATCCCATTCTTGCTTGGTTTGCCATTGGGGCTTGTTGGATTGTACTTGAGGAAGAGCTTGGAGGAATCACCGATCTTCGAAAATGAACTTGCCGGTGATGACGGGGATCAGAAGAAAGAAAGCTTTGTTTCGATCCTCAAGAATCATAAGAAGGACATTATTGTTTGTTTCGTTGCAGTAGCATTCTTTAACATCACCAATTATATGCTGTTATCGTATATGCCCTCTTATCTAGATGAAATCGTCGGATTGTCCAGCACGACGGGAACGGTCCTGATTACAGGCGTCATGGTCATCATGATCCCATTGGCCCTTATGTTCGGAAAACTGAGCGATAAGATCGGCAACAAAGCGACCATCTTGATTGGGTTGGGTGGTCTGTCGCTCCTGTCTGCTTTTGCTTTTTACTTAGTCAATCTCAATGGTCTGCTCTTCGTGTCACTGGGCATTTTGATCTTAGGTATCCTACTGGCGAGCTATGAAGGAACCATGCCTGGAACGTTGCCATCCATGTTCTTCAGTGATGTACGCTATCGCACCTTATCCGTCACATTCAATGTCTCGGTCTCCATCTTTGGTGGGACGACGCCTTTGGTCGCTACATGGCTTGTACACCAAACAGGTAACAACTTGGCACCTGCATGGTATCTAACCATTGTCAGCGTCATCGGTTTCTTCATCATCTTGTTCATGTTCACGAGTACGTCCGGTAAGTCCCTCAAAGGTTCATACCCAACCGTTGCGACAAAGTCTGAATTCCAAGAAGCAGTAGAGAATCCTGAAGACTCCCTATGGTGGAAATCAGAGCAGGAAGATAAATCATAACCTTGTTTTCGAAAAAGATCCCCGTCTACAACAGGTAGATGGAGATCTTTTTCTATTTGCTCCGTTTGAAGAAGGCAACAGATACTGCGCCCAATACCGCTGCAATCATAAGAAAGGCAATTACGATAAATAAGAAATCACCACTCACTTTTCATCACCTCGTTATAAGTAGATGATACCATTGATTGATCTCTGTGTATCCAGCTGTCATTTCTTAACTTTCCTTAAGATTTCCCCGTCCTTTTTCTTAAGGTCCGTCCGGTAATCTGATGGAAACGATACGAGAAGGGCGAGGGACAGATGATGAGTGCGCTGCAGTTTGTGAAGGAATATGTGAAACAGCCGAGGACAGTGGGGGCGGTGCTGCCGAGTTCGAAGGTGCTTGCCCGTCAGATGGTGGAGGCGATTGAATTCGACAAGGTGGAGAGCATCGCAGAGTTCGGGCCGGGTACGGGTGTGTTTACGGAGGAAATCCTCAATCGTAAGCAGAATGGAACGATGCTGCTGCTGATCGAGGAGAACCTAGATTTTTTTGAGCTACTACATGACCGCTACAGCAAGCGGGACGATGTGGTGGTGATCCACGGTTCGGCCGAGGATGTTCGGGAACATATGCAGGCGTGCGGAATGGGGCAATTGGATGCGATTGTGTCGGGGCTTCCGTTCGCAAGCTTGCCAAATGACGTGTCACACGCTATTTTAAGAGTAACCAATCAGGTGCTCGCGCCTGGAGGCGTGTTCGTCACGTTCCAGTATTCCATGATGAAAAAGGGCCTATTCGAGCAATATTTTGCAGGGATGGAATGGCAGCGGGTGTGGTGGAACGTACCGCCTGCCTATGTGCTTGCCGCGAGGCCGATGAAATGATGAAGAGAAAAGAGTGGACCATATGATCGGAACGACTATCCTGATCGTCGATGATGAAGCCGACATCCGGAACATGATTGCGATTTATTTGAAAAATGAAGGGTACGGGGTGCTGGAAGCGGCTGATGCCCACGAAGCATTCGGCGTGCTTGAGGAGAGCACTGTCGACCTTATCATCCTGGACGTCATGATGCCGGGGATGAGCGGGGTGGAGGCGTGCATGACGATCCGGCAGTCGTATGATATGCCGATCATCTTCCTGTCGGCCAAGAGCGAGGATCTCGATAAGATCCATGGCCTCGCGAGCGGCGCGGAGGATTATGTGACCAAGCCGTTCAACCCCCTCGAGCTCATGGCCCGGGTGAAATCCCAGCTCCGCCGCTACAAGATGACTTCCGGGAACAGCGAACCCTCCCATCTGCTTGAAAAAGGGGATCTCACCGTCAACGAACGGACGAATGAAGTGACCGTCGGCGGTCGCGAGGTGCGCCTCACCCCGAAGGAATTCCATATCCTATCCCTGTTGCTGCGGAATCAAGGACAAGTCTTCAGCATCGAGCAGATCTATGAAGCGGTGTGGAAGGAACCTTTCTTTAAATCCGACAGCACGGTGATGGTGCATATCACCAATATCCGCGACAAGATCGAAGAGAATCCGAAGAAGCCCTTCTATGTGAAGACCGTGTGGGGCGTGGGGTATAAGGCATGAGGTTCCTGCCCCTTAAACTGAACCTGAATGTGAGGCTCATCCTGATCTTCATCGCCTGCCTGGCCGCGGCGACGGTCACGTTTTTCCTCACGGTGTTCTATTTCACTCCCCTTGAAGACTACAGGAAGCAGGAAAAGGTCAACAATCAGGTGGAGAAGGTGCTGGCCGACTGGAAGGCGTCATTGGAAGCGGGAAACGTGAGCTTGTCTGATTCGAAGGGGATTGAAGAAGCGCTCGGAACGGTGAAGGATCAGCGCGAAGAGTGGGGTTTCCTCGTCACCGAGGCCGAGGGGGATGTGACGTACCGGACGGGGAAGCTTTACAGTGAAGATCTGCCGAAGCTCCTTGAGCAGAAGCTCCGTAATGACTATTCCAGCGGGCGTGACGAGAAGCAGGCACCCTTCATTTCCACGGTTATGTTCCAGGAAGGCTTGGGATACGTGGTAATTGAGGCCCCGTCAAGGCTCAAGGCAATCAATCCCACGACCTACAATCAACAACTTTTACTCGCCTTTTCCCTGGCGGTCGTGGTGTTCCTTGTCCTGTTCGTGCTCTTCATGCGTCCGGTGACACGCTACATCGAGCAGATCGAAGCGGGCATCGGACGGATTGTGGATCATGACTGGACGTATGAGATTCCGGTAAAAGGGCGTGATGAGCTGTCCTCCCTGGCGGCGAACATCAACTGGATGACGGATCAGCTCCGGCTCCGGTTCGAGCGGGAACGGGAGCTCGAGCAGTCGAAAAGTGAGCTCATCACGAATCTGTCCCATGATCTCCGGACGCCGCTTACGTCGATTATCGGCTATCTGCAGCTGGCGAAAGACCAGAAGTCACCGGGGGATAAGGGGTATGTGGACACCACCTACCGCCTGTCCCTCAAGCTGAAGGGGCTCATGGACGAGCTGTTCGAGTATACGAAGCTCACCCATCATCAGGTTGAACTCCAGACCGATCGGGTCGATTTTGCCGCCTTGTTGCACCAGCTCGTCGGGGAGTACACCCCGATCCTGGAAGGGAAGGGGCTTCACGTGGAGATGGACGTACCGGAAGAACCTGTCCTCGTCACCGTCGACATCGAGAAGATGATCCGCGTGTTCGATAACCTCCTTTCCAATGTGGAGAAATATAGTCTGGAAGGGACGATCAATCTTCGGATGAGAGTGGAAGGGGACCGGGTGCTCACCAGTCTCTCCAATCCATCGGACCCTGTGAATCCCGAAGAACTGCACCGCCTCTTCGACCAGTTCTACCGACTCGACGAAGCGCGCTCCACCAAGATCGCCGGATCCGGACTTGGCCTTGCGATTGCCAAGCGCATCGTTGAGCTTCATGACGGGGAGATCTGGGCAGAGAGTGGGGAAGGTGAGCTGACTGTGTGGGTAGCGCTGCCGGTTGAAGGATAGAAAGAGTAAGGCGATGCTTCCGTGTGGGAGGCATCGCCTTTTTTGATTATTTAATTTGAGTCAAGCTTGCTCAGATCCCACGACAGTACCGGTTCGACACAAACGGTTCATCCTCCCCATTCGAGTAGCTCTCCTGCTCATGCTGAAAGACAAAGCCCCGCGCTTCATAGAACGGGATCCCTTTTTGATTCCCTCTCGCCACCGATACCCATTGTTCGGTGGCGCCTTTTTCGCGCTGGATTCGGGTAAGGGCTTCAAGGAGGAGCGTGCCGATTCCTTCTCCTCGCCGGTCCGGGTCAAGATAAAGGACGAACACTTCGCCCTGATATGCGCCGGTCATGCCGCCGCCGATTGCGCCGAGGACGGTGCCATCCTCGAGGGCCACATACCACCCGTCCCAGCCGTCACCTCCATCGGTGATTTCACTGCTGATCCGGTCGGGATGATAAAATTCTTCGATGATCCGTTCGATATACGATTCAGGATGGCTTTCCCCGTAGGTCGCACGGTAGCCGCGGGAACATACATCGGAAATCCCCTCTACGTGTTGAAGGGTCGCTCTTTCTATTTGTATCATCTCTTACCCTCTATTCGTGTATGGAATGATTTCACTTTAAATAATGCTTCTTAAAATCAGGATGGATCGAAAATTTCCGTCTGAGATTCACGAGGTTCTTTCCAAACGTTTTCTCCAGCTCATCCCGATGTTCCTTCATGATTTCCATGAGATAGAGGTCGTGGATCATGACTTCCGTGATGGGCATGACCAATCCGACGTGTCTTGTCCAGGCTGCGCGGCTGTCGGTTCCGAGGGAGACGATGCCTGCCACCACTTCCACGTCGTCGGCGCTGATGACGATCCAGTTGCCGCCGTACTCCTCTTTGATGGCAGAGCCCATGTAGTGGAGGTGGACGTGGGCAAAGTCGGAGGAGATGTCACCATAGGCGATGATGGTCACATTGACCCCGCGAAGGGTTGCTTGTCTCAGCTCCTCTTCCACTTCCTCATATTCTTCTTCCATGACTTCAAGAAGAATCCTCGTTTGCGCGGTGGCGATGCAGTTCTTCACCTTGTCGATGATTTCATTCCGCCCTGTGATGTTCCAAATATGTTCACGATCATGGGAAGACTGTTCAAACTCCGCGAGTGATTTCTCAGCCAGCTTGAAGTGGTCATTCGCTTCCCTGCGCCGATTCTTGATGAGCTCTTTTGCCGGGATCGGGGTGTACTGAGGGGTGGTGCCCGGACTGACGAGGATATCTCCCCTTCCAGCGAGATGATCTAAGGTCTCATAGATCCTTGATCGAGGTACGCCGGATTTTTTCGCTACGGCATAGCCCGTGAGAGGGGATTCTTCCAGGAGGGCCAGGTAGGCTTTGGCTTCGTATTCGGTGAAATGCAGCTTGGTCAGTGTCTTTAAAAGGGTTTCGCTCATAGATCCTCCGTGTGCGTGGGTTTATTTCTGTTAGTGTATCAAAATAGATTGATTATTTCTAATCGATTCTGGTATTCTTTTTAGTAGTTACTGTAGTAACCACTATTATCATGTTAGGAGAGGACACATGGACAACTTGCTTGCTTACATACCTGTCGCTACGCTTATGGTCGTCATTCCCGGCGCAGACACCATGCTTCTCATGAAGAATACCTTGAGTTACGGACCGAAAGCGGGACGCTTTACGGTTCTCGGCATGCTCTCTGGCCTTTCGTTCTGGACGGGCATTGCCATACTGGGATTATCCGTCGTGATTGCCAAATCCGTGGTCTTGTTTACCACGATTAAATACCTCGGTGCCGCTTACTTGATCTATCTTGGGATCAAGAGCCTGATCACGAAACAGACCCTTGCCGTGGATCAAATGGAATCCTCCGCGAACGTACCCATTGACCGTGGCTATCATAAAAAGTCGTTCATGCAGGCTATGCTCAGCAATGTGCTGAATCCAAAGACCGTCATCGTGTATATCACCATCATGCCGCAGTTCATCAACCTGAACGGTCATGTCAACCAGCAGTTGATCATCCTGGCCTCGATCCTGACAGGACTGGCAGCCGCCTGGTTCCTGATCCTGGTGTATGTAGTGGACTATGCGAAGAAGTGGTTGAATGATAAAAAACACCAACAAAAGTTCCAAAGAGTAGCGGGGATTCTCCTCGTCGGATTCGGAATCAAAACCGGTATATGAAAGAAGAGAGCTACCCAGCGTATTGTGTGGGTAGCTCTTTTCGTTGCTAGTTGGACCATCCGCGATACTATTATCGTGAAGATTAGAGTCCTTTTTTTATTCTGGAAATTAATTTATGAGAACCTAAGATATAGATGAACATGATTAAAAAAGGCATGATCGTTGGGAAAATTTCTACCCCGTCTTCTTTAACATTTACAACGTATAAGTAAGAGAGGTTATACGTATCTGCAAAGGAGCTCAACTGTATAAATCCTAAGTAAAATCCAACAAATGATAAAAAGTATAATAAGAAAACCTTGATCGTTAAATTCATAAATGATACACCCCTTATGTACTAAAGATTGTAATGTCACCATAGTTACAATTACCTTTTGTGTTATCTACCGTTTGCTGAGTAAGTCTTTTTTATATAATACCATAAAAAGTAAATTATTCCTTGTTGTAAATTAGTGTTTATTCATTAGGGAAAGATGATGAAATGACTGGCTAAGCTCGCATTTCCGTGCCGATCACGTTCTACTTCATGAGGTAGTCCTGGTTCATATTAAAATCCTTTATCATCCAAAAAATGAGAATACTAGGTGGAGGAGAAATAGTATACTTGAAACTAGACAGGGATTGGGGGGAAAGGATGAAACGGATCATCATAGGGCTTCTCGGGGGATTGGTCTTTTTGGCTTCATCCGTCACAATCGGCTTGATCGTAAGGGAATATATAAGCGATGAAAGAAGTAAGGCTCGCTACATAATCGAACCGTTGACGTTTGATGAGAGGGAAGGAAATACATCGATTGAACGATTGTACGAGGTGGTGGACTCGCCACCGTATCGCCAAATTCCCGGCGTGACTGTTACCCATGTCTTCTCTACAGGGGAAGGGGATGAAGTCCGCACGGCTACCTACTCCGATTATGTGTCGGCCATGAACGATGGAGGCACGACGGGTTATGAACGGATCTACGCAGTGGATGGCAATACAGTCTCTCTTAAGGAAGAATTCGACCGTGATCAGGTGATCCTGTCGGTGAATGGGGAGTTCGTCGGTTCGTTTCCAAAACTAATCAACCTAGAGGATTCAGTCGATATGCGCTACGGAAACGTGGGACTGGTCCGAAAGACGGACCGGGACAGTGGAAAGAGTGAAACAATCATGGTGGGGCAGGGTGGACCCGAGGCATGGGAAGTATTCACCATTGATCTGGAAGGGACCGTCAAGCGGGAGAGCATCCCGTCCATAAAAGAATTGCGTCGTGATCCCGACATGGTCCGCACCATCAATCATTCCGGTGCCCACCGTGAATCAATCGGATACCATACGCAGCTGAGCGAGGGGCTTCCTGCATTCAGCTTTCCGGTGTTCTTCCCGTTTGTGACGTGTGTGTTGTCGGGCGGAATGGTGTATGGGTTGGTTAGGAAAAGGGAAGTGTGGACCAGCTAGTGCTTCGCTTTAAGTTCATAACGATTGTGGGGAAATCTGATTGGAAAAGATACTTGCAGTAGTTGTCATAGCCCTATTACTTTATGTAGCCGGGAACGCATTTTATATCGTCTTCAAGACGTATCAAGAGGATGATGAATTTCATCACCCCACGTTGGAAATCCTTCCTGTTCATTGGGTCATGGATTTTCTATTGTTCATCTCAAGAAAGCTCGCACCTGCTCCATACTTTGTCGCCCTTTTCAAAACGCTCTCGTTCCTATATGGTCTGCTTATGGTGGGGGTTATCATTCTTATTTTGCTTGTTTTCTTTTTTTAGTACAATCATTTATGGTATTTTATGTTAAAATAAGAAGAAAAAGGGGGTGTCTTCATTCGGTTCCTCACCAAAACAGCCACCATTCTCATCTCCATCATCCTTCTCGGCGCCTTCATCACGCTCTTCCAGGGAGGCATCGATCTCAGTCTATCCACCTATTGGAGCAGCCTGAAAGGGTTGGCCGTTTCACTGGTTCAACCAGGCTCCATCATGTATTCCACGGGTGACTATAATACCGGCAGCCAATACCCGTTGTTTCCATACGTCTTTGAGTTCTACGGCTATTCGATCTCCGTCCTTTTCTTGGGCTTCATCCTGGCCCTTGTCATCGCGGTCGTCCTCATCATGATCACGTTCCAATTATCTGTGAAAAAACGCACGGCACTCATGAAGCTGTCCACCATCCTGGAGGCGGTGCCCGACCTGTTCGTCATCGCCATGGCGCAGCTGTTCATCATTTTCCTGTTCAAGCAGACGGGGATTCTGTTCTTTGATGTGGTCGGCGCCTATGAACGTCCGTTTGTACTGCCCCTCATCACCTATACGATCCTTCCGACCATCTTCCTGTACCGGACGCTGACGCTCCTATTCGATGAAGAGCTGCGGAAGCCCTACGTGGAGCTTGCGAGGGGGAAGGGGCTGACGGATTTTCGGGTGCTATTCGTCCATGTGTTCCGGAATGGGCTGATGGGTCTTCTCAATCATTCCAAGATGATCCTGACGTTCATGCTCTCAAACCTCATCATGCTGGAGATCATCTTCAATACGAGGGGCATCACCTGGTTCGTCTATCATCATCCGACCCCGGAAATCGCCACCGTGAGCATCCTGCTCCTTGCCATTCCGATCCTTCTCTTTGAGCAGGGCATGAATAAGCTGAAATCATGCATCGTCGGAGGTGAAGGGCAGTGAAGGCATTCAAAAACCTCTCGTTTGTGATCGGCTTTTCGTTCATTGGCCTCATACTGGGAGGGAGCCTCGTTTACGGGTGGGTGTACGGTGATGCCATCCCTGTCGTTCCGTTGAAGTCCGGAGCGGAAGTGGCGATCAAACCGCCCTATGGACCGATGGACCACCTCCCGTTCGGCACCAACGCACTGGGGCAAAGCATGTTCCTCGTGATGTTGGTCGGGGCGAAATTCACCCTGGGGATCGCTTTCCTTGTGGCGTTTCTGCGCTTTGTCCTGTCTGCCTTCATCGGGACCGTGATGACCCTGTACGTTCCGAAGTTCACCGCGTGGATCCGTCCGTTCCTGCAAACCTTCTATTATTATCCGATCACACTCCTTGCCTTCATGATGCTGTATTGGGTGCTGTTTGAGGACGGACTCATGGGGGGAGAATTCAGCTACTCCTTCAGTGCACGGGTGCTGATCGAACTCGCCGTCCTCACCCTGGCAGCCGTCCCGATTTCCACCCTCATCGTGTCCAATGAAGTGAAGGACATCATGAAGCAGGAGTTCATGGAAAGCGTCCAGGTTCTCGGCGGGAATCGGCGACACATCCTCCGGAAGCATCTTCTTCCGTTCCTGAAGCCGCGGTTCGTCATCCTCTTTTTGAGGGAAGCGATCCAAGTGTTGATCCTCCTTTCCCACCTTGGTATCCTCGGCATCTTCTTTGGAGGAGGGGCATTGATGGAAGATCTATTCGGGAACTCTGCCATGGCCTCCCTCTCAAACGAATGGTCGGGCCTCATCGGAAGGGATTTTAGGTATCTATTTACTACCTATACGTGGATTCCTTTCGTACCGATCCTTTTTTTGACGCTCGCCATCATCGCCCTCAAGCTCATGGTGGAAGGATATCAGGAGGCGTATGGGGGAGTGGGAGAGAAAAGGAAAGAAGTGCCCGTTGCAGAAGATACCCGCTTGAACGGAAAAGGAGATTTTGAACGGATAGATCGAAAAATTGGTTAAAGGGGGAAATATGTATGAAAAAATGTTCATTCCTGATCGTCGGTGTCATCCTGTTCCTGATGGGGTGCGGAAACAATGGAGACGAGACCATCGACAGTACGGACGCCGAATTCATCGCCATCGTCCAACTGGAGCAGGACCTTCACATCTATAATGAAACCGCCAGTGAGCCAATCAACATCAACGACCTCGAACTCCTCTCGAACGACACCGTCTTCAGCAGCTCCTCGAAAGCATGGGAAGTGTCGTTCAACTACAAAGACGGCCTCACCAATAAGACCGTCGCCACCAACGCCGTGGCCCAGTACAGTGTGGACCCGTCCGGGAAGATTACGGCGACGACGCATTCGTTTGAGTAGGGAAAAGACAGCCTGGGATGTAACACGGAGGCCATCGGTTAGCCTAGGGAGTGTTTAAATTGAAAAGGAATAATCTGAAGATGTTCACTCAAATCTCATCCTATATTGCACTAGCTATGGTGATTGTTCTGCCACTGTTCCTCATTCCGACCATTTCCGGCAATCATGTCGTTCCCATTATACGACCGTTATTACTCCTTACCTTCCTTCTTTCCGTGTTCGGCATACCACTGAGTATCGTTTCCATGTTCAGTAAAGAAAATTTAGCAAAGAGAATGATTGTTTTAATGATCAATGGATTGCCGCTCGGTATTCTTGTTTACGGTTTAATGATGGAATTCATCGATGAGTTTCTTAGGACTGCACCTTGATAGGATATATTCAAAGAATAGCTCCATTCATATGAATGGAGCTATTCTTTTTTTGATATGCATCTTACTCAACTGCAATTTCAAGTTTTGCAATAGGGAACGGAACCTTTTACGGGGAGTGGCTGTCTTTTTTATAGTAGAGAATGGCGCTTATACACGTCGAGCAGTTCTTCTACCGAGATTCCGTCTATGGTCATTCCCGATATATCACTGCCTGTAATTTGTACGTTTTTTAGATTGCTGTTCTTGATGATTGTACCTTGTAGTTCACAGCGTTCGAATGAGAGGGGGTCCTGCTTTTCTCCGAGACTCGTATCCATAAAACGGACGCCCCCCATCGTGACCAGCCTCATGCTGCTGTAGGAAAGATTCAGGTCGGCGTAAGAGGCATGGGTGAGATTGATATTCTTGAAGGTAGAATCACGGAGGTTGCAATTGCTGAAGTGCGTATTCATCAAATTGCTGTTGCAGAAGGAACTTCCCTGTAGTGTAACTTGATAGTACTCCGTGTGTTCCATCTTGCAGTCCTCATATTGGGTAAGGGATAGATCTTGCTGCTCCACGACGTTCCCGGCGGGGGATTGGCGCTTGATTCTCTTAATATAGCTATACTCGTCTTCTGTCTGAAATACAGCTTGATATCCCATCTTTTCGTAAAAATGATGGTTGTTCACTTGCCTGCTGGACGTCTCCAGATCCCACGTCCTCACGTCAGGGAATGTCTCTTCGATGAGACGGATGACCGTTGACCCGATGTTTTGTCCCTGCACGTCGGGATCGACAAATATGCGGTCAATCCTGCCGAAGGAGCTCCCCGTCAAAGTAAGGATTATCCCGCCCACTACTACATCATGAGCAATGATCTTGAAATAGATCAATTCTTCGATCATATAGTTCGTCATCTCGACCGAAGAATATCCAGGGGGCTGAATATTGTAATCGACGATCGAGTCATCAGATAGCCATCTCCGTGCTTCTTCATCAAAGGTTTTTTTCATGATATCGGTCAGCTTCTCAGCATCGGACCTTTCGGCTTTTTGAATGGTGATCACTTGCCATCACTCCTTTTACTATTAATCCCAATAATGAAACACGACCTCCCCAACAGTCTTCGGTTTCCAATAGGAAATCTGCGCCCGTTCCGCCCGGTTGAGGTGTTGAATCATCGGCGGTTTGATGGGTGTGTTCAGTTCACCAGCCTCCAACACGCTGTAGTACGGGGAAAACGCTTCTCTTAACAACATTCTGTCGACGAAGGAGATCCCACCGAACCCGATGGCATCGGCCATTGCAAGATAGGGGTAATGGTCATTGAGCAGCACAAAGAGCTCATCCCCATTCCATTTGATCCGGGCATAGGCGAAATTCGTTGAGACATCGACGGATTCGAATGCTAATACCCGGCCACCCGATTCAGCCGCGATGCTGTAGCAAAGCTTTTGAAATAGGGATAGATCCGTCAGGGGAGGTTCCCCAGACTGCGAATCGAAAAATCCGGTGACGCCGGTCGGAAGGATGATCATGGTTCAGGCTCCTTTCACTTCCCTCTTATTCTACCAGAAAATGGGGTGTGGGGAGTTGGTGATAAAGGGTGAAAGTTGGTAATAAAAGAATGGAGTTGAAAATAAACCGGCGGAGTTGACGATAAAAATTCCCTTCCAAAAAAAGTTGGTAATAAAATCTCGAAAGTTGAAAGTAAAAGTGAAAAAGTTGATAGAAAAAATTCAAAAGTCGGTAGAAAAACGGGAAGGAAGTTGTTTGGTGGAAAATAAAGGGTGTGATTTAAGCTCAAAACTCTCTATTTCAGACCAATGAAGCCTCATCTCCCCCCAATCCCACCAACTCAAAGTGATTTCACATACAAAAATGCCCCGATCCACTCCAATCCACTAGCCCATCACCCCCAAACCAACAAAAAAGGAGCCCCCATGACCAACCAAGGGGACTCCCACTAACTTCAGCTCTCTAATTCTTTTCTTCTAGTAAATTCTTCTTTGATCTCAGCGAGCACGTCACCGTCTGTGACCAGTCGCAAGGCCGTGAGCGCCAACCCTTTTGCTCCGAGGATCAGTGCTTCATCCCCTTTGGGCGATTTCGCTGCTTCGCGGAATTCATCCGTATGGGCGACGAGGCTTTCGGGTCCGATCTGGATATAAGGGTGGATCGTCGGGACGACCTGGCTGATGTTGCCGGCATCGGTGGAGCCGAGTCCGTTTCGCTCTTCGGTTGAAACATACTCGCCGAGTCGTTCAAGCTCTTCTTTGAAGACCGCGTCATACGTCCGGTTCAACACGAGATTATCCACTTCATTCTGGAAGGCGATGACGTTCAGCTTCGCCCCCGTTGCCAGGGCAGAGCCTTCTGCGATCGCCTTCACGCGGGCGGTCACTTCGCTGCAGGTCTTGCGGGTCGCAGCGCGGATGAAGAAGCGGGCTTTGGCGTATTCCGGTACGATGTTCGGCGCGTCGCCTCCATGGGTGATGATGCCGTGGATCCGGACGTCATCGGTCACGTGCTGGCGAAGGGCGTTGATCCCGTTGAACAGGCCGATGACCGCGTCCAATGCATTGATTCCGTGATGTGGGGATCCCGCGGCATGGGCGGGTTTCCCGATGTATTCAAAATCCAGGGGATCGACGGCAAGGGAGTTCGATGTGATCCTTGTGGAGTTCGCCGGGTGCACCATGAGAGCGGCGTCGATCCCTTCGAGGAGACCGTGCTTCACGAAGCTTCCCTTGGCACTGCCGTTCGGACCACCTTCCTCGGCCGGTGTCCCAAATAAAACGACTTCTCCGCCGGTTTCGTCGATCACCTTGCTGAGGGCGATGGCCGCCGATACGCTCGTCGTGCCGATGATGTTGTGTCCGCAGGCGTGACCGAGGCCGGGAAGGGCATCGTACTCGGCGAGGAATGCGATTGCCGGGCCGGGTTTAGCCGATTTCCGGCGGGCAAGGAGGGCGGTCTCATGTCCCGCCACCCCGCGTTCCACCGTGAATCCTTCCGACTCCAGAAGCTCTGCGTGGGTTTTTGAAGCGTAGAATTCCTCGTTGCCGATCTCAGGACGGTCGTGGATCGAATGACTAATGGCAATGTACTTTTCTTTATTTTCCTCAAGACTTGCGATGATTTGGTCTCTCAATGTGTCGACGACGGTACTCATGTCCATTCCTCCTCTGGGTTGTTTATTCTCCGATCTTGCTCAGTGGGACGAAGGTCGGAATCGTGCTTCCGTTGTATTCTTTTTTGATGAAGTCGGCTGTGTCTTCTTCCTGGTAGAGCTCGACGATTTTCTTGAGGGTTTTGTTGTCTTTGTCTTCTGTTCGTGCGGCGATGACATTGATGTAAGGTGTAGCCGTGTCATCTTCGTGGAAGATGGAATCCTTCACGGGGTTGAATCCGGCGTCGACGGCGATGCCATTGTTGATGATGGATGCAGCGACATCAGGCAGGACGCGCGGTGTTTGGCCGGCTACGACCGGAACAATCTCGATGTTCTTCGGATTCTTTTTGATTTTATCCAGTGATCCGTTTCCGTCGAAGTCTTCAGGCAGCTCGATGAGGCCCGCTTCTTGTAGGAGGAGGAAAGCTCTTCCCATGTTGGTTGCTTCGTTCGGCACGGCGATCTTGGCGCCATCCGGGATGTCGTCTACTGATTTATATTTCTCGGAGTAAAGGCCGAGGGGAGCGATGACGGTTGTTCCGATCGGCGTGAGATCGAGGTCATGCTCTTTCTTGAATTCGTTGAAGTAGGAAATCGTTTGGAATGCGTTGGCATCAAGCTCGCCTTCTTCAAGGGCCAAGTTCGGTTGGACGTAGTCGGAGAAGCGGACGATTTCAATATCGATGCCTTCCTTCTTCGCTTTCTTGGCGACGAAGTCCCAGATGCGGTTATCGGAACCGCTGACGCCGATCTTGACCTTCGTTTCGTCTTTGCTGGCGCTTGAGCTGCAGCCTACAGCAAACCCGCCGATTAGTAGAATGAGTGATAGAATGATCCATTTCTTCATGTTGTATCTCCTCGCTATCTTCTTCTGATTTTTTTCGATACGAAATTACCGGATGATTGCAGTCCCTGTACAAGGACGATGAGTATGGCGACGGTGATGACCATGACCCAGGTGTCAAAGCGCTGGTAGCCGTAGGTGATGGCGAGATCCCCGAGTCCGCCTCCGCCGATGGCGCCTGCCATGGCCGATGCCCCGACGAGTCCGACGGTGGCGATGGTGAGGCTGAGGACGAGGGAGCTGAGCGCTTCCGGGACGAGGAAGCGGAAGATGATCTGGGTGGATGTCGCCCCCATGGATTCCGCCGCCTCGATGACGCCTTTGTCGACTTCAAGGAGGGAGTTCTCAATCAATCGTGCAATATACGGTCCTGCATAGAAGACCAGTGGCACGACGGCCGCGGCCGTTCCGATCGATGTTCCCACAATCAAACGTGTGAGAGGGACGATCGCCACCATCAGGATGATGAACGGGACGGAACGGAAGATGTTCACGACCCCGTTCAGGATGGTGAATATAAAGGCATTCTCCCATAGATGACCCTTCCTCGTGATGACGAGGAGTACCCCGAGGGGCAGCCCGATCACGGTGGAGAAGAGGAGGGAGAAGCCGGTCATGACCAATGTTTCAATGAGTGCATCGATGATCTGCTGTGAATCAACTAGCATGTGGTGCGACCTCCTTCACGGTGACGTTTTCTCCGTTCATGACAAGCAGTGCACGGTTGATTTCGCTCTCGGAGCCGATGAGCTCGACGATGAGATGACCGAATGGTGTGCCCTGCAGCTCCGTAATATTTCCGAACAGCACGTTTACATCGAGGTCGAAGCGCTTCGCCACCTGGGACAGAAGCGGCTGACCTGATGAGGCGCCGACGAAGCGGATCTTGTAGATCCGTCCCGGTGCGTTTTCCTTCTGCACAAGCTCGAGGACCGATTCCGGGATGGAATCGTTCAGCACGGAGCTCACGAAGTTTGCCGCCGTCTCGGTCTGAGGGGAGGAGAAGACGTCGAATACGGATCCGGACTCGATGATCTTCCCGCCTTCGATGACCGCCACCCGGTCGCACACTTCCCGGATCACCGACATCTCATGGGTGATCATGAGGATCGTGATGTTGTACTCACGGTTGATCTTTTTCAGCAGCTTCAGGATCGAGCCCGTCGTCTGGGGATCGAGGGCCGATGTCGCCTCGTCGCACAGAAGGATCGACGGCTGCGTGGCAAGGGCACGGGCGATGCCGACGCGCTGCTTCTGACCGCCTGATAATTGATCTGGGTACTGGTTCGCTTTATCTTCAAGACCGACGAAGCTCAGCAGCTCTGTCACCCGCTTTTGGATCTCAGCCTTGGATTGCTTCGCGAGGATGAGGGGCATCGCCACATTGGCGAAGACCGTCTTGGAGTTCAGGAGGTTGAAGTGCTGGAACACCATCCCGATCTTCCGCTTCACCTCGCGCACGTCTTTCGGTGAAAGGGCCATGAGATCCTGGCCATCTACGATCACCTTCCCCGAGCTCAATCGCTCCAATCGGTTCACGGTGCGGATCAGCGTACTTTTCCCGGCGCCGCTGAATCCGATCACCCCGCATATTTCCCCCTGCTCAACCCGGAGGTCGATACCGTCGAGGGCGCGGACTTCCTTTCCGCCGCTGTCATACACTTTCGTGGCTCCTTTGAATTCAATCATGTTCGTCATGCCTCCTGGTGATTAAAATAAAAACCCTCTTCCCGAGGTCTCGAGAAGAGGGCATGGATTCACACGGAATCAATGGTTCCCTTCTCATCTCCCAGGCATGTTGCCTGCTGGAATTGGCACAGTACTTTGTGGAAAGTCTGCTGCCGAAGCGTCATCGGGCCAGTCCCTCAGCTTCTCTGGATAAGAAATTATGAAATTCAGGGTAAACAAAAGGCCCCTTCCTGAGACAGGAAGAGGCCGGAGATCCATAAGGAAAGAAAGATCCGTACTCTTCTCATCTCTCAGGCATCCGCCTGTTGGAGTTGGCACAGTGCTCAAGTGAGCCCGCTGCCGAGGTATCAAAGGGCCAAATCCCTCCACCTCTCGTGATAAGAAGTTCAATTTGTTTAACGTGAGCCTTATTCTACGCCGGACTTTTTCCTGCGTCAACACCCTCTGGCAGAAATGAGACTGGCTGGAAGAAGTGGAAATGGGGTGAAAATAGGTCCTTAGATACATATGTTATGTCGTGAAAACCCTTTATTTCGATTGGGTTTATCGGAAAAATGATTCTAACTCCTTAAAAATATATTTTTTTCGAAAATGGCGTTAAAGATAATAGTGTCCGTTCCATTTCGCTGCGATGGCTCGCTTTCCGCGGGGCGTGCGGTGAGCCGCATCGGCTGCGCCTGCTGGGTCTCACCTGCCCGCCATTCCCGCAGGAGTCGAGCCATCTCCGCTTCATTTCACTCATCTTTTCGAAGGGAGACCATAGCGCCTTTGTTAAATATGGGAAATAGTGATTGACATCTAGCCTCCTCCCCCGTAAAGTTATAATTGAAAATGATTCTCATTATCAAGAAACGAAAGGGGAACCACATGAAAAAAGCACCGTTCTTTACCATATTGATGGTCTGTCTGCTCTTGGCGGCGTGCAGCAGCGGAGAAACAAAAACGGATTCGTCCGAGGAGGAATCATCGACATTTACATATGAATCAGAGCAGGGACCGGTGGAGGTGCCGAAAGAGCCGAAGCGGATCGTCGCCCTCACCAATGGTCCGAATGTGATTTCCCTCGAAGGGAAGCTCGTCGGAATCGATGAGTGGACTGAGATGAACCCGCTCTTCACCGACAAGCTGAAAGATGTGGAAGTGGTGGGTGACGATCAGCTCGAGAAGATCATCGAGCTCGACCCGGACTTGATCATTGCCGGAAGTCAGACGAAGAACCTCGATAAGATGAAAGAGATTGCGCCGACCGTCGCTTTCACATGGGGGAAATTGAATTACATCGATCAACAGATCGAGATCGGCAAGCTGTTGAATAAGGAGAAAGAAGCGAAGGAATGGGCGGATGACTTCCAGGAGCGTGCCGCGACGATCGGGGAGGAGATCCGCAAGAAGATCGGCGACGACGCCACGGTATCCGTCATTGAAACCGGGCAAAAGGAACTCTATGTCTTCGGAAACAATTATGCCCGTGGTTCTGAGATTTTGTATCAGGCCATGAAGCTCAACATGCCGGAAGCCGTGAAGGATAACGCCTTGGAAACGGGTATTCACGTCATCTCGCCGGAAGCGGTAGGCGACTTCACCGGAGATTACCTCGTCCTGAGCAAGAATCCCGATGTGGACAATTCGTTCATGGAGACCGACACGTGGAAGAACATCCCGGCGGTGAAAAACGGTCATGTCATCGAGATCAACAGTAAGGAATCGACGTACAGTGATCCCGTGACGCTCGAGCATCTCTTGAAGGCATTCGAGGATGGTTTTTTAGGAGAGTAAGGGGCGGCGGGGGTCAATCCGTGACCCCTGCCGATTCCGGACGAAGAAAATGAAGCATGAAAGCGCCAAGGCCCAGCAACACCTGGCCAATACTGGCGATCAAGAGCTGTACCGATGGTAAGTACCATTCTCCCACGGATAGGGTGGCACCGATCGTCGCAATGAAAAGCAGGGCGCCCATGAACAGGGTCGAGAAGAAAATCTGCCGGTCATACCGGATGAACCCTCTGATTGCTACGACCGCATTGCCCAGTCCGAAAACGATCATGCCCACAATCGCCATAGCCATCCAGCTGTCAAAAGGCAGATCTCCTGCCCACTCTGGTGGGAAGGCCGCAAAGATCCCTTTACCTGACATCATGGAACCACCGAGATAAAAAGCACCCACGCTCAGGGCCGCATTGTACACA
Source organism: Rossellomorea sp. FS2 (assembly GCF_047915635.1). Classification (NCBI taxonomy): domain Bacteria; kingdom Bacillati; phylum Bacillota; class Bacilli; order Caryophanales; family Bacillaceae; genus Rossellomorea; species Rossellomorea sp. FS2. The sequence continues at coordinate 430,502 of NZ_JBLRVS010000004.1, read as the reverse complement.
TTCATAATGGTTTTCTTCAACATAAAGCATTCTCCTTTGTGAGAGACTCGCCACCGAAGGGAGTCTCTTTTTTTATGTTAAGGCATGGATGAAACCGTCCACTCGATCAATCCGGTCAAGAGGACCAGGAAGACCATGAAGGAACTGGAGACAATGATCGCCATATGGTTTGTTTTCGAATAGAGGACGAATCCTCCGGCGATCAAGAGGAGCCAGGCGACGATCCCGGCGAGTGAAAACAGGGCAGGCGAGTTGGCAATCCATAGGATCGTAATGATCAGGTGGAGTGCCACGAGCACCCAGGCAAAAAGTTTCATGCGGGTCAACGCTCCTTTACATACTGGTAACAAAATTGATGAAGACCACGAACATCAAGGTGACACCCGACAATGCGCCCACGGGGAAGGCAAAGCTCTTATTATGCCTTAGTTCATAAAGGCTGGCAGTCAGTCCTGCTGCGCATAGCACACCCCATATAGGATTGAAGATGGCCTCGGCCACTTCGTCGGAAAACCATTCATAGCCGCTTGAAAGCCAGAAAATCCAGTGAAGGACCAGGAGGCTCAAAACAATATAGGATAATTTCCTAGGAGGCCTGGTGTTTGTCTTCCTCACCATGAGCGCTGTCATGATGGAACCAAATACGATCAATCCAATCACCAACAAAAAAATAATTGTAAATCCGATGATGTCCACGTCCATTCCGATGAATTTGTACATGTAGAATCTTGGTAAATGATTTCTATGACATGATTGTATCGGATTATTTATTGTAAAACAATAAAAAGTTTTTCTTTTTCAATAATAATTTGTTGTTTACTCCGAATGTGGTCACCAAGAACAGGCAGCATGTGATATGAACCCACTATCTATGTCCGCTTATTGTGTGAGGAACACCTTATGCGGACATGGAGAGAAACTTTCGGTACGATCCAAAGGATACGCAGCATTTTTTTACTCATAAGGGGACTCCTTTCCTATAGAAAGATTGCAATTGAGAGTGAGAATTGTTATCATTTAGATGAGAGATAAGCAGATAAGGAGATACAATCATGACAAACATAGCTAAAACGATTCGCGAACGCCGCTCCATAAAAGCCGGCTACATTGATAAAGAAGTCACACAGGAAACGGTACTGAGCCTATTGGAGGATGCCGTCTGGGCACCGAATCACGGACTCCGTGAGCCGTGGCGATTCATCTTCGTACCGGCGGATGAGAAGGAAGGATTCGTAGAGGATCTCGTGAAAACCTTCCCGCCCGATATGAGGGAGAACCGCCGCAACTACTTCAGCCAGCCTGCGGCGATCCTTGTCGTCGTCATGACCGAAGACCCCCGTCAGAAGCAGTGGGACGAGAACTTCGGAGCCATCGGTGCCATGATCCAAAACTTCCAGCTCCTCGCCTGGGAACAGCAGCTCGGAGTTGTGTGGAAAACGAATCCTCATATTTATGATCCGAAGGTCCATGAATTGCTCGGCGTCGAAAAGGGCGAGAAAATCGCCGGATTCCTGCACCTCGGCTACTTTGATGAGGTTCCGCCGGCGAAGAAGAGGACACCGATTGAAGACAAGTTTTCCGTTTACGGGAAATGATGATGGAGAAGGGCTCACCGGAGTCCTTCTTTTTTTCTGGGATGAATAAGACAATCCGCATCCGTCATATCCTTTGAAAAAAACAGGTGTGTGATCATAGGGATGAAAGCTAAGCATCAAGTGATCTTCTGCGCCATCCACAGTTCGAGCATCAAGAGATTCCTTCTCCTGGACTGCCTGGCGGGGACTGGTTTTTATTATCTGGGAAAAGTGCTGTCATCAAGTGCGTACGTTGGAGTGGCAGCTAGTGTCATTTGTACCGAGGGCATCAAACGATTGCTTCGAAGTAGATAAAAAGGCCAACGATTTGAGTGGATCTCAGATTGTTGGCCTTTTGTTTATAGTTTTTTGAATAAAAGCAGCTCACCGGATGAAATGAGTCCGATCGCCAAGAAGCATAAGAACACGTGGGACGAGGCTTCGTTGCTCGGTCCTTTATTCATGCAGGTGGATTGGTTGAGTATTCTTTAATGGGTGGGGTAGAGTGAATATGAAGAGAATGATCTGTAGAAAGGATGCTTACCATGAATGTTATTCAATTGTCTCCGCATGTCTATAAGTGCGTCTTTTCCATCAATGTCTCCGTGGAGATCCCGGTCAATGTGTGGCTGGTGAAAGATGGGGAGGATGTGTACATCATCGATACGGGCGTCGAATCCCATGTGGATGAACAAATCAAAGCGGCCGAATCACTCGGCACCCCTAAGGCAGTCCTGCTGACCCATGGGCACAGCGACCACATCAAAGGGGCCGGTGAGTGGCTGAAGGCGTACGACATCCCCATCTATGCCCATGAGGTGGAACTGCCCTTCATCAACGGGGAAAAGCCCTACCCGAATAAGCAGGCGCCTGAACAGAATGCAGTCGCAGGTATCGTGAAGCCGCTGACGGATGACATCCTTGCCACCATTCCCGTCAGTGCCTACTTGACACCGGGTCATGCTCCGGGACATGTCGTCTACTACCATGAAGAGGACAAGGTGCTCATGACAGGGGACCTCTTTATCACCAGCAGGGAAGACCTGCATCCCCCGATCCGGAAATTCAGTGTCGATATGAACGAAAACATCGACAGCGGCGCCATCATCGACGACCTCAAGCCCGCATTGATCAGCTCATCCCATGGTGAGGAGATCGAGTATCATGAAGATCTGTATAAGAAATATGTGCTTCGATATAGGGATTAACGACAGAGAACCTTCTTCCGGTTGATTGGGAGGAGGTTTTTTTATTTTTATATGCCTATTATGCGAACGGAATTCAATTTCAGGGGTGAATTCCATATCAATAATGTGCTAGATTCTAGTGCCAGGCTTTTTATTACTAGTAAAACCCAATAAATGTTTATTTAGGTATAAAATATGGTAAAGAACAAAGATGATATTGGGAAAAAAGTACTGTCAATGCATCCTAAGTTGAGTTGAATTTCCTATTACCTCAGACTATACCATTTGGTACCATTTAGCATAGGGAGAAATTGTCTATTTATGAAAGGGGATGAATCTTCTGTCCTATTTATCTTTGTTACAGCAACAGGTTGCACAAAAACGTGAACAGCTTAGGCGACTCCAGTCGACCATCAGGGAATTGGATGATACCCAAAGTGAATTTATACATAGTCAGAAAAGAGTGGATGATCCCGAATTATCACCGGCAGTGTGGAAAGGGAACCTTGCAAACGAATTCAGTGACATTCGGGAGAACATGATGACGAGCTATAGGGATATGGCTCAAAATCAATTAAGTGAATCGATACAACTAATGGAAAGTAAATGTCAATCGCTTCAATACGAAATCAATTCTTTGGAAGCAGACATCACGCGTGAAAAAGCGGATCTTGAACGGAAGCGCAATGAAAAAAAGTGAGAGTACTGATAGCTAAACAAATGGGCTGGGAGTGATGAGGGTGAAGGTACTGGATGCGAGTGCTCTTCATGAAGGTATTGAAAAGCAGAGCAGTAAGTTTAAAGAACAGCAAGAAAGCATTGAAAAGCTAAAAAGTGAAATTGATAATCTCGTCAACTTAAATGACGCATTCAAAGGAGAAGCAGGAGATTCCATCCGTGCCTTCTATAAAGATTTTCACGGAAAGTTCTTAACTTACTATACTTCGACTCTTGAAAATTATGTGAAAGTATTAAAAAATGTTAAAGAGGCCACAACGGAATTGGAATCTGATCCATCCGGGTATATTAGTGAATCATTCCTATCGAATGACCTTACCAATGGTCTGGACAATGGAAGGAATTTAACCGTCGGATTAGTGAACGATGCCAATTCATCCATAAGCAGTGTCAATGATATCCTCCATGCTCCTACAATCCAAGATGATCGTTTTTTAAGCTACCATCAACAAGCTCAGAAAGAGATCAAGGATACGGTTGAAAAACTGAATAAGTATGATTCGACACAGTCTAAGAGCTTTGATTCTGTGGAGGAAGATATTCAGTTGATGGAGAGGGTTATTGATGATATAAGTGAAAGATTTAATAATGGGAGCCTTGAAGTAAGGAATTACAATTACAAAGATCTGTTAAAGTCGAAAGACTATAAGGAATTGGCTACGAACCAAATACAAAGACAAGCATCGGAAGTTGTGAATAAAATTCTTTCTCCCCTTGATACAATTAACGAAGGTTTGGGATGGGGAGACAATTTACTACTTGGATATCATACACTTTCAATTATGTCCACTAGCCTCTTTGCATCGAAGATAAAGGTCAATTATTTTAAAGGTAAACCGTCTTTGTGGAACAAGCTTAAGGGCAACTATGAATTTAGTATAAAGATGGATGATTCTTGGACAAGCAAATCTAAGCATAGTTCTAAAATCGCAAAAAAAATTCTGGATTTTAAGCGTGCTCCTTCACCGTCCAACCCCCTGTTAAAAATGGCCCATAAATTTGTTGATTCGTATAATAGTCCTTCAGATTTATATAAAAATGTTGCTGGATTCCCTAAAAACTCTAATAGAATTAAGGGATCTGATCTATTAAAAAGTATTAAGAATCGTGTTGAAACTTCAACGAAAGATCTCGCGGACCTGGCAGCTAAGTCCAGTAAGTATACAAGAGTAGCAAAAACCGTTCCGGTCGTAGGAAACATCGTATCATTTACTTCAAATTTAAGTGAATTTACATCTGAAGAAAATGCTAATAAAGGAATGGCTGAGAAAACAGGTCGCTTTATTGGTGGGACACTTACCGATGCAGTAGCTGTAGGTACGGGTGTGAAGATTGGTGCTACGATTGGTAGTGTTGGTGGGCCAGTTGGCATTGTAGTGGGTGGTGCTGTAGGCGGACTAGTGGGAGGTATCGTTAGCAGTAAATATGGAGACAAAATTAAAGACTTTACAGGAGATGTTGCTAAAAAAACATGGGATAAAGTTAAAAATAGTAAGGCTGCAAAAAAGGTAGGGAAATTAAAAGACTCCGTTGTAAGCTGGTTTAAATAGTTTCATACATTGCGTAAAGGGGAATAAACTTGGCACTTTACACAGCAGTAGAGTTTTTGAAAATATTAATTATTGCAATATTAGCCGCACAGTTCTCATACGGATGTGCTATTTTACTTTTTGAAAAGACAATGTTAGATTTTTATGAGATTTCAATTTTTGAACCGCCCAAGAATATAGTCCAAAAAATCACCAATGCATTTCAAAGGGTAACCATTGGTTCTGGGTACTACGTTTACACTAAAATAGGCAAATACAATTGGTTTGTCAGAAAAATACTGTACTTATTTATATTAATTGTACAAGGGATCTTATCAATCCTTCTATTCCAAATTATTGCTTTAATTTTTGAAATTCTTGTTCCGGTTCCATTATAAAAAATGTAAGGGGTGTGAGTAAAATATGGATCATGTACTAACGTGTACATCAGAAGAGTTGGCATTGATGGTTAGCGTTGCTGGATATGACAGTGTGGCAAAAGGAATTGCTGAAGCGGCCGTTGGGGAGAAAAGTGAGCAAGAGTGGGTTGCCGTAATGGAAGCTACGAGCAAGCATCTGATCATGAAAAGAATATTTGATGAAGAAAGAGAAGCACGAGGGGAAAATCCTCTAACAGAGGATATGCTAGGATTTCTCCAAAAATATGTAGAATCGAAGCGTATGATCCGATGTTCAAATGCACCAATGAAGTCAGTTTTGATGATACACCATTTCGAGGGTGAAGACTGGTTACTCCATTTGATTGATCGAGATATCATCCATGAGTTTTCAATCATCAAGGCGCAGCAGATACATACCTATATGAGGGAGTATTACGGAATCAAAAATCTTGATACGAGTATATCGCACTCGTTTACTCTAACCGAGAAGAATTTTGATCGCCTCAGCAAACCTGATAAGCTGAAGAAAGTGTTGAAAAGTTCGACGTTTACAAAAGAGGAAGAAGAAAGCTTTCATTTGTTTGTAGAAGATTTAGAACGTTTCCAATGGTCGCTGTTCAATATTTCAAATTTTAATATCGTGACCGTAGAAGATGAGGTCTATCTTGAAAACATACTGTTCTTCTTACCATCAACCGAAGGAATCTGGCTTACAGAATATCAGGACGATTCGGATACTGTCTATTTTCATTTAGCAGATGATAAGGAATGGGAAGAGATGTTGGAAGGAATTGGGGAGCTGGCTTCTCAATTAGTGAAGAATTCTTAAATATAAAAGAAGCCCTTTTAAAAGGGCTTCTTTTATTTGTGTCTTGATTAATGTTTGGCTGTTTAGATCCTATATGGTTTATGGTCTATTGGATTTAATTGTCACATACGTTCCATAAATCGTTAGAATTACCGCCACTATGATCCAAAACGTCAATTTTCTCACCCCAACTTATCAAAAGAAAATATAGGTAAGAACATTGTATCAGCATGTTGGGTGTAAGACATGAACTAATAGTAGTGAAATGTAGATGGGCCTACCTAGTTTTTAATGTTTTTCATGGTTTTAATTGTGTCGGATACTTGGTTATGATGAATAAAGTTGAGAAGAAATTGGGTAAGAATATATTCTTTTTATACCCTCTTAACGATTCGATTTCACCGTCACATAAATACTGAAAATAGTCAGTATCACCATAACCACAAGCCAAAAACCTTCAGTAAACATTCCAATCACCTCTAATATACGTCGTTGGGATTCTTATAAATGCTTTCTATGATGATCTGATAGGCTTTCCCTGAAAGGTTCACTCCACAATCGATTCCACCGTCTCGAACACCCCGACCCAGGCTTTTGTCCGGTCCGCTTCCGTCGGATCATCGGGCAAGTAATAGCTCCAACCCTTTGAGTCACGTTCAGCCGTTCCGTTCCAATACCCCTGAATAAATCCGGCGCTGTTTCTTTTGGCCGTATCAAGGGTCGATTCTTCATTGGTGAAGGCCCACAGGCCGATATCATCCGCCTCGGAGAAGAAGACGGGGATGTCGATGGAGTTGAAGAAAGGGGTAAAGGTTTTCTTTGCTGCTTCTTCAAATTCGCTTTTCATGACAATGATGGCGTCGTACTCCAGTTGGTCTTTGTTTGCCAGGTTCTGCATGGAGTAGGTGTGATAGGTGACCCCGGGGAAGTCTGCGGGTCCGTCTTCCCCGACAACGGCGATATTCAGAGGCTTTCCTTCGTATTGCAGGACGGTCTGTTTTTCCTCTTTTTCTTCCTTTTCCTCTGGCTTATCGGCGGATTCCGAACACCCGCCGATGATAAGCATGGCCAATAGCATGAGAGTCAATGGTCGGCGAATGACGTTCATTGTTTACCCTTCCTCGAAGAATTTGCCGCGATGACCCCGGCGATGATGGGGATACAGATGATGAGCCACGTCCAATAACTCATATAGCATTCCTCCTTTTCTGTGTTTATCCTTGTTAACACAAGTACCCATTTCTGGTAAGTATTATGACGAATGTAGCGCAATTCTTCCACATTCGATTTTATTTTTTACCTCTGCCTACAATCATCGGTGCTGTATTTAGTAGGATGGAAACAATGACAAGAACCCATAAGGCCTTTTCCATACCGGGTACCACATCCTCGAGGGCTGACCAGTCTCCCGCTTTTACCCACTGCGAGACGAGACTGTACTCTGCACACATCGTCAATGCGGTGAATGATAGCCCCAGTGCCATGGCGAGTGTGTGATTCTTTCCAGAGAAATAGAGGAAAAGATTTAATACCGTTGCTGCGATTGCGAAAAGTCCTAATATAATCCACATGGTGAATCCTCCGTTGGTCTCTTTTTACAGTCCATCTTACTATATCATATATTTCTTTATTTGGAATTAGTTGGATTTAAAAGTGTGTGTTTGATAGAATGATAGGTACGATGTTAAATAGATTGAATACTTAAAATATGGAGGTCATTATGCTTATCACACTCATCGTCATTGCATCTCTCTACGCACTTCTTCACCTTTTAACAGGATCGGTCCAGCTCTTCAAGGGCGATATACCGGTTCAGAACGCCGTGCTGTTCGTGGCCGGAAGCTTATGCATGGCCGTTTATCTCGTCTTCTTCACGAATACCCTGGGAGCACTGGCGTTACTTGCGGCAGGGTTTCTTGTGATTCAGCTCGGGGCCATCCTGAATGGGAAATTCATGAATGGAAAGGTGACATTCAGCCATCAGCTTGTCCGCTTCGTTCTCATGCTTGTGGTGGTGGGTGGATTCGGACTGGTGGTATGACCTCAAAGAAGTATGACCTACTGCTTGGTTTGCATCCTTGATTTTGGGATAATTTACATATAAGTGGATTCTGTGTTTGGGAGATCCGTAGAAAAAGGACCACGGAAAGGATGTTGAGGATGTCACAAGCGGAAATCGTCTATCGTTATAGGAATACGAGTGATGCGCCGGTGAAGATCTGGCTGTCTGCCGCACCGGGTACGGAGGGGGTGACCTTCAGTCATGAACCGGACGAGCGGACCGTACATCCCTTCCTGGGGGAGCAATTTTACTTTGAACTGGATGGAAAGGAAGAGCTTACGTATACGGCCACCTATGATTATCAATGGGGAAAAGGGATTGGTGATGACGAGAGGGAGTACTTTCTAAGGGATTGTCAGCTGATTCCTGTGAATGAGGAGATTCGGGAAAGGGTGCTTGCCATGATGAGTGGGGAATTGGAGCCCCGTCAGCAAGCGAAGCGAATCTTTGATCATATTGTAGAAGAATACAAGTATTCGGCCAGGATCAAGGAGAGGGGATTCGAAGCTTGCACAACGAGTAAGAAAGGGGACTGTGGAGAGCTCTCGGCCGTGTTTGCGTCTTACTGCCGTTCCATCGGGATCCCGTGCAGGATGATGGTCGGGGCATTCCGGGGAAGGCACCAGCTCCATGCGTGGAACGAGGTCTACTTGGAGGAGTCGGGATGGATGCCTGTCGATGTTTCCCTGCCCATGTACACATTTTTCCGCAATCCGCTTGCCAATATAGGGTCGGTGGTGAAATGGGGTGCCCTTCGGAACAGGGAGCGATATTTCGGCGAAGTGGAGAAGGGAAGGGTCGTTTTTTCCATGGATCCCGAGAGTGAGATGCATCCTGCTTATCGCGATGAACATCCTGCTTCTGACGATATGGTCTTTCCTGTCGTTGGTGAACCCTTTGCATGGGGGTTTGAATCGATGGAAGGCAGGGCTCCTTACATGCAGCCGATCTACCCACAGCTCCACCCGGCATTTGAAAAGGTAAAGGCGAAAAACGTCTTGGGTCATACCAGGGTCACCCCCTCCAATCGGCTGGACCATTATTCCATGCGTATTAAGATTTACTCGTTCTCCATAGGCGCGATCCTTGTGTATATCTCTCTCATGTTGAACATATGGAATATCGACACGCACATCACCTTCGAGAAATGGTTGGAGGGTGGTACGAGTCTGTTATTCGGAATATTCGGTGTTCTGACCTTGGCCAGAAGGGAATTCAACATTCCGATCCTCGTCCTTTCCCTTCTCTTTTCATTCAGTATCTTGAGCTTTTTAACTTGAGTTCACAGATGCATCTTGGACGTCTTCGGCACGAGTCCGTGGATGCCCCTCTGCGGGAAAGGACGTGGAGTCAATCTCCACGTCCTTTTCTTAATCCACGATCACCGACCGCACCCGCTTTAAAAACTCCCGGATGACCCGGGACAATCCATTATTGGCGTTATAAAAATACCCGAAGGAATACGTTTTGTAATAAGGCGGGGCGAAGTTCACGAGGACGTATTCGTCGCTTCTGGATAATCCTGCGTCGGTGCGGAAGGCGTAGTCGAAGCCGATGTTGATGGCCGTGTTCGTCTCGAGGGCGAGTCGGATCGTGTCGACGTTGTTGGTGGTGAACAGGATGTCGAAGGGGAGGGAGCTGAAGCCCTTCATGAATTCCTGGATGTACTTGTCATTGTACAGGACGATGGGCTGGCCGATGAGCATGTCCTGGGTGATGAGGGTTTCTTTTGCAAGGGGGGAGTGCTTGTTGACGGCTGCCACCATATGACCGTCGACGAGCTTTTTGAAAACGAGATTGCGGTATCGCTTTTCTTCTTTTTCCGTATAGGTGATGAAGCCGACGTCGACTTCGCCTTCAAGGACGCGGTCGATGATGAATTCGGTACTGTTTTCATAGACGGACGCCTTGACGTTCGGGTATTCCCGCTTCAGCTCCGTGATGACGCGCACGAGGATCTCCATTGGGCCGGGATACGTGGCGACCTTGATTTCGCCGTTCATGGTTTCCGTGTAGGTTTCGACTTCATCCATGAAATCCTGGAGCTTCAAGAGGACGACCTGGGCTTTTTCGATGAGCCGGCGTCCTTCCTCGGTCGGGATCGATCCCCTTCTGGAGCGATGGAAGATGGGGATGTTGAGTTCTTTTTCCAGCTGTTTGATCGACTGGCTGAGGGCAGGGAGGGTGATGTGGAGTTGATCTGCCGCTGCCTTCAGGGAGCCGGTTTTTCCGATTTCGACAATGTACTTCAACTGTTCGATCGTCATAATAAACCTCTTTTTAGTTACGTTCTGCTTAACAAACGTTAATATTAACTAAATTTAACATAAGTGTCGTTCGTTGTATACTGAGGGTGTAGACAAGACAGAAGGAGATGGCACATGATGAAAGCACTAAGATGGCATGACCAGAAAGACATTCGTTTGGAAGAAATCGAAGAACCGGTGACAGGTGCCGGTCAGGTGAAAATGAAAGTGAAATGGTGTGGAATCTGCGGTAGTGATCTTCATGAATACTTGGGCGGACCGATCTTCATCCCGGTCGATGAGCCCCATCCTCTTACGGGCGAAAAAGCGCCTGTCACCCTCGGACATGAGTTCTCCGGTGAAGTCGTGGAAGTCGGAGAAGGCGTGAGCAATTACAAAGTAGGCGACCGCGTCGTCGTGGAACCGATCTTTGCCACACATGGTCACCAAGGCGCTTATAATCTCGATGAGCAAATGGGCTTCCTCGGACTTGCAGGCGGTGGCGGCGGCTTGAGTGAATACGTGGCTGTCGATGAAGAGCTACTCTTCAAGCTTCCCGATGACCTATCCTACGAACAGGGCGCACTCGTGGAACCGTCTGCCGTGGCCCTATACGCGGTACGCTCAAGTAAAGTAAAGGCAGGGGATAAAGTCGCGGTGTTCGGATGCGGGCCGATCGGGCTTCTTGTGATCGAAGCATTGAAAGCCGCTGGTGCAACCGATATCTATGCCGTCGAGCTTTCTCCTGAGAGACAAGCCAAGGCAGAAGAACTGGGAGCCATTGTCGTCAACCCGGCCGAAGTGGACGATACCGTGGCGGAAATCAGCCGCCTCACCGGTGGAGGTGTCGATGTATCCTTCGAAGTGACAGGGGTACCGGTCGTCCTTCGCCAAGCAATCCAGTCAACAGGGATCGGCGGCGAAACGATCATCGTCTCCATCTGGGAACAGGGAGCGGAAATCCTGCCGAATGACATCGTCATCAAGGAACGGACCGTCAAAGGCATAATCGGTTACCGCGACGTGTATCCGGCCGTCCTTTCCCTCATGCAAAAAGGCTACTTCTCAGCAGACAAACTCGTCACCAAACGGATTCCCCTCGATGACGTCATCGAAGAAGGCTTCCAGAGTCTGATCAAGGAGAAAAATCAGGTGAAGATTTTGGTGCAATCGGAACAATAGAAATGAATTGGAAAACTGGTAAGTAACGGGTACTCTAAAAATGTATAAACCAAAGGGATACCCCATTATATGATGGGGTATCCCTTTTCAGCTAATGCAAAAAACCTCCCCATTCCTATCTCCACAAATCTCCACAAAAGTAATAGTGAGAAGAAAAACCGCTAAGCAGAAGAATTGGAAAAATAATGATCAGCATCTCGCGCTACTAGTATAAGCATGTTTTAGTCCATTCGAGACTATGTTATGTTGTATCAAGAGTTAAACTATAACACTGCAAGGAAAGTTAAGGATGACCATGAAGAGCAGGGATGTTAAAATTTTGACCTTTGAAGGTAACAAATGTATAAAAGGGTTTTACCCCTAGGTGTCAGTTAATAAAATTATAAGTTCTAATTTACTTGTCAATCAACAAACATTTATTCTTTTTTGAACTCCTGGATTCTTTTATTTTCAAGTTCTGCAACGTAAATATTTCCTTTAACGTCCACTGCAATATCATGGGGAATCTTTAGTTCCCCTTCTTTGCTTCCCCATGTTCCGAAACGTTCTAGTACAGTTCCCTGTTTGTCCAGAATAATAATTTGACTTGTCAACTTGTCCTTTGCGCCGTTTAATGAATCCCCACCGTCCACAACGTATATTTTTCCATCGCTACCGACTTCGACACCATATGGTCTACCAATTTCAGGATTATCCCAACGGTCGACATAGCGACCGTTTTTATCAAACACCTGTATTCTGGCATTGTTACGGTCCGCGACATATATTTTACCATCACTGTCACTAGTAATTCCGTGTGGTAAGTTGAATTCTCCAGGTTTGCTTCCAAGCTTATTTTTTTGCCATTCCAATTCTCCATCCTTATCAAACTTTGCTATTCTTCGGTTTCTGTAGCCATCTGAGACGACGAATGACCCGTCATCCATGACCGTTACATCTGTTGGTCGTGCAAATGTGTACTCATTCATAAAAACAGGAAAGTTCGGTAGCTTGTTCCGGATGCGAAGACTCCATTCCATACCAACTCTGTAATCTTCTCCGAATGTTTTAATAAGCTTTCCTTCCTTATCAAATTTGTATAGTTTGTTTAAAGATACGTCAGTCACCCAAATGTTATCCTTGCTGTCTATTTCAAGGCCATGTGGGGATTTAAATAAACCTTCTCCCCACATTTGTTTTACTTTCTTTGTTTTTCCGTCCAGAACGACTATCGTCGGTTCCTCAATGTAGTTGTTTCCGCTATACTCTCCACTAGCCCGGTGAAAATAATAAATATCTCCTTTAGAGTTTACCGCCACACCGCTTGCTTCACCAGCTGTATTTTTATCAACAAGTGTTTTCGGCCATAGGATTTCAGGTGTATATGTTTCTGGTTCTGAAATTTCAACAGGTTTCTTTTTATATATGACTTCAGAATCGCCTTGCCTTAACCAAATGATTAGACCGCTTATAACAAGAGAGGTAGCCAGAAAAACTTTTAACTTACTCATAATCTTTTCCTCCAATATGAACGATTTTACTAATCAATAGTATATGAAGTTTATGGTTAAAAAAACGGGCGTGAGATTGGAATTGAATAGGTCTTGAGCCGTAGAAAAAATTTAACTTTGAAAGACTGATAAGAATCTTTGTCCATAGATGTTTTTTTGGTTTTGAGATACAAACTTCCAAAATGGAGGAATTGAATGTAAGCAATTTTTGAATACAGGCAACTGGAGTAATTTAAGCTCGGATTCTAGCAATAAGTGAGTTTTCTTTTCTTCGAAATCTAGACTTAATTTAGTTTCCTCTGTTAGTTTCTATCGACGGTACCAACTTTAATTTAGCATAAATCTTCTAGTGAATTATTGGGAAAATGAAGCTCTTCTCTAATCCTGGTTTATGTGTCTGATGTTTGTGGCTAGTGGGAATTGGCAAGAACATTTAACAATTATTGAAACTTATTCCATCCTGAACTGGTATACTAGTGAATTAATAACCCAGTAGAAAGGAAGGATCCCCATGCAATTGACGATCCATACGGCAGATAAGGATGCGAGAGTCATCTCCCATCTGCTTGCGAAGAACCCGGCGAACCTCTACGAGCGTAGTCAGAACGGGCATCTCGTCAGGATGTTCTTCAGCACGTTCAGTGAGGATGAGGTGGAAGTGACCTTCTTCGTGACACCCGACCCGATCGAACTGTCGAGGGACGGTTCGGAGAAGTATGACATCACTTCCTACATCAATGACCGCGAATTTTCCGTGAGCAGCATCTTCTGTACGTTCCTGCGCACGGCCCTCGGCACGGCCCTGAACGGCAAACCGAAGGAAGCCTACACGGAGTGGGTGGATCATGCCTTCCCGTTCACGTTCGAGTTCGGCCCCCTCGCATCCTCCCTGTCGGACGGGGCGATCACCGAGCTGTTCGAGCCTCTTGGATTTGCCGTGGGGATCGACCGGAGCGAAGGGGAACCGGCCGCCAGGTTCATCACACTGAAAGGGAGAACGACCCTCCAACTAGGACTGAGGCAGCTGTTCGTCCTCATCCCGGTCCTTGATCAGTACAAGCACTACTATATCGATGAAAAGGAAATCGACAAGATTGAGAGATACGGGGAAGGGTGGCTCGATGATCACCCGAAACGCGCATTCATCCTGCAGCGGGCCCTCCGCTTCAAGGATGTATACCGCCATGTTCTTCCTGAGGAAGGGAAAGGAAAGTCGGAGCCGGCCAAACCGAGACTCAATGATACCCGGTATGAGTCGATCATTCACGTGGTCAAAGGACTACGAACGAAATCGAGCGTGGTCGACATGGGCTCAGGGGAAGGAAAGCTGGCCGCACGCCTCGGGTTTGTTCCCGGAATAGAAGAGATCCTTGCTGTCGAGCCTTCGGAGCAGGCCGTCCTGAAGGCGTTGAAGCGTTTCGAGAAAGCGGAAAGTCAGCCGGGTTTCCTGAAACCAACAAACGTGATGGGGTCGCTATTCTATTATGATGAGCGCCTCCGGAATAAGGATGTGATCATCCTGTGCGAAGTGATCGAGCATATCGATGAACACCGCCTGCCGAAGATCATGGAGACGATCCTTGGTGCCTACAGACCGCGCACCCTCCTGATCACGACGCCAAACGCCGAGTACAACCGGGTGTACGACATGGGGGAAGGATACCGCCACCCCGATCACCGGTTCGAATGGACCCGGGAAGAGTTCCAGACCTGGTGCCGGAATATGGACGGGGATCAAGCGTATGACATCACCCATCAGGGAATCGGTGATGACCATGACAGCTATGGTCAGCCGACGCAGTTTGCCATTTTCACACGAAAGGAGGAATCATGATGAAGATTGTGATCCCATATGCCGGCATCATACTCCTCATGGGGCCATCCAACAGCGGCAAGACGACGCTCTTGCGCGAGCTGGTCGAGGAGGATATCCTGGCACCATCCGAGATCGTGAGTTCCGATGAGTTCAGGAAGCTCGTCGGAGACGTGGAGTTCATCGATTGGAAGGACAGGCCGAAGGAAGAAGCCGATGCGCTGTATGAACAGTACCAGCAGATCTCCAAGGAAGCGTTCGGGATGATGAATGCCGTGATTGGGGCACGCTGCCGCATGAACAAGCTGACCTTCGTCGATGCCACCCATCTGCATCCCGATGACCGGAAGCGATACATCGCCATGGGGAAGGAGAACCACGTTCCCGTCGTGGCCCTCATCCTTGATACCGATCAGGATCAACTCCTTGAGCGTGATCTCCATAGGGACAACCCCCGTGGGAAACGCCGCATCAAGCAGCAGTACCAGGTTTTCAAGAGGGAGAAGCGCTTCGTGAAGAAAGAAGGCTACCGCGCTGTCTATACGGTCCGTCCTTCTGATTCCGTCGAGTGGATCCGGGGAGCCAATCCGCTGGAATTTGATGTAGGAAAGGGAGTGGACATCATCGGGGACGTCCACGGATGCTTTGATGAACTGATCGAGCTCCTCGTGAAACTCGGCTATGAGGAAAATGAAGAAGGGCTCTACATCCATCCCGACGGGCGAATATTCCTTTCCCTCGGTGATATCATGAGCCGGGGTCCGAAGTCTTTTGAGGCGATGACCTTTTTCCACAGGCACGTAGACCGGGGGCTTGCCCATATGATCGACAGCAATCACGGATGGAAGATCGCGCGCTACCTTGGGGGCAGGAACGTCACCTTGAGCCACGGAGATGAGTGGATCGCGGAAACGCTTGAGCGTTACGAAGCGGAGCACGGGGAAGAGGCGGCCAATGAGCTAAAAGAAACATGGCGTAGCTTCCTGTTAAGGGCCCCTTCCCATCTTGTGTTGAAGCAAAACGCGGTACCGGTCGCAGTGTGTGCCCATGCCGGTATAAAGGATGAATTCATCGGCAAGCAGTCCCATGCAGTCAGCGACTTCTGCCGATACGGGGATACAGATGGCTTCCATGAGGACGGGCGCCCGGTGAGGAAGGATTGGACCGTTCATCATCGGAACAGCCTCTTAATCCTATGGGGGCATGATCCGAAGCCTAAGCCCCTCATGATGAACAACACCCTGAATATCGATCAAGGCGTGGTGTTCGGAGGAGAGCTAACGGCCTACCGGTATCCGGAGCGGACGCTGCTGTCAGTGAAGGGAAGAGAGGACTATTCAGGACACGATTCGAATCCTCTGGAAGAGCTGGCGAAAAAACGACTCAATCCACCGAATATCGCCAGGTTTCTGAATGGCTACAGCGTGCAGACGGAGACGTACGGGGAAGTGGCCATCCCGAAGGCACAGATTATCCCGACGATTGACGCCGTCTCCCATTTCACGGTCCCGGTCGAAGAACTCATCTACATCCCGCCGACCATGAGCCCGACTCCAAAAGCATCGACGGTCGACGGGTTCCTTGAACACCCGCAGGACGCCATCGATTACTACCGGAGTCTTGGCATCAACCGGATGGTGGCTGAGAAGAAGCATATGGGCAGCAGGGGGATCCTGCTCTTATTCAAGGACGAGGAAGCCGGGGAGCGTGTCATAGGAAGACGAACCTTAGGCGTTATGTACACGCGGACGGGTAGGCGTTTCTTCCAGGAAGAGGTGGAGGATCGTGTCCTTTATGCCCTTCATGAAGATCTTGTGAAGGGTGGATATTTCTCGCGGTACGAGACCGACTATGTGCTCCTCGATGCCGAGATCATGCCGTGGAACTTGAAGGCGAAGGAACTGATCCATCGACAATACGCCCATGTGGCGGAGCAGGCGCTCATGGACCGGAAGAAGCTGACCGGCAAGCTCGCGGAGGCCGTCGGGGAGCATGAAGGAATCAAGGCCTGGCTTGGGGAGTATGAGGAGAAGCTTGAAAACGCCGGCGTATTCAAGGGTGTCTATGAAACGTACTGCTGGGACGTCGAGGATCTCGGCGACATCCAGATCGCCCCGTTCCACGTCCTTGCCCACAGCGGGGAAACGTTCTTCAATCAGCCTCATACGTGGCATATGGAGAAGAACCGGGAGTTTGCGCGCTTCAGCAATTTATTTGTGGAGACCGAGTACAAGATCATCGATGGTGAGGCCTCGGAACAGGACGTGATCGAATGGTGGCTCGAGATGACGGCAGACGGGCATGAAGGCATCGTCATCAAGCCGGAAATCTTCCTTACCAGATCGAAAGGAAAGCTCGTTCAACCGGCGATCAAGGTGAGGGGGCAGAAGTACCTTCATATCATCTACGGCATGGATTACAGGGAGCCGGAAAACCTTGACCGATTGAGGAAGCGGAATGTGTCCAAAAAGCAGAAGCTTGCCCTTCGGCAGTTCGCACTCGGCCTCGAAGGAGTCAGGCGCTTCGTTGACGGGGAAAGCATCGAACGCATCCACGAGTGCGCCCTTGGGACACTCGCCAGCAATGCCGATCCTGTAGATCCGAGACTATGAATAACGAAAGAGAAGCCCTATCCTGTGTGAGGAAGGGCTTTTCCGTGTCTTCCCCCTTGCCAAGAACCACTGCTGGACATACTATAAAGGGATGAACGAATAGAGGAGAGAACCAAGTGGAAATCATAACAGCTATTTTAGTAGGAATCGTGGCGGTCGAGCATCTGTTCATCATGATCCTCGAGATGTTTTTTATCCGTTCCAAGATAGCCAAGAGGGCCTTCAATCTGCCGCAGCATCTCCAGGGAGACCCCAACGTGGCCACGATGTTTGCCAATCAGGGCTTGTACAATGGGTTTCTAGCGGCCGGACTCATCTGGGGCTTGATTCATGGAAGTAACCCTGTCGGATATATGATCCAGCTTTTCTTTGTGATCTGTGTGGTGATCGCTGCGTTATTTGGCGGGGTCACTTCCAATAAGGGGATCATCGTGAAACAGGGGGGGCCAGCGATACTGGCGCTGATTGCCCTGATCATCGTGATGTAAAAAAGAAAGAGATTGGGACAAACGTGTTTTAGTCATCGTAAGACCCGAATTCCTTTGCCCACGATAAGGCAAAGGAATTCGGATTTTTCCTTTGTTTCATGACCATACGATTTCATGGTTTCCGGCGGTTGATTGGAGTGCATGCGGGAAGAGTAGCTGATGTGAGACCCCCCAGGCTTGTCGAGGAGGCTCACTTTTCAACTCCTCGGTATCCTTGCATAAGCAAAAAAATATAGATTTTTAAAATAATCTTACTGAATCGGTTTCAAGACCAAGAGGAAAGGGTAAAGACAATGGCATAGCCATGAAAAAAACAGAGAGACTGTGTCTCCCTGCCAGTTTTAACAGCACTTGCACTCTTGAATGAGGATGGAGGCAATGCCGTCTTTATTAGGTTCTAAATGGTGTTGCTTGATGATAACCGCTTCATTGAACTGCTCGATGATTTCAACCAGTTCTGACAGGTCATCAAGTTCAACATACCATTTACCTTTTATATCGTAAGCGCGCTCATGTGGCTTTTCCTGTTTCCGGCAGCCGGTTCGCTCAATGTGAAAGATCATGTGGAATCACCCTCTAGTATGAATTGGAAACATTCGTTCCCATTCTACTTTAGTGAATCCACAGCTTCAATATTCAGAAAATCCCATTTTTATTACGTTTATGAGTAGTGAAAATCCAACTATCTTAGTAAATAATCTCTTTTTATTTCCAAATGCGGATGTCAAATCACTCGTTTTTGGATGGGAGAATATCCTCCCAATAAATGTTGAGGGCCTTCACGAGAATTTCGATCTTATTCAGGGAGGCGTTTGTTTTTCCCCTTTCCAGGCTCGATATAAAATTGATGGACAGTCCTGTCGTTTTACTTAGTTCCTGGATGGTGATATCTTGACTTCTTCGATGAAACCTGAGCCGTCGTCCTACATATTCTGTAATCGCCAAGAAGAACACCCACTTCCAAAAAAATAAGAACTAGGTTTAGCGGACCTAATTCTTTCAGTTTATTTCGTACGAAACTACGTTAAGAATGTCAGAAAGCGTTATCAACAATGGTTCCATTTATAATGGAAAAAAAGACCTGTTCTCTTGTCATTTTACCCTGTCCAGTTAAACCTAAACCTTTTTCCAAAAATTCATGAATAAAAATTTCAAGAGTGATGAAGACCATCATCCCAGTGGCGGGGTGATGGTCTTTTGGTGTGTTGAGAAAATGCTTCATGGATCCATCGCGAGTAGGCTTTTCATTGATATGAAAAGGGTCCCAAGGTCGCCTTCCGCCCCTTGAGAAGTCCTCTTCCACTTTGTTTTTAACTGATTTGGACAAATGTACTATACCCTTTTGTCCCATCCGCAATAGGATGTAAGGATTATATCTTAAGGAGGGGGTTAGGTTTGGCATTTCCCAGCAATGACCAATTCACACCCATAGAGGTAAATGGCAATCCATTGTTCGACGTACTTGGTGATGAATCGCCGCCGTCGACGGATATCGTAGGGAATTCAAGTTTCCCGGCCGGTTTTTTTGCTTATGATGGCACCAATGTTTATTTCAGGCTCCGTTTAAATGGGGACCCACGCAACAATCAACAGACAGGTTTCAGGACGTTTTCATGGGGCGTACTCATTAATACGACGGGGGTAGCAGGCACATATAACTGGCTGTTCAATGTGGATGGTCTGAATAATCGTGTCAGTCTTATCCAAAATACAGTCGTTCAGGTGAATTCCTGGAACGATCAGGCAGAAGGGACCAATGGAAGTGGTGCACCGAATGTCTCTAGACCAATCAACAACTTCGATTTTGCAAGGGTGTCGCCGGCAGATTCGTCCATAGGGGGGAATCAGGATTTTTTCCTCGATTGGTTCCTCCCCGCAAGCGTCGTATTTCAGACGTTGGGCATTACGGAAACTTCGGAGCTTAGAACCATTTTCTTCACATCGGCCAATTCAAATGTCTACAACAAGGATGCATTACGGACAAGTGAAGGGTTTTCTTTTGCCGATGCATTCAGTGATCCTGTCACGGCGGAAGATTCGGATGTCCGAGCCAGACTTAGGACCACCAAACAGCTGACGAGTGGACCGACCACAGTGACCTTGGGCCAGCAAGCGACGTGGACGGGAATAATCAGGGTACGGAACAATGGGGATTCACAGGCGACGACGATTTTTCTCCAGGACATCCTTGGACCCGATAACATCAGTTCCTTTGTCGTAAATAGTGTTTCACAGGGGTTGGTCAGCTATAATCCTGCAACGAAACAATTGACCTGGAGTGTCGGCAACTTAGGGGAAGAAGCGCAGGCGACGCTGACTTTCACCTTGGTCGGTAGCTATACGACAAGCGGGACACGGTTATTGGATCGTGTGGTGGCGACAGGGGTTGATAGCTATTCGGGAGGGACGGTAACATCTAATACGACGATCGTAAACGTGAATGTGTTGGCTGCAGCGACGATTAACGGGACGATAACCGATCAATCCACTGGGCTTGTGCTTCCGAATGCGACCGTGACCCTTCTTCAAGGAGTAACGGTGATTGCCACTACGACTAGCAATGCAGCAGGCTTTTATTCGTTCACCAATCTTGCCGCGGGAAATTACACGGTGCAAGCATCGAGAACGAATTACACGACCGCTTCAGTGAATACGTCCGTATCGAGCGGCAGTTCACAAACGGTCAATATTGCCCTCCAGCCCCTCACCAGTACCATTACGGGAAATGTGTCGAGCGGTGGCCCGATCGCCAATGCCACAATCGTATTGACCAATCCAGCAGGAACGATTGTTGCTACGACGACGACGAATGGAGCCGGAAATTACACGTTTACGGGCATCATTCCAGGCTCCTATAATTTATCGGTTACAGCAGCAGGTTTCCAGTCCCAGACGGCTGGTGTGACGACGGTTGCGAACCAGACGTCCATCGTGAACTTTGTGCTTTTGGCCAACCCGGGTGCCATCTCTGGAACGGTACGGGATAGCTTGACGAACGCGCCGATCCAAGGGTCAACCGTGGAACTGCTCACGCAGACCGGTATTCTTCTTTCTTCAACTGTTACAGATGCAGCAGGGCTGTATACGTTCGGCAACTTGGCGCCGGGGAGCTATCAGGTAAGGGCCGTGGCTCTCGGATATTCGACCTCGACGGTTTCTGCCCAGGTTGTTTCAGGTGCCACCACGACGGTGAACCTCTTCCTTCAACAAAATCCGGGTGCCGTTGCCGGGCAGGTGAGGGATGCAGCGACACAGCTTCCAATCCAGGGAGCCACGGTTCAGGCTGTTGATAGCCAAGGATTCGTCATCGATGCCTTTACCACGGATGCTAATGGGCAATATGCGTTCAACAACCTCCTACCAGGTTCGTACACGTTCGTATTCACGGCGAGCGGCTATGGAAGTCAGACGAAGGGTGCGACAGTCACCTCCAATACAACGACGATCCTTGATGCCGAATTGACACGGATCGCAGGAACTCTTACTGGTACCGTCACCGATCCAGGAAGTGCTCCCATTCCAAACGCGACTGTGACAGTATTCTTTAATAACGTACAAATTGCGAGTGTCCTTACGGATGCGTCGGGGAATTACACGATTCCAGGATTGGCGCCTGGTTCCTATACCGTGGCGATTGGAGCCACCAATTTCTCGACCGTCACACTCGGGACTTCCATCACTGGAGGGCAGACGACCATTCTGAATGCCACTCTTACCCCGAATCCAGGAACGCTCACAGGTATTGTTCAGGATACTGGGGCTAATCCACTAGCGGGCGTGGACATCACCGTCACGACGAGCTCCGGAACAGGTGTTATCGTGGCGACGACCGTGACAGGGACGGACGGGACCTATACGATCACGGGACTCGCGCCAGGGAATTATATCGTGGTGGCAAGTCATCTGAATTTTCAACAAGGATCTGAGGGGGCGACCATTACTTCAGGCGCGACAACGGTTGTCAACTTCATCTTGGCAGCCAATCCGGGATCATTGGCTGGGACCATTACCAATGCACAGACGGGTACACCGATTGCCGGTGCCAATGTTCAGGTAAGGATCCTCGATGCGGGTGGGACCGTTATCGCCACTGTTTCTTCCGACATCAACGGTCAGTACTCGGTCGGTAATCTTGCACCAGGAATCTATACCGTGGTGGCTGCTGCACCTGATTTTCAGACGAACAGCGCAACGGTTCAGGTAGTATCGAACCAAACAGCGATTGGAGATGTGGCCCTTGTACCGAATCCTGGAAGTATATTCGGTACGGTCACGAGCAGTATCGGGTCGATCCCCATTGGTGGAGCGACCGTTTCCATCGTCAACAGCGGCGGGATATTGGTTACGTCCGTCATAACGGATCCTGCAGGGAATTTCACTGTCGGAGGACTCGGACCGGATACGTATACGGTGTCGGTCATCGCACAAGATTTCCAAAGCGGTTCCGTTGGTGCCGTTGTCGTATCAGGTCAGACGACTCCAGTCGCCGTTCAGCTCCAGCCTTTCCCTGGTCGCATCATCGGGACCGTCACACCTGAAGTAGCGAATACAATCGTGGAACTAAGGGATGTCAACAATGTGTTCATCGATTCCTTCGTAACGAATCCGGATGGTACGTATTCCTTCAATAATCTTGCACCGGGCGTGTATACCGTCACGGCAAGTGCTCCGAATTATACGTCAGCTCAAGGTGGGGCCACGGTGACGAGTGGCGGGACGACCGTCGTCAATTTGACGATCATACCGAATCCTGCATCGGTCTCAGGGCAGATTACAACGACAGGTGGCGTGCCGCTTCCGACTTCTTTTGTCGAGGTATTGAATTCAAATGGGATACTGGTTGCGACGGGCTCATCGGATGCTAATGGATTCTATATCGTCGGAGGTCTTCCGGCAGGGTCCTATACGGTGGTTGCCAATGCACCGAACTATGGACAACAAGTGAGAGGAATCACTCTGACGATCGGGCAGGTGCTCACCAACGTTGATTTTGTATTGACGGCAGATACCGGAAATCTGACCGGTCAGGTAACGGACCGACAAACGGGTAACGTACTATCCGGTGCTTCTGTTGTCGTATTGGACGCCACGACACAGTTGCCGGTGGCCACGACTACCACGTCATTGTTCGGAAACTATGTTCTGAATGGTCTTGCGCCGGGTACCTACATCGTCACGGCCTCCCTGGCCAATTATTCCACAGAGCAGGTCGGAGCCATCATCATCAGCAATCAGAACAGCACGGCCAATATCTCCCTGCAGCCGAATCCAGGAACCATATCTGGGAATGTAGTCGATGTGAACGGGAATCCGATAACGGGTAATAACATTCAAATCTCAGTCCTGAATGAAAATAATGTGCTCATCGTGACACTTCTTGCGAATCCAGATGGCACGTACCAAGTACCGCAATTGCCACCTGGCACGTATTTCGTCACAGCGAGCGCGCCGGGATTTGCATCCTCCACCGTATCCGCCATTGTGACAGCAGGAGCGACGGTGCCGGTCACGAATGTCCTTACGGCGAATCCGGTGACACTGACGGCTACGGTCCTGATCCTTGGCACCTCGACACCGATTGCCGGATCACAGGTCCAAGTGAAGACATCCAGCAACATTGTCATCGCGACAGGTACGACCGATGCAGCAGGGAATGTCACGTTTACGGGTCTTACCGCTGGGACACTCATCGTGGCAGCAGATGCACAAAACTTTGGTACAGATTCGAAGTCAGTGTTTGCCGCTCCGGGAGATGTGCTCACGGTCCAGCTCTTCTTACCAGACGATCCAGGTCAGGTTGTGGGTGTCGTCACAAACCTTGCAACAGGTGCCCCGATTCCGAATGCCACCATCACGTTGACAGATAACACAGGTGTCATTGTTTCCACTGCGGTAACCAACACAGCAGGTCAATATTCGTTCTCTGGAGTAACACCGGGCACGTATCGTCTAACAGCCAACGCAACGAACTTCGGACCGGAGATTTCGGGTGTGACCGTGGCGCCGAATGTGGTGAGCAACGTCAGCTTTGCATTACGACCGAACCCAGGTGTCATTACAGGCATAGTGAGAGATTCCGTTACAAACTTGCCGATTCCGAATGCCACGATTGCCGTCAGGGAATTTTCAGGGGATGGACCGATCATCACCACGACGCTTACCGATGCCAATGGCTTTTTCCAGACGACCCATCTCTCACCGCGGTCCTATGTCGTCATAGCCAGCAAAGAAGGTTATGGAACAGCGACGGTTTCTGCTGAAGTACTGAGTGGTCAGGTCACTAACGTCGAGTTGTTCCTGACGCCGAATCCAGGCGCTGTTCAAGGGACGGTCCGCGATGCAGCGACAGGGCTTCCAATTAGCGATACGCTCGTTCGTGCAATCAATAATCAAGGCACGATCATTGCCTTCATCCACACCGACAGTAATGGATTCTATTATCTTGGGGGACTGCCACCGGGAGATTACACGATTACAGCGGTCAATCCACTTTATCAAGCAGGTTTTGCAGAAACCTTAATCCAATCGAATGTAACCAATACCGTAAACCTTTCACTACAGCCAAACCCGGCCACATTGAGCGGGTTGGTGTTCGACGCTGTCGATGGATCGCCGCTGCCCGGTACCGTGATCGAGGTCAGGCTAGCGGGGACCAACGTTCTCGTGCGTCGTGTCACATCGGATGAAAATGGACGCTACATCATTTCAGGTCTTCCGACTGGAACGTTTGATGTCGTGGCTGAACTTCAAAACTATATGATCACGACGAATACGATTTTCCTGACAGCCGGTGAGTCGGAAGTACTGAACATCCCGATGCAACCTTTTCCTGCGACTATAAGGGGTACGGTGGTAAACGCCGTCACGCTTGCCCCTATTTCAGGTGCATTGGTGAAGTTGGTCATTGCAAATACAGATATTGAAGTGACGAGCATCCTGACCTCGGCAGATGGAACCTACACCCTATCGAATATTGCTGTCGGACAATACGATGTGATCTTCTCGGCCAATGGCTATGCGAATGTCGTTGTCCCTGTGATCTTGGAACCGAATGAAGTGGAAGTAGTAGATGCCTTCCTTGATCCGAATCCTGGAACTTTAACGGGAAGAGTATTCGACCAAGTGACGGGTGCAAGTATACAAGGGGCTCTGGTTCGGGTGTTCAATCAGGACGGCACCTTTATCACAAGCACGCTCACCGATGTCAATGGGATTTATGAACTTCCTGGCATAGCAGAAGGATTGTATACGGTCATCTATAGTGCGGAAGGCTACGGGGCAGAATCGAGGACCATCGCCATCCCGGCGGGAGCGACCGTGACAGTGGACGTCGGTCTACTGGCTGAGTCTTCGGCCATTCAGGGAACGGTGCGTGATGCCGCCACAGGACTTCCGATTCCTTCAGCCCTTGTCCAAATCTTCACCATCGGCACGACTATTCCGATTGCTTCTGTTTTAACCGATCAGTCAGGGCAATACTTTATCTCGGGAATCCTGCCGGAAGAGTACCGTGTGGTGTACAGTGCACCGACGTATCAGTCCGAAACGTTCATCCTCTTCTTCAATCCTGGAGAAACGAAAACGGTCGATGCCGAGTTGACTAGATTGCCTTCCAGCATCGTAGGTGTCGTCACGGATGTCACCACGGGACTTCCTATCACGAACGCAACGGTGACGCTCTTCATCGAAGGGACGGAGATCGCAGTCGCCTCGACGACAACGGATCAGGACGGGAATTACGTGCTGACAGGATTGTCGGCAGGTACGTACAGCCTCCGTTTTGAGGCGTTTGGTTACCAAACGGCATCGGTCCCGATTCAACTCGGGTTTGCTGAGACATTGACGGTGAACCAGGCATTGAGGTTGGAATTCGGAAGCGTCACCGGTACTGTCAGGGAAGCCTTGACTGGTGAGCCGATTCGAAATTCCCTCGTTCTTGCCTTCTCTGTAACCGGTGTGCCACTTGGAACGGCCATTACGGATATTAACGGGAATTACCTGATCGATGGGTTACCGCAAGGACCAATCGTACTCGTCGTCAGGGCCGTCGGCTTCCAGACGCAAACAAGGGAAGTCGCCATCATTGGAGGTCAAACCATCCAGGAAAACTTCAATCTCCTCGGAGACCCGGCCGTCATCACAGGTTTCATCACGGATATTCGCACAGGTGAACCGATCTCTCAAGCACTGGTCCAAATCTATCCGTTCGGTTCCGACGTCCCGATCCGGTCCACGTTGTCAGCACAAAACGGCTTCTATATCCTCTTCGGCCTCCCGCCTGG
Source organism: Rossellomorea sp. FS2 (assembly GCF_047915635.1). Classification (NCBI taxonomy): domain Bacteria; kingdom Bacillati; phylum Bacillota; class Bacilli; order Caryophanales; family Bacillaceae; genus Rossellomorea; species Rossellomorea sp. FS2. The sequence continues at coordinate 404,090 of NZ_JBLRVS010000004.1, read as the reverse complement.
ACGCTATGTGATCCGGGTCAGGGCATTCGGCTATCCGGAGAAATTCGTTGACGTCACGCTTCTCGAAGGGCAGGTCCTGAGGCTCGACATCCAGTTGGGGAATGTGAACCCACCGCCACCGAACGATCTGCGTCCGGAATGCATCAAAGCCGACAAACTGTACGACTGGGTATTCGCCCCGTTCAGGGAGTCTCAGAAGGTTACGATCCCGCCTGAGTGCAGAGGCATCGTGGAAGACGCCCTCGCCCTTGGCGAAGACGTGACGGTCGCTTGCAGCACGGGAGCCGCAAGCTGCCGCGTAATCGGGTACGAAAACGGAAGGCCGGGTGTTGTGAACGTCAGGATCGAGATTCCGGTCACGCTAACCCTTGAGGTGGAGGACGGGGGCTCATGTGTCATCGAGTACCGCGCCTATCTCGACCGTTCCCTCGCCGTCTGCATTCCGGATGGTCTAAACGCCGGGAACATCGACTGCTCGCTCCTCGAAGTGAAATGCATGGCAGATGGCGGAGTCCTCACCGATCAGTTCTTTGAGATCAACCTCCTGGCCTGCCTGCAGATCGAGGTCCATGCCAACGTCACCCTGGAGGTCCTCGCTGAATTCTGCTTCCCGCGTGGGAATCCTGAATTCAGCGATCAGGACGCCAATTCCAGCTGTGATTTTCCGGAATGGCCTTCTAACTGTTAAACCATGACCGATCCCATTTGGGGTCGGTTCTTTTTTTGTGGGCCATAAGGCTTGTGCAGAGGGCTTTGTGGTAAATAGTGAGAACGATATGGGATGAAATATCCATTTCCCAGTAAAGATTTTCCTTAAATAGCCGATAAGAAGAATGTTGGATATTTAGTATACCTGGAGGTTTTAACATGAATAGACAGTCATTGGGAAAACAATTCATCGGAGGCGAATGGAGAGACGGGAACAGCACCGGTGAAATGGTGAACATCAACCCGTACAACGGTGAATCCATCGTTACATATAAACTTGCAAACACGGAAGACATCGACGCAGCCTACCAGGCAGCCGCAGAGGCGAAGCTCCAGTGGGATAAAGTAAACCCGTTCAAGAAGCGCGACATCCTCGAAAAGGCCGTGACATACATTGAAGAGAATGAAGAAGAGATCATTTCAATCATCATCGATGAGCTCGGTGGGACAAGACTGAAGGCCGTATTCGAGATCGGTCTTGTGAAAAACATGATCAAAGAAGCAGCCACCTTCCCGATCCGCATGGAAGGCAAGATCCTGCCGTCTACGATCGACGACGTGGAAAACAGACTGTATCGCATCCCGGCTGGTGTCGTGGGCGTCATCAGTCCGTTCAACTTCCCGTTCTTCCTATCGGTCAAATCGGTGGCACCTGCACTTGGAGCCGGAAATGGCGTCGTCCTGAAGCCTCATGAAGATTCCCCGATCACAGGCGGGACCCTCATCGGGAAGATCTTTGAAGAAGCAGGGGTGCCAAAAGGCCTTCTGAACGTTGTTGTGGCAGATATCAAGGAAATCGGGGACGCGTTCGTGGAGCATCCGATCCCACGCATCATCTCGTTCACCGGGTCAACCGGCGTCGGAAGCTATATCGGTCAAGTGGCCGTGAAAAACTTCAAAAAGCCTCTTCTTGAGCTTGGTGGGAACAGTGCCTTCATCGTACTGGAAGACGCAGATCTTGAATACGCCGTCAACGCAGCAGCCTTCAGCCGTTTCACCCACCAGGGCCAGATCTGCATGTGTGCCAACCGCGTACTCGTACAGCGCTCGGTCTATGATGAGTTCGTGACGAAATTTACGGCAAAGGTTTCGACTTTGAAAACCGGTGACCCGAAAGATCCGGACACCATCATCGGACCTGTGATCAACGATCGCCAGGCGAAAAATCTCGCCGCCCTCATCGAAAAAGGAATCGAAGAAGGAGCGAACCCTGTGCTCAGAGGAAACAACAGCGGCCGCCTGTTCGAACCGACCGTGCTCGCGGATGTGACGACGGATATGACCGTTGCCCAGGAAGAACTCTTCGGTCCGGTCGTGTGCGTCATTCCATTCGATACGGAAGAAGAAGCGATCGCCATCGCCAACGAAACCCGCTTCGGGCTTAGCGGTGCCGTGCATACATCGAACCTGGAACGCGGAGTGGAATTTGCGAAGAAGGTCCACACCGGCATGATCCACGTGAACGATATCACCATCAACGATGAGCCGATCGTGGCCTTCGGCGGGGAAAAGCAATCCGGTATCGGCCGCATGAACGGGGAGTGGAGTCTTGATGAATTCACGACCCTCAAATGGATCTCAGTCAACTACGGTCAGCGTCAACTACCTTATTAATAGAAAGAGTGTGAATGAAGATGGCAAACAAAAGTGTACTAGAATCATTCGTCCAGGTCGCGCCCTTGTTGAACAGCCTGATCCAGGATGACATCACCGTTGGAATCTATGACACGGAAAAGCTCATCATCAACATCCCCGGGAAGACGTTCGCCTTGAACGTCAAGCCGGGTGATCCCCTCGTTGACGAGGATATCGTCACGAAGGCGATCCGCTCCAACGAAGAACTGACGGCGGTCCTTCCGAAGGATCTGTTCGGATTTCCCCTGATCGCACGTGCCATCCCTCTTCATGATGACGAAGGGAACGTCATTGGCGGGGTCGGGATCGGGACGAGCCTGGAGAAGGCAAGTGCCCTGTTTGAAATGGCCGAAAGCTTCTCCGTCATCGTCGAGCAAACCGCTGCGTCCATTGAAGACATCAGCACTTCCGTCACCCAACTGTCAGGCCGAGTGACCGATATGACTGACCAGATGAAAGACGTCAGCTCCAGCGCAGAGGAAATCGGCGAAATCTCCGGAGTCGTCAAAGGCATCTCGGATCAAAGCAACCTCCTTGGGCTGAACGCGGCCATCGAAGCGGCACGTGCAGGCGAAGTCGGTAAGGGCTTCTCCGTCGTGGCCAACGAGATCCGCAAGCTTGCCACGAACTCAAAAGAGAACGTGACCCAGATCAATGACATCACCAAGAACATCCAGGGACTCCTTCTGTCCCTAAACGAGTCGTTCCAGGAAGTCTACACCTTGACCGACACCCAATCAGGCTCCATCCAGGAGTTCTCAGCCACCATCCAGGAAATCAGCGCCAAAGCACAAGAACTCGCCGAGCTCGCAGAGAAAACCCTCTACGACGGGAATTGAACGAAAAGAAGCATGGGCAGCCCCCGTGCTTCTTTTTTTGTGGTGCATGGTGGCGCATAGGAACCGTCCCCATGCGCCGCTATTGAGATACCACAGTGCTTCCTATACACTTACTAGTATCCATGTATAGAAGGAGTAAGAAATGAAGATTACAAGAGACCAGCTGGAAAACCAGCAAATATGGATTTATGCGATCGCCCTCCTCATCAGCGGGGCAGTGGGGCTCCTCAGTCCTGGAGCAGGGAGCCTGGATGCTGCCATCTCACCGTTGATCGCGATCCTCATGTACGGGATGTTCACGCAGATCCCGTTCCTGAAGTTGCGTGAAGCCCTGTCGAATCTGAGATTCATGATGGCATTATTGATTGCGAATTTTATCGCGGTGCCCGTCATTGTCTGGGGACTGATCACACTCTTTCCTTTGGCGCCGCCCGTCCTGCTGGGCGTATGCCTCGTGCTTCTCACGCCGTGCATCGATTACGTGATCGTGTTCACTCAGCTCGGGAAAGGGAATGAAAAGCTCATGCTTGCGTCCACGCCCGTGCTATTCGTCGTGCAGATGCTCCTGCTACCGGTATACCTATGGCTGTTCATAGGTGGAGACATGACCGGAATCGTGCGCGTCGGTCCCTTTTTGGATGCCTTCCTCTTCCTGATCGTGGCGCCGCTCATCATGGCGCTCCTCACACAGATGTGGGCAGGCAGGAAGACGGCCGGAGCCCGGTTCCTCGACTGGACCGCGTGGCTTCCCGTCCCGTTCATGGCCTTTGTGCTCATCGTCGTTGTCGCCTCGCAGATCGGCAAGGTGTACAGCGATCTCGATGCGATCGTCCGTGTCATTCCGATCTACGGGCTCTTCCTGGTCATCAGCCCGATCATCTCCCGTTCCATTGCCGCCCTGTTCAAGCTCAACACGGGGGAAGGCCGTGCCCTCATCTTCAGCGCCGGCACGCGGAACTCCCTTGTCGTGCTGCCCCTCGCCCTCGCTCTGCCGGGTGACTGGGCACGACTCGCCGCAGCCGTCATCGTCACCCAGACGATCGTCGAGCTCGTGGGGGAGCTGGTGTACATCAAGGTCGTACCGAGGTTGATGAAATAATGGAGGGACCCCCGAAGCCGTAAGGTATTGGGGGTCTTTTTTAGGTAGGGGGAATGGATGGTGGTCATTTCTGATTGGACCGCATGCAGCTTTTTTGCGACTTTTTCCCGATATCGTTAACAATCTAGTTTTATACGAGAATTGCCCTGATTTACCATGCGTTTACCAGTCGTCATATCAACGGATCTGTTCAAAAAGGCCTTGAATCATCCAAACACGCTGTGAATCTGGTCGAACCTTGTCGAACGGGAAGATTCGAAACTATTGAAGATCGATTTACTTGCGAAAATCAAAAAAATACTTGCGACTTTTAAAAATTTATTTGCGAAAAACGAAAATCTATTTGCGAACTCCCGGGTCTACGATTTTTCTATTTGCGACATTCCAGTCAAATCAGCGATTGAATGCTGTTCCATATGAATCTGCTTGGTTATTTGCGAACTCCCAGCCTCACCGTTTTTCCACTTGCGACATTCCAATCAAATAAGCGATTGAATGCTGAATCGGCCACGTTATGTGCGAACGCCAACAACCACTAACGGGCACTCACCGACAGACCGCATCCATCATTCCAACCCCGAGCCACCACCGCCATCCCCCCTGAACGACCGTCCACCATTCAAGCTCCGATCCACACCACACTCCCCACAAAAACTCGCAGCCATCACCCAACCTATTCCTCCCAAACCCCCAACACCAAAAAAATACAGGCGATACCAAAAGAGTGCTAGTGAAAGCGATTACATTCATGATAAAGGACCCATATAATCAAGATGTACCAACACGTTAAAGGGGGATTCAAGTGTGAAGAAGATGTGGAGAATGGCTTCATTTTTAATGGTTCTGGCTTTATTCATGGGGATGCTGGCCGCTTGTGGCAGCAGCAGTAGCTCAGGCGGTGGAAAGAGCAAATCCGGTGTCGATATCGGGATCGTTCTTCCGACGAAGGATGAGCCGAGATGGGTTCAGGATGAAAAACGCTTTAAGGATGCGCTGAAGGATTCGGACTACAACGTTGAGATTTTGTTCAGTCAGGGTTCATCTGCCAAGGAAAAAGAAAATGTGGAAACATTGCTGAATAAAGGAATCGATGTCCTGATCATCACGCCTCAGGACGGGGACGCTGCAGCAGCGGCTGTCGAGTCTGCGAAAAAAGAAGGCGTAACGGTCATCTCGTACGACCGTTTGATCACGAACACGGATGCCGTTGATTACTACGTGACATTCGACAGCGTCGCGGTTGGGGAAGCTCAAGGCCAATACTTGATCGACCACGCAACAGGCAAGGATGTACCGCTTTACCTATATGCCGGGGCAGCGTCTGATAACAACGCGTTCCTCTTCTTCGAAGGAGCTTGGAAAGCCCTTCAACCGAAAATCGCCGATGGCACGTTCAAGATTGCTAACTCCAGTGAAGCAGAAGGCCTGAAGGATACGGCAGAACTCACCCGTGACCAGATGAGTAAGATCCTCGGTCAGGTCACAACGAACTGGGATCCAAACGAAGCCAAGAACAAGGCTCAAACGCATTTGACAGCAGTCGGAGCGGACATGAAGGGTGACGTAGCCGTCCTTGCACCGAATGATGGTACGGCACGAAGCATCGCGGATGTATTCGGTTCCGATTCAGAAGTGAAGAGCTTTGTGGTCACAGGTCAGGATGCAGAGAAAGCATCGATCCAATATGTGATCGACGGCAAGCAGTCCATGACGGTCTTCAAGGATGTCCGCACACTTGTAACGGATGCCATGGGTATCGCAGTCGACGTGCTTGATGATAAGAAACCTGAAACAACCGGTTCTTACGATAATGGGAAGAAAGAAGTAGAAGCGAAGCAAACGGAAGTCATCGTGGTGGATAAAGAAAATGTGAAAGAAAAGCTGATTGATTCCAAATACTATGAAGCTAGCGAATTTACAGGTTTGGAGTAAGAAGGATGTGGTGGCGGGGCAATCCCGCCACTTTTCCACCTGTCATTGCTTTTGTTAAAGGGGGTTAACGAATTGAAGAAGTATTTGCTGGAGATGAATGATATCTCCAAGGAGTTTACAGGGGTCAAAGCACTGAGCGATGTGAATTTCAAAGTCGAGGAAGGCGAGATCCACTGTCTGATCGGGGAAAACGGGGCTGGGAAGTCCACGCTCATGAAGGTGCTGAGCGGCGTCTATCCATATGGGACCTACACGGGGGACATCGTGTTCGAAGGGGACGTTCAGCAATTTAACAAAATCAGTGACAGTGTGCAGGCAGGCATCGCCATCATCTATCAGGAACTCGCTCTCTTCCCGGATCTCACGGTCTATGAAAATATCTTTGCAGGGAATGAAGTGAAAGTCGGCGGGTTCATCGACTGGAACCGCACGATCGTGGAAGCCCAGAAGCTTCTGAAGAAAGTGAAGCTCGATGTGAATCCCGATACGCTCATCCGCGACCTCAGCGTCGGGAAGCGTCAGCTCGTGGAAATCGCGAAGGCACTCAGTAAGGACGTCAAGCTCCTCATCCTCGATGAGCCGACGGCGGCCCTGAATGAAGACGACAGCGAAAACCTGCTGGAGCTCTTGAAGGATCTGAAGGCACAGGGCATCACGTGCATCATGATCAGCCACAAGCTGAAAGAGGTCATCCATATCGCCGACAAGGCGACGGTCATCCGGGACGGGCAGACGATCTGCACCCTCGATGCCTCAACGGGCCAGATCACAGAACCCGTCATCATCAAGAACATGGTCGGGCGCGATATCCAGGATATCTATCCGAAGCGTCCGAACAAGAAGCACGGCGAGAACATCCTCGAGCTTCATAACTGGTCGGCGTATGATCCGCAGCTCGGCCGCCAGGTGATCAAGAACGTCAATCTGTCGGTGAAAAAAGGCGAGATCGTCGGGATCGCAGGACTCATGGGCTCCGGGCGCACCGAGCTTGCCATGAGCATTTTCGGCAACGCTAAGCACTACAAACTAGAAGGGGATCTCATCTGGAACGACACCCTCACCGTCCTGAAGCATACGCGTGATGCCATCAAGGCGGGCATCGCCTACGTGACGGAGGATCGGAAGGATGATGGACTATTCCTTCTCCAGGATATCAAGAGCAATATTTCCGCTGCGAACCTCGGGGGCATTTCCTCCAAGGCCGGCGTGATCAATGAAAATGAAGAGATACGGGTAGGGGAGAAATATCATAAATCCCTTCATATCAAGGCATCATCCCTTGAACAGCTCGTCGGGAACCTGAGCGGGGGGAACCAGCAGAAGGTGTCCATCGGGAAATGGCTGTTCGTCGGACCGAAGCTGCTCATCCTCGATGAGCCGACGCGGGGAATCGACGTTGGGGCGAAGTTCGAGATCTACACAGTGATGAATGAGCTCATCGAACAGGGCCTCAGTATTGTCATGATCTCATCGGAACTCGGGGAGGTCCTCGGCATGAGCGACCGCGTATACGTCATGGCCCAGGGCCAGATCAAAGGCGAGCTTCAAGTCGAAGACGCCAATCAGGAAAAAATCATGGAGCTAGCAACGCAATAAGGGGGTAGACAGAGATGAATATTTTTCAAGAAACAAGGATGCTGATCCGGGACAACATCCGTGACTACGGGATGTACATTGCATTATTCGTTATCATTCTAACATTTACATTCATGACCGACGGGCTGTTCATGACGTCGAGGAACATTAGTAATCTATTGGATTCCGCTGGATACATCGCGGTCCTTGCCGTGGGGATGACCCTCGTCATCGTCATCCGCCACATCGATCTATCGGTCGGGTACGCTGCGGGATTCCTGGGCGCCATCGCGGCGATCCTATTGACCCAGGCGGGCTTGTCCCCGTGGTTGACCATTCCCATCATCCTCGTCCTCGGGGCGGTCGTGGGACTCTTTAACGGACTTCTTGTGGCACAAATCGGCATCCCGTCCTTCGTGGCGACCCTTGCCGGCATGCTGATCTTCCGCGGAGCGCTCCTCCAGGTGACGGAGAAGACCGGGACGATCATCATCCAGGATGACAAGTTCAATGCCATCGGGAACGGGTTCATCCCGTCCCTGACACAGGTGAACGGTCTTCACCTCCTCTCCTTGTTGGTCGGAGTCGTGGGTATCCTCCTGTACATCTACAGCGAATTTTCCACACGCCGCAACAAGATCAAGTACGAGTTCGAAGTCATTTCAGCGCCGATCTTTGCCCTGAAGCTCGTGTTCGTCTCAGCCATCATCGGCTACGTAACATGGATCCTTGCCGGATACAACGGTTTCTCCTGGACGATGGTCATCATCCTCCTCGTCGTGGTGGTGTATCACTTCCTATCGACGAAAACCGTCCTCGGACGTCACATCTACGCCGTCGGAAGCAATCCGGAAGCGGCTCACCTGAGCGGGATCAACGTCAAAAAAATCACGTATATCGTGTTTGGCTCCATGGGGATGCTAGCCGCCCTATCGGGAATCCTCTTCACCTCCAGGCTCCAATCGGCCACGACAACGGCCGGGACCTTGTTCGAGCTTGATGCCATCGCCGCGGCTTACGTCGGCGGTGTATCCAGTGCCGGAGGAGTAGGGAAAGTGACAGGCGCCATCATCGGTGCCATCGTCATGGCCTCCCTCACAAGCGGCATGAACCTTCTCGGAGTAGGGATCTCCTACCAATACATGATCCGCGGAGGCGTACTCGCAGGCGCCGTCATCTTCGACGTGCTTACCCGCAAAAAACGCTGACGCACCAGGACGGCCCCAAAAGGGTCGTCCTTTTGGGCGTTTGGTGAGTGAAGCATGGGGACGGTTCCGGTGAGGCATTCGAGAGGGAATGAAACAAGGGAACGGTTCCGAAGCGTCAGCCAGAATGCTTTAACCGAAGGGTGTGGCAGGGTGTGGCATGACGAACAAGAACCGTCCCCGTGCACCACCCGCGGATAAACGTGGCACATAGGAACCGTCCCCGTGCGCCACCCAAAAAATAGGAAGCGCACGGGGCATTGCCGTGCTATGATAGGCATAGGAGATTTGGCATGTACGGGAGGTGATGGGACGTGAGGAAGATCGGGTTGGTGGTGCTGTGTGTGGGGGTGCTGATGCTGTGTCATCTGACGTTCCTGTCAGCGAAGAAGGTATTTTTGGCCGATGAGGGGCCCCTGCGGGAAACGATGCCTGCTGCCAAGGAGCAGCGCCGGCTCGTCCTGATCACCCAGGATACGCAGACGCCGTTCTGGGATCAGGTGGCGACGGGGGCGAAGGAGCAGGCGAAGAAGGAAGGCGTGAGTCTCGAGGTGTGGGGGACATACGGGAAGAATGAAGAAGAATTCCTGAAGAATATCGAGATCGCGATCCAGTCGAAAGTCGACGGCATCCTCATCCAGGGCATGGACACGCCTGAGTTCAAGGAGCTGACGAAGGTGAAAGCCTCCTTCAACGGGATCCCCGTCATCACGGTTGCCAATGACGTGCCCATGAGTGAGAGCCTCCGCCGCACCTACATCGGCTCCGATCCATTCGAAGCGGGCAAGCTCATGGCCGATGCCCTAGTGAAGGAAATGGGCGATGCGGGCAAGGTCGTCCTCATGGTGGATGCCGAGCGTGAATACAATCAGAATGAGAGAATACGAGGCATCCGCTCCGTCCTTGATGACTACCCATCCATCACCATCGTGGAGGGGGAGACGGGCAGCGCCCGCGATCAGATCATCACGGCGACCCGTGAGGTCATGAACCGCGAGCCCGATGTCGATGCGTTCATCTCCGTGAATGCGGGGAATCTCGGGGCCATGATCGAGGAAATAAGTAAGCGCTCTCAAGAGGAGGCGTACCTCATCTACTCCTTCGATGACGGTCCTGAATCCATGACGCTCCTTGCCCAGGGCAAGATCAACGCCGTCGTCGAACAGGAACCCGAACGCATGGGGGAGTGGAGCGTGCAGCTCATGGAGGAATGGCTGAACGGGGAGACGGTACCCCTTGACCCCGCCGGCTATATAACCGACGTAAAGATCGTGAAAGGTGACGACCGATGACCTACATACAGAAGAAGATCCTCACCCTCATCACGGTCGTCATGATCATCATGTCGGCGATCTGGCTCGCCCTGACCTATTACAATTACCGCACACACGAACAATACAATGATATCCTCCAGCGCTACCTCGGCATGAATGAGGTATCGCGGAACAGCCAGCAGGTGGTCACGGATCTCAATAACTATATGGTCGAGACCACCGACGGGAATCTCGCCAAACTGCAGGCAAGCAAAGAAAAGATGAAGGACGGGAAAACCGTCGTGGACGGCCTGCGGAACCAGGATAATGATTTCACCCTATCAAACTATCTGAATCTCATCGACAGCCTCGTTGAGACCACGGACCGTTTCCTCCTTTTCCAGGAAGAGAACGATGCGGAAGCGGCGGCAAGGGAGTTTGCCGAGGCGAACCGGATCTCGGGATATATTTCCGAAATGACCCTCACCCTGATCGATAAGGAGCTCACGACGTACAATGTGCGCTACCGGGGGATCATGGAGCAGTCCGCCGAAGTGATCAAGCTCGGGATCTGGGTGCTCCTCCTCATCACCTGTCTCTTGCTGATTGCTTCGTACTGGTTCTCCCTCGGCATCACGCGCCCTGTCTTCAAGCTGACAAAGGCCGCCAACGAGCTGTCCCGGGGGAATTTCAGTCAGGAGGTGAAGGTGGAGGGGAATGACGAGATCGCCTTCCTCGCGAAAACCTTCGACCGGATGCGGATCAACATCAACAACCTCATCTCGGAGATGAAGCAGAAGGCCGCCTTAGAGAGGGAGCTGCAGGAAAGCAAGCTCCTCCTTCAGGAAAGTCAGTTCAGGAGCCTTCAGAGTCAGATCAATCCCCACTTCCTCTTCAATACGCTGAATACATTGTCGAAGAAGGCCTATATGGAAGGGTCCGAGGAGACGAGTGACCTCCTCGTGAGCGTGGCGGGCATCCTGCGCTACAACCTGAAGCGCCAGAACCGCTCCGTCACCTTGGGGGATGAGATCGCTGTGCTCCTTCAGTATATGGATATCCAGAAGGCACGGTTTGCCGATCGCCTTCAGTTCACCACCGACATCGATCCCTCTTGCCTGGACGCGAAGATCCCGGCCCTCACCCTGCAGCCCATTGTGGAGAATGCCGTCATTCATGCCGTCGAACCTCAGGAAGACGGTGGCAGCATCCGCTTCCGGGTGTATGAGGAGGAAGACGGGATCGCGGTGGAGATCAGCGATGACGGAGCGGGCATGCTCCGGGAAAAAATCCGTCAGATCGTCGAGGAAGAAGCACTGCCGGAAGGGCATTCGACCGGCATCGGATTCAGCAACGTCGTGAAGCGCCTGCGCCTCTTTTACGGCGTCGAGGATGTGATTGAAATCGAAAGCGAAGAAGGTAAGGGAACGACCATCACACTGCGAATCAAACGGGAAGGAGCGGAGAATCATGATCAAGTTGCTCATCGTGGATGATGAACCGATGGAAAGGGAAGGGATGCAGCTCATCCTGGAGAAGCATTTCCCCGATCTCGTCATCCAACAGGCGAAAAACGGAAGGGTGGCCGTTGACATGGCGGCCACATTCAGTCCCGATCTTGTCCTCATGGACATCAAGATGCCGGGGATGAACGGGCTTGAAGCCATCGAGGCCATCACGGCGGAACAGCCGCATATCAAGTTCATCATGGTGACGGCCTATGATACCTTTTCCTATATGAAAGCAGCCATCAAGCTCGGGGCGAAGGACTACATCCTGAAGCCGAGCAAGGCAGCGGAGATTGTGGCGACGATCGGGAAGGTCCTCGGTGAAATCGAGGCAGAGCGCAGTAAGCACGTGGCGAGTCTCGATCAGCAGGAGAAATGGGAGAGGGCACGGATGCTCGTCGAAACCGACGTCGTGACCCAGCTCCTTTTCGACCATGTCCACGATGTGCATGTGGATCTGCTCATGGAGATGCTGGACGTTCCGGCAGAAGGGGATCTGTTCGTCATGGTCCTCCTCCTTCCGGAAAGCGGCGATGGCCATTATTCCGAGATCCGTCAGGCGATCCGCCAGCGTGGCTGGACCGGTGCCTTATATGGCCGGCAGCTGCCCCTCATCGTCTTCAGGGAGCCCGGGACCACCTACCGCTCCCAGGCGACTGCCCTCGCCCGTGAACTCCTTTCCCTCGGGGCGGAACAGGACTGGTTCATCGGCATCGGGAACGTCTGCTCCTCACTGGATGACGTGAGGCGTTCCTATCAGGAAGCGATGCTCGCCACCGTCGATACACAGGGACGGAAACGGTACCGGTTCTTCGAGGAGATCCCCCTGAAGCCCGAAACACGGGAGCAGGCGATGACCGACCAGAAGGAGCTCATGGAAAACATCCGCTTAGGCCAGTGGGACCGGGTCCATACCCAGGTGATCAACGCCATCACCACCCTGGAGAAAGAAAGGACGCCGATCATCTATTCCCAGCAGCGGATCCTTCAGGTGCTGTGGATGACGTCCCGCGTCCTCAGTGAGAGCGGGATCGACACGCAGGAGCCCCTCTTCTCCGTACAGCCGACGGACTACCGCACGTTGCGGAAGGAAGCGGAGCGCCTCCTCGATGAGATGAAGGAAGCCTATCGGAAACATTTCAGCCATACGGAAGCCGACACGTTCCAGCAGATCAAGCAGTACATCCAGGACCACTCCCACGAGGATATGTCCCTTGATACCCTGGCCCAGACCGTCCATCTCAGTCCGATCTATATCAGCAAGATGTTCAAGGAGAAGCAGGGGATGAACTACATCGATTTTCTCACGGAATGCCGCATGGACAAGGCGAAGGGGCTCATGAAGGATCCAGAGAAAAGCATCAAGGAAATCAGCTACGAAGTCGGGTATCATGACCCGAACTATTTCAGCAAGGTATTCAAGAAAATGACGAAGCACTCCCCGAAAGAGTATCGGAGGAGCCTGCTCGGACAACATGTGTGAAGGGTGATGGGGCATGGGGAAAGCGATGCGTCACCTGGCGTGGCTCCTCTTCTTCGGGGTGATCCTCGCCGGATGCGAAGAAGATAAGCCGGTCGTGCCGGTCCATAAAGAAAAAGAAGAAGCGCCAGGTCCCGTGAAGGTCGGATTTTCCATGGACACGCTGGAGGAGGAGCGATGGGTGCGGGACCGGGATCTCTTCAAGCAGGCCGTGGAAGAGCAGGGAGCGGAAGTGTTGATCACGGAGGCACGTGGGGATGATGCCCTTCAGGTGCTGCAGGCGGAAACCCTCATCGCAGAAGGGGTCGACGTCCTCGTGATCGTCCCGTATAACGCCGAAGCCGCCGCGGCCATCGTCCAAAAAGCCCATAAGGCCGGCATACAGGTCGTCTCCTATGATCGTCTCGTCCGGAATGCCGACATCGACCTGTACGTATCCTTCGATAACGAACGGGTCGGGGAGCTACAGGCAGATGCCGTCACCGAACTTGTTCCCAAGGGGAAATATGTGTATATCGGCGGGGCGGAAACGGATTACAACGCCCACCTCTTGAAGAAAGGCGTCTTTGACGTACTGAAGGAGCCGATCGACCGGGGAGAGATCCAGGTGGTGTACGATGAGTGGACCGACAACTGGCTGCCCGAGAACGCCTATGAGAATATGAAAGAGGCCCTTGAAGCGAACGGGCAGGACATCGATGCCGTCATCGCCGCCAACGATGCCACCGCGGGCATGGCCGAGAAGGCGCTGGAGGAAGCGGGACTCGCCGGGAAGATCCCCGTCGCCGGGCAGGATGCCGAACTCAACGCCGTCCGCCGCATCGTCCAGGGCACCCAGGCCATGACCGTCTACAAGCCGATCAACATCCTGGCCGAAGAAGCGGCAGCCCTCGCCATCTCCATCGCACGCGGTGAATACATCGACACCGACAAAAAAATCAACAACGGCAAAATCGAAGTCCCATCCGTCCTCCTCCAACCCACCGCCGTCAACAAAGCCAACCTCGACACCACCATCATCGCCGACGACTTCCACACCCGGGAGGAAGTGTATGAGTGACGCACGGTGCCGGTTCCGGTGCGTCAAAACAGTCAGACGTGTAAATGCTAAGACCAGCGTGATTAAGAAAGGGACGGTTCCGATCGGCTGATGCCTGAACGGAACCGTCCCTTTTTTTTAGATTGTAGGCCCTTCATTCTGGTAAATCCGTTGCTTAAATGAATAAAAAGGTACTTTTATGGGTAAAGGTATCCATGATATAGTGGGAAATGTTGTAAAAAAGACGCTAGTCGGGATAATCAAACCCTGATCTGTACATAAGAGAGAGGAGAAGGAGATGCCTATGAAAAAACTATTTTTAGCCTGCTTGGCCACGATGGTCTTAGCCGGATGCAGCGTGGATTATACGTTCTTTACGTATAAAAGCCAAAAAGAACTGATTGCCTTCATCAATGAAGATCTAGTTGAGCTGGGATCCATGGAAGCGGACGCCAGAAAATCGATGATTGAAGCATCGAAGGGTCCTAACAAGGATCTTGATCAAGTGGTGGCTGCCATCGAAAATGATGCCATTCCTGGTTATGAAGACATTCTTGATCAGATAGATTCCTGGAACTATAAAAAATCTGAAATGAAAAAATTAGTAAAAGAGACACGTGAGGCAGAAGAACTCTACCTTGAATTCCTTCATAAACGAAAGGACGCCCTCGAAGCCACCGATGATGCCTTGATGGAAGAGTCCGATGACCTGCTTGCAGACTATAATAAAAAGGTCACAACGTTAAACAAACATATCGAAGAACTGGCGGAGGACTGGGAAGTGGAATTGAAAGATCAATAGAACTGACACCCATGCCGTTGAGGTTGAAGAGTGAATACTCGTAATTGAAGGGTCCTGAAGGGGTTCGATGTACACCAGCATAGAATAAAATGATGAAAGCATTCAGTGCCGCTTCGCACCGGGTGCTTTTTTCTTTCTCTTCAACCAAGCCCTGACCACTCTGTATGTATGCATGGTTCAATTGAAATCAGCACTTTTTTTAGGCGAATACATAAAATGAAAAATCAGATGCAGATGAAGGAGACTAGTATGATGAAAGATATTTTCACCAAAATCTATAAGGAAAACATATGGGGAAGTGAAGAGTCGGTATCGGGGACCGGATCCTCTATGCGCGAAGCCCAGGGGCTTTTAAATGAACTACCCTTGCTGTTTGATTCACTGAACATTCAATCCATACTGGATGCTCCCTGCGGTGATTTTAATTGGATGAAGCATGTCGATTTATCCAACTATCATTATGTTGGAGTAGATATCGTTTCTGACATCATCAAAAAGAATCAAACGGAACATGCTTCGCGAAATATTCAATTCATAGAAGGGGATATCATGAAGGATCCATTGCCAAAAGTGGACTTGATTATTTGTCGGGACGCCCTAGTTCACTTCCCATTTCACCAAGTGGAACAATCCATCGACAACTTCCTCAATAGTGGGAGTACCTATGTATTACTCACTCACTTCCCTTCAGTTCCACTAAACAAAGACATCCCCCTGGGACACTGGAGACCCCTTAATCTGTGCTTGCCGCCATTTTCCTTCCCTGAACCCACTGTGGTACTTGAAGAAACGCTCCGCACCAAAACAATGGCTTTATGGAAGCTGGAACAATTACGCAGGCGGTGAAACATGGGTCGGTTCCGATGTAGCAGAATCGGTGCGCGGGACCGTCCCTCTTTACCATATCATCCCGCCGTATATTTCTTAACCGACGGCATGATGTCGGTAGCGATGAGCTCGATATTCTTCTTGATCTGGTCAAGCGGTATTCCCCCAAGATCGATTTCCCCGAGGAAGCGCTGATGGCCGTAGAGTTCGTGCTGATAGAGGATCTTCTCGATGATCTGCTGAGGGGAGCCGATCATCAGGGCATCCCGGTGGTCAGTGGCTGCGGCGAACTGATCCTGCGGGTATCCGCCGCCCTTCAGCTGGATCATGGCGCTGTTGAGGTGGGGATAGAATTCCCTCAGTGCCGTTTGGCTGTCCTTGGCTGTATAAAGGAAGCTTGTCGTGGCAAGCGGAAGGGAAGCAGGATCGTGACCAGCCTCTGTGGCGGCGTCCCGGAAGCCTTCTACCGCTGGAAGGAAGCCCGTGGAAGGCCCTCCGAGTGTCGTTAGCATCATCGGAATGCCCGCTTTTCCCGCCTTGATGGCACTCTCCGGCGGTCCCCCGACAGCCCGCCAGATCGGCATGGAGCCACGGAGCGGCTGAGGAAGGATCGTGGCCTTGCGGAGCGGCGCCCGGAATCTGCCTTCCCACGTTACGTTCTCCTCTCGGTTGAGCTGCATGAGGAGCTCGATTTTCTCTTCGAATAAGTCTTCATAATCCTCTACATCATACCCGAAGAGCTCATACGCACCCGCACGCGATCCCCGGCCGGCAACAATCTCCGCGCGGCCGTTCGAGATCAGGTCGATGGTGGCGAAGTCCTCGTACACGCGAACCGGATCGGATGTACTGAGAACCGTTGCGGAGCTTGCGATCTTGATGTTTTTCGTGGCTTGGGCGATCGCACCGAGGATGACCGTATGGGCCTGGGTCGTGAACAGGCGCTGATGGCTTTCCCCGACGGCAAAAACGTCCAGCCCGGCTTCATCTGCGTAGGCAGCCGTTTCAATTAATTCCCGGATCCGTTGCTGTGCAGAAATATAATCCCCGTTCATGGGATTCCTCAAATGTTCCCCGATTGAATACAATCCGATTTCCATGTCGATTCCTTCTTTCTTCTATGATTAAAACGGAAGTGAATTCCGATACTGAATGGCTTTTTCGATGACAAGGGCTGTAGGGGTGACGTCCTCGCCGTCTTCATTCACGATGGTCAAACTGCTCATGGTGGAGGAGACCTGACCGCGGATTTCCTGCAGGTAATCTGCCCTCAATGCCGCTCTTTCTTCGACTTCCCCTGGAGTCAACCCTTCCTTACGTGCTTTACGGGCCAGTTCATTGATTCGCTGCAAGCTGCTGATCATGTGTTCGTCCTCCTTTTTATCTTATATTCATTTATCTCGAATTCGAGATAAATGTAGTTTACCACCAGAATATGGGAATGTCAACTGGGCAAAAAAGGACGATTCCCGTAAAGAAGGGAATCGTCCATTATCATCGCTTTGATTAATTTTTCGTATAAGAACCGTCCCTACGCGTCACCCGTTGCTTCAAAAACCGTCCCCATTCATTCGTCATCAAAGGGATTCCCGGATGATGCGGCGGGAGTAGAGGGTGGAGAGGACGCCGAATGCCGAGTAGAGGACGGTGTAGAGTCCCATGACGATCAGGAGTGGCGTCCAGAGTTCGCTGCCGAACCAGAACCAGCCGGATTTGACGGCGAAGTAGCTGTGCAGGAGGCCGACGGCGAGCGGGATCCCGAAGTTGAACAGCTGCTTGAAGCGGATGCCTTTCTGCAGGTCATGTCGTGAATAGCCGAGCTTGCGGAGGATCGTGTAGTTCGGACGTTCCTCTTCGCTTTCATCCATCTGTTTGAAGTAAAGGATGCAGCCTGATGTGATGAGGAAGGTGAGTCCGAGGAATCCGACGATGAACACGGAGATCCCCATATTGGCTTTTTGGTACTCGATGTAGATCGGACGGGAATCAGACAGGTTTTCTTCTTTTCCGAACAGGCTCACGTACAGATCGTTCGCTTTCTCCAGTTGACGGTCATCCTTGATGTTGACGCCCAGATTGGCATTGGATGTACCCTGAAGCCCGGGATCCAGATGTTCCTTCATCGTTTGAAAGACGGTATCGTTCACGATCACCACCGGGAATCCGCCACCTGTGAATTTCCAGGAAATATAGTGATCATCCTTCGTTTTGATCAGATCAAGCGGCTGCTTCGTATCTTTGTTCTGGAGGACGATTTCCCCTTTCTCCTTCATCGGCATGAAGTTCTTCAGCATATCACTGTACCCCGTCAGGATCGCTTCATCCTCGTTAAGGTTCAACCCGGCATCATCTGCAGAGATGACGGCCATTTGCGCTTTGCTTAGATCCATGGCGATCCCGTCCACTTTACCGGACACGATGCCTTCCAGATCGACCGCCACCTGAAGCACGTCGATGCGGTTTTCGCTGTAATCGATGCGATGGTCACCAAGGGCTTTCTCGAATTGATTCAACCCGTCCTCCTGGAGGAAGGTGAAATCATCCGGGAGCTGCTTCTCGGCAGACGCCTCGGTTGAATAGTACGAAATGTATGTGAGGGACAGGAGTCCGATGGCCAGTGCCGAGACGGTCGTGATGATCGTCAGGAGCATGGAATTCGTCTTCATGCGGAACATGATGGAGGACAAGGACAGGACTTCCCGCACGTTCAGATACCCTTTTCGCTGCTTGCGGATCACGTTGAACACAAAGCTCACAGACCCTTTATAGAAGAAATACGTCCCGATGATGACCGAACCGAGGATGAACATCATGGCACCCATCAGTTCGATCGTCGACGTGAAATCCCCGCCGAACAGCTTCGTTGATACAAAGTACCCCGACGATACCAGGCCAAGGCCGAGGATACCCATCAGGATCTCCCACACGGATTGCTTCTTCACATTCATTTCAGAAGCAGATTTGACTTTGAACAGGCTCAAAATGCTCTGTTTCTTGATGAAGGCGGCATTGATGAGCAGGATCAACAGGAAGATCACAGAGAAGACGATGAGGGTCCGCTCCATGGCGGCCATGGAGAAATGAAGCTTTGCGACAGCCGTGATCCCGACTGCCTTGAAGAGGATCGACGTAATAAGCTTCGAAAAGGCAAATCCCACGCCGATTCCGAGCACGGTGGCCACGGCATACAGCAGGAAGTTCTCCGCGCTCAATAGGAACACGATCCGCTTCTTCGACATCCCGATCAACTGTAGTAACCCAATTTCCTTGCTGCGTTGTTTGATGAAGATCGCATTCGCATAGATAAGGAAGACGCCGATGATGGCGATCAGCATGAAGGACGCCACCTGGATGGCGGCCCCTCCCTTGATCGACCCGTTCGTCGCATCCATGGACGGATCATACTGCAGGGTGACAAAGGCAAAGAACAGCGACACCCCGAAGGTCAGGGCAAAAATATAAAGATAGTAGTTTTTGAGATTCTTCTTGAGATTCTTTCCGATAAGAGAGTACATGTTCACGATGATTCCTCCTGATTCGTTGTTGGTATTTCCCATTATAGGGAGGAGTCAGGCGGGAATCGTTTCATTCGGCGAACAAAATGGGGGATGGTGTGACATTGTTGTCACATGGGTAAGGAAAGAAAAAAGATGCGGGGACTCACCGCGCATCAAGCTTCCTTGAACAACTCATACTTTTTATACGCTCTGTAATAACTGCCGATGAACAAAATCACCATGATCCCAGGCAATGCTTTCAACAGGGCGAACGGTGTTTCAAAAATGAACGCTTTCCAAAATAGTGAGCCTTCCATGCGCCATAGACCGTCGTGGTAAAGGCTGTAGTCCTGATTGAAAAAATACATGGCCACGATGCAAAACATGGTGATCCCTAACCAAAAGGAGTAGCCCATCAACCGCTGATAGTATTTAGCCAGGGACTCGCGGTCGGAGAAAAGCTCATCGTGACCGTCCGCTTCTTTCTGCCAATACCGGATTCCGACTAACTTAGAACCATCGATGCTGCTCCAGCCGAAATCTTCATACATGTCCGTATACTCGAGGTGTTTTTCCTTTTTCATCCGGTCACGGTAATCCAATCGCATCACATGTTTTTTGTCCGTTTCCTCGAACGTATAGACACCCAGCGAACTGATTTTGGTGCAGCGGAATCCTTTCGCCAGCTGCTCATTCAGCCACTTTTCTTCTTTTTCGATATCAAAAAAGATCCTAAGCTTTTTCAACCGATCCACTTCCTTCATATAAGGATAAAATATGCTGCAATCGTTCTTTTTCTACATTTAAAACGGCATTTCCGTCATACGTGATCTGATAGACCTTCCTCCGGCCTTCTTCCCCGACCGGTTCGATCCAGCCGTGCTTATTCAGATTTTCAACGGCGCCGTACAGGGTACCCGCTGCGAGCACGACCGCGCCATCACTCATTTCTTCGATCTTCTGCATGACAGCATAGCCATGCAGGGGCTCGCGCAGTGCGAGCAGGATATAGTGCATCGTTTCTGACAGGGGTAATAATTTATGCTTCATCGTCTCATCCTTTATTCAGTTCGACTATATAGTTCAACTTACTAAAAAGATAATACAGTTCAACTGAATAGTCAATGCCTTATTTCCAAATTCATCAAAAAAGCCGGTTTCCCTTTTGGAGGGTACCGACCTTTACCGAATTGCGGACTCTAAACGATAAAACAAATGTGCGACTATTTCATTTAACATGAGCAACTACTATATGAGTGAAAAGTTGTGATCCAAGCACGCTAATGACAAACGTGTTCACCCGGCTTCCATCATATTAATGATCAGGACAATTCCGGCAATGCCTGACATAATCCCCAGAAAATTCGAAGGCTATTAGTATTTCCATATGTCAAAATGCATCTGTGTTTGCATCTTCCTCATGTTCTTTTCAATATCCATAAATGTCTATATAAACCTTATTCAACCTGGCCTTTCACTAAATTTTTGTAAACGTATTCACAAACCGGCATCTCACCCGATACAAAAATAACAGACTTTTTTACAACTATAGTTGGATTTTTATTCCAGAGAATGGGAGCGTGGCAGGATGCTGAAGAATGTGAGGGTGAGCAGGAAGATTGCGGTGTTGATTGTGTGTGCGCTGGTATTCATTTGTGTGGTGGGGGCAACGGGGTATATCTATATGAAAGGGATGGCGGCCAATACGGCTGAAATGTATGATAAGCGACTGAAATCGATTCAGCAGATGATGGAGGTTGAGATCCATAACCGCACGGTAGATGCCATGGCCATGGAGTTGATGGTATCTGAGGGTCCGGAACGAGTAGCCTTTTTAGAAAAGGAAATCGAGAAGACGCTGAGTGATAATGAGGCGATCATTTCGTCCTATCGTCAAAACCGCACCGAATACACGATGGGAAAGATCCGTGCGTATGAAGAACTTGTTACATCGTATAAAGAAGAACTGAAGGCTGCAACGGATCTGGCATCCCGCTCGGATAGCAATGCACAGGCGTACCGGATCCTCATTGACCGGGTCCAACCGTACCGGACGGAAATCGGCCTGATCATCGATGAATTGACCTCCCACAATGAAAAAGAGGCTGCCAACCTTCAAAAGGCCAACGAATCCTATTTCAAACAAGCAACGGTCATCCAGACGACGGCAGTCGCATTGTCTGCTTTACTCTGCCTGCTTCTCGGCATCGCCATCGTCCGCATGATCGTCGGTCCGATCAAAGAGATGAGGGGGCTGATGAGACGGGCGGCCGATGGAGATCTGACCGTGGAAAGCACCTACCGCTCGAAGGATGAAATCGGGTCTCTCGGGACCTCATTCAATCACATGGTCGCCGGCATCAAGTCGGTGATTGCCCACATCAAAGAAAGCTCGGAGCTGCTTGCCGCTTCATCTGAGGAGATGCTTGCCAGTACGGATCATACGACAGAAGCGACAGAACACATCGTCCGGAATATCCAGGACCTCGCCCAGGGGACCACACATCAGGTACGGATCATCGGAGCGATGTCCGAAAGCATCGGGGAAATGTCCGCCGGTGCCCAGCAGATCGCCGCAAGCTCACAGCAGGCAGCTGCCACTTCCTCTGAAGCATCACGCCAGGCAAAAGACGGGAATGAAGCCATCTCAAGCGTCGTCGCCCAGATGAAAAAGATCGAGGAGAGCATGACGCACCTGTCAACGAACACGGCCAAACTCGAGGAGCGCTCCTCCAAGATCGGTGAAATCACGACCATCATCACGGGCATCGCCTCCCAGACGAACCTCCTCTCCTTGAACGCCGCCATTGAAGCTGCCCGGGCCGGTGAACATGGACGCGGATTTGCCGTCGTCGCATCGGAAGTGGGCAAGCTTGCGGAGCAGTCGGCCCGTTCGGCAAAGGAAATTGAACAACTCATCACGACCATACAGGAAGAAACCACCTCCATGACGAATCTTATGGAGGAGGCAACATTCAACGTCACGACAGGAAAACAGGTGGTCTCGGCAGCCGGGGAAGCCTTCACCACCATCACTACCTCTGCACAGGAAGTGCTCGCACAAATCCAGGAAGTATCGGCTTCATCCGGCCAGATGTCCGCCAGCACCGAACAGCTCGTAGGCGGTATATCAGGGATCGATGACCACGCCAAACTCACCACCGAAGGCACCCAAAACGTCTCCGCCGCCACCGAAGAACAGCTCGCCACCATGGAGGAGATCTCAGCCACCACTGCATCACTCGCCACCATGGCCGACGACCTCCAAAAGCTCGTCAGCCGTTTCACAGTCTAGCGCACGGGTGGCGTACGGGGACCGTCCCCATGCGCCACTCACCATTTCAAAAAAGGAGAGGACATATGACCGAATACAGAGGTTCGACCGTTTATGATAATGAAGCGTTTTTTGATCAGTACACGAAGCGAAGGGGCAGGCGCGACAGTCCGAATAATGCCATCGAAGGACCGGTGATGGTGGAGCTGATGGGGGATTATGAGGATGCCCGGATCCTGGACCTCGGCTCCGGTGACGGGGCGTTCGGGACGGCACTCCTTGAAGGGGGAGCTGGCTCCTATACCGGGGTGGACGGATCGAGCCAGATGGTGGAGGCGGCAAGGGCATCCCTTGCCGGTCACCCCCAGGCGACAATCCTTCATGAAACCCTGGAGACCTATGCATTCCCTGAAGCAAGCTTCGACCTGGTCACTTCCCGTTTTGTGCTTCACTACATAGAAGACATCGAGAGCATCTTCAGGAGCATCCACTTGACGCTGACACCCGGCGGGCGCTTCATTTTCAGCCTTCAGCATCCCCTCACCACGTCCTCTTTCGCCAGCAAGGAGAACGGAGAACGTCGCGGAAGCTGGATCGTGGATGATTATTTCCGTACAGGTGAACGGAAGGAACCTTGGATCGATCAGACCGTGGTGAAATATCACCGCACGACTGAGCAGTATTTCACGGCGCTGACCGAAGCGGGATTCCGCGTGGATACCCTTCGGGAAGGTCATCCACAGCGGGAGCATTTCTCGAGCGATGAGGAATATGAGCGACGTTTGAGGATCCCCGTCGTGTTGCTTTTCTCGTGTGAAAAATAATCATGAAAAAAGATTGCCGTCCCTTCAGGCAATCTTTTTTTTCGTTCGGGCTATTTTTCTTGTGAAGGATGTTTCTCATCAATGAGGTGGATCTTGAACGTAATCTCCATAGAAGAAATGACCGATTGAATCATGCTGCAGTTAGTCAAAACGAGCTGTGAAATACGCTCTGCCTGCTTTTCCGTCAGGCTATGGTCAGTTTGAACGCATGCAGTGAAATGGATCTCTTCGATCCGGTTCGCTTCTTCCGGATTTCTCACGTAGTCCGCCAGAATTTCCATATGGGCAACATCCATCCGCTTTTTCGTTAAGATGGTGCGAAGCAATGTCCCGCTGCATCCTGCCAGGGAAGAGATGAATAATTGAAACGGGCGATATCCTTCCTCTTCATTGGTCGATACGGAAAGATCCCCGAAGGTGGTACCGGTTGTGACGGAGTCTTCATGAATGGTGAACTTCATGGATCGCACCCCTTTCGTAGAGATATAAGTGATATACCCTTGTGAGTATTATATCAAAACGTTTAGTAAGAAATACAGAAGTGTCATGAGGGATCGTCCTCATGATTTTTTTCTTTAAATGTAATAAAAAGGATTCGCTGCGTGGAAAATGGGTAAATCAAAATGAGCAATTGGAATCATTATGGAAAAACATGAGTGCTGTGATCGGACACATATGTGGAAAAGGAAAGGTGATGGATGGAATGAAAAGGATACTGATGATCGTGTTCGTTGCAATCATGCTGAGCGGATGCTCGCTGACGAAACTTGGAAAGGTGTTTCCGTCCAGTTCCCCGTCAGAGGAAACGGGCGGGGAGGAGACAGCCCAAGAAAAGTCTGATGAGCCATCGAATTTAGATAAAGCCAATGCACTTGTGGAAGAAGCGAATAAGAAGCTGGATGAGATCGAACGGGGAGATGAACCGGTCAAAGGGGAAGGCGAACTGCTGCTTTTCATTGAACAGGAAGTGTTTCCGATCGGCCAGCGGGAAGCGGCTGTAGAGGAAAGATTGTATGAGGCACTGTCCGCTTTCGAAATGGATGGGGACAAAGAGGCAGCGTATGAGACGGTGGATTGGGCCATGAAGGAATACGAATCCATCCTTGAGGATGCAAAAAATGTCCGGACCTACATGGATGAACAGGAACCGCTCAAGGAAGAATTGATCCATGGCGTGATGCTCTTCCAGGAATACCTCAGGATGATCAGGGATGCCATCGATGATCCTTCCGAGTGGACCGGAGCGAACATCATGGGCGCGGAATATGATGCATCCGTGAAAAAGTACCATAGCATGGTCACAGAGCTCAGCGAGAAGTATGGCATCAACTATCAGGTCGGACAGCCTGAATAAAGAGATAAGTAGGAGAAAGTCCAAGAGGAAAGGGCTAACTCCCCTTAAAGATCCAAAAGACGAAACAGGATGGGTGGTCACTGGAATGAAGAGATTACTAGTTTTCGTGCTGCTTCCCTTTTTACTGAGTGGATGCAGCCTGATGAAGTTGGAAAAGATCAATTCGTCAAACACAGAGGCGGAGGATGCAGAAGCGGTTGCAACCGATGAAGAATCAACGGAAGATAAAGGGAACGACCAGGATCAGAAGACGGAAGGCAATCAGGCAGCCAAGGATGAATCTTCCAAGAACGGAAGCATGACCCCGGCAGACGAATTCACCCGATTCATAGAAGAGGATATGAGTGACATTTCAGTCATGGAATATAACATACAAGTCAGTCTGTCCCAAGCCCAAAGGGAACCTGCCGAGGATAAGGATCAGGCGATGAAGGATGCGTTGGAAAGGGCCATCGCAGGATATGAGCAGCTCTCGATGAAGATGGAGGCCATCGAAGTGGAATCGGATGAGCTGGTCAAGCTGAAGCAAGAGGCGCTTGAGGGATTCAGCATCTATCAGGAGTATCTCATTCTCAACAGGGAATTGATCGATGACCCATCAAAAGACGAGGAGATGATGGCAAAGAACCTTGAATATCAACGGGCAAAAGGAACCTACCAGTCTCATCTTGAGGATCTTGCCGATGAGTATGGGTATTCGTTTGAACAATGATGTTTAATTGAAAAGCAGTGCGGTTGGCGATCCTGACGATCCCAAGCTTTCAGGTTCCCACATGTCGACACGACCGCCAGTCTTATTTTATTACCAGGAATCCAGACCAAAAGTCATCGGCAAAAAGTTACAAAAATAGGGTTATCCTCTCAAAATATGGGTAAATCAAAGTGAACAATTGCCAATATGATGGAAGAACCTGTCGAGGTGTGGAGTATGATCAATCACGCAATGAAGAAATTCCTGTTGCCCGTCCTGTTCCTCCTCCTATTGAGTGGATGCGGGGGCATGGAGGATGAGAAGGCGAAGTCTCAGCCAAAGGAACCGGATGCCGGTGCGTCGGATAAAGAGCCTGCGCCGAAAGAGCAAGAGGAAGTCAGGAAAGATCCAGCTGCCTCTACTGAGAGAAAGGACGGCACGACTAAGGGCGAAGGGGGGGAGGAGACGGAAGATAAAGCGCAGTTCATGCAGTTCATCGCCGTGAGCGTCCCTGCCATCGGTCAACAGGAAATGGTGATCCGCCAGAAGGTACAGGACGGGGTCGATCTCTATGAGATGAACGGGGACAAGGAAGCCGCCAGGAAGGCTCTGGATGAGGGCATCTCGGAATACGGATCCCTGGTCGAACAGGCAGAAAGCCTTCCGGCAGAATCAGATGAACTGAAGCCCGTGAAGGAGGAGCTCGTCAACGGGTTCAAGCTGTACAGGGATACACTCGATCTCATCAGGAAGACCATCGATGACCCATCCTTGAGCACAAAGGTGGAAGAAAAGACGCTTGAATACGGAGAGTCAGTCGAGCGATACCGCACGCTGGTGGATGACATCAGTAAGGAATACGGAATTGACTATGAGATGGCTCCCCCTTCCTGACCCATGCTATCCCTTCTTTAACGTTTCTGGGAAAAAAGACACAAGATAGAGCAGTCCCGACTGGACGGCCGAAACAAAATGAATCGATGGAATCATTATGGAAAACCCAGAGAAATGGTATTATGTGAAAGGTTTAGAAATTGGCAGGGAATGGGTGTGCAACAGGAAATGAAAAAGATACTGATCATCATGCTACTTGCACTGCTATTGAGCGGATGCGGGTTACAGAAGGCGGCAAAGGTCCTTACAGCTGATTCGGAGGCAGAGGATAAAACCGCAGAAGCAGAAGCGAAATTGGAAGAATCGAAGAAAGAGCTTGAGAGACTGAAAGAAGAAATGGACGGTTCATTGGGGGATGCCCTCAAAGAGGATAGCGATGGTGCGACTTCTCCAGGTACTCCTGAGGAACAGTTCGAGCACTTTGTGGATGTGGATATGGCAGAAGTCGGTGAACTTGAAATGGACATCCAGAACTCCATCCTGCAAGCAAGCGAACAGCCGGAACAAGAACTGATCGAGGTCCTGGATCAGGCCATCATCGATTATGATGAAGTGATCGAGAGGGTCGAAGCCATCAAGGTGGACTCGGAAGAACTACAGAAAGCGAAAGAAGGAGCACTAGAGGGAGTGAACCTGTATAAAGAATCCCTCGTCCTCTACAGGGAAACCTTTAATGACCCTGGGAAGGAAGCAGAAATGAATGCCAAAGGGGATGAATTCGAGAAGTCGGCGGCAGCGTTCCATGACAATCTGAATGAACTCGCGGCGAAGTATGGGTACACGTATACACAACCATAAAACAGAACTTTACAAAGGGGAATTAGAATGAAGAAACTTATGTTAGCGTCAGCACTACTTTTTCTTTTATCAGGGTGCAGCCTTGGTGTATTTGGGAGCGGCAAGGCGGATGAACTGGTCGAGTTCAATAATGAACAACTGAATAAGATCATTGAAATGGAAGAAAAAGCGAATGAGCCGATTTTAGAGGCAGTGACCAGTTATGATATCGAAGCACTCATTGCCGGAATCCAAGATGCCAAGCCGCAATATGATAAGATGCTGAAGGAAATCGATTCGTGGGAGTTCAAGACAGATGAGGTAGAGGCGAAAGCAAAGCAGCTGCGTGAAGTCGTGAAAATGAGCAGGGAAAACCTCGACGTTCAACAAGAAGCCTTTGAGACAGAGGACGAGGAACTGATGACGAAAGCGGATGAGACCCAGATGAAAATCGAAGAGAAAGCGGTCAAGTTCGATAAAGATCTGAAGAAGCTTGCAGATGAGTGGGACGTTGAGATCACTGATCAGGAATTGGAATAAGAAGAATAGAAGAAACCGACAGCTAGATCATCATCCTGCTGTCGGTTTTTTTTGTTGTGTATCATCTCGTGAAGCGATCAACCGCCAGCAGATTGCTGTCGACGGTGAAAGGGTGTATAGGCTCCACCAAGCAGAGGGTCCCTTGTACAAACAAGGGCCTTCCTGAATTTTTCTTATACAGATGTCGCACCCTGCCCACCGTCAATGCGGTAGTAAGAACCTGTGATGAAGGAGGCGCGGTCGGAGGAGAGGAAGAGCATAAGATCGGCAATTTCCTCAGCTGTTGCATAGCGGTTCATCGGAACGCTTGCTTCGAATCCTTTACGTGCTTCTTCTTCGTGGCCTTTCGCTGCATTCGTTTCAATGGAGCGCATCATGGCTGTATCCACGCCTGAGGGTGCCACAGCGTTGACGCGGATTCCATAATCGGCGACTTCCAGAGCAGCAGCCAACCCGATTCCTCCTGCGGCACCTGTGACTTCGATCAATGCTCGAAAACGGTTAGTAATAACTGGATGATACTATCCGTTTAACGCATAATCAGTAAAAAATCCGTCTGAAAGAAAGGGTTTTCAATGCTATAAAGAGAAGAGGGATAGCAAGAGCACAAAAAGGGAGATGGAATGGACATGAAGGTAGAAGTGGCTAAGAGGAAAATTGTAGTAGGTAAGGGGAGGGACGGCAACGTTTCTACAATCCAGGAAGCTTTAAATCTCTGCACGGGAGAAGAAGGGCATGTACAAATCAACATCCTAAGTGGGGAATATCGGGAGAATCTATTCATCTATCAATCCAATCTAACTCTCTGTGGAATAGGCGATGTAAACATTGTCAGCGGTCGCTATGCTAGAGAGTTGGATCAAAATGGGGTCGAAATAGGGACCTTCCAAACTGCCACAGTGTTCATCAATGCTGAAAATGTGGTGATGAGTAACCTCACGATTACGAATGATGCAGGACCTGGTGAGAAGGTAGGGCAAGCGGTGGCGATGTACTCGGAAGGAGATCGCGTTTCCTTCAACAACTGTCGTTTCAAAGGGTATCAGGATACTATTTGTCTAGGTCCACTCCCGGATTTGCAAAAAACGGGTCTTCCCTTTTCTACACCGGAGCTGAAGAATCACTTTGAGAGTAAGAGGAGCGAGTTTACCCACTGCATGATTGAAGGAACGGTCGATTTTATCTTTGGGGGCGGCGAGGCCGTATTCCGACAATGTGAAATTAAGTCCCTTAAACGTCCCAATCAGGATGAGAGCTTCATCTCCGCTGCTTCTACACCTGAAGGTCAGGTCCGTGGCCTGCTATTCGAAGAGTGCTACATCACTGCTGAAGAAGGGACGGGAAACGTATACCTCGGACGTCCATGGAGGGCATATGGAAAAACGATATTCTCAAGGTGCTTGATGGGGTCCCATCTTCATCCTGATCGCTGGGATGATTGGGAAGATCCAGCCAATCGCCTTACGACTACCTATGTCGAGGACCGAAATGATTACGAAAGGTTAAAAGATATCACTATTCCAGACTGGATTACCTTTATTCCTAAGGAACAGAATGAAAAATAATGTGTAGGGTGGACATGATGTCCATCTTTTTATTTTAATTGAAACTTATCGATGAGTCTCTTCGTAAAGGTAGAAAAAGGGAGGTAATCCATGAACCGGTTCAGAACGATCGCGTTTTTCCTGGCGGCCCTGATCATCCTCTCCGGATGCCGCGTCGAATGGTCCAGCTCGACTGGCAAGGTGGAAGAAGAAGAGCAGGGGTTCACCCTCGACCTGTACAACAATCTTGAAAAAGGCATGACCTACCCTGAAGTCGTGGAGGTAATGGGTCAACCGGGCGTACCGGAAGGGGAGGAAGACAACGGGGAAAATGATTCAGTCTACAGATGGGAAGAGGAAGAGAAGATGGTGATCATTTCCTTCCAGCGAGGGCGGCTTATAATGAAAGAGCAGTTTGGGTTATGAAGAAATGCACCGTCATCTGACGGTGCATTTTTTTGTGCCTTATATGCCCAGCATGGCCCGAAACGAGGTGTAAAATAATAATAAGCATACCCCGACCAGACAACTGGCTGACACCTTTTTATTATTCTTGTACTCTTCAATCCCCATGACAAGCATCGCACCGCCCATGAATAGAAGCATAAGGGGTGCATAACTGAAATCATCCGACAGCATTCCGTAAAGAGCGAATGAGATGGTAATGATGGCAAACAGAAAACGCAGGATCTTTAACAAGGAAATGCCTCCAATCAACGTACTGTTCTCACCGTATCATATATGGAGACTTTTAAAAATCCCCTTGAAAAACATTTTATACCATATTACCTTCAAATGGAGGAGGAGATCGACATGATGATAGAAGAGATTCCAGAGCTGAGAATCGCCTATTTCAGGAACATAGGCCCGTATGGAGGAGAATCAAATAAAGAACTCATGGAAAAGGTGAAATCGTGGGCAAGGAAGAATGACCTCATGAATGATTCCGTGATACTCGGAATCCCACGGGACCACCCGGATTTCACACCACCGGAAGCCTGCCGCTACGACACAGCCGTGGTGATCGCCGCAGAAATCGAGGTGACCGGAGGTGCAATGGAGGGGGTATTTACAGGGGGCAAATACGCCGTATTCACACTGGCTCACACCGAAGAAGCCATAACGGAATGGTGGAAGTACATGCCATCAGATATTGAAAAGAGCGGTTTATCCATAAGAAACCAGCCCATCGTCGAACGGTACACCGATGAACTGATCAGGCAGCATCGGTGTGAAATGCTCGTTCCTGTTGAATAAGAAGTAGTGGTGGCACAGACGGACACCTATCCTGTCGTGAGCCATCAGAAACCACCATGACCAAAAAGTGCAATGAAGCGGAGGGCGCCCGACTCCAACGGGAAAAGAGCGAAGATCGAGACCCCGGAAGCGCAGCTGAGGAGGCTCGACGCCCTCCCCGTGGAAAGCGGGCGCCCGCAGCGGAATGGAACGTCCCATAAGGAATACAGACCCTATCCCAGACGTGAATTTCTAAACATCCAACATGGAATTTTATGTTAAACTAACACCAAACCCTGCCATCCGGCAGGCACCACTAAAACAGAGCGGCGGGATTCCATTGAACGATACAAAATCAGACTACATAAGCATAAAAGACCTTCTTTCCCTACCGACACTATCCGATGTCACGATCAGCGAATGCGGCCAACGATCGGCTTTCGTCAAGCGGACAGCAGATTGGGAACGAGACGCATACATCACCTATATCGAAGTACATGAAAAAGGTGAAAAGACGGCCGAGGTCCGACCTGGTTTCCGTCCATCATGGTCGCCCTGTTCGGATCAGCTTGCCTTCATGCGTAAACAGCCCAACGGAAATCAACTCTTCATACAGTCTATGAAAGAAGGGAAGCGAGTCCAACTGACGGATGTAGAAGGAGGGGTCGCTTCTTACAAATGGGATCCGACAGGCAAGGGATTCTACTTCACCGCACCCACTCATACCGGGCATCACCGGCTCCATTATCTTGATCTTGAAGAGAGGGATTCACTCCTTCCTCTATTAGAAGAAGGAGTCCATGTTTTGGATTTTGATCTTTCCCTCGATGGAGGAAGGATCATTTTCCTGGCGAGTCCGGGACCGGATGCCGATGACGCTCACAAGGCGGAGATGTACTTGTTGAACAAGTTCACTGGAGTTGTGCAAAAGATTGAAGAAAGCAGGCGCCTTGGTGGACAGGTGAGCATGTCGCCGGAAGGGACACACATCTGCTATACGGTGAGTCGCGAGGAAAAGGATTACTACCGAACCCATATCCCAGACAGCACTCTCGAGATTCATGACCTGACGACGGGGGAAAGGATGCAGCCCCTATCCGAAGCCGATTCCACTTGGATGCCGATCCGCTGGACAGAACAAGGAATCCTTGTGAAATGGCAGGACCGGACGAACGGGAGGATCGGGCTCATCCAACCGGATGGAAACCTGGAATCCTACAGCCATGAGGATGGCTACACGCTCGGAGCTTCCATATCATCAGACGGCCATCATCTGGCATGCCTGAAGGCACATCCGAATGAAACCGTGGAACTCTATGTGGATGGAGAGAAGGTGACCGATGAGAATGCCTTGCTGAGCCATAAGCGCATCAGCCGGAAAAAGGTGATCACTTGGTCCAATCCCAATGGCGAAACGATTGAAGGGGTTCTATCCATACCTGAAGACATGGAACGAGATCGGGCGCATCCGCTCCTGGTCCTGGTCCATGGTGGTCCAAACTGGGCATCTTTCCCGTTTCAATCGACTTCCTTCAATAATAAGTATCCCGTCGAGTCGTTCATCGCACAGGGCTTCATCGTCCTTGAACCGAACTACAGGGGTAGCACGGGGTATGGGGATGTCTTCATGAAGGCGAATGCCCGCAATCTGGGGATCGGTGATTATGAGGATGTAATGTCAGGCGTCGACGCCCTGGTGGAGCAGGGGATGGCAGACAGAGATGCAGTAGGCATCATGGGGTGGAGCCAGGGAGGATTCATCACCGCGTTCTCGTCCATCTACAGCAACCGGTTCAAGGCGGCATCCGTCGGCGGGGGGATCAGCAACTGGGTGACGAACTACACGACGACCGACCTTCCCTCCAACGTCCTCAGCTATCTCGGTGATACCCCTTGGAATGACCCGGAAATCTATGCCAAGTGCTCACCGATATGGTATGTACAATCCGCACGCACACCGACGCTTATCCAGCACGGAGAAGCCGACGCAAGGGTGCCGGTTGAGAACGCCCATGAACTTTACAAAGGCCTGAAAGATCAAGGGGTGGAGGTTGAGCTCGAAATCTTCACAGGAATGGGCTACAGCTCTGACCATCCGGAGGTTCATAAATTGATCATGGAGCAAAACCTTGAATGGTTCACCCGTCATATTCTTGATGGAGGAAGGCAGAAACGTTGAACAGAGTAACCATTCTTTTTTAAGAAAGTGTGCTGAAGGGAGCACTGCAACCAAATGAACGGTTGTGGGTGGCAGGGAAGATTAGGAGTTGAACCCATCATTAAAAACCACTGAGTGCAATGAAGCGGAGGGCGTCCGACTCCAACGGGAAAAGAGGGAAGATCGAGACCCCGGAAGCGCAGCTGAGGAGGCTCGACTCCCTCCCCGTGGAAAGCGGGCGCCCGCAGCGGCATGGAACGGTCTTTTCATTAATGCACACTTTCTTCATGACGGGAGGAGTTTCATCAAATTTCCCTTTGACACAAGGAATTGATATTCAGTTTATATTCCCTTGATAGAATGATCCCGTAAGCTTAATCATTCTGTTCATAGGAGTTGTCATACATGAAGAAAGTATTAGCACCCATCACCGATTGGGTATCGACCAAGCGGGGGATGTGGATCACGATCATCACCTGGCTCGTGGTCATGATCGCCCTGAGTGCCGGACCGAAGCTCTCGGACTACAAGGTGTCGGATTTCCAGTCCCTGCCCGATGACGCCAAGTCCATCATCGCAGATCAAAAAGTAGAGAAATACTTCCCAAATGACCAGGGAACTCCGGGGATCCTCGTCTTTCACAATGAAGATGGAAAGGTGAACACAGAGGATGCCAATGAGATCCTGGATGCGATCCGGGCTGAAAAGATCGAAGGCATCGATTCCATCGTGGACATCAGCAAGCTGCCGCCACCGGCCCTGAAAGGATTCACGTCGGAAGACGGTTCCACGATGATCGTTCCGATGAATCTCGAGAAAGGCCTCGGTAATGACGAATACTCGACGATCATCGATAAAGCCTCCGAAATCGGGAACGACGTGGCGAAAGGTCAGGATGGTACAGATTTCTATATTACAGGTCCTGCCGGGATTGCCGGGGACACGGTGAAGCTCTTCGAAAGCGCCGACTTCGTCCTATTGATTGCGACCGTGCTCATCATCCTCGTGCTTCTGATTGCGATTTACCGTTCGCCGCTCCTGGCAATCATCCCGCTTCTCGCGACCGCCATTGTGTATCAGGTTGCCAACCAGGCCATTGCCCTTATGGGGTCGGCTGGTCTTGAGATCAACAACTCGACGACATCGATCATGAGCATCCTGCTCTTCGCCGCCGTTATCGACTATTCACTGTTCGTGTTCTCACGCTATCGTGAAGAGCTCAACCGCCATGAAAGCAAATATGAGTCCATGAAGCAGGCCATGAGGGCGACGGGAGAACCGGTCTTTTTCGCCGGGGGTACCGTGCTTGCCGCCATGCTCATCCTCTTCTTCGCGAATTTCCGTGATTACTCGAACTTCGCGCCGGTGTTCGGTATGGCCATGCTCGTGATCATGCTCGCATCCATCACCCTTGTCCCGGCATTGTTCACCCTGTTCGGACGGAAAGCCTTCTGGCCGAAAGTACCGAAATATGGCCAAGAGAAAGAAGTGAAGCACAAGTTCTGGGGACCGGTCGCCAAATTCGTAGTGAAAAAACCGATTGTTGCCGGAGGGGCCGTCGCGGTGTTCATGATCATCACCGCCGCCAACGTCCTGAATCTTGAATTTGAATTCAATATGGTCAAATCCTTCCCGGATGATCTGCCATCCCGCGTTGGATATGAAATCGTCGAAGAACAGTTTGATAAAGGGGAACTCGCTCCTGCTACGTTCTTGGTGGAGAGCAAAAAAGAGCTCTCTGATGAATCCGTTAAGGCCCTTCAGGAAAAACTGGATTCCTATAAAGAAGTGGCATCGGTCAGGCTAACAGGGGTGACGGATGATCGTGACGCTGCATCGTACAGCATCGCGTTGAATACCGACCCTTACTCAGTGGAAGCGATGGATTTCATGAAAGAAATCCGCGACAATGGCGATCGCCTCCTGAAGGATGCATCGATCTCAGGTGATTCCCATGTAGCGGGTGTGACGGCGAAGCTCGTCGACGAACGCGACGTGAACAACCGGGATATTTTAACCATCGTTGTCCTGGAGAGCGTCCTGATTCTTGCCCTTCTTTTCTTCCTGACCCGTTCATGGAAGATGCCGTTCTACATGATGGCGACGATCCTGATTTCATACGCATCGGCACTGGGTGCGGGACTTTTCCTCATCGACGTGTTCTTCGGATATGATGCCATCAGCACGAGGGTGCCGGTCTATGCCTTCATCTTCCTCGTCGCCCTCGGGATCGATTACAACATCATCCTTGTCTCGCGCTTCATGGAAGAACGCAGGGTGCACGGGGTGAAGAAAGGACTCGAGATCGCCATACGCAATACAGGAGGCGTCATCTCGTCGGCCGGGGTCATCCTTGCGGCAACGTTCGCAGCCCTCATGACGATGCCGATCGCCGACTTGTTCATCTTCGGATTCATGGTATCAATCGGGATCCTGATCGACACCTTCCTGGTCCGCGGCATGCTGCTTCCGGCCCTCATCCTCTTCTTTGAGAAGGATAAGAAGGAAGCAACGGAATAACGTGAAGAACCACAGGCTTATGAGGCCTGTGGTTTCTTTTAAACCAAACCGGAGAGAAGATAAAGGGCCATGGCCCAGATGAAAAGGGCAGAGCATTTGTTGAATACCGTCATCACTCTTCCAGCCGGATCAACATGCTTCATGGTAGATCCTGCGAAGATAAGTCCGAGGAACCATAGCCATGAAACACCGATACAGGCACAGGTGAATAGGAGTAGATCCATTCCGGTATATGCCAATGCGCTCGTCCCGATGACCCCGACCGTGTCAAGGATGGCGTGGGGGTTGAGGAGCGAGACGGAAAGGGCAAAGACCATCTGCTGTTTGATCGGCATGGCACCATGAGTCGAAGCACTTGCTCCTTCGATCTGCCAGAGGGACCACCCCATATAGACCAGGAACAGGACTCCGCCGATGATCAATCCTGTCCGAAGCCAATCAAACGTAAAGACGATGACGGATAAGCCGGTGACTGATAACAGAATGAGTAGGGTATCGCACAGGGAAGCAGTGACTGCTGCTGGTAGTGCCTTCGGAATGGAAGGCTGTGCTGCCCCCTGGGAAAAGACAAACACATTTTGCACACCTAAAGGAAGGATAAGACCGACTGCCAGTAGGATACCATGAAGAAGGGCGTCCATTGCACCATCTCCTTTCTTCTTTCATCATACTGTGTTACAACTAAAAGAAAACAACCAATTGGATGGTTTTTCACCCATCCAATTTTCAAAGGAGAACAGGATGGACTGGAAACCCAATCGCCACGCCGTGATCAGCATTCATCGGCAGATCACCGATCGGATCAAAGCCTTGATAGAAAGAGGGGATTGGAGCACCGATATGCGAATTCCCCCTCAAAGGAAGCTTGCAGAAGAATTCGATGTAAACCGAAGTACCATCCAGGCAGCCTTGGATGAGTTGAAAGCAGACGGATATCTTGAAGGGAGGGTCGGTTCCGGCATCTATGTTACCGGGAATGCATGGAACCTTCTGATGGACCAAGCGCGTCCGAACTGGCAGCGTCACATTGAAACCGGCGTCCACAAGCCCAATTACCACACCATTCAATTAATCAATGACTATGAGCAAAAAGACGATATCATCAGACTCGGCACAGGAGAACTGTCACCGGACCTCCTACCTGCCAGGGAACTGGAAGAATCCCTTCGTTCCATTACCCTTGATGCACGGGCCATCGGATATTCATCGCCACAAGGCAGCATAAAGCTCCGGGAAGCCCTATCCGCCCGACTTGAGAAACGGGGCATCACGGTATCTTCTGATAATATCTTGATCGTTTCAGGAGCCCTGCAGGCCCTCCAACTCATCGCCGTCGGTTTGTTGGAGGAAGGGGCGACGGTGTTCCAGGAGGGTTCCTCCTATCTCAACTCTGTCCATCCGTTCCAATCAGCGGGCATGCGGATGCAAGCCGTCAACAGAGACGGAACGCTATCTTCCAGGATCCGTAGCCTAAAAGGGCAATCCCTTTTTTATTGCGTCCCGACCCTGAATAATCCTACGGGTTACAGTTGGACAGTAGAGGAGAAAAAATCATTCTACACCCTCTGTCGTGACGCCCGGATTCCAATCATTGAAGACGATGTGTACCATGAACTTCAGTTCGGGGAAGGCAGCCCACCGTTGAAGGCCATGGATGAAGCTGGCCATGTCCTCTACCTGGGCAGTGTGTCGAAGACTTTAAGCCCCGGTCTTCGAATCGGATGGATCGTGGCCCCGACGCCTGTCATCAAGAGACTCGCTGATATCAAGATGCAGACCGATTATGGCTCAAGTGCGTTTTCACAAGAAATCGTAGCTCACTGGATGATGTCCGGAAGGTATGATCGGCATGTGGAGAGGCTTCGTACGCGTCTGCAGGAGAGGGCGGAACGAATGGAAAATATCTTATTGCGGCAGTATCAGGATATTGCTACGTGGAATCGTCCATCTGGAGGTTTCTATATCTGGATCCGATTCCACGCGCCCATTGTGAATAAAGCCTTGTTTCTGAAGGCACTGCAGCGGAAGGTCCTCTTGAATCCAGGATATATCTATGACCCTGGTGATGCTCATCACATCCGCTTGTCGTTTGCGTATGCATCGCTGGATGAGATGAAAATCGGCTTACACCAATTGCGTAAAATCATAGAAGAAAGGAGGGATGCGCCATGAAGATCCTTGTCGTAGATGATGATCTCCATATCCAGCGTCTCGTATCCATCCACCTCACCAAGGAAGGCTACCACGTGCTGAAGGCATCGGATGCCGATGAGGCCCTGCACCTATTGGAGGAAGAAAGGGTGGATCTCGCCATCGTCGACGTGATGATGCCGGGGATGAACGGGTTCGACCTGACGAAGATCCTGACGGAGGACCTGTCCATCCCCGTTATCCTCCTGACCGCAAAAGGACAGCTTGAGGATAAGGAAAAAGGATTTCTTTCCGGGACGGAGGATTACATCGTGAAGCCCTTCGAACCGAAAGAGCTTTTGTTCCGCGTCCAGGTGATCCTCAGGCGCTATGAGCGCAGTATGCGGGATGAGATCGTGATGGGGAACACGTCCATCAACCGGAAGACCTTCGAGGTGGTCATCAATCAGGAAACGCTGATCCTGCCGCTGAAGGAATTCGAAATCCTCTATACCCTGATGGGACGGGCCAATAAGGTGACGTCCCGCGGGCTATTGATCGAGGAAATCTGGGGCCTTGAAGAAGAAGGGACCGAGCTTCGACTCAACACCCATATGAACCGGATCCGGGACCGCCTGAAAAAGCACGGCGCGAGCATCGAGATCCAGACGGTCCGCGGTGTCGGCTACCGGTTGGAGGGGGCGCAATGAAGACCTTGTACAAGCAGTTCATCGCCGCCACTCTCCTGATCCTGGTCGTCAGCACCGTCCTCGGCTTTTTCCTCGCCAACTTCTTCTATATGAACTACACGAAGAAGAAAACCGATCAGCAGCAGGAGGACCGGGCGCGGGAGATCGTGAAGGTCCTCGACTCCATGCACCACTCCGGGGAGAGTTTCGACCGTTATCTTGATTCGATCTCGAAGCTCGGCTATCAGATTTATGTGACAGACGGACAAGGTGACGAGCGTTTCTACGGCCTGCCTTTTAAAAATGATGAGTTCCCGAAAGAAGCAGAACGGGTCCTGACCGATGGGGACGTCTACCACGGCATCAGCAATTTCTCGACCCTGAACTTCATGTTCGGACATTTTTCCAATGAGCTGCAAAATACGGTAGGAGTGCCGTTCGAGTACGAGGGGAAACCATACGGCCTGTTCATCCGGTCCGATACAAAGCTTCTGGCATCGGACTTTCATACGGTCCTTGCCGGGTTCATCGCCGTCATCGCCATACTCAACATTGTCGGCATGATGATGCTCGCCAAGCAGCTCACCCGTCCGATTTCGAAGCTGACGGAAGCGACGAGGCAGGTGTCGCAGGAGAACTTCAGCTACCCCATCGATATCCACCGGAAGGACGAGATCGGGGAGCTGTCCGAGAGCTTCCACCGCATGCAGGATCAGCTTCTTCATAATGATCGGGCCAGGAAGTCGTTCATCAGCTCCGTCTCCCATGACTTCCAGTCGCCCCTCATGAACATACAGGGCTATGCGGGTCTGTTGAAGACCGCAGAAGGGGAGGAAGACCGGATTGAATATGCCGAGGTGATCGAGAGGGAGACGAAGCGGCTGTCGAATCTGACCAAGCAGCTCCTGCTCCTCACCTCCCTGGACCAGGAAGCCTACCCTCTCAAGGTCACGGATTTCCGTCTGGATGAACAGCTGAAAGCCGTCATCCGGAAGTACCGCTGGCGGATGGATGAGGAAGGGATCGAGCTCTCCTACAAACTTCCGGCCGTTGCCATCAGGGCGGACGAAGAGCTCCTGGAGAACGTATGGGAAAATCTCCTCACCAACGCCATCAAATACAACCGCGAAGACGGGACGATCGGAATCACCCTCGAGCAGGACGGGGAGACCCGGGTCATCATCAGCGACACGGGAATCGGCATCTCAGGAGACGAAGTGTCACAGGTGTTCGATAAATTTTACCGCGTCGATGATTCGCGGACAAAAGAGGGGACGGGTCTCGGCCTTTCCATCGTGCGGCAGATCATCTCCCTTCATGGAGGAGAAGTGGCCATCGAAAGCGAATTGGGTAAAGGAACGCGCTTCATCATCACCCTGCCTTCAAAGGAGAATTAACATGGTGCCATTCCGCCCCATTGTCATGACAAGTCCCAATACGGATTACCGGGAATATCGACCACACCCCGCCCTCACATCGTTCATCGTCTGCTACTGGCAGTCGGTGCCGAAAGAGGGGGGCGATGGTCGGACGTTAACAAGCATCATCGTCCCCGACGGGTGCACGGATATCATTTACGACAAGGATTCATTGACGGGCCGGTACGAATGGTCTTACTGCGGGATGTTCGATGACTATTTCCATGCCACCAGTCCGGGAGGGGCCGGGTCTGTCACATGGGGCATCCGGTTCTACCCGGGGGCCTACCATCGCATCATCCGGGATCAGGCATCAAGCTTCACAGGAACCACGGTGCTTCTCGATGATTTGTCACCGGATCTTCTGAGGGAACTGACGGGTCTCGCTGAATCGGGCATGAGTGTAGCATCCCTTGACTCTTTTTTTCTAAAGAAACGAGGTGCTCATTCAGCGTCCGACAGATCCATCCAGGCGAACGCCGCAGTTTATTCGATCCTGGAGGGTAAAGGGATCCGGTCGGTTAAGGAAATTGCGGCTGAACAGTTCCTTTCCACCCGGACCCTCTCCCGGCTTTTCTCAGACTACGTCGGGCTCACGCCGAAGAAGTTCAGCGCCGTCATCCGGTTCCAGTCCCTTGTCTCGGATTATGTGAGAAGCGGAGCCAGCAATGTCGGGGAAGCTTCCGCCTCCTTTTATGACCAGTCCCATCTTTACCATGACATCCTGAAGAAGACGGGGAAGACCCCGTCCCAGCTCAAACTGTCCGATTTTTACAATCATTCCTGAAGGGGATCCTGTACGATGGAGAGGAAAGGGGAAATGAATATGATTCCACAGCGAATATCACTCGTTACACTGGGGGCGGAGGATCTGCCGAAGCTCCGTGCCTTCTATCAATCACTGGAATGGGAGGAAGCAGACTTCAGTTCGGATACATACGGCGTCTTCAAAACGGCCGGGGTCATGCTCACCCTGTTCCCTCATGAGGAGCTGGAGAAGGATGCCGGCGTCCCACTTGCCAAACCGACGGAAGGCTACAAGCCTGTCACCCTCGCCATCAACGTGGAAGAAAAAGAAGAAGTCGACCGTATCATCGACACCGTCCGGTCGAAGGGGGGCACCATCCTCCGCGAACCGAGCGACGCCTTCTGGGGAGGGCGCACCTCCTATTTTGCCGACCTGGAGAAGAATCTGTGGGAAGTGGCGTGGAATCCTTCTTCGACGTTCGATGAGCGAGGTGCGATGCTGACTTTTTAAAAGTCGGCATTTTTTTGATGAAAGGAATGAAGGATGATGACCTGTGAATGTGTAACTGGTACACCCACAAAAATCCGGATTGAAGGCGACGTCGGTGCCGACCCCATCTGGTGCCATTCGTGCGGAAGTAACCTCGAGTTGGATGATTTGCATCTCTCCAATCTGTTATCAAGGGAGCTGGATGAGTGGGGTCAAACATACGGGGAATGGATCGATTGGGACCATGATAAACTCCGGGCCGGTGGAATCGAAATGGAGGAAGCCTTCAACCAAAAGGGCAGCGGGCTCGCGTCCAAGGTGAAAAAAGAGCTTGTGGGAAGATTCGAAGTCACCTTCATGCCCTCCACCAGTGCCCGGTTTTATGCCTCCATGGAAAGGCGACAGTCTTGGTGGAATTGACCCACACGAGGATTCTGGTCGACCGCTATAAAGAGTGCTTCCTATTTTACCGGGACGTGCTCGGTTTCAAGGTTGCATGGGGAGATGAGGAATCGAATTATGCGGACTTCGAGTTCGATGGATTGAAGCTCGGGGTTTTCGACCGCAGGCAGATGGCGGCAGCGATCGGCGATGTGTACCGGAGAGATGATTCCCGGACGGACCGCGTGGCTTTGATCTTCAAGGTGGCGGATGTTGCCCGTTCTTATGAGGAATGGAAGGAAAGAGTCGATTTCATAACGGAGCCTGTGGAACAGCAGGAGTGGGGCATCAAGGTCGCTCATTTCCGCGATCCGGACGGGGCGCTGCTTGAAATCTATGAAAACCTATAAAAAGGAGGGTGGCATGCCACTCTCCTTTTTCTATTCCTGTTTCCCCTTCATGATGCCATAAAAGAAAATTTTGTTGATATCCTCCGTCAGGGGAAGCGCCTTTGTATAGTTTTCCTCATTCTCCATATAGGTTCTGAGCATCTCCAGGTAAAATCGGATCGCGTCCTCTGAAAGGGAATCATCCACGTATCCCTGATCTTTTCCTTCCTGGATCAGCTGACTGAAGTAAGGAACGACTTTTTCTTCGTAAAGGTTCTCGAATAGATTTCCTTCTGTTGAATACTGTTTCATCAGGTACTGATAAAATTCCTCATGGATCTGTTGTGCGACCTCTTTTTTACTGAACATGATCATGCGGATCTTATCAGGAAAGGGGAGGTCACTGTGCACGAGCTCCTCGAACTGGGAAGAAGCGCTCTCGATGTAAAAGACGAACACGTCATATGTCAACTGATGCTTGCTTTCAAAGTAGTTGTAGATTGTCACTTGGGAAACGCCGGCTTCCTTGGCGATTTCAGCGATTGATACCTTCTGGATGCCATTCTTCATGAAAAGGGTCAGGGCGGCAAGAAGGATCGCCTGTTTCTTCTGTTCGCGACGGCGTTGGAATCCATCCATTTCATTCACCTCCCCATTAGTGTACTTAATTTTATGAAATATAACAAATGAATTAGTTCAAAACTTGTTGTGGAATCTGTTTGGTTTGTATATTATGAAATAAAGTAGTTTAAAAAGTTCATAACTTTCGAGGGGTGTATCAGAATGGAAATTGTACACACAGAAGCGCTCAGAAAGACGTTTGGTTCGTTTCAAGCACTGAATGACGTCCAGCTCTCCATCAACCAAGGGGAGATCTACGGGTTCATCGGTCCGAATGGAGCCGGAAAATCCACAACGATCCGAATATTGCTCGGGATCCTCCGGTCGACGGGAGGGAAAGCCTCCATCTTCGGAAAGGATGTGTGGAGAGATGCGGTAGAGATTCATAAGCGCCTTTCTTATGTACCGGGTGATGTGACGCTCTGGCCGAACCTGACCGGGGGAGAAGTCATCGACCTCTTCCTGAAGATGAAAGGTGGAGCAGATCCCGCGCGACTGAAGAAGCTTATGGAGCGTTTTGACTTCGATCCGAGGAAGAAGTGCAGGACCTATTCGAAGGGGAACCGGCAGAAGGTCGCACTGATTGTGGCCTTCGCGTCCGATACGGAGCTGTTCATATTCGACGAACCGACGTCGGGATTGGATCCCCTCATGGAAAGGGTGT
Organism: Rossellomorea sp. FS2; assembly: GCF_047915635.1. NCBI lineage: Bacteria > Bacillati > Bacillota > Bacilli > Caryophanales > Bacillaceae > Rossellomorea > Rossellomorea sp. FS2. The sequence continues at coordinate 361,349 of NZ_JBLRVS010000004.1, read as the reverse complement.
TCCAGGAGTATGTGCTCGAAGCGAAGGAGCGGGGGCACAGCGTCCTGTTATCAAGCCACATCTTATCGGAGGTCGAGCGATTATGCGACCGGGTCGGGATCATCCGGAAGGGGACGATGGTTGAGCAGGGAAGCCTTGATGAGCTGCGACATCTGACGCGGACGACACTTTATGTTGAAACAAAAGAGGCCTTGGATGATCTTGGGCAGAGGAGTGGGGTCCATGACCTGAAGGTTTCCGGTGCAGGCATGACGTTCCAGGCGGACCGGGATGAGCTTGGTTCCATCATGAAGGCCATCAGTGAAAAGGGGCTGGTGAAGATCGAGAGCTCACCGCCGACCCTCGAAGACCTGTTCATGCGTCATTATGAAGGAGATGAAGGGTGATGGAGGGACGATTTCATCAAACGGGGACCCTGATCAGCCTGATGCTCAGACGAAATCGGCTCTATCTTTCCGCATGGGTCGTCTCCTTAACGGTTCTTACCATCGTGACCGCTTTGTCGTACGCAGGGATGTACGGGAATGACCAGGAAAGGCAGGCCATGGCGGAAACGATGAAGAATCCCGCCATGACTGCCATGGTAGGGAAGGGATACGGCCTGTCGGACTACACCGATGGGGCGATGCTCAGTCACCAGATGCTGTTGTTTACCATGATCGCTGCAGCCATCATGAGCATCCTGCTTGCTTCGCGTCACACGCGGGGGGAGGAAGAGGATGGACGGATGGAGATGATCCATGCGCTTCCCGTGGGAAGGGCGGCGAATCTGTCGGCCGTGCTGGTGCTCATCCTCATGGCGAATGGGGGTCTGGCCGTTTTCTTGACAGGCGGGCTGGTGTCCCTTGGGATTGACAGTATAAGCCTTGGCGGTTCCCTCCTCTATGGGATCGCCGTCGGGAGTGCCGGCATGATCTTCGGAACCGTGACCCTGGTAGCGGGACAGCTATTCGGCAGCACGGTGGGGACGCTTGGCTGGAGCTTTGCCTTCCTCGGTCTTTCCTATCTACTGAGGGCCATCGGGGACGTGGGCGATCTGTTCCTCACCTGGTGTTCACCCCTCGGCTGGCTCCTTGAAACCCGGGTCTTCGTGCAGAATATATGGTGGCCGCTCCTCCCTGCGGCGGGCTGGATCGTGCTTGTGGCCTGGTTGGGCTTCAGGTTGAATGCTTCCAGGGACATCGGAAGCGGTCTGATACCGGCGAAAGCAGGGAGGGAGCGAGGATCAAGGTGGCTTACCGGTCCATTCGGACTCATGCTCAGGATCCAGCGGACGTCGTTGATCTCATGGGCCATCGGGATGCTGCTTCTGGGCGTGTCCTATGGTTCCGTCTTCGGTGACCTTGAAGCATTCCTGTCGGGGAATGAAGAGCTTGCCGCCATGCTGCCCGATGCATCCGGCCACAGCCTGACCGAACAATTCATGACCCTCATGATGATCGTCATCGCTGTCCTCGGCACGATCCCACCCCTCCTATTCCTTCATAAAGTAAGGAGCGAGGAGAAAAAAGGCACCCTTGAGCACCTTCTAGCAGGTCCGGTGTCTAGAATGCGTGTCCTTTGGCAGTATGTCCTGATCTCGATCCTATGGGGTGGCCTCGTGATCCTGCTCGCCATCGTGGGCTTATGGGCATCGGCATCGATGGTGATGGAAGAGCCCATCCCACTTGCGAATATGATCGCCTCGGGGATGGTGTATCTGCCGGCTCAGTGGTGCATGCTGGCTGTGAGCACGTTTTTCATAGGGGTAAGGCCACGGCTCCTCATCTTCACCTGGGGTTATCTTGTTTATTCATTCCTGGTTGTGTACCTCGGTGGGATGCTCGACCTTCCGGAGATGGTGAATCGATTGACTCCGTTCGGCTATATTCCTCGTCTGCCGGTGGAGTCATTCGAGGCAGGTCCGTTCCTGCTTATCTGTGCCTTCGCCATTCTATTCATGGTGGTCGGTGCATGGGGGTACAGAAAGAGGGATCTCCAAGGGTGATACAAAAAGGCATGGACCGTCGACCGGTTCATGCCTTTTCGATTTGGGACAGTTAGGCTGTTGAGCTCTCCAGGGATTCTTCGATATCGATATTCCGTGTATCCTTCATGAGCATCGTCACGCACCCGATGGCCGCGATCCATAGCCCGCAGAACAGGAAGACCCATGACACGCCGACAAGATCCGTGAGCCAGCCCATCAATAGGGAGGACACCGGTATCAAGAGGACGGAGGCACTGGTCAGGATCCCGTTCACCCGTCCGCGGAGATTCTCAGGGACGATGACCGCCATGATCGTCTGCAGCATGATATTGGCCGTGGTGACGAAGAACATGGCCGATCCATAGAGGATGAAGGCGATAGACATGGTGTGGATCAGGGCCATGGAAGCAAGAAGGGTCCCTGAGAAGATAAAGCCTGCCGCCATGAGGAGAGAGGGCCGGACCTTCTTCTGGATGTACCCGATGATGATCCCGGCAATGACGCCGCCGACAAGTCCTGCCGAATTCAGGAAACCGAAATCCTTCGCATCTCCCCCGTACTGACTGCTCGTCAGCACGACGAGGAGGGGACCGAATGAAGCGATGTTGATGACGACACAAAGGAGGGCAATCCTCTTCAGGACCGGGTGGTCTTTGATCGCCTCGATTCCCTGGCGCATCTGGGTGCGCATGGACGGCCGCTCTTCTTCCGGTGCTTCTTTATCGAAGGGCTTCAGCACCCGGATGAATGTCAATGCCAAAGCAGAGAACAGGAAGGCGACCGAGTTGATGAGGATACTGCCGGCCAGGGAGAACAAGGTGATCAAGAACCCCGAGGACGCATTGCCGGCCAGGGAAGACAGCTGACTGGTGGAGGATTTCATTCCATACAAGGATGCCACCTTATCCTTGCTCACGATATTGGGGACCACCTTGTTCTCTGCTGGATTCGTGATACTGTAGGCAAGGTAAAGAAGGAAGACGACGGCATAGATGATGAAGACAAGGGTGAGACCATCCACATAAAGGGAAGATAAAAACAGAATACCCAAAAGGATGCTTGCCGAAAGAAGGGAAAGCCGCAATAGTTTCACAGGATCAAAACGGTCGACCAGGACGCCTGCAAGGGGGCTCGCCACCACCATGGCAATCGTACTTAAAGCGGCTATGACGGACGCTCCGAAGGCTGAGCCCGTTTCTGAATAGATGAACCACATCATGGCGAGATTGAACACCGTGCTGCCATAGGTGGATGTGACGTCGCTGATCAGCATGAGAACGATGTTCCGTTTGGTTGGGGAAGCCTTCAATGGAAATACCTCCAGATTATGGTTTTTAAGATTGATAAAATCGTACCACTATTTTCTAGGGAATGGAACTGGAAATTTGAATTTAATTAAAATTTTTATGGGTAAGGGAGATTCGGAGTGTGATATAATGAGTATCATTAAAGTTGGAGGTGTCGCGTGATGGGGCAGATTGGAAAGAGGATTCGCCAGATCCGGAAGCAAAAAGGAAAAACACTGGCTGATGTGGCCGGCGATAAGCTTTCGGTGAGTATGTTGAGCCTGATTGAAAATGGGAAATCCAACCCCACCATGGACAACCTCCGGCATATTGCCCGGATGCTTGAAGTGGGCGTCAGTGAATTGATCGGGGAAAGTGAAGGGGAAACGAAGGAGCTTTGGAGACAGGTAGAGGAGTATTTATCGGAAAAAGGATTTACCGATCCTGACCGGGTGTACGGCCTGATCCATCCCCATCTCGATGAAATTGCGCACACGTACCACGGTGCGGAGGTCTTTAAGATGTATGCCTATCTATTGGCCCTGAAGGGGGATCAGGCAGGCGCCACTCAATATATTGAAAAAGCCGAAGGTGTCTTTCTCAACCTGGGGCACAGGCAAAAAGCGACCGAGACCCGTCGGGATCTTTCCATGTTCCATTTCCTGAACGGTCAGTACGAAGAAGCACTGGAGACAATCCTGGAACTCAAACGGTTGATGGAGAATGAGCCTGAGATGATCGATAACCCCTCCTTAAAGATTAAGGTGTTTTACAACATCGGTGGGATTCACCTGGCTCTAGGTAACCGGGAAGCAGGCAGGGAATTTCTATATGAAGCAGCACAGGAGAGTGCCCGGACGAGGGATATGACTAGGGACCATGAAATCCTTTCAAACGGTGGGTATCTTGCCTTGATTCAAGGGGACATGGAGAGGTACCGCTACTATGAGGATCGTTTGGCGCTGCTCATCCAGATGACGGATGCAGAAGAAGTCCGGTTTGCCTATTACTTTTTAAAGATGTTGCACGCCTATCTAATAGAAGGAAATCCTGAAGAAATCATTGGCCTTCATGCCCTTTATGAGGAGAAACCCGTTAAAGACAAGGCAATGAAGCTTGTGATGGACAGTTATATGCATCTTTATCTGGGCATCGCTTTCTTTCATCTCGGTGAGCATGGCAAGGCACTGGGGTATCTTTCTCAAGTACACGTACAGAATCCCATGGCCCGGCATCCTTATGACGTGGCCACCAAAGCAGAATCGTATGCCTACACTGCCCTGATCCACCTTCGGAAAAGGGAATCAGAAGAAGCCAGGAAAGAAGCGATTGCTGGGAGAGAGGCCGTACTTCCACTTGTTGACCATCCGTCAAGGGACTTTGTCCTTTCCGTATATGAAGAAGTCATGAATCAAACCGGTGCCATGAAGGAGCCACAAGGTTCCCTTCATGCAAAATGGAAAGAGCAGCTATAAGAAAAAGGAACGGGAGCCACGCTTCCCGTTCCTTTTCTTATGCCGCTTTCCCGCGCTTAGAATTCGTCTTGGATACGAATAACAGTTTCTGCACCCAATCCCACGTAAAGATCCAATAGCCGATCAGACTGCCGCTGACGTTCAGGATGATGTCATCCACATCGAAGCTACCCGTTTTGGTGATGAGCTGGGTCGATTCTACACCCAAGATCATGATGGTCATGGTGAGGATCAACGCTTTGACACTGCGCATCCTACGGAAAAGGAGTGGCAGGTAAAGGCCCATTGGAAGGAAGGCAATGAGATTCCCTCCCAGGTTCGTGATCGGAATGTTGAGGGGAAGAGAACCGTTGACGAGAGCCTGCACATAGCTCCAGATCGTACGGAACGGTATGAAATTCGAGCTGAAGCGGATGTACTGGGCATACGTGATCTCGCTTGCCCCGAATGTCCTTTGATCAAGGAAAAGCAAGTTCACGCAGACGGCGATGTAGACAATAAAGCTTAGGATGATAATCGATTTGATGATGCGTTTCATGGTAGGTACCTCCGAATAGATTCTCGCCTATTATACCAATTATTAGTAGTATTGGGAGGTTTATTTCTCCCGGACCGGGTCGGAGGTGATGAGTCCTTCAGGGATTTCGGTGCTTCCGCCTGTTGCAAACGGGACTTCATTGAGATTGATTGATTCATAGATGACATCTGCCCCTCCAGCTCCTTCAAACGACCTGGACACGATCATGCCTTTGACCGTACCACCTCCAAGTACTTGAAATGTCGAATTCGGAGCGTAGATGAGGGTGGAATACGCACGCGCACCACCGGTGATGGTCACATTCTTTCCTCCTGTGAAAATGTGACCCTGAAATCCGCCGCTTCCGTTCATTTCGATATCTGCATTTTCTGCATAGAGGGAACCGAAGATCTTCTGATTGCCTCCCAGTTTGACGTTGGATGATGCGGTGGATTTAGCAAGGTAGATGTTCAGGCGCTTGATGTCGCCATCATTATTCACCGTGCTCCCGGATCCCATGCTGATCTCGTTCTTGACGTAGATCGTGAGTTTGCCTGTCCCTTTCAGGATGATGTGTCCGTTTTGAACGTTGAGGTGATCCACCACGATGGCTTTGTCCGTATTTCCGACATTGATATAAAGGGTATAATTGGAGCCCATTTTGATTTCCTTGAAGGCGGTATTGTTATTAAGCTTGAGTTCATAATCAGCTGCAAGATAGTTATCCACCTGCAGGACCCCATTGTTGATCACATTGTATTTATTGTATTCATTTCCCACTGTCACATTTGGGTGAAGCGGGTAGCTTGGGTAGGAAGGAAAAGGAGGTAGCTGAAACTGTGCCTGTTCCTTGAATGGTTGAGGTTGCGGGACCTTCATATAATCAGGTTTATAAATGGCTATATTCTCCGATCCCTTTGGTACATAGATATTCCCGTCGATCCCCGCACCACCATCGAATCGAATCGTGCTTGCGGCCTTGGAATTCGTCCCCATATTTCCTTTGATGTGGGCTCCGCCGGAAAGGGAAATGGTTGTATCGGTGTATACGGCCAGGTCTTTGTTGAGGGGAAGTCCGCCCTTCATCTCCCAGCTGATCGTAAACGTCTTCTCTAGCTGCTTGGACCGTTTTCCGATGGTACCGACAGAGGTGATCATATATTGGCGGGGGTTTTCACCCGATACCTTGGCGATGGTCACTTTGGCTGAAGGCTTCTCTCCGAAAGAAGAGGCGAAATCAGTGAGAGTCGTCGTTTTCACGATTTGGGATTCCAGGTTGGTGTAAAAGCCGGGTGCGGTCGATTGAAGTGGGTAGAGCTTGCGCGCAGCATCCTCAGCAGCCTTCATTTGCTTGGTGATGCCGGCTTCGGCGATGTAATAGGCGGATTGATTGTCCCGTTCGGATGAAGTGGTCTTCGTATTATTGATGACGATGCTCATCACACCCATCCCGAGCACTGTCAGGACGGTCATGAGAAGGAGGACCATCAGAAGGGACATGCCCCGTTCATTCGTGAGGTGTTTTTTAAACATGACTGATCACTTCCTTATGTACAGTGTCGTGGATAATGAGGATGCTTTTTGGTTTCCGTTTGCCTTGCTCTTGATGGTAAGGGTGATGTTCCCGTCTTTTTGGACAGCGGAGAAGGAGGCGATATTCTCTCCAATTGTTTTGGACCCTTTTTGCAGGGTGCTGCCTTTAAGCTCGATCTTGCCTGTATCCGTCTGGATGGTGTTGTTGGTAACGGAGATCGAAGTGGCGGAACGGATTTCTTTCGTCAGGAGGTTCATGGCAAGCCTGATATCTGCTTCGTGGGAAACCTGTTCCGTTTGATTGACGAACTGCTTTTGTCCAAAGATCTGGACATTGGCGATCAGCACCATGACGATGGCGAGGACGACCATGGCCCCCAGCAGTTCAATCAGGGTGACGCCGCGTTCATTATGAATCAGCTTCTTCATGGTGTTTTCCCCCAGCGGTTGATCGTCTCCATCTGAGCGAGGAGCTTGCTCTTCCCGGAATTCGGGTACACCTTGACCAGGACACTGGATAGCCCGTCCACCGGTGCTTTGATAGAGATTTCGATATAGGCATCTGACGTTTCTTTTTTATAGTAGTAGCGCTCTGTGTCTTTTCTTAGGTAGGTGATGTTTTTCAATGAGCCGATCGAGGTTTCATTCAGCGTGGTCATCTGCTGGTGGAGCTCTTCCATCGTCGTCTGGGCGACGTAGGTGGCATCCAGCATATCCTCCGACACTTTTGTCGAGGTCATGGAGTGGCCGAACAGGGGCACGAATACCGCCAGGATGACGCTTAAGATGACCAGTGACGCAAGAATTTCAACAAGGGTGACACCGCGGGCGTTCCGCGTATATTGAAGGATCCATTTCATGGTTTGACCATCCTTTGTTTCCGTATTTTTCTATTCATATAGTACCATAGACTGTCAGGCTTTTGGGTTATTTTTGGCGCATGGGGACGGTTCCGATGTGCCACTTACTTGAAGATGGACCTTCCATAAGATTTGAGCCTGCGAATCGAAACATGATAGACTTATAGGGATAAAGGACGTGAGAAAATATGTCAGGTACTGAAGCAGCGAAGCCTTTCCTTAGTACCTGCCTGTAGGGGACAGACCTTGAGGCCCCGTGCAGGCGGGTTCCATTCAAGGGAGGTCTTCATCTATGAAGAATCGAACACGTGCCAATACACGGCACCAACGTCGTCGCGTCATCCAACAAAAATTGTTTGTCGTCCGCAATGTGTGGGGGAGGGATGGGGAAGAACATATTCCGCATCCGTTCATCGTGCATCCGGGGAAACTGGCAAAGGGAAAACTGCACTGCTCATGCAGGATGTGCAAATACGATAAGAACTATCAGATTCCAAAATCCACCGTTGTGTCGAAGCTTGCGGTCATGCAACAGGAAGTGGACGAATATTTGTCAGAAGAATAAAGAAAGGGACCTCCGAATTGAGGTCCCTTTCTTTATGCGAAATGATAGGTTCTGTATCCACCGGTGTCGGAGGAAAGGGTTAGGATATTCCGGTCCTCCGGCATCCCTTTGAAGAAGGCACCGATGCAGCCGGTCGTACAGCGATGCCCGGCAATGAGGATGTTTTCTTCACTTCTATGCGTCGCTTGGAGCTCATTCATGAAGTGAAACACACGGCGGACCAGGGCGTTCGGGTCTTCAATGCCCTTATATATTTCTGGATCGGGAAGCGGACCGACGCGCTTCAGTTCCTCCAGCCGCACCCCGTCTGCTTCCCCGAGATCGATCACATTCAGGCGTTCATCTATCACGGGTGATCTGCCCGATACGATTTCTGCCGTTTGGCGTGCCCGTTCCTGAGGGGAGGAAAATACGTGGTCGAACCAAATTCCATTTAGGGCGTCCCGCAACGAATGAGCCTGCCCGATACCGTGGTCATTCAGGGGCAGGCCCCGTCTGCCCTGCATCCTGCGTTCTTTATTCCAATCGGTTTGGCCGTGGCGGATGACGTAGATCATCTGTAACTCCCTTTCGAATTGACTGAATTTTTTCTTGATAGTATAGCATGTTTAAGAATTCTTGGGAACGTTCTCCAATTCGGAACGTATATACAACTAGCAATTATATTTTTCTGCATAAGGAGTGACCATCATGGAACCAAAAGTTTCAATCAAACACCATAATCTGCGCATCAAATGGCAGTTCAGTACAATCGACATCCCCGTCTCCGACATCACAGACGTAACGCTGGATGACACGTATGCTGGGGAAGAAAAACGGGCCATCAGACTCGGATTCCCATACGGCCACACCGACCGGGTGGTAATCAAGACCAGGAGCGAAACCTATCTGCTTTATACAAGCAATGGTGGCATGAAAGATAAGATTGAAACACTCATGAAACAGGCCGCTGTATAAAAAATACATGTAGATTCTAGTAATATTTATCCATATTCCCCTTCATTTTCTGGTAAACTAGTTCGGGTAGGGAAATGTTTGCGCGTAATTGTAAGAATAATAGAAAAGTTCCGAGGGGGAATTGTGGTGAAGATCACGATTATGAGTGAGGTGTTCCACCAGGCGTTGGGAGATGTGGTGAGGGCGGTTTCGACGAGAACGCCGATGCCGGTGCTGACGGGTGTGCATCTTGTAGCGACGGAGGAAGGGCTCACGCTTGTCGGCAGCGATTCCGACCTGATTATCACGAGGGAGCTGCCTGCTGAAGCGGGGAGGCTCGACGTTGAGAAGCCGGGAGCGATTGTCCTTCCTGCCAGGTATTTGGCTGAGATCGTCAAGAAGCTCTCGGGTCCGATCCACCTCCAGTTGATTGACGATACGACGGCCGATATCCGGTGCGGGGAGATCAAGACGAAGTTGAAGGGCTTCCCTTCCGATGACTATCCGAAGCTTCCCGTCATGGAAGAGAGCGAAACGCTTCAGCTTGATGCCTCCCAGTGGATGGAAATGCTGAAGCAGACCGTATTTGCCGTTTCGAAAAGTGAAGCAAAACCGGTCCTGACCGGAGTACATATTTCCATGGGGGAGGGGCGGCTGAAATCGGTTGCCACCGATTCACACCGCCTCGCCTATCGTGAAACAATGATTGATCAACAAATCGAATGGGCATGCATCGTCCCGTATCAGGCGATCGGGGAGCTCATCAAGCTGTGGGACGGCAAGACAGAGGCAGTGGAGGTGGCCATGAACGAGCATCATATCCACTGCCGCCTAGGTGAAACCAGCCTCTATTCCCGCTTGATTGATGGGAAGTATCCCAACGTATCTGGTCTCATTCCGGAAGGCGGTGAGACGCTCGTGAAGATGGAGACGAAGCAGCTGTTGAAAGGTGTCGACCGCGCGTGCCTCTTTGCCGGGGAATGGAAGAATCATAATGTATACATCACCATTCACGACGGAAGGATGAAGCTTTCATCTGCCGCCACACAGCTTGGGAATATCCAAGAATCACAGAAGATCATGGAGATCGAAGGCACGGAGGAAATGAAGATGACCCTCGACGGGAAGTACTTGATGGAAGCACTGAGATCAGTGAAGGAAGAGACCGTGACCCTGCAATTCGGGGGCATCATGAAGCCTGTGGTGATTCGCCCTGAAGGCAATGCCGCCCATCTTCAGCTCATTTCACCGGTCAGGGCCTACTAGGATGGAGACAACATGAATATCGTACCGAATACGATCGCAGTCGTCAGCGTCACCCTCACCCAGGGCGATCAGGTGTTTCTGATCCAAGAAAATAAGCCCGGGATCAGGGGCAAGTGGAATTTTCCCGGAGGTCGGATCGAAGCAGGGGAAGATATTGCCGACGCTGCCTGGAGGGAAGTGAAAGAAGAGACGGGCTACTCCGTCCAGCTCACTTCGACGACAGGCGTCTATCCGTTCATCAGTGAAAAAGGCAGCCGTATCGTCCTGTTCCATTTCACCGGGGTGGTGACCGGGGGAAGCTTCCGCCCGGCAGAAGGGGAGATCCAGGACGGGAAATGGATGACCCTTGCAGAGCTAGAAGCGATGGACGACGCAGATCTCAGAGAACCCGCTACCCTGCGGAACATCATCGACCACATGAAGAATGACGACCTTTACCCTGTGGATCTCTATGCAGGACTGAGGCCGGAAGTGAGCTGAGGAGGAAGCGGGATGAATGATCCATTTCATGGGCTGAGATCCCATATGAAAACTATGAAGGAAAGAATGAAAGCATCAGGTGCAGCCCTTGTGGTCATGAAGGATAACCGGGTCGTCGAGGAATGGTACGACGGTTTCCATCATGGCCGGACAGGGGCGAGGAGCATCGATGCTTCTTCGCGTTTCAACGTCTACTCCGTCCGCGTGACCTATATCGCCCTGGCCGCCGCCATCTGCATCGAGGAAGGATCTATCCATCTCCACGATCCCCTGAAGGACTACCTTCCCGGAATCCCGGGTGAGGCAACCGTTCAACATCTGCTTACGAGGAGCACGGGATTGAAGTGGACGGAAGGAAGGGCAGAAGTGGTGGCTCCGCCGGGCACCGTACTGGAAGGGAAGCGGCCGGACCTCGTGGCCGCCATCATACAGAAAGCAACGGGTCAAACCATCCGGGAAATCCTTCATGAACGGCTCATCGACCCCATGGGATGGACCCATACAGGGTGGATGGGAGCGGCCGCAGAGAATCTCGTCTGTGACGTGTCTTCCCTCGGATACCCAACGATCCGGTTGGGCGCCGACGACGGGACGGACCGCAATCTATTTGTGAATGCGAGGGAGCTCGCCGAGTGGGGGAACCTCCATGTGACGGGTGGCATGAAGGACGGAAAACAGATTCTTCCCGAAAAGGTGATCCTGCAGGTAACCACCCCCGTCCACCGGTCTGGGCAACCATCCTTCGGCTATTTTTGGTGGCTGAAAGAAGGATACAGCTGTCACCCGCAAAACGAACTGGGCGCAACGCTGCCGGACGGCTCCTTCCAGATCTTCGGTGCCTCTGGCTGCGCCTGTCTCGTCATCCCGGAGTACCGGGCCGTTGCGGTTCGATTGTTTAATAGTTTGTATGAGGGATATGACTATCTGGCCGATATCCGGGGGTTTGGGGATGAAGTGATGAGAGGGTTGAGAAAGGGAGAGTGCTGATATGATTACGCTGACCAACAAAATTACGAACCTTATGAAACCCTATTACGTACCTGGAATGGGTCTCGCAATATTTAACAATCAAACGCCCTTTACTCTCTCCCTCGGCCAGGCTCAAAGAGGCAAAGGGAGCATAACGGAAGACACCCTTTTCCACACCTGCTCGATTTCCAAATTCGCGACCTCCATGCTGGTACTGAAGCTATGCCACCAAGGATTGCTCTCACTGGATCATCCCGTTCAAGACTACCTGAGGTCCTGGTCGCTCAAGAGTGGTGATGGCCCCGTTACCCTTCGCCACCTCCTCAGTCATCAGGGGGGAATTGAGGATCCTGAAGGTAGCTTCGGCATTCATCCAGGCCGCCCTGATATGGCACAGATCCTTAATGGAGAAACGCCTGCATGCCCCGCACGCATTGAGGCAGTCAAGCCGCCAAACCAGGAGTTCATCTATTCAGATGCCGGCTATTGCATCGTCCAACAGGTGGTGGAAGACGTACTGGATATCCCGTTTGAAACGGCGATCGAAGAGCACCTGTTCCGTCCACTGGGAATGAAGCGAAGCATGTACGAGCCGACTTTTCCCATGACCTCTGGACACGAGCCCGATGGCTCCGTCATGAAGGACCGGATACCCCATTATCCGTATGCCGCGGCATCGGGTCTATGGAGCACGCCTTCCGACTTGATGAAACTCGTGAAGGAGCTCTTCCGTTCTTTAAACGGAGAGGGGATCTTATTTTCCAAAGAGTATGCGATGGACATGATTTCTCCGCAAGGCGCCGCATCCTGGGCAGGACTTGGCGTGTTCGTGGATGGAGAAGGAAACTCCAAGGAGATTTCTTCCCTCGGTTGGGGAGAAGGGTTTCAGTCCATGATGGTCGCCGAGCCATTGGAGGGAAAAGCATGGATCATCATGACAAACGGCAATACGGGCATCCATCAGATGAATGGGCTGATTGGTGATGTGTACCGACTACTCACAACATAGCGCTTGGAAAAGGAGGGAAAGCCAGTGAAAAAGGAATACTTTATCGGCATCGTACCCCCAGAAGAGTACCTGGAAAGGGTTCAACAGTTTCAGAACAGGTGGATGGGAAACGTAGGGGTGGAGCCCCACATCACCCTGAAAGCCCAAGGGGGACTATCGCCTGACCGGAAGTGGCTGGATGAAGTGAAGGGGGTGGTTTCACGCTTCCGCCCGTTTTCCTTAAGTCTCGGGGAACAGGCTTATTTCGGAGGGATCATCCTATATCTTACTGTCCATTCCCCTGCTCTCTTTGATCTTCATCGCGAGATTGTCCAGGCTGTGTCCCCTTCACCGGAAGAGATCCGGCAGTACTTTGAACTGGAGGCATTCGTACCGCATCTGACACTGGGAAAAGAGCTGTATCCCTCATCGATCCGGGAAGGGGTAGGAAAAACGGATCTTGGCGTCATGGAACACCAGGCTAGAAGTGAGCTCGTCCCGTATCCTCGTTTTGATGTCACCTCCATTCGGGTGTACGAATTGAATACGGATAAAAAGCAATACGAACCGCTCATCGACCTGCCATTACGCACAGTCTGATAAAAAAAGGAGAACAATCATGGAAAAACTCTATCTGATTCACGGCTTCATGGGAACGGGGCAAGCTCATTTCTCCCACCAGATCGAAGCGTTCAAAGCCGACTATGACGTCATTGCACTGGATCTTCCCGGGCACGGGAATTCAACTGTAGAGCTTAAAGGAGATTACATAGAAGGCGCCATCCGCTTTGTTGAACAACAGATTGAACAGCACGGAAAAGGCTATGTGGTCGGTTTGTCACTCGGGGCAACCCTGGCCATCCATCTCGCCCTCCGCACACCGGAACTGATGAAGGGGATCGTCCTCACCGGCTATTCACCATTCATCCCTGATGAGCTGAAAGGCATCATGGAAGAGCAGCACCGCCATTTCCTGAGCATTGAAGATCACGAGCCGGAAGTGGCCGCACATTTCAACAACCTGCACGGCGAAAAGTGGAAGAAGATCCGGAGGGTCGTCCTCGACCGGATGACCTACGACTATCCTTCCGTGAGCGCCGCCGACCTTGCCGCTCTGTCGGTCCCGGCCCTCATCCTGAACGGAAGCATCGACCCCCACGAAGTCGATGCCGTCGCATTCATGAAGAAGGCCAACCCGGCCATCGAGGCGGGGCTCATCCCGGGTGGCAGCCATATTGCCAATATGGACTGTCCTCAGGTGTATAATGAGATTTTGCGAGCATTCTTAGAGAAGATTCTGTAGAGGGAAGCAATGAGAAAAGGGATTCCGGATAGTTGGAATCCCTTTTCTTTTTAAATTGTTATGAATAGATGGAACCGTTATTGATAAGTCCTTCTTATGACCATTCATCGAAAAAAACATCTTTGCTTATCAGGAAAAATCTTCTATTCTTAAACTACAATCATGGCAGGAGGAGTGAAGAAAATGAGAGCAGTTGTGGTGAAGGAATATGGAGATGTGACGGGAATGTACCTAGAAGAGGTGGACAGGCCGGTTCCAGGTGCGGGGGAGGTACTCGTACGGGTGGTGAAGACGAGCGTCAATTTTGCCGATATCAAAGCGCGCCGCGGAGGAAAGGGAAACAAACTTCCCTTCATTCCGGGGCTTGATGCTGCTGGCATCGTGGAAGAGATCGGGGAAGGCTGCAGGAGCGTATCCGTCGGTCAGCGGGTCATCTGTTTCCCGGATAACGGCTCGTATGCGGAATATGTCATCGTCCGCGAGGTATTAGTGTTTCCAATACCTGATGAGATGAACATGACCGTTGCAGCCGCAAGCCCCGTCGTCTCCTTTCTGAGCCATCGCCTGCTGACGGATGTGGCCCGTATGGTGAAGGGGGAATCCGTCCTGATCCATGCAGCGGCAGGTGGGGTCGGAACCACTGCGGCACGCCTGGCGAAGCAGCTCGGTGCGGGTCTCGTAATCGGAACGGTAGGAAGCGAGGAAAAAGCAGGAATCGCCCGTGAAGCAGGAGTGGACGAGGTCATCCTCTACAAGGAAGAAGACTTTGCCCAACGGGTGAACGAGCTCACGAATGGAAACGGAGTCGATATCGTCCTGGATTCCATATCAGGTGAGGTCACGGAGCGAAGCCTCACCTGTCTCGCCCCCTACGGAAGGCTCGTTCACTTCGGCAACGCTGGAGGACCTCCCGGCATGATCCGGTCGGTCGATCTTCACTCAAGCTGCCGCTCCATACTGGGATTCAGCCTCGGTACCACACGGAAAAAAAGACCGGAGACCCTGCAAGAAACCGCAGATGCCGTGATCCCCATGCTCGCATCAGGCCGATTGACCGTGGATGTGGGTCATGAGTTCAGTTTGAGCGACATTCAAGAAGCGCACGTGCTCATGGAGAACAGGGGGAGTAAAGGGAAGATTGTCATTCTTGTTGGAGAGGAGTAATGACAATCATCTGTGGGATAGATAAACCACTTGCCTCATCATGAATCATTCCAAGTATTCCGTCAAATGGTCAAATTCCCCCGGTTTTCAACCATTGTAATGAACTCGGCGCTGCGGGTGCGGAAGTCATCTGCTTTCCGGAACCCAAGCTTTTCATACACAGCAATGGCGCGCTTATTGAAGGTCGCCACGGAAAGCCTGATCGGCAAGGACGTATCCCTCCGGATCTCTTTTAGTATAAAGGCAGTGAAAGCGGCCCCCGTTCCTTTCCCGGTGAATGTCGGATTCATGCCGAGTCCGAAATCGACATGATCGTCCGGATAGACATCAAACTCATGGCCGATGGGGACCTGGGCGGAAGAACCGGTACAGAAGAATCCGTAAATTTGCCCCGACTCATCCAGGACCAGGCGATATTCACCGCCTGAAAGCTCCGCCACGGCTTCTTCCGACCTTTCATTTTCATAAAAGTCATAGGGTGGTTCATATTTCCACGCGAGGATTTCCTCCGCTGCTTCCCTGTTCAATTCTGTGATCGTCCAGTTCATTGATCTTGCTCCTCTCTATGTACAACAAGCCAGCGTTCGGCTTCTGTCACCATCCAATCCCCAAATTCGTTCAGGAATCGGATGACCTCTTCTGGATCACGCACCGGATTGATGGCATATTCCACAGCTTGCCTCATTTCCATTTCCTTCTCAGGGTAGTGCGATGAGAATAGCTGATACGCAGGATACAGGTCGCGGGTGTAGGTTCTTTCTTCCTCAATCACAAAGGCCATTCCGCACCGGATGATCAGCTTCATGATCCACGTGCAGCAGTCCATCACATCGTCCGGGTCTTCATTTCCCTTCAGATCATTTACCGCAAGGACAATCTGGTCGGAAATGGATGCGATATGGTCACGGGCAAGCTCCGCATCTGGACGGAAGTCAGGGAGTACAGGCTGGAGGTTCTCGCCATAAAGATGCACGCCATACACCTTGATCATGAACGAAATCAGGTGGAAGCGCTGTGGCTCCAAGAGTTCATTCAGCGTGCATACGGCAAACTCGACCCCGTTGATCAGCGGGTGTGAACCGGTGTCCAATGCTTGCAGGCGGGATTTGGTTACGTCCGTCCACGGTTGATGGGTGATCACCAGCAGGTCGATGTCCGAAATCCCTTCCACCCCGAGCCCCCTCGGCAGTGATCCCCTCAGATACACGCTGTGAATCATATCCCCAAACCCGTCAGCGATTCGTTCCGTCAGTTCTTCCACCACAGGCCTGAAAGTGGGATGCACCCGTTCCAGACTCGACTCATTCACGAATACGCCGTTTTCATCCACCCGGCAGACCGAGCCAATCGATTGAAGTTTAATCAAAGATGTTTCCTCCTTTTTGTAATAAAATCTGTATTTGGAAAATGCTTCTGCTATTATTTTAATAGAAAAAGAAGAGGAGGCGGGGGGAATTGGAGATAAAAACCATAGAAAATGCTTTGCGGATAGCGTGGTCCATCAAGTCCAGCTCGAAGTGGGTCGAGGAGAATCCGGCGAGAGGGCAGTGCGGGGTGACGGCTCTCGTCATCCATGATCATCTGGGAGGTGAAATCGCCAAAACCCCGATCGAAGGAAGTTGGCATTTTTACAATATGATAGACGGCGTCCGTCAAGATTTCACGGTTTCACAGTTTGATTGCATCCCCGACTACGAGGACCGACGATCCTCAAGAGACGAAGCATATGCCGATACAAATGAAGAGCAGTACATCTATCTTAAAAAAGCGTTCCAACTGGAAATCAGCCGGTGAAGAAAAGGGTTGTAGTAAGTGGAATCGTCCTTCTTCTGGGATTGTTTTGCTACTTTCAAAATAATGCCCTTGTCACCACGAAGCTTGAAATAGAATCTTCGAAGATCCCAGAAGCATTCAATGGCTATCGGATCGTCCAGCTTTCCGATCTTCATGGAAAGTCTTTCGGACCCAATCAGGACAGGTTGATACAAAAGGTGAAGAAAGCTGAGCCTGATTTGATAGTATTCACAGGAGATCTTGTCGACGCAAAGCGATATGATCCAGGTCCCGGACTCACCCTCCTAAAGGAACTGTCCACCCTTGCACCGGTATACATCATTTCAGGAAATCACGAATGGTGGTCAGGCCGGTGGGAGGAACTGAGGGATGAGGTGGGGGAAACAGGCGCATTCCTCATCGAGGATGATGCGGTCACCATCACGGAGAATGGGGAAGAAATCGGGCTCCTCGGGGTGGATGACCCTGCCGGTGGAGATGTGCCAGCTGCCCTTCAGTCAGTTGGAAAGGAAAAAGGGTTTAACATCCTTCTTTCTCATAGACCGGAGCTCTTCAATCTCTATAAAGAATACGGAATGGATCTTGTACTGAGCGGTCATGTCCACGGCGGCCAGGTCCGTCTGCCGTTCATCGGAGGACTAGTGGCTCCTGATCAAGGGTTGTTTCCAGCGTATACAGAGGGGCTCTATAAAGATGGAGACGCGCATATGGTTGTCAATCGAGGACTCGGCAATAGCATCATTCCCCTCCGGATCTTCAATCGCCCCGAGGTAGTCGAGATCACGCTTTTGGCAAAATAAACGAAAGGGTGGGAATGGGATGAAGAATACACAGCATGAAAGAGACCTCTCGCAGGTCCCTGATCAATTCCAACAGCTGCTCACACGGAAAAAAGAAAAAGCAGCAAGAGAGCTCCACACCTATGTGAGCACATTAGTCAGCACCGATCTCATCACGCTCGATGTCCTTTTCCGGGAACGCACGTCCATGGATTGGTCCCGGGACTGGTCCCGGAAAGATCCGCTGACCCTTTTGCCGCGAAGCGTAAGTGAAGATATGAAGAAGACCATTCTTGGCCTCGCTACCTTTCATCCAAACGGCTATTTTCGCGAACGGGCACTGAGAGCACATGAAGAATTGGATTCCATTCTCTCATTACCATTTTTACTCTTGCGCTGCATGGATTGGGTAAAGGAAGTCAGGGAAGTCGCGAACCATCTCGTCCGGTCAAAGATCCGACCGGAGCATGCCAATTCGTTCGTTGACCATTTGCCGATCCTGTTTAAATGGAGAGAATCAGAGCGGGCTGACAAGGGGTTGCTTGAGGTGATCTTCTCGATGCTCACGGAAGAAGGAGCCGCCCTTATTAAAGGGACGTCATCCAACCATCCGAGAATCCGCCATTTCAGCTACAGATCGATCCTTCAAGGGGGCCGGGCTACACAGTGCCAGCTCATAGAGTGGATGAAGAGGGAGTCAGAGCCGAATTCCAGGCTTCTGCTTTACCGTTCATTCACGGAAAACGTGACGGAGGATGCCTTCAAGGCTGCCTATCTCGTCTTGAAACACGACCGCTTTCCTCAAATCAGGGCGGATGTCTTAAGGCGCTATCATTCCATGCATCCAGAAGATGAGAATGAAGTCAGGAAAGCTCTATTTGACCGGAGCGGAATGATCCGTTCCGTCGCCCGCTACCTTATGAAGGAAAACGGAGTCGCCGATCTTGCTCCTATTTACCGGGAGGCCATCCAGGAAGGAACCTCTCTTAGGGGAGCCATCCTGGGTCTGGGTGAAACAGGAGATGCGGGTGATGCCGAGAGGATCCTTCCTTTCCTGGAAAGAAGTGAGCCAGGGATCGTCAAGGCCTCGATCCGTTCACTTGGTTTCATCGGAGGCGGATGTTATCAGGAGGAGCTGATCGACCTGTTGGATCATGAGCATAGAGGGGTGGCGAAGGAAGCGAGAAGAGCGCTGCAACACACCGGGTATGATGCGTTCGAAGATAGGATTTACGGGGTGTATGCCGGGGCTTCCACTCTTCATACGGCTTTGCAGTGTGCCGTTCTACTGGGGACCCTTCCAAAATGGAAGGGGATCCGCTACAGTATCGAAATGAGCGCATCAACTGAGCCGGCCATCCGGGAACTCGGTCGCCACCAGGTGGACAGATGGCTCAGGACCTTTAACAAAACCTTCACTGTCCCGACCTCTGACCAAAAGCATCGCATCAAGGAAGCCTTGCAAAAGCACGGTGATGCGTTACCCCCGGATGTTCAGCGTGAACTTGCTTTTTGTCTTAAATAGGATCGTCTTCCGCTGAAATAGGACATGATCCCGAAAAGTGTCACGACAGCAGAACTCCCGCCCATTACATAAACAGCTCCGAAGTCAGGTGGAAGTCCGGTTGCGAGCCACACTTCATAGGCGAAAAAGGGGATCAGGAAAAGGCACGGGAGGCCAAATAAGAGCAGAACAAGGTGCTTCCCGACCTCACGCCACGGTTTTGCTTCCGCCCATGCAAACCCCCTGAAGAGCAACAAAACCGTGATGAATGACAGACAAGCTAGAATCATAGCCATAGGAGTCTCTCCTTTCAGGATGACATCCATTATACAAAAATAGTATAATGGAAATGAAATGTAAAAACACGATCCGGTTGGTAGTCCGGATGCACGCTTGGCGTGTCAGTGACCTTCCCCTCCTCGGGATGTCCATCATTTCAGTAAACAAAGAGGAGGGAATCGTTATGACCTTAACGATTTACCATGATGGTCAGTACTGGGTCGGCATCGTTGAAGTAGTGGAGAAAGGCAAGCTTAAGGCCTTCCGCCATGTATTCGGCACCGAACCGAAAGAGGAAGACATCCTGTTATTCATTCATGGAAGATTATCCAGGCTGCTGGACGAATCATCACAGCCGGGAGTCGAGGTGGCACACAAAAAGCGTGGACAGGTCGAAACGCCTGCAGCGCCTCGCAGCCAAGGAAATGAAAAAAGGAATCTCGACCAAGGCCCAGGAAGCCATGAAAGAAGCGCTTGAACACAAAAAAGTGCAAGCGAAGATTCAAAATCGCATCGAACGGGATACGCTTCAACAGTTGAAATACGAGAAAAAGAAACAAAAAGCTAAAGCGCGTCATCGCGGCAAGTAGAGCTGGAACCCCATGGATAGATCCGTGGGGTTTCTTTTTTTCTTTCCTTGATGGGCGTCTCAACTACGCAATTCAGTAGATAATTCCTTCAATCAGGTACGCTGTCAAACCGATCGCCATCACCATCAAGGTCGAACTCCTGACCAACCTGATCGAAAGAGAATTTCCCATCAGCGCATTTGTTGTCCGATGAAAAAGCAACATGATCATACCGATCAGGATTGAACCCACCCAATTGATGAAACCAGATGCAGTCGTAAACGATTGCCAACCATGAAGAAAGCGATCGATCAGCATCAGATGAAGGATGCCAAGGAGCAAAGATAAAACGGTAACTAGTCTTTTTCCCATTGATTCCTGTCATTCCTCCCTTGTGGTATACACATTGTCCTCGACCAAAACGGCCTTCTCTACGGGAATCCCCGCCACTGATTGGATCGCACTCCCCGGAGAAGCGAAAGTAGCTTCCCCGTCCTTTAATTGATACGTTGGGTTATCTTCTTCCTCACTACCGACCAAGGAAAATGAGACTTCACCAAGTTTCTCATCGGCCCGAGCCTCGCCAAAGTCTTGATCAAGGAGGTAGTTGTGTCCGTTCCAACGGACAATATCGGCCCATTCCACTTTCGTTTGTACCTCTGAAGGGGACATGCTGCATCCCCCCGCCACCAGCATAACGGATAAAAGAAGAAGGAATCTCATTCAACCACTCCTTTTGGAAAAATATGATAAATATACTGTACCACAAATCCTTCCTGTAAAGATAAAAAAGAAGACCTGTATCACACAGATCTTCCTCCAGTTAATTCGCTTCAACTTGACGATTTTTTTTTTTTCGTCTGGAACCCTATTAGTCCCCAACAATTGTAAATAATAGTTTGCTATTACAGTCGTTGGTTAGACTCCTTACGCTAAAAACACCGGCTATTAAAACACCAACTACCCCTTTGGACATTGAGTATGAAATGACTATTTTCCTAGCCAGAGGGAATATTGTGGTAAAATACTCATGAATATAAAAGTAGTGGAGAGAAAGAGGGGAACCATTATGAAAATAGCGATTATTGGGGGCACAGGGACAGCTGGAAAGGCCCTTACGAGAATGGCGTTAGATCAAGGTCACCACGTTCATATGCTCGTGAGGGATCCAAAAAAGGTGTCAATTACGGATTCTTCTCTGAAGGTGGTGACAGGTGATGCGTTTAGTGAGGATACCTTAGTCGATCTGATGTCAGAATGTGAAGTCATTATCAACGTATTTGGACAACCCAACCGCGCAAAGCCCTTATATAGTACATTAACGAAGAAGATTTTACGCAAGATGACTCATATGGGGATAAAACGATACATAGGAGTGACCGGAGGATCTCTAACCATTCTAGGAGACCGGAAATCGCTGGTCAATCGAATCGGTGCATTCGGTTTTAGCATCTTCTATGGTCCTATGATCAAAGATAAGCAATTGGAATATGAAATCTTAAAGGAAAGCGATAGAGACTGGACGCTTATTCGTCTTCCATTTGTTAGAGATCATTCAGTGACCGGGTATGAGGTCAGTCTGACCGACATGCCAGGTCTATCTGTATCACCGGAAGTCATTGCAGCATTCATTTTGGATGAACTTGAGAGCAAGCGCTTCTCTCAACAACTTCCTTTCATTTCCAACGGCTCCGTCACTTGATTCAATCCTGGTTATAGGTGAAGGAACTGGATGCTGCAACACTTATGGCTGTCTGCCTACCTTAAGCCCGGGGGACGCATAGTCCTTTCCGCTCTATCCTATATAGGATTCCTGCTCAAATGTTCATGAATAAGAAGCCAACACCCCTCATCTTTAACAAACGCATTCGTCGCTCTCCCGTGACCTTTCACAAATGCCCCATCCACATAGCCTTCATACGTGAACCGATAGACGCAAAGTGCCTCCTGCTCTCCTCGTTGTAGCCAGTTCACATCACTCGCACCATATACTTCATCCTTCACGACCGACCAGGCGTGTTCAAAGTAAGTCTGTATTTCTTCCATAGAAGAGCAGGTCCGGTCAGAAAAATAATAAACGGCATGGGGATGGAGAAGTTTCTCGACCTCGCTGAAGCGATGGGTGTTCGTCGCGTCGATGTAACGGTCTAAGGTTTCTTCTGCCGGATGTACGTAATCGTTCTCCATTGCAGCTTGCTTCATGTTCGTTTCCTCCTTATGGGTTCAGTACGAAAAGCAAAATCTCTAGTGCAACTAATTTACCATAATAACCCTTAATTTACATCATTTATTATGTGGTGTGCTAGAATAAAAGAAAAGAAATTCTAGGAGGATGCTATGATAGGAGAACTGATTGAAATCAGAGGGAAGAAGCTGTATGTGGAGACATTTGGAGAGAAAGAGCTTCCGGGTGTTTTATATCTTCACGGTGGACCTGGGGAAGGCAGCCATGACTTTTATTATCACCAGGCGAAGCGTCTGGGTGAACATGTTCGCCTTATCATCATCGATCAGCGGGGCGTATGCAGGTCTGAAGGAATCGAGGAGGGGGAAGCGTTCGGACTCCGTGACCTTGTGGAGGATTGTGAAGCACTGCGGGATTACTTCGGCATCGAACGGTGGTCGGTGATTGGCCATTCATTCGGGGGATTCCTCGCGCTCCTGTATGCGTCAGCCTATCCCGGGTCCATTGAGAAGATCATCTTTGAGGGGCCGACGTTCGATTTTGAGCTCACATCCCGGAGCCTGATCCGGAAAACGTCCTGCCTGCTGGAAAAGTACGGACAACGCAATCTCGCCGAACAGGGGAGGGAGCTTGCTGAAGCCGATGTATCCATCAGGGAACTGACGGAAGGGTATATGGAGCTGAGTGATCATCTCGGGGAACACCGCATGGAAATCTATCGTTACAATCACGACAATCCCACCGATTACGAATCCTATCACTCTGAAGAAGAATGGGATGAATTTTATGACCGCTCTGAATTTCACTATGATCTTCTACGTGAAGAAGGGGAAGTGTTCCGATCCCTCCTGCCCCTGCTGAGTACCGTGCCGAATCCCATGCTCCTTGCTCTAGGGAAATTCGACGCGACCACCTGCGAGAAGCAGATCAAAGCGTTCCAGCATGACGCTCCGAACGGTAGTGTCACCATTTTTGAGCATAGCGGTCATACGCCTCATTATGAGGAGCCGGATGCCTTCAAGGAGGAAGTGCTGCGCTTTATTAACGAAGAAACGGCTTAGAGAGAAGACCTTGCGCCCATTGATGCAGGGTCTTTTCTATGCCTGGACAAGTGGGATGACTCCGGAAGCAGGAATCTCTTCATACGAGTAGGTGCGAACAGACCCATTTTCCATGGTGAACCGGTGGTGGAATCCGCTCTTCTCTTTCAACATCCTTGAAAAATAATGAGGAATCATGCTGCCGACACCGTGATTCAGGTCCATGAGAAGCCAATCAATCGTTTTCCAGTCGAGCAGCCCTTCAAGGGTCCTGATCGGGGTGGAGTAGGGAACGTCACTTGCAATCACGGCCGTGAAGAGATGCATTCCGCCCGTTGTGCCATCATCCGTATTCCAGGAAACGGTTCCTTTATCCTGAATATGTTCCGGGGCAAGGTGAAGGCCTGTTTCTTCAGCTATTTCGCGAAGGATGCATGCCGCCGGGGTTTCCCCGTCATTCATTTTGCCGCCGACTCCGTTCCATAGACCGAGTACCGGGGGTTTATCGCGATTGAGCATGAGGATTTCATCGTTTCGCTGGATGAAGCATAGCGTGTACTTATACATGGCGTTTCTCCTTTCGTAAGTCCCAGTCGATGGGCTGTTGATTGTCGTGAAGGATGAGAAGCGGGTACCCTCTTTCTTTGAAGAGCTTGAGGATATACGGTTTTGTTTCCTTTTCAAACAGGGCGTTCCATTTGAACATGTTCTTGAAGATCGTGAAGTCCGGCGTGTAGTGAGCGGATTCACGGCCCGTTTTCTGACGGAGGAAGCGGAAGGTGATCTGCTTCATCCTCTTATAGTAGGGGGTGTCGAGGAAGAGGATCACGTCTGCATTCCGGAAGCTTTCTTCTACCCAGGCAGTGCTGTGGACGCCTTCGATGATCCAGCTCTCCGCTTTCACAAGGTCGGCGAGGACGGCGTTGCGCTCTTCATCTGTGCGTCTTCGGTCTCCACCCTGCCTCCGTTCCCACACCACATTGTCGAGTTAGTGAAAGGGGATACTGGTGGCGGTAGAGAGGGCGCGGGCCAATGTGGTTTTCCCGCTTCCGACGGAGCCGATGATATGGATTCGTTTTGGGATGGTTGGCATGGGGGCTCCGTCCTTTCAGTTGAGTCTACGATTTCCTGTATGGAACATTTTAGCATATAATGAAGGTGTGAAAATACTAGATTAGGAGACGGTGCATATGGGTTCTGAGTTGTGGAATGAAGTGGATCAGTATTTTGCCAGAAAGCTATTAGGTGATGATGAATTGGAACGGGTGCTTCAGGCGAACAGGGAAGCCGGCCTTCCCGAGATCGATGTGTCTCCCCTGCAAGGGAAGTTCCTCACCCTGATGGCCCAGATGAAGGGGGCAAAGCGGGTGCTTGAAATCGGTACCCTTGGCGGCTATAGTACCATCTGCTTGGCAAAGGGAATCGGTGTCGACGGAAGGGTGACGACCCTTGAAGTGGACCAGGCCCACGCCCTGATTGCAGAAGGGAACATCCGGCGTGCGGGATTCCATGAGCAGGTGGAAGTCCTGGTCGGGAGTGCCCTTGATACGCTGCCGAAGCTGAAGGAAGCGGGCCACGTCTTTGATCTTGTCTTCATCGACGCCGATAAAGAGAACAATCCGCGCTATCTGGAATGGGCCCTTGCCCTCACGACATCAGGATCCGTGATCATCGCCGATAATGTCGTACGGAATGGAGAGGTCGTGGATGCCGCCTCCACGGACGGACGCGTCATCGGGATCCGGGAGTATATGGATCTTGCCCAGCGTGATCCCCGCATCGAATCGACTGCGATTCAGACCGTCGGTTCCAAAGGCTATGACGGCCTCGTGATCAGCATAGTCAAATGAACATCCCCGAAGGGCGGTCACAAGCCGCCCTTTTTCCAATCCTTCTTCAAGAGGGAGTAGATGTAGTGATCGTAGTACTCCCCCTGGAAGAAATGCTTCTCCCTGAAGATTCCCTCCCTTTCAAACCCCAACCGCTCGAGTAACCGGCAGGATGCCGTGTTTTCAAGGGCGACGAATGCCTGTATCCGGTTGAGCCCCATGTTGCGGAAGCCGCTGTCGATGGCGGCGGTCAAGGCTTCGCTCATATATCCTTTTCCCCATTCCCCGTGCCAGAGATCAAAGCCGATTTCAGCCACATGATTCACGACATCCCATTGGTCGAAGCCGCACGTTCCGATCGGGGTGGCGGTTTCTTTCTTTCGGATGATCCAACGGTTCCGTCCATAGTCTTCCGGATACTCATGCCAGTCGATCCACTCTTTTGCCTGATCGATCGAGG
Organism: Rossellomorea sp. FS2; assembly: GCF_047915635.1. Classification (NCBI taxonomy): domain Bacteria; kingdom Bacillati; phylum Bacillota; class Bacilli; order Caryophanales; family Bacillaceae; genus Rossellomorea; species Rossellomorea sp. FS2. The sequence goes on along the minus strand of NZ_JBLRVS010000004.1, from coordinate 335,599 downwards.
TGAAAGGCTCTTCATCATAGAGGTACCGGCAGACGAGGGGATCCTTGTAGAGTGCGAGAATGAATCTGGCATCGTCAGCTGTGGTGTTTACGAGTGTCAGCCGTTTGGTTTCAATGGTGGGGAATGCTTGTTTCATCCTGTTTCCTCTTTCATGAAAACCTCATTAATCTGCTCCCGATCATACTCTAGGATCCAAGGGGATGCCGAATGATAAAGTGGAAGGAGGGTATCTTTTTCAGCTGAAATAATATCGCAGCCGCGGTCGTCATAGAGATGGTAGATGAGGTGCTTGGTGATGTTGACGATGTAAATGTCGATCCCTATGTTCCAACGATTCTTCAGAATCCGTGTCGGATGATTAAAATCTTCATGACAGATTGCCATCAGGAGCGGCCGATAGCGGATGTCGCCTGCTTTGCATTGCAGGGAGAAGCGATGAGTCACCGTCTCATCCTCCTCATCAAACCTTCTGTCTAACCGTTCAACCCGCAGCTTCTTGCGTACGTCTTTATCCTTGATGTATTTGAGAAAGATGTTGGTCTTCGGTAGTGAAGAATCGGATAGACCAAGGAGATCTGTCACGAGGATCACATCATCGTCCTGCTCAAACACCGCCTTGAATAAGCTTGTCGTCCTTTCGCCCATCTGCTCAAGGTTGTCTTTGTCGAGGTGCTCACTTCCGGGCTTGGCGATTTCAAACCGCAGCCCCGTCGGCCATGAATAAAAGAGCGGTGGTTCGAGGGTGAGCCCAGGAAAGTGTTCGTGTAGATAGTTGTGTGTATTCATGATAAGGCTCCTTTCGTATCAACTATTCTACCATAGTGGAACATTTTGGATATGTTTTTGTCATAGTTTCAGCGGGTAAAGGTTACCTGTCAGTGCCTATCGCACATGAAAGTGCCTACTTCTATCTTTTGGGAAGATGGTACATACTGAAGTAGAAACGATTTTTGAAGGAGGAGTTCATTCATGGGTGCAAAATCCATTACACTAAATAACGGCGTACAAATGCCGGAAATCGGCTACGGCGTGTTCCGTGTCGAAGAAGGAAAAGACCTGGAGAAAGCAGTGGAAACCGCGATCCGCATCGGATACCGCAGCATTGATACGGCTGCGATCTATCAAAACGAGAAGAGCGTAGGGAAAGGTGTCCAAAACGCCATTGACGCCGGTCTCGTGACGAGGGAAGAGCTGTTCATCACATCCAAAGTGTGGAATGACGGTCTTTCATACGATGAAACGATCCAGGCATACGAAGATACATTGGAGAGACTCGGTCTTGAGTATCTTGACCTGTACCTCATCCACTGGCCAGGCCAAAACAAATACATGGAGCCTTGGAAAGCCCTTGAAGCCCTTTATAAAGAAGGTCGCATCAAATCAATCGGTGTGAGCAACTTCCAAGTATCCCATCTCGAGCATCTTCTTGAAACAGCAGAGGTGAAACCGGTCATCAACCAGATCGAATTCCATCCGAAACTTGTACAGGAAGAAGTACGTGCATTCTGTGAAAAACATGATATCCAGGTGGAAGCATGGTCCCCGCTCATGAACGCCGAGCTATTGAACCATGAAACGGTGAACGAAATCGCCGAATCCCTTGGCAAATCAGCGGCACAGGTCATCCTTCGCTGGGATCTTCAACACGGCGTCGTGACCATCCCGAAATCCATGACAGAATCACGCATCAAGGAAAACATCGACATCTACGACTTCGAACTGACCGAAGAACAAGTCAAAACCCTGGACGCCCTCGATGAGCACAAACGCATCGGGCCGGATCCGGACCAGTTTGATTTTAAATAAACCTAACAACAAAGAACCGGATGCGATTGGGCATCCGGTTTTTTGCATGGATGGGAACCAGGATCTTAGCGTTCTTCCCACTGTTCTTTTGATAGTTCAAGAAGCGGGTGCTCCGTTTCCTTAGAGCACCCCTTCAAATAAAACCCTATTTCATCATTCGGTGTTTCCCTTTGCTCCAATTCAGTGCAGGTGTCCGTTGTAACCCCTATATCTTCACCGCCAAATTTATCATGGGAGTCATCATAGGAAAATCCGAATTTACTTCCGTCATACTCCACATCATGAAAAATCGGATCTCCTTCCTTGGTATATCCCGTTATCCTCAGTGTAGCTTCATTCTTATCCTGCACATTCTTCACAAACTCTATGAAGGGTCCCGGATTTTCTACCCCGTTCTGGACTACGACATCACCACGTTTGATTGCTTCATCGGAGTTGTAGGCTCCGTTTGAGCAGGCCGAGGAAAGTACTATTAATAGGATAACAGGGATGAGAGTCCTCAATTTTACACCTCCATCATTAATTGATTTTGTTTCCGTCCTTACTTCTGATTACTAGCTGGTACTCTTCCTTATTGATTTTCTTTTGTACTTCATCAGACTGAAGGAATTGTTGGATGTCTGTTTCGATCCTTCCGACTTTTTCTAATCGATCAGGATCTGATTCCTTGATTGACGTTTTGATGATGATCTGAAGAGGGGGAGGGGAGAACGAATAAGCAAACCCTGTGACCTGGTACTCTTTCTTGGTCATCAATCCTTCAATCATCGTTTGGAATAACTCATTCCATGCTGTTGATCTTGCTTTTTCTTTTTCTACATCGACTGATTGGAGCTTAACATTCAAATCCTTGGTGCCATGAACCTCAAATGTTTGCTGAATGATGGTTTTGATTTCTTCTTTTCTTGATTCAGATGCTGGAACGCTCACTTCCACGGATACGTGGTCGGAGTCCGGTTCTAAAGAAAAACCGCCAGACAAAATGGTCACATCAACTGCAGTGAGTTTTTCCTTTGCTTCCTCCCATGCCAAGTTCAGCTTCTCTTCCATTTCCGATGGCTGTGGAATCTTGTCAACTTGAAGTACCACTTCCACAGTAGTAGCATCATATCCTTTTTCCGAAAATACTTTCCTTGAGATGGATTTGATTTTCCCACTGACCTCACGAAGATCCTCTTCTGAACCCTCAATGGAAACGATGATATCCCGTGTCCCGGAAATGCCGATCACATTGATGTCATTCTTTTTAAATTCCTCCCATAAACGTTCATGCAAGGTTTCAGAATGAAAGATGGTGCTAAGGTAGGGGATTTTAGAAGCCACCTTTGCCATTGTAGGGGAAACAAAAGCCGATCCAATGAAGATACCGAAAAGGAAGAGGCATGCGGTCAGAGCATAAGCTGTCATGCGTAACCAGCCTTTTCGAAGAGGCTGTTTGGTATCAATCGTAGAGAGAATTCTGTTCTTCAGGTTACGTTCTCCACGCCACTTCATATTGGATTCCAGCTCCGACAGCTGTTGATCGAGTTGCGTTTCACTAGATGATCTCTTCATCCCAATAGCCCTCCTTTTCAATTTGTTTCCGAAGTGCAGGCATGGCCCGGTGAAGGGTGGATTTCACTTTACTCTCTGACCATCCCAATATCTCTGAGGTTTCTTCAATGGAAAACTGCTTGATCTTTCTCAGAATGATGACTTTTCGATATGAATCTTTGAGACTGCCGATGGCCAAATGAAGTTCGGATGAAGTCTCTTCTGTTATGACAAACTCATCTGGCAAGGGAGCCGAGTCATGCTGACGTTGGAAGAATTCCTTCATGAAGAGGGCCGGTTTTCGTTTGCGTATGTAATCCATCGTTACGTTATGTGCGATGCTGAACAGCCATGTCCGCTCGCTGGCTTGATGGTTGAAGGAATCCCACTTCGTATAGGCTTTGACAAACGTATCGTGAGTGAGATCTTCTGCCGATGAATAGTCTTTGACCATAAGGATAATGAAATGAATGATGGAGCGGCTGTGCTCATCATATAAGCGGGTTATCTCATCTTTTGGGGAAGCGGTCATGATCATTACCTCCTTTCGTTGGTGTCCACTATAGCTTAGACGGATAGCTTGGAAAAACGTTGTGATTTCGATCAAATTAAAACTCCTATCCATTTAAACCCATTTATTCATGTTACAATTGAATCAACAAAATCGAAAGGCGTGATCCACATGAAATTCCAAACACTTGCAACCAACCTGATAGAGGCACGTCACGGGTAAAAACCAACACCATGCCCGTGATGAATCAACACTTACGGAGGGCATATATGTTAAATAGTACTGGGTTTGATCTATGGGCGGACCAATACGATGAAACGGTAAAAAAGAGCGAGGAAAGCAACCAGTACCCGTTTGCGGGGTACAGGGAAATTTTGAATGTGATTTATAAGGAAGCGATGGGGAAGGACAATGCTGAAATCCTCGACATCGGCTTTGGGACCGCGGTTCTCACAAGCAGGCTTTACGATCATGGTCACACGATCACCGGAATCGACTTTTCCAGGGAAATGATGGCGAAAGCCCGTGAGAAGATGCCGGCTGCGGAATTGATACAAGCGGACTTGCAGGAAGGGCTCCCTTCTGTCATCAAGCAGTCATCCTATGACGTCATCATCAGCACCTACACGCTCCACCACCTTACGGATAAAAAGAAGACAGCGCTGATCAAGGAGTTGATGGGTCTGTTAAAGACCGGGGGCAAACTCCTGATCGGAGACATTTCGTTTCAAACGAGGGAAGACCTTGAGGCGTGTCGGAAGGACAATCGGGGACGTTGGGATGATGACGAGTTTTATTTTGTGAGGGATGAACTGATGGACTCGCTCCAAGTGATGTATGAGTATCATCAGATTTCCCACTGTGGCGGCGTCTATGTGATTGGGTAAATAAGGAAGAGGACGCTGAGTGGCGTCCTCTTTTTAAATTCGTATGGTTCCCTCCGAAATGACAATCCCAGTCCCTCCAACAAGCACCCGGGGCTTCGTGGGATCAGTCAGCACCGTCGTAATGACCGATGGCCGTTGGAGGCTTTCACCCTGTAAACACCGGAACTCCTCGTCAAACTCCGTCAACACCCCATAATGATACAGATAGTACGTCATCGCGCCACTCGCCGTCCCGGTGGCGGATTCTTCGTCAATCCCGTAAAGGGGGCTGAAATTCCGGCTGCATGCAAGGGCATCCGTCGTATCCAGTGTGAACGCGTGGATCCCTTCCAAGCCATGCTTTTTTTGATAAGCTGCCAAAGCCTTCATGTCCGGTTTGATGGCGTCGAGTGCGCGCCTGCTTGTAATCGGAACCAAGAGATCCATCAGGCCGGTGCTCACGGCACGAGGCGGCAGGGATCCTCCGATGTAGGACGCTTCGATTCCAAGGAGCCCAGCCAGTTCCACCACATCTTCACAGAGATCCCCGAGCCTTGGTGGTGCCTGTTCCATCATGATGCAACCATCCGATAAATGGACGGGGATGTCGCCCGCTCCGGTTTTCATTATGTACGAGCGACCGTCTGCCACCAATGCCTTGTCAAAAAGGACGGTGAACACAGCGATGGTGGCGTGCCCGCATAGGTCCACTTCAGCATTCGGCGTGAAGAACCGCACGTGGAAAGTAGAATCACTCTTCCTTTCCACAAAAGCGGTCTCCGAATATCCGAGTTCACGGGCAAACAGCTGCATGGAAGACTCGTCCATGGCGTCCACCAGGACGACCCCGGCAGGATTCCCGCCGAACGGAACATCGGTAAAGGCATCCACAATAAAAAACTTCATCATTTTCCTCCCCAGACATTTTTCCTTATTGTATCAAATTTTTGAAACCTTCTTGTCCCATCAGCGTAAATATAGATGGAAACATGCAGTTCAAGGCAGGAAAACAGGTATCCATGGCGAATGAAGAAACATACCCCATTTACCAGGAGGATCAAAACATGATCAATCAAATCGGTCAAATCATGCTCTATGTGAACAATCAGGATCAGGCGAAGGCATTCTGGAGTGAAAAAGCAGGCTTCCACATCAAGTCGGAAGAGGATAACGGTCATATGCGCTGGGTGGAAATCGCTCCTACAGCCGAGGCCGAGACGACAATGATCCTGCACAATAAGGAACTTATTGCCAAGATGTCACCGGAGCTCAATCTCGGAACGCCCTCCATCATGTTTTTCAGCGACCGGTTTGACGAATTGTATGATAAGCTTTCCTCGGGTGGCGTGACCGTCGGGGAAATCGTCCAGATGGGCCCGCAGCGTGTGTTCAATTTCGCTGATGATGAAGACAATTATTTTGCCGTTATGGATCATAAACAATAGAGAAGGTGACAGGTTTTCAGACATGAGCTGAGGGCCTGTTTTTATGAAGGAGGAACAAGTATGGAGCGCGTCATATTCCTGGATGCAGGGGGCGTTTTATTCGATACAGTCAAAAAAGGGGAAGACCGGGTCCATCACATTCTCGCAGAACGGGGATTCGAGCGACAGGATGTGCAGGCGGCGATCGGGAAGGCGAAGATGCTGGAGCTTCCGTTCATCACGAACTGGGAAGAAGAGGAGCGCTATTTCAAACGCTATTACGAGGTCATTGCAGACGAAATGGGGGCAAGGGAGTTAGCGCCGGAACTTTTTTACTTCTGCCACTATGCCCGCCACTGCGAGATGTTCATGGAAGTGAAGGCAGTGCTTGAGAAGCTGAAAGCAAAGCATTATCGCCTCGCGGTCATCTCAAACGCCGTGCCTAGCATGGACTGGGTATTCGACCAGCTCGGATTGCGGAAATATTTCGAGCGGATCATTCTCTCTTCCACCGTCAATAAAGTGAAGCCGAGCGAAGCGATCTACCGCTACGCACTAGAAGAGATGAACATCCGCGCGGAAGAAGCCGTCTTCGTCGACGATCTTATCGAGAACATCCAGGGGGCCGAGCGGATCGGCATGAAGGCCCTGCATCTCCAGCGGAAGAAGCAGGATCTATGGGAGCTCTTGAAGGAAGAAGGGTTGATATGAAGGGACCCATCGCCACGGGTAACACGGCGGAGATCTATCTGAATGATGCAGGCCATGCCGTCAAGGTGTACAAGGAAGGCTTCCCGGCAGATGTAGTCCTGAAGGAAGCGGAAAAGCAGCGTTACATCCATTCCCTTGGCATCCCTGTGCCGGAAGTCCTTGAACTCACCACTTTCAACGGAAGACAGGCCCTGGTCATGGAATACATAGAGGGGGAAACACTCGGGGATCTCGCCATGAAGGACCGAACCCTTCTGGAGGACTATCTGTCCGTGTCAGTCGAGATCCAGATGATGATTCATGAGAAAGACGCGCCGGGACTTGAACCGATGACAGATAAGCTGACCAGGCAGCTCCATGACGCCTCATCACTATCTTCAGAAGAGAAGATGGGTCTGTTGAAACAGGTGGACCAAGTGTCGGGAACCAAGCTGTGTCACGGTGACTTTCATCTATTCAATCTGGTGGAAACCGAGGATGGGATCCGGGTCCTCGATTGGGTGGACGCCAGTTCGGGGGATATCCGCGCCGATGTGGTTCGCACCTATCTCTTGTATGTTGGTTTCGATCAGGAAATCGCCGAGCAGTACCTTGCACTATACTGCGAGAAGAGCGGGCTGCGGAGGGAAGAGATTCTTCAGTGGGGACCGATGATTGCAGGGGCTAGGCTGTCGGAAAACGTTCCGGGTGAGGATGCGGACCGGCTTCTGGAGATTGTGTTGGAAGGACTGGCTAAACAAAACTAAAAACCCCCTGCATCAGCAAGGGGTTCTCTTCGTCATTTAATTCGTTGAACGTTTCAACACGCTCTTGAAGTGAGTGAACGTATCGAAGCTTGCTTTCCCGTGATAGGCACCCATTCCGCTATCGCCTACGCCTCCGAATGGAAGGTAGTGGGATGTCATGTGGTTGATCGTATCATTGATGGATCCGCCACCGAAGGAAATCGTGCTCAGGATCTCATCCTGTACGGCTTCGTCATCAGAGAACAGGTAAAGAGCCAGTGGTTTCGGACGTTTCACGATCGGTTCGATGATTTCATTCAAGCTGTCATACGTCATGACAGGCAGGATCGGTCCGAAGATCTCATCCTGCATCACGGAGTCATCCCATGAGATGTTATCAAGGATGGTCGGCTCGATGATCAGGTTGTTACGGTCATGTTTCCCGCCGGTCACGATGCTTCCGTTATCGAGGAAGCCGACAAGGCGGTCGAAGTGGCGCTCGCTCACTACATGTCCGAAGTTCGGGTTCTCGACGATGTTTTCACCATAAGAAGCCGTGATGACTTCTTTGAATTTGCTCATGAGTTCATCTTTTACGCTGCTGTGGACAAGAAGATAATCCGGTGCCACACAGGTTTGGCCGGCATTGGCGAATTTACCGCGTGCAATGCGCTGAGCTGCTTCATCAAGGTTGGCATCTTCGTGAACAATCGTCGGACTTTTACCGCCCAGTTCAAGCGTAGTCGGAGTCAGGTGCTTCGCTGCCGCTTCAGCTACGATTTTACCTACTCCGGTGCTGCCTGTGAAGAAGATGTAATCAAAGTCTTCTTTCAATAGGGCCGTGCTGGTTTCAACTTCGCCTTCCACTACATGAAGATACTCTTCAGGGAAGTTGTCGTTGATCAATGTAGAGAGAAGGGCAGATGTTTTCGGTGTAAGCTCGGAAGGCTTCAATACGGCCGTATTCCCACCGGCAATGGCGCCAACAAGCGGTGTCACAGCAAGCTGGAATGGATAGTTCCAAGGTGCGATGACAAGTGCGGAACCATACGGCTCAGGCTGGATGAAGCTTTTTGCTCCCTCGTGGGAAGCAGGTGTCGGCACTTCTTTTGTCGCTGCCCACTCTTCAAGATTCTCCACCATGAAGTCGATCTCACCGATCACGAGGCCGACCTCGGCACGTTTTGCTTCAAGCTCGGATTTATTCAGATCCTGTTTCACAGCATCCAGGATATCCTGCTCGTGCTTTTGAACAAGTGATTTCAATGTATTTAATGTGTTAATACGGAAAGCAACACTTTTGGTTTCTCCCGTACGGAAATACGTACGTTGTTTTGTTAAAAGATCTTGGTAGTTTTCCAACATGAACACTCCTTTGATTTGGCTACTCTATTGCTTTTCCCGTTTGGGACAAAAATAATCATGGGAACTATTTCTCGAATTTCCAATTGATTGTGCGCAATTAGTTGATATGTCAATTGATGACTAGGACTACTATAATACAGCCGTTTTTTGTTTGCAAGGGATGTGCTTGATGTGCCTGAAATGAAGGAGAGAAGGATCATACTACACGCTCGTTTGTCTAAGGTATAGCAAGATTCTAATGGATTTTATACAGGAGGAGAACCACTATGAATGAACGTTGGGTGAAAGTAAAAGATGTAAACATCTTTGTAAGGATGACAGGTCAAGAAGAAGGTGGCCACACCGTTGTTTTTGAAGCTGGATATGGAAATGATTCGAAAGCGTGGGATGGGGTGTGGGAAAACGTATCTGACCATGCACAAGTGATTTTATATGATCGAGCTGGGTTGGGGAGGAGCGATCCAACTAGGTCGGAGAGAACCAGTCTTCACATGGTTGAAGAACTTAGGGAGGTCCTGCATGAATTAAGCATCACACGCCCTTTGATCTTGGTTGGGCACTCTTTTGGAGGAGTAAATATCAGGCTGTTTGCAAGCATGTATCCTGATGAAGTTGCCGGACTGATTCTTGTGGACTCCACTCCCGTTGACTATAGGGAACGTTTTCTCCCTGTAATGTCTGACGGGTTCAAAAACAGGTATGCACAACAATTCACCCTCGAAGGCAACTACGATGAATTTCAGGAGAGCTTGGATCAATGCAAGTCTGCAGAGAAGAAGCCTCTACAAATACCAGTCGTTGTTCTTTGTGCAGGGAAGAAGGATCACTATTCAGAGGAGGCACAATCACTTTGGAATGATATGCAGCAAGAGCTTTCTTTATTGTCTACAAGGGGAGAATACAGGGTCATAGAAGATAGTGCTCATTACATACAACGTGATCAGCCGGATGTGGTTATTTCGGCCATTAAGGAACTCATTAAGAAGTAGAGAGGGGAAACATCCCCTCACATCTTCCTCGCCTTCACAATAAACGTGGAAGGCACCCATTCCGCCTTCTGACTGGCGTACCAACGTTCCGGGTTGTCAGACGGAATGTCGGCAATCACTGCTTCATCAATGACGTTTTCAATCGTAAATCCACACTGTATGAGCGTATTGATGTAGGTGGTCAGCTTTCGGTGGTGAATCACGACACTTTTATTCCACCCCTCATTGTATTCAGGACCTTCCTTTACATACGATTTGGTCATGACGAACTCGCCGTCCCTGTACTGGAGGCGGTCGTGCATGGGATTCTCCCAGCTGAAGATGAACGTGCCGCCCGGTTTCAGGTAAGAGTGGACGTGGCTCAATGTTTTCTTCAAATCATACGTCCACCCCAGGGCGTATATGGAGTACACCACGTCGAAATGGTTCATAGGAAGCCCGGGATTCTCCTCCATGGGGGATTCGAACAACTTCACTGTGGCATTCTGTTCCGAAAGCACACCCGTCGCCGCTTCGATCTGCTTTGTGGTCAAGTCGAGGCCCCACAGCTCACCGGCCCCCTGATTTCCCATATAGGCCAGGGAATGTCCACTCCCGCACCCGATATCGAGTACGGTTTTTCCGTTTACATCTCCAAACAGGTGAAGCTCATCTTCACTCGGGGCATTCGGGCCGAACTCCGGGAGGGCCGTCCGTCCGAAAAAGCGCTCGGCCGATTGCTCCCAGCTTGTCTTATTCATCGTCAAAATATCTACAGGTTTCATCTCAACACATCCTTCCCCGTACTACTTCTATAAACTGGTGAACATTTCCTGTAAATAAAAAAACTGAACTTCCCTCTAGGAAATTCAGTCGTCAATTCATGAAGCTGCCAATCAAGATGAATAAAGCCCCGAGAACAAACGCTCCGATGATGAAGATACCAATCCATCGTATGGGTTTAGGGAGGCTTCCATTCCCTGGGTCTGTACTTATTGGTGATCCTTCGATTTTACTCATGTGATCGGTTACATCGTTGAAGGGTTCTTTATCTGGCATGTTCATCACTCCTTGGGGATATCGTACCACACGCTATTATTTATGGTAAAATTTATATAAAAAAGGTGTGAGCACATGAAGAATGAATATGATCTAGTGATGGATTTCTTGGAGAAGCATCAACTTTTCAACGGGGTCATTATGATCGCAGACAAAGGTGTCCCGGTGTATGAGCGGAGTGTGGGAAAACGTAATGAAGCATCCCCTCTTACCAGCCAGTCTGTATTTGAAATCGCCTCGTTGACCAAACCATTCACCGGAGCGTGCATCATGATGCTTGTAGAGGAGGGAGGATTGTCACTTTCAGATGAATTGGCTGCCTTTTTCCCGCGCTTATCCTTTCCAGGCGTGACAGTAGGACATCTTCTACATCACACATCGGGTTTGCCGGATTATATGGAGTGGTTTGAAGACAAGTGGGACAGGACGAATATGGTCACGAACGCGGACGTAGTGAAGTGCCTTGAAACTTTACCAGCTGAATTCCTCCCCGGTGAACGGTGGGAGTACTGCAATTCAGGGTATGTCCTACTCGCTGAAATCATAGCATTGAAGTCCGGGATGACGTATGAAGAGTTTGTGAATCGTAGGATTTTCGAGCCTCTGGGCATGAGTAGAAGTTCCCTTTCCTCTGTATTTGTGGACGGGCCACCGAAAGACTACGCAACGGGTTATGTAGTGGACGGCGACGGTCGCATCGAACTGCCGGCCAATCTTCCTGACCATGAATATGTCGTGATGTTTGACCGTGTAAAGGGGGACGGGGGCATCAAATCCACGGCAGAAGATCTTTTGAAGTGGGAGCAGGGTCTCTTTTCAGGAATCTTGCTATCGGAGGAGAGCGTCCAGCAGATCGTACAGCCAGCCGTTCTAAAAGATGGTAGATATACAGATTATTGCCCAGCCCTACATGAAGAACACTACGGGGGATATGGAGCCGGCTGGAAGATTGAAGAGCATCTTGAATACGGAAAAATAGCCATGCATGATGGCTATTGGGCGGGGTACTGTCATGGGTTAGTGAAATATTTGCATCTTGATAAGACGCTTCTCCTCTTGAGCAACCACGACTTCATCGGTGAAGGATACGTAAAGATCCCCCACCTGCTCACGCTGGCTATGGAGAAGGTAATATGGGGGGAAGATGCAGATTTGACGCCATTCAGGGAACTCCTGTCTACGCCCTGAAAGCAAGCCCATTCCGTTCCAGTTCATCCCTCAACACAGGAAGCGAGGAAGGACCAATCCCGTGCAAGGAAAGGATTTCTTTTTCCGTGTATCTGCAGAGGTCCTCTGCCTTCGCAATTCCTTCACTGGCCAAAGCCCTGCGTGCCGGAGCCGAAAGCTTGGACTGAAAGCCTTCAGAAGGCTTTTTTTCTTTCTCACAGGTCGGGCATGTGGGGCAATCACTGCTCTTGTAATAAACATGTCCTTGTTCGCAGACTCGTTTGGATGTCATGTTAGAGGCATCTCCTTTCAAGTGTGAATCAGGTTTTCTTGTTTCCAATATACAATGAGCACACGGTTGAGGACCACACCTACTAGATAAATAATGGCCGTCACAGGCATCAACCCCAATAGAAGGGCCCCTGGAAGCCCGAATATCAAGGCTTCGAGCATAAGCCTACCATTTTTGGGGAGTGGGAATGGGGCGCGCGGAGAACCGAACATTCCCCACGCGATTGCGAATAACAGGGGAAGGGTGATCCCGCTCAGCCACCCCATCCAGCCATCTCCCATATGGAACCCCCAATACCCGATTGCCGTCAAACCCATCAGCTCCAGCGTGAAGCGAAGGGCAGCATTCAACCTTCTAAGCCATCTACTCATTGGAGTCCTTGAACCAGTGGATTCCTGCAAGAAAAGCGTTGATGCTTTTGGTGAGGCTCTCATCTTTTTCAAGGGGAAGTCCGAATTCTCCGTGCTGCTCCAATGAAGCAAAGCCATGGAGAATGCTCCGCAGTCCCCGAACGGCATGAAGGGTACCATGTTCACCCAAACCATAGCCCTCCATGACTTGAGTGATGATCCTGATGCTTTGATCCTGGATGTCCTGCAGCTCTTCATCGGCTCCGACCGCTACCATGAGCATGGCTTCATACAGTCCCGGATGGTCCCGGACGAATTGTACATAGGCCATACCGAAGGCGAGGACAGCGGCATCCATTGAACGGCCGACTGAAGCGTCCGTCAATCGTCGGTTCAACTGGGAATAGCCGCGTTTGGCCAATTCAATCTTCAGTGCAGGGAGTCCGCCTTTTACATGATTATAGAGGGAAGGGGGCCGGACATGTAATGATTTTGCCAAGGTGGCAAGGGTAACCTCACTCATCCCTTCACGGTCAGCAAGCTCGATTGCTGCTTTTACGATGATATTAAGATCCATTCCGATTCGTGGTGACATACTGATTCAACCTTTCTTTTTTGCCTTTAAGATGGCTTTATTCATGATCGATTCAGGTGACGGGATCATCCCTCCGTGACCTGCGGCGAGGAGAGTGGGCTTCAGATCAACCAGCTTTTGAGCGCTTTTCACTGCCACCTCTTTATTCCAAGTTGCAAGCGCAGGGAACGGGAAGAGCACATTGAGCTGCCCGGAAACGGCCGTCCCTCCGCGCGTTTGAAAAGCATCTCCAACAATCAGGCTACCGTCCCTCTGGTCGAAGAAAGCCATTGACCCCGGTGTGTGCCCCGGTGCTGAAATGGCTCGGAGGGAACCGACCACATCATCCTCTTCAAGAAGGATATCCGCACGGGTCTGGATGTTCTTTGGCACGCCGCCGCGGATAGGTGTCTGGGGCTCGTGATCATCCAGGGAAACATCCCCGCGAAGAAGTCGTTCATCCCGTTTGGAAATATAGACTTCAGCATGAGGCAGTGATTCCTTCAGTTTATCCAGCGCACCGATATGATCGTCATGGGCATGGGTCAAGACGATGCGGGTAATGGGTTTGCCAATTTTCTCGGCAGAAGCCAGGATTGCTTTTGCACTATAAGGGAGTGCGGCATCGATAAGGGTCAGGTCATCCTGTTCTTCAACAAGATAGCAATTCACAGGAAACAACCGCGGCAGAAAAGATAACTGATGGATCTGATTTATACGGGTTAGACGCATGATGGCGTTCTCCTTTAAGAAAATGAATTTTAAAACTAATGATAATAACAATATAACTAATGGTATTAGTTTTGTCTAGTGATGAGGAGGGAATTATTTGAAACTGTTATTGATTCGCCACGGACAGTCCGAGGCAGATGTCCTGAACGTACATGAAGGAAGGGCCGACTATCCGTTGACGGAGCTTGGTCGTACGCAAGGAAAAGCCATGGCGGCAAAAGTAGAAAGCTTTTTCAAACCAGACATCATCTGGTCCAGTACGTTAAAAAGAGCAGCCGAAACCACGGATATCCTGACAAATAAAGCGGGGTGCAAGGACGTCCGCTATGTAGACGAGCTGATGGAACAACATAATGGAATCTTAGCCGGTATGCCACTTGTGGAAGCTGAGAAGATCCCCCTCCCTCAGTATCTTCACGAAGCTGTGGAGGGAGGGGAAACATTCATTGAGTTCCGGATGAGGATGGAGCACATCTTCTCCCAGATCATTCATACAACGCATGCAGACAGGATCATCATCGTCGCTCATGGCGGTGTTTTATCCATGCTTCTGAATATCTTTATGGGGAATCCGGTTGATCAGAATGTGTGGTTTATCACGGGTGACACAGGAATGCATCTGTTGGAGAAGGACGGGGAGGAGAGGTTGGTTCACTTTTTGAATGATACGGGGCATACTTTGACGTAAAACGAAAAAAACAGCCCCTATCAATCTAGATAGAGGTTGCTTTCATATCAGGCAGCAGAGACAGAATCGTCTTTCTTCCCTGCCTTTGCATTTTCTTTACGCATTTGTCTGAAGTACCAGAAGAACATAAGGAGATAGGCAACAAAACCGATGACTGCAAATAGAATGAGTTTGATATCCATCGACTCGACGGCTTTCCCCATAAGGATTCCGAGCATTTTCTCAATTGGGTCAGAATCAACCGAAGAGAATAGAGCGCTTTCAGATAAGCCGGATGGGAAATTGTTCATGGCCTTGGATGTATTGGTGACGAATTCTGCAATGAGCGTTGCTCCCCAAAGGAATAGTGGGATCAGGATCGTTCCAATCAGTGTCATACGGATGACGCGCCCTTTTGTAACAATTAAGAGAGCTGGAGCAAGAACAGTCAAGATTATTCCGCCAAGTGGGAGAACGGTGTTACCTGGTAAGAAGATGGCGATGATCAGAAGGATCGGTGCAAGAATATTTGCTACCGCCCAAAGTTCTGCTCTCGTAGCAAGGATCGGCCAATCAATTCCGATGAAAAGTTTTCTTCCGCGAAGTTTTTTACTCATCATCTTCGTGATTCCATCCGATAACGGTTCAATGGCAGGGCCGAACCAGCCGCCAACAAGACCGAACAATTCCAGCGCTACCCCTCCTGTAAAGGCAAGGGTAAAGATCTCACCAGCAGATTGTTGTCCAAGCAAACCGATGAACACCCCAAGATAAGCACCGATTGCAAATTTACTTCCCCAGAATCCGATTTTCTTATTCAACACTTCGGCATTGAAGTCGAATTTATCGATGAAAGGCAGACACACGTCAATCAGTTTATTGAACACCATGACAATCGGTGCAATAAGAAGGGATGGGTGGGCAGTGGTCGTAATATTGGTATGGTCATAACCCAGCAGTTCATTGATTGTCGGTTTCATCACATCGGCATTGATCAGCATCAGAGCATAAATGACCATGACGAAGAGCGAGGTCAGCACAAGATTATCTCCGGAGTAATACATCGTAAGAAGACCGATCACCGAGAGGTTCCATATATTGAACAAATCTACATTGAATGTAGTGGTTCGTTTCGTAATGAGCATGATGAAGTTGACAACAAGACAGATAAAAGCGAAATACAGCGTATATACAGAGCCCCATGTAATAACAGCAAGAGGTGCCCAGCCAAGATCCGTGACGGAAAGGGCTACGCCTGTAGATTCCACGAAATCTTCCAAAGCAGGGGCGAACGCGCTGGTCAACAAGGAAATTACAGCGCCCATTCCTGTAAGTGCCACGGCCATTCGCAAGCCGCCTTCAATGGATTTAGAAATGGAAACCCTTACACATAAAGACAGAAGCGTTATGATGATGAACATCATCGCGGCCCCTCCAAGATTAATGAACCCATTAAAGCCATCATTGATAAGATCTAACATATGATAACGTCCTTCCAGTTGTAATGTGATGTTACGTAACCGGTTACATTACAATGCAGGAACAATTAACTATAAACTATCACCATATTCCCAAAAAAGCAAATATAAAATTTTATTTGACAATTGAAAGTGGGAATGATTAACTGTGAAGTAACCGGTTACGTAAAATGAGGGATAATCACATGACAACCATTAAAGATGTTGCCAAGGCAGCAGGTGTTTCCTCCGCAACGGTCTCAAGGATCATCAATAATAAAGGTGAAGCAAGTCCGGAAACCATTGCCCGTGTGAAACGAATTATTAAAGAATTGAATTACAAGCCGAACGCGATTGCAAAAAGCTTGTCAAAGCGTCATTCCGATCTGATTGCCCTGCTCATACCAACATTAAACAACCCGTTCTTTCCAGAACTTGTGAAGGAAATCGAGTCGGCTGCAAATGAGAGCGGATACAATATCTATTTGTGTAATAGCGATGATAAAAGGTCCAAAGTGAAATATTATCTGGATTCCATGGTGGATCACTATGTAAGTGGTGCGATCATTAACTCCCTGCATGTAGACAAGGAAGATCTGCAAATGCTTGAGGAGCGCGGGATCAAGACGATCACCATTGACCGTGCCAACTTTGAACATCCTTATTCCGCTGTTACCGTCGACCATCAATTAGGCGCTGAGCACGCGGTTACGCATTTGATTGAGGAAGGCGGATGCCGAAAGATTGTGTTTATATCCGGCCCGAAAATTGAAAAGAGCGCAAAGGATCGATTAAGAGGATTTAATCATGCAATTGAATCCACTCACCATCCAATTGAAACATTCACCGTATATGGTGATTTTGAAATGGAAAGTGGATATGAACAAATCAGGGTACTGCTCCAAAAAGGGGTACACTTCGATGGGATTTTCAGTTCCAATGATGCCATGGCCATCGGCGCCATCAGGGCTTGCCATGAAGCGGGTGTGAAGATTCCTGAGGATATCAAGATCATCGGTTATGACAATGTTAGTTTTTCTTCGTATACGGCACCGCCTCTTTCTACCATCGATCAGCAAAAGAGGGAAATAGGGAAAGTGGCCGTAAATGAACTCGTACGACTTATTCAAGGTCAGAACGAGTCACCAAAACATCATCAACTTAAGCCTAAACTTATTACAAGAAATTCAACAACTGGAGGTAGTGAAGATGTGTAAACTTGGACCATCATTGATGTGCGCAGACTTAGGAAACTTGGAAAGGGATATTCGTGCATTGGATCATGCAGGTGTAGATTTCTATCATATTGACGTGATGGATGGGAAGTTTGCCCCCAACTTCACCTTGGGGCCGGATTTCGTCAAGACGGTGAGGAAGATCACGGATAAACCGTTAGACATCCACTTAATGATTGAGGAACCTGAGCGTTACATAGATCTGTTCGCTGATTGCGGAGCGGAGATGATTTCGGTACACCAGGAGTCGACTCCGAATCTGCAAAGGACCCTGTCTCAGATTCAAAGTAAGGGGATCAAGGCAGGAGTAGCGGTCAATCCGGCCACTCCACTGGATTTTCTTGACTATGTGTTTGACGTAACCGATTACGTAGTGCTGATGACGGTCAATCCCGGTTTTGCCGGTCAGAAATTCCTCCCGGCAATGTATGAAAAAATCAAGAACTTGAAACAGAAAATTGACCAATACGATCGAGATATTGAAATACAGGTAGACGGGAACATTGGTGCAGCAACCATTCCTGGATGCAGAGAAAATGGGGCATCCATGTATGTTCTAGGTACCAGTGCAGTATTCAATAGCAATCATACATTGCAAGAGAACGTTGAAAACACGAGAAAACTATTTCAAGCAGTGGAGGCGAATTAATATGAAATACGATGTGATCACAGTTGGAAGTATCAATATGGATGTAATAGTCGAGTGCCCGCAGTACCCGGCATATGGTGATACCGTCTTTGCCAACTCAATCGGAATGACTCCCGGAGGAAAAGGGGCAAATCAAGCGGTGACAGCAGCACGTTTGGGGAAGAAGACGGCACTGATCGGTGCGGTAGGGAAAGATTCTGCGGGTACACAACTCTTGAAGAATCTTTCTTCCAAAGGCGTCGACACAAGTCACATCCTTCAGGTGGAAGAACACGGTACAGGAACATTCGTTGCCATGATTGATGAAACAGGTGAGAACACGATGGTGGGAACGAAGGGTGCAAATGACCATATTTCCGAAGAGGACATCAACTCTGTGTTTGAACAGATCGATGCCAAGATCCTCTTGGTACAGATGGAGACAAGTCAAGAATCCATTATCGCTTCAATGAAAGCAGCAAAGAGTAAAGGTATGTATGTGATCTTAGACCCTGCACCAGCAGACGGCATCTTCAATGAAGCTTTTAATTATGCCGATTTAGTTGTTCCGAATAAGCAGGAAACCGAACGAATTACAGGCATTCAAGTTCATGACCAGACCAGTGCCCATCTTGCCGCTGAAAAGATTCATGAACTTGGCGTAAAAGATGTGATTATCAAAATGGCTGAAAACGGCAGCCTCATCTCACAAAACGGCAACATAACATTTGTTGACGCCATTGCAGTGAAAGCGGTGGATACGGTAGGGGCGGGAGATTGCTATGCAGGAGCATTGGCATGTGCCTATCTAGATACCAATGATCTAGTGGAGGCTGCCAAATTTGCAAGCGTTGCAGCAGGAATCAAGGTATCCCGTTCAGGTGGGCAGGATGCGATTCCGACGATGGAAGAAGTCCAAGCCTATAAGCAACCTCAGTAATAGAAGAAGGATGCCTCCTTTAATGGTGGCATCCTTTTTTTTTATTTGGTTTCGTCTAATTTACTCAATATCTCCTTCATTAAAAAAATCCCCCTGATCAAACAACCCAAAATCATCCCGAATCCAATCACCATGCCAAGCTGATCCATTCCTAAGAGAACGAATCCGATCAGGCTACTTACAGCCATTAAAAACAATAAAAACAAATGCGAACGTCCCTTCCTTTGGTAAAATATAGCTAAATGCAAGTGTAGGACGACTTACCATCCCTTGTCAAAGGAGTATAGAGAAAAGAGTGATCAATATGAATAAACGTCTTGTCCTGAATGCCCCAAGGAAGTTGGAATGGCTCAGTGAAGAGGACTATGTCCTATCAGAAGACGAAATCCGGGTTGAAACCAATGCGTGCGGAATAAGCATCGGGGCTGAAATGCCTCAATATCTAGGGACGGACCCGACCGATCTGGAGCCCGTCTATCCGCGAAAGGTCGGGTACGAAAGCGCAGGGAAGGTCATTGAAATTGGGGGTGCCGTGACAGATTTCAAAGTGGGCTATCGCGTTATCGCTTTTTACGGTCAGCAGATATTCGGGGTGACCCCGTCCAGTAAGGCGGTCAGGATTCCTGCGGATGTAGAGTGGAAGTATGCGCTTCTTAATACGCATTCCTGTGATGCAGCCAAGGGCGTCCTGAAGCTGAATCTTTCGGAAGAAGATCGTGTCCTTGTAACAGGAGCAGGGACGATGGGGGTCCTTGCAGTTCATTTTTTGAAACATCATCTCGGGGTGAGGCATGTGGATGTGGTGGAGCCCGATGAAGCGAGACATCCGTTGCCGATGCGACTTGGTGCCGACAGGATCTACCGCAGTGAAGCCGAAATAGAAGATTCTTATGATGCGGGATTGGAGTGCTCAGCCCACAGTGCTGCATTTCTCACGCTAATGAACGTCATGAAGCGGGAGGGGACAATCTGTGTTTTATCAGATGGGAATCGTGATGAATTTACGCTCCCTTCTTCTTTCTTCGAGAAAGAATTGAAGATGGTCGCTTCAAGTGATGGCTATGACTATCGCAAACATGGTGAGTGGTTTTTCAGTACATATGAAGAGACGCCTTATCTTATGGATTTATTTGAAAAAGAGATTGCTCCGGATCAAGTGATGTCATGCTTTGAAGAGATGGAATCCGTCCGGCCGCTGAAGGTGTTTGTTGATTATCAATAGGGTGAAGGCAGGGTACGCAAAGAGCCGATGGCCGAGTCTCTTTGTTAATTCTTCACCGCATCCACCATCAAAGAAGGGAACGTCAAGACTTCCCGATTCCGGGGATCCACCTTCTTCGAACGGAAGATCACGCCCTTTGCTTCATCCCACTCGGAAGCGTGAAACTGTCCATTCTCATCGCAGTACTCCAATAATTTGACCTCAAAGCCTGCCTGTGAAAACATCTCAGTCAGGCTTTTGTATGTATGGACGATTTTATGGCTGGCTGCAGCATGATCCGCCGGTCCTGGTCCGCCTACCTGTACGATGTGCTGATACTCCTCATCCGGGAAAAACCCATCGGGTACGGCGCAGCGGACGTATCCGCCTTTTCTGAGAAAGCGGTAGCAGCGTTTAGCGGCTTCAAGTCCTTCTTCTGCAGTGAGATGCTCCCACACGTGCTCGGCGAGAACGGCCGAAATGCTGCTTTCTTCATATGTCCTTTTCCATGTTTCTTCTATAAGAAGGTCGAGCTCCAGCTCATCGGTATGGATCCAGCCGGGGTTATTATGGTAGGGTCCCGCGCCGATCACCACTTTCAATTCTTCCATGATCGTTCACCTCAACTTATGCATTCGACCAGATTCGATGATTTTCCTTTATTTTGAACTGTCAAGACAGATACATTACCTTTGTCACGGGTGTCGCGACAAAGTCAGTTTTCAAGAAGGTTGTATGGGGTTTCTCAGGTGACATATCATATAGATGTGATCTTATGTCATAAATCCTACTATAGAAGGGGAGAAATTACATGGCACAGTCTACTGTTAAAGTAAAGATTCAGAAGTTCGGTAACTTCCTGAGTTCCATGGTATTGCCGAATATCGGTGCTTTTATCGCGTGGGGATTAATCACTGCGCTTTTCATTCCAGACGGCCTTATCCCAAATGAAAGCCTTGCCAGCCTTGTAGGTCCGATGGTGACGTATCTGTTACCGCTCTTGATCGGGTACACGGGTGGTAAATTGATTCACGATCAGCGGGGAGGTGTCGTCGGTGCCATCGCCACGATGGGTGTCATCGTCGGTGCGCCTGATACGCCGATGTTCCTCGGCGCCATGATCATGGGTCCCCTTGGTGCGTATGTCATCAAGATATTTGACAAACTGGTTGACGGGAAGATCCGTTCAGGATTTGAAATGCTCGTCAACAACTTCTCAGCAGGAATCCTGGGTGGAGCCCTAGCCCTCCTTGCATTCCTCGGAATCGGTCCTGCGGTGGATGCATTCACCCAGCTCCTTGTCCACGGTGTCGATTGGCTCATCGCAGCGCATCTTTTGCCGCTGACAAGCATCTTGATCGAACCGGCCAAAATCTTGTTCCTGAATAACGCGATCAACCACGGGATCCTTTCCCCGATCGGGTTGGAGCAGGTTCAACAAACAGGAAAATCGGTCCTCTTCCTATTGGAAGCAAACCCTGGACCAGGTCTTGGTGTCCTGCTAGCGTATATGTTCTTCTCAAGAGGAACAGCGAAGCAATCCGCACCTGGTGCCGCCATCATCCATTTCTTCGGGGGGATCCACGAGATCTACTTCCCGTATGTGCTGATGAAACCGGCACTGCTCCTTTCAGTCATCCTTGGTGGTATGAGTGGAGTGCTGACCCTTGTCCTTCTTGGCGGAGGTCTTGCATCACCGGCTTCACCAGGTAGTGTCATCGCCATTGGATTGGTGACACCGACTGGAGACGTTGGAGCGTACATCGCGAACTTCGCGGCGATCATCGTGGCTGCAGTCGTATCCTTCCTCGTGTCGGCCGTCATCTTGAAATCAAGCAAAAAAGACGATGGAAACATCGAAGAAGCAACAAAGAAAATGGAAGATATGAAAGGGAAGAAAAGCTCCGTTGCCGGTCACTTCAACCAGCAATCAAACGGACAGCTTCCTGAGAATGTAAACAAAATCATTTTCGCCTGTGATGCCGGAATGGGGTCCAGTGCAATGGGTGCTTCACTCCTTCGTAAGAAAGTGAAGGAAGCAGGCATTGAAGGCGTGACCGTCACCAACACGGCCATCAGCAATCTGCCGGCCGATGCCCAAGTGGTCATCACACAGGAAGAGCTGACGCCGCGTGCGCAAAGCAAGCTTCCAAGTGCGTACCACATCTCAGTGGATAACTTCCTATCCAGTCCCGAATATGACAAGCTGATCGGAAGCCTTCAGGCTGACGTGACACCAGCTCAAGAAGAGCTCGTGGAAGAAGCGGAAGCACCTGTTGACGCTCCTGACTCAGGAGATGACGATCTTCTACTAGAAGAGAACATCTTCTTGAATCAATCGTTCGCAACGAAGGAAGAAGCCATCCGATTTGCCGGTGAAGCATTGGCAAAAGCCGGATACGTGGAAGACAGCTATGTAGACGCCATGATCGATCGTGAAGGCATCACGACGACTTACATGGGTAATAACGTAGCCATCCCGCATGGTACGGAAGAAGCGAAGCGGGCAGTCCTGAAATCCGGATTCACCATCATCCAGGTTCCAGACGGTGTCGACTTCAACGGAGAGAAAGCGAAGCTGATCTTCGGTATCGCCGGTAAAGACGGCACGCATCTTGAGATCCTCTCAAGCATCGCGGTCATCTGCTCCGAGCAGGAGAACGTCGACAAAATGGTCCTCGCCTCTTCTGCAAAAGAAATCAAAGACATCATCAATAGCAACTAATGGAATCCAAATCGGAGAGGCGCACGCTTGCTTTTCCGATTTGGATGTTCTTATACTAGTGTAGATAAAGAAAGGGGGGAGACGTATGTTCATTACATCCAGGGAAAAAGCGATCATCGAACTGATTGTGAAAACCTCGGGTAAACATACCGTCCACTCCCTTTCTGCGTATTTGAACGTAAGCGGACGGACAATCCAGCGCAACCTGAAGTCCATTGAGGGCGTACTGAAGCAGCATCAGCTCGAGCTCATGCGGACACCTGCCGATGGTCTTTTCATCAGCGGGAAAAATGAAAACATCTACAGGCTCATCCAACAGCTGGCGGAATCCGAACCGACGGATGAAACACCTGAAGAGAGGAAGCTCCGGCTCCTCGTCACCCTTCTCGAGGGAGGCTCCTCTTTCAAGATGAGCGTTCTGGCCAATGAGCTGGGCATCAGCATCTCAAGCCTGACGACCATCCTTGATGAAGTCGCGGACTGGCTAGCCAAGTTCAACGTGACGCTCACCCGGAAGCGGGGGGTGGGGGTGGAAG
The DNA here is from genome assembly GCF_047915635.1 of Rossellomorea sp. FS2. NCBI lineage: Bacteria > Bacillati > Bacillota > Bacilli > Caryophanales > Bacillaceae > Rossellomorea > Rossellomorea sp. FS2. The sequence goes on along the minus strand of NZ_JBLRVS010000004.1, from coordinate 312,127 downwards.
TAGCAGCCGATGAAGGAAGCCGCCGCCATGCCCTGGCAAGCTTCTCCATCGTGTATTTCTACGAGGAGATTATCGACAGCCTCTATTCCCTGCAAAAAGGGCAGGATAGCGTACTGCCTGTTCTCGGGTTTTATGAACCTGAGCTTCTCCTTGCTACTTATGAATCGCTCGGAATCGTATTGGATCAGGAAGGTGTGAACCTGGTCGACAGTGATTTCGTCGGCCTTGTCGTCCACATCTGCCTCTCCATCCAGCGGGTGCGGAGGGGCCATGTCCTTCAGAGCCAAGGAACTCCCGACGAATCAAGGGAATACAGCCTCATGAAGTCTGTCGCAGACGTCCTCAGGGAAAGGCTCTCCGTGACGATCACAGAGGCCGATGTCGCCTTCTGGTCGGTCATCCTCCGGGGATCGAAGCTGCAGGAACCGGGTGCCACCTATTATGATAGTGTGTTCCTCGGTCATCTTGTGAAGAAACTCGTGAGCGATGTTTCGGTCAAGCTCACCGTCGATCTGACGGATGATTTCTCCCTGTATCAGGGGCTCATGGCGCATATGGGACCGTCGATCTTCCGCCTTCAACAGAAGATGGAGCTCTTCAACCCCCTGACGGATGAGATCAAGAAGAAGTACCCGGTCCTGTTCCTCGCCGTGAAGGACAGCCTGGAGCTAGAGTTTCCCGACATGATATTCCCCGATGCGGAGGTCGCCTATATCGTCCTCCACTTCGGATCGGCCCTTCTCATGAACGAAGAGAAGGTGAAGGTCGATGCCGTCATCGTCTGTCCGACAGGCATCGGAGCGTCCAAGATGCTCGCAAGCAGGATCAAGAAGGAACTGAAGATCATCAATCCCGTCGGCATCTTATCCCTGAATGACTTCAGGGATGCCGATCCCGACGACTATGATATCGTCATATCCACCGTGCGCCTTCCGTTCACCAATCTGGATTATATCCTTGTCAGCCCGCTCTTGAGCGAAGAGGATATCGCGATTATTCAGACGTACGTCCAGAACAACATTGAGCGGATCACAAGCAGGAAATACCTGAAGCCGGTGAAACCGGTAAAAATAGAGAAGAAGCCGACGGAGATCCGCGGACTTCTGCAGGAAATCAAAGACGTCCACACAAGCATCGAATCGATCCTGGATCACTTCCGCGTGTACCGGAAGCAATCCGTGACGGATCATTTCACCGTCATGAACGAAATGGTCCGCCAGGCGAAGCTGGATGGCCTCGTGACCGATGAAGGAAAGGTCATGGACAAGCTGATGGAAAGGGAACAGCGGGGCGGACTTGGGATTCCCGGAACGAATATGGGGCTATTCCACTGCCTCGACCCCCACGTCACCCAGCTCGTGTTCCAGGTGGCGCATCTCGACAAGCCGTTCCTCATCAAAGGGATGAACGGGAAGCCCATGGAGATGAAGAGCCTTCTCCTCATGCTGGCCCCGGAAGGGTTAAGTGAAAGGGAAAACGAAATCCTCAGCCTCATCTCCACGAGCCTCATTGAAAACCAGGCGTCCATGATGATCTATTCTTCCACCAACGAGGCCATGATCTATCGAAAGCTCGAAGAACTCTTCTTAGACTATGTTCAACAAAACCTTATAAAGGAATGATAATGATGAATAAAACGATCCACTTTGGAGCAGGAAACATCGGCAGGGGCTTTATCGGAGCCCTATTCGCCCAATCAGGCTATCACGTCACCTTCGTCGATATCGCCGACACCATCATCAACAAGCTGAACGAAGAAGGCACCTATCAGGTGAAGCTTGCAACGGAATCAAACGAGTCTGAAACCATCACCAACGTCTCAGGGTTGAATAACCTCCACCAGGAAGACGAAGTCGTCGCAGGCATCGCAGAAGCGACCTACCTTACAACAGCCATCGGACCGAATATCCTGCCGCGCATCGCCCCCCTCATCGCCAAGGGAATTGAAGCGCGCCTGGAGAAAACATCCGAGCCGCTCTATGTGATCGCATGTGAAAACCAGATCAGTGCAACCGACCTGTTGAAAGGATACATCCTTGAGCACCTTTCTGAATCAACCGTCAGCAAGATGGAAGGGAACGTCCACTTCTTCAACTCCGCCGTCGACCGCATCGTGCCGATCCAGGATCAGGATTCACTCGACGTCCTTGTCGAACCTTACTACGAATGGGTCGTGGAAACGTCTGAAACCATCCCGCCGGTCAACGGAATGACCATCGTGGATGAGCTCGCTCCATTCATCGAGCGCAAACTGTTCACCGTCAACACAGGACATGCCGTCATCGCCTACCTCGGCTACCTTCAAGGGAAGGAAACGATCGATCAGACCCTTGCCGATGAAGCCATCGCCCACCAGGTGCGTGAGACGCTGAAAGAAACAGGAGCATACCTTGTGAAGGAATACGGCTTGAATGAAGAGGATCACCTCGCCTACATCGAGAAGATCATCTCCCGCTTCCAAAACGCCTACCTGAACGACGGTGTCACCAGGGTTGGCCGCGCACCAATCCGTAAACTCGGACCGGAAGACCGTCTGATCCGCCCGACCACACAGGCAGCCAAAGCTGGCCTTGGCTACACGAATCTCGCAAAAGCCATCGCAGCTGCCCTGCTCTTCGACAACCCGCAAGATCCGGAAGCCGTCGAAGTTCAATCCATCATCAAAGAACACGGCGTAGCCGGTGCACTGAAAGAGATCAGCGCACTCGATCCAGACAGTGCCATCACGAAAGAAATCATCGCCCAGTACGACGCGTTGAAAGCATAAAGGAAAAGGAAGCATGGAGACCCCGTGCTTCCTTTTTTGTTTTTTCGGCAGGCTGGCAGTATCCCTGCATTTAGAAAAATTATACAATGGAAATATGGAAAAGGTTTACTACTACATAACTGAAATGGGGTGGGGGAAATGAAGAAAAAAATCGGTTGGATCCTTGCAACAGCCACAGCCTTAATCGTTGCAGCACCACTGTACTATTTCATCACATTATCTCTTTACGAGCCGTCAGAGGATCTATACCACTTTCCAGTTCCTACACATGCGAAACTGGTCGGGGATAATGAGCATGGTCATCAGTATGATTGGTCAAGGGCATCTGAAGAAAACGGGATTCCCTATGGATTTGAAATGGTCCTCAAGGCCAATGGATGGGAAAAAGGAGAAAGGGAAGGGGCTTCCGTTTATTACACAAAAGGGGATCACACAATAGACCTGATGTCGACATCCAAGCACCTGGATATCCTCAGAGTAGACCGATAGATATGAGCGCATTCAACTGAAGGAAGCGTGAAAGGACCGCGTAAAAAGCACAGAGTGCCTCGCAGCGGAGGAGGACCGACTCCTGCGGGAAAGGCGGGCAGGTGAGACCCTGGAGGCGCAGCCGAAGCGGCTCACCGCACGCCCCGCGGAAAGCGGTCCTACGGAGCGGAGAGGCACGGACCAATCATGAAGACTTAACTTCTACATGTGCCTCCCACTCACTCAAATACATATCCGGTTCATCTACCGGCTCACTGTCCAGCCTGCAGATGAACTCAAGGGAATTCCCGTCCGGGTCATGGAAATAAACCATGGCGTGCGCCTGATCGGGCATGACGATCGGCTCCACAGGTTGGAATCCGAACGCTTCCCTCATGGCAATGCCGCGTTCCTTCAGCCACTCCTTCGCCGTGCTCAAGTCTTCCAGGTCGACCCGGAAGGCGATGTGCCTGATCGACGCGTGATAGGGGATGTTTGCCTGCTCGCCTTCCCACAGCCCGATCCAGCTTTCATTCTCCACGATCCAGAAGAAGGCGGTCTTCTTGTATTTCTTGGCGAGCTTCAGCCCGAGTCCTTCATAAAATCCAATCGCGCGCTCAAGATCGCTGACGGGTAAATGGGCTTCGTATAGTCCTTTGATCATGATGTTTCCTCCCTTAATAAGCTTGTTAAGGAAAGTGTACCGGTAGGAGAGGGAAGTGCCACCGTGTAAAAGGATGATTCTTTCATACGCCATAAGTCGCAGAGATTCCTAATGTTTCCATGAGGGCGATACGTGGTATGGTGATGGAAGTAAGGTGGAAGAGGAGGTGCCCGACGTGGACTGGAAAAAATACTTTATACTACTGCCGCCCTTCCTGATTTTCACCATCCTTGTCTTCCTTTTCATCCCGTATCATCAGCTCCTGTTTGCGAGTCTCATCATCATCTTCTTTTGGATCCTTTATTACATATGGGTAGCAGTGGATAAAGCAAGAAAAGAAAAATCCGAATAGTGGATACAAATTGTGGTGCACGCCTTGACTTGGGTGCACCTTTTTCTTATGATGAACATATCATATATGAACACATTGTCATATACTCAAATAGGATAGGAGTTTGAAAATGGGAAAGAACAAGAATGAAGCGATCGAACCAGAAAAAATAGAAGAAAGTCATCTCTGCACATGTGATGCCATCGATGAAGAAACCCTCTTCATGGTCACACAGACGTTCAAGGCCTTATCGGAGCCGACCCGGGTGAGGATCCTTCATTTGTTGGCGCAAAAAGAGCATTCCGTCAATGAAATCGCCGAGAAGCTTTCACTCCTGCAGACGACGGTTTCACATCAGCTCAGGTTCCTGAAGAACCTCCGTCTCGTCAAGTATCGCCGTCAGGGAACGACCCTATTTTATTCAGCGGATGACGATCATGTGATGAATCTTTTGCAGCAAACGATCCACCACGCACGGCACCATTAACGACTGGGGGAACACATAATGAAAGAATACAAACTCCAGGGTCTATCCTGCAGCAACTGCGCGCGGGAAATGGAAGAGGAGATCAATAAGCTTGATAACGGGGAAGGATCCAGGATCCTTTACAACAGCAGCAAGATGGTGCTCGCCGACGGGGTCGACATGGGACGTGTGGAGAAGATTTTGCACGCGGATGGAGCAGCCATCCAGAAGGATGATCATGACCACGGGGCTCACGGCCATGATCATTCCCACACAAGCAGCAGCCGGATGAAGATGCTCCTTGGTGTATCAGCGGTCATTTTCCTCCTGGCGATTTTCGTTGACTCGGTGATCAATCATCCAGCATCGATTGCCCTGTATCTTTCCGCCGCCGCCATCAGTGGATATCCCACGTTCCTCAAGGGAGCGAAGAACCTGTTCCGCCTGAAGTTCAACATCGATACGCTCATGACCATCGCCCTTATCGGGGCCTTCTCCATCGGTGAATGGAAGGAAGGTACGCTTGTAGCGATCCTGTTCGGCGTCAATGAGCTCCTCGAAGGCATGGGCATGGAGAAAGCGCGCCGCTCCATGGAAGAGCTGCTGAAAGTCGCACCGAAGGAAGCCATCCTGTTGAAAGACGGGGAAGAGAGCGTCGTACCGATCGCAAGCCTCAAGGTGGGGGACATCGTCCTCGTGAAGTCAGGGCAGAAGATCCCGTCCGACGGAATCGTGGAATCGGGCAAAAGCTCCGTGAACGAAGCCGCCATCACCGGAGAAGCGATGCCGGTTGAAAAACAGCCGGGAGAAGCCGTATTCGGTGGCAGCATCAACAACGAAGGGGTCCTGAAGGTATCCATCCAGAAGGAATACCATGATTCATCCCTCGCCAAGATCCTCCATCTGGTGGAAGAGGCACAGGAGACGAAGACCCCGACGGAGCAGTTCATCAATAAGTTTGCCAAGTATTACACCCCGCTCATCATGATCATTGCGGCCTTGGTCATCGTCATCCCGCCCCTGTTCCTGAACGGGGAGTGGGGAGAGTGGTTCTACCAAGGGCTTGCCGTCCTCATCGTCGGCTGTCCGTGCGCCTTGATCCTGTCGTCTCCCATTGCCATCGTCTCAGGGATCGCCCGCAACGCAAAAAACGGGATCCTCGTCAAAGGCGGGGTGTTCCTCGAGCAGCTCGGGAAAATCGACACCATTGCCTTTGATAAGACCGGCACGCTCACAAAAGGGGAACCCCATGTGGAGCAGGTGAAGATCTACGACGACCGCTTCTTCACCATCGCCGGGTCCATCGAGAAATCCTCTTCCCATCCCATCGCCAAAGCCGTCATGGAGCGACTGGCGGGAGAGGACCTCACCTTCATCGAACCCGACGAGATCAACACGATCACCGGGCAAGGGGTCTCGGCCATCCTGAACGGCCGGACATACAAGGTAGGGAATGAAAACAGCATCTCCTTTGGACTATCAGACGAGATGAACGGTGAAATCCAACAGCTCAAACGGGAAGGCTACACCCTGGTCATCGTCTCCGATGAAGAGCAGGTCCTCGGCCTCTTCGGCATTACCGATGAGATCCGGGAAGAGAGCCATGACATCATCGAACGCCTCCACTCAGCAGGCATCAAGCGTACGGTCATGCTCACGGGCGACCACGACCGTACGGCCGAGAAAGTCGCGAGCAAAGTCGGACTGACCGACTATTATGCGAGCCTGCTGCCGGACGAAAAGGTCGCCAAGGTCAAAGAGCTCACCAGGACCGGCCGCGTGGCCATGGTGGGCGACGGCATCAACGACGCCCCGGCCCTCGCCACGGCCGACCTCGGGATCGCCATGGGCAAAGGGACCGACAGCGCCATCGAGACCGCCGACCTCGTCCTCATGCAGGACCACCTCGGCAAGCTCCCATCGGCCATCAGGATCGCCAAACGGGTGAACCGCATCATCAAAATCAATATCACCCTCGCCCTGGGACTCAAGCTCATCGCCCTGCTCCTCACAATCCCGGGTCTGCTGACGCTCTGGATCGCCATCCTGTCTGACATGGGTGCCACGATCCTCGTCACGCTCATCAGTCTGACGGTCATGCTTGGGGAAAAGAAACAGGGTTGATAGGAGAAAGCAGGCCAACCGCGGCCTGCTTCTTTTTTTTGCGATGGCATGAGAGGGGAGTCGGTCATAAGGCGTGGAAGCAGAGGATAAATGGAAGAACCCGGTCAATCCGCAAGCAAGTTGGAAAGAAGCCCGTGAAGTTGGTAATGGATTTTGTAGAGAATTAGAGAGTTGGTAATAGATTCTTCAAAGTCGGTAGAAAAAATCCGATTGTCGGTAAAAAAATTCAAAAAGCCGGTAATAAAGCAGATCCGTGTTATCCAAAAGAAGACAATTTTTAATGAAATCAAAGGAAATCGGACAGCATGCGGCTAGTCCTCCAACGCCTCTCTAATAAAAATCCACCAAATTCTACCGGATATGATACTCTAAAAATGGAAGGGAGGTCCAAATATGAACCCACGAACAGACCATGAAGATGAAATCGATATAAGAAAAACGAAGAACCTGACCGGGATCGGGTGCCTCCTTGCCGTCGTCCTCCCCATCCTCCTTCTCCCATTCATCATCGGATGGCTCTTTTTCAGGACCGGTGAAACCACCCTTGAAATCAGTTCTTCCCCCCATGACGTTCACACCATCGAGGTGGTGAAAGTGGACGAATTCCCCGATCCTGTCATCGATATCCGATACGGGGATCAGGTGATGACGAAAACCAAGATACCTGATGAGATCAAGATCCATTGGGAAAGTGATCAAAAAGCGACGGTCACCCTTATAAAAGGAGACCGGAAACAAACCATCCCTATTATATTCGACTAATAATCTCACACGAAATGGACGTGACCGACTCGATGACCAGACACTATACCATCCGCCAGGCGCAAATGAAAGATGCACCCCGACTATCCGCCATCCGTCCCATTATCGATGGCGAGACTGAATTCATGGACCGGGAAAAGGGGGAGGCCTTCATCACGCCTGAAGAATTCCGCACGATCATCCAAACGGATGAAGAAACGCCCAATCATCTTTTCCTCGTAGCGGAAACGGACGGTGAGATTGTAGGATTCTCCCGGTGCGAAGGAAGTCCACTGAAACGTTCCGCCCATAGGGTTGAATTCGGCGTCTGCCTTCTGAAGGACCACTGGGGAAACGGCGTCGGCCGCAAGCTCCTAGAACAGTCGCTGCAGTGGGCAGACGCCCAGCAGATCAGAAAGGTCACCCTCTCCGTCCTCGCCGACAACCATAAAGCCATCAAGCTCTACGAACAGTACGGCTTTAAAACCGAAGGCATCCTGGTGGACGACAAACGGTTGAGCGATGGAACCTACCACGACACGCTGATCATGGGAAGGATCCAAACGTCACACCTGCCGCCAGGCTGAAATGCCTGTTCACCACCCCCATCTTCCTCATTAAAAAGCGTGATCTGCCCACCGGTCACGCTCAACCAAACAATCTACCCATTAGATATATTTGTAAAAGTTATAGGAAAACAATCCCGATTTTGCTATATTTGAAATAATCAGATAAAAAATAGGGGGATCTACACATGGACTTTTCCATCGTATGCAAAGGGTTGAGGAAGGAATTCCAGGGGGACGGCATCAAGACGCGCGCCCTGGATGAAGTGAATGCCACATTCAAGAAGGGCGAGTTTGTGTCCATCGTCGGGACATCGGGGTCGGGGAAATCAACCCTCCTGAGCATACTCGGTACATTGGACAGTCCCACTTCAGGGAGCATCCTCTATAACAACGAAGACATTAAAACGTATAACAAAAACGGGCTCGCCGACTTCAGGTTCAATCATATCGGCTTCATCTTCCAGCAGTTTCATCTGCTTCCGACCCTTACATCACTGGAAAACGTCATGGCACCCCTTTTCTCAAGGAATGTACCATATAACAAAAAAGAACGGGCAGAAGCCGTCCTCGAGCGGGTGGGGCTGAAGGATAAAATGAACTCCCTGCCGTCCCAGCTTTCAGGCGGGCAGCAGCAGAGGGTGGCCATCGCCAGGGCCATTGTGCATGAGCCACACTGGCTCCTTGCCGATGAGCCGACAGGGAACCTTGATACGGAGACTGGGGATATCATCTTTTCCCTTCTGACCGAACTGAATCGCGAGAAGGGCTGCGGGGTGATTTTCGTGACCCATGATCCGGCCCTCGCTGCCAAGGCAGACCGGATGATCGAGATGAAAGACGGGAAGATCCTCTCGGATAAGGAGCTGGCCCGGGTATGATCCGATTCATATGGAATAACTGGTGGCGCAATAAAGGGCGCTTTACCCTGCTCCTCGTCGGGGCACTCATCGTCAGTACGGGCCTCAGCTACTTGGTCGGGGTCACCCAGTCAAACAACGGGACGATCGTCGAAGAGCTGCAGAACAGGTGGGAATCTTCGTACCACATTGTCGTGCGTCCGCCTGATACTAGAAGCGTCACGGAAGAGTTGAATCTCCTCGAGCCCAACTATCAAAGTGGGCTTTCCGGTGGCATCACGATGGAACAATATGAAAAAATCAAAACGATGGAAGACATTGATGTCGCAGCGCCCATCGCCATGATCGGTTTCATGAACAATTCCATCGAGATGAATACGTTGACCATATCGGAGCCCGGAGTGTACCGCCTGAAGATCACCGATGAAACGGATACAGGTGCAGGCATCCGGAAAGATGGGGGCAATACGTACTTCACGGTAGGGAACTGGCAACCGGAAGGTCTCGGGAAGGAGTACGGGGCTTCGCCCTTCATGGGGGAACAGTCCCTCGAGATGGGTTCTGAAGTCATGATCGCCGGGGTGGACCCGGAAGCGGAAAGCGCCCTTGTCGGACTTGATCAGTCCGTCCTCGATGAAGCAGGGAGCCGATATTTTAAACCGGACGACCAAGCCGAAGTGGTGGAGTATGAAGATGAAGATTTCACCCAGACCAGGATTCCCGTCCTCCTCAGCAACCGGGAGTACGTAGAGAGCAAGGTCACCTATACGCTCATGAAACTTGATCTTCCGTTTTCCACTGAGGAACAGGCAAAAACGATGGAGAAGGTGAAAGAGAACGGAGGGCAAGACTACCTGGAGAAACAGTCGGGTGAAGAGGTAAAGTCCTACACCTTCACAACCGAGGAGGCCCATAAAAAAATCCTCGATCAGGCGATGCATCCTGATCCCGAATTGAGTACCACCAAGGAGAATTTCATCGCCTTTCAAGCAACCCCGGTCAACTACCGCCCGGTAAGCAGTCCGTTTTCCGAGCGATGGCCGTTTGCCTATGAGGTGGAGCCTTACGAGATCCCTGAAGGGGTACCCCTCGCTGAAACCGACGCCTATCGTCCCGTCAAGATGTTCGGGGATGGGAGTTTCAACGATTGGAAGCGGGTGAAGATCGATGTGAAAGGAATCTTTGACCCTGCGAAGCTCAACATCTCAAAGGATCCGTTGACAGAGCTTCCCATGGAAACCTACTTCCCTTCGAAGTCGAATCTCGTGCTCGATCAAAACGGTGAGCCTGTGAACCCTCCTCAGGAAATGAAGCCCCTGAACAATCCGTATGGGTTCCTGACAAAGCCGCCGATGATGCTGACGACCCTTGATGCCGCAGCGGAATTGATGGGAGAGAAGCCGATTTCGTCGATCCGGATCAAGGTCGCAGGCGTGGAAGCCATGACCGATGAAAGTGAAAAGACGCTACAGGAAGTCGCCAAGCGGATCGAGGACGAAACCGGACTCATCACCGATATCACCCTCGGGTCATCGCCTCAGCCGGCCCTGACCCATATCCCGGGCATCAAGGGAGAAGAGTCCATCGGCTGGGTGGAACAGCCGTGGATCAAAATCGGTTCATCCATGACGATCTTCAAGGAAGCAAAAGTGGGCTTGAGCGGGGTGATCGCAAGCGTCATCCTGGTGGCCATCATCTACGTGTTCTCATCGAACCTCATCATGATGTACACGAGGAAGAAGGAATTCGCCGTCCTATTATCCATCGGTTGGAGACCGGTCCAGCTGTCGCGGATGCTCTTCACGGAAGCCCTGATCCTCGGGACCTTCGTGTCGGTGGTGAGCTGGATCATCCTCGGATACTTCACCGTCACCTCCACGGTGGAGACGTCGCCGTTCAGATTCCTTCTCATGGGGCTGTTCGGCATCCTGATCTATCTGCTCGGAACGATGATCCCTGCGTATCTCGTCGGGAAGATCAAACCGTATGAATCCATGAAGGCAGGAGAGATCTCCCATATCGGGAGGAGGCTGATCCCATCCGCTGCGATCTGGTCCATGAGCCTGAACTCCTTCCTGTCGAGATGGAAGCGGAGCTGCCTGTCGGTGATCTCCATTGCCCTTCCGACCAGCCTGTTCGTGGTGTTCCTCTTCATCACCTACCGGTTGAAGGGGGTCATGTTCGCGACCTGGCTCGGAGAGTACGTCGCCATGGAAGTAAGCTCGATGCATTACATTGCCATGGGCGTCGCCTTATTGATCGCCATCCTCACCACAACGGAAATCATGTGGCAAAACATATCGGAGCGTCAGCCCGAGATCGCCCTGCTGAAATCCATCGGGTGGAAGAATCGTTCCATCCGCTCCCTGGTCCTCTATGAAGGGGCATTCAGCGGACTGTTCGCCGGCATCATCGGCATCCTCATCGCCTTTGTATTTGTTTGGAAAATCTACGGGGAACCGCCTTTGGAGCATGCGCCATTTTTTGCCCTGGCCATTGTCATCCCGATCCTGACGGGGATGGCGGGAGCACTTTTCCCGGCACACAAAGCGGTGAAAGTCCAGCCTTATCAAGCGCTTGGCGGCACAGCGGAGCACTCCGGGAAAACGGAGAAGCGGGTGAAGGTCACCTTGGGAGTGGCGACAGCAATCCTCTTCATCGGCCTTGTCACCATCTTATCTCAAGCGATTCCTGACGCCAAACCGGCTGTCACCACGGCTGATACCAAGGATGTGAAGGGGACGGATGGAGCGATCCAAACATCCACCGCCCCTTCAAAAGACGAAACAAAATCGGATGCTGAACCTGAAGCCAAACGGCAAGGCGAAGAGGTGGCCCTGGACCGCGAATTCTGGAAAGTAATCGAATTCGAAAAGCCGTGGAACGCCGATCCCCTTCAGTATACGTTCAGGCTGGATGAACCTAAGAAAGCCAAGGCAAACACGAAATCCATCGTCATCAAAGCACGGATCCAGAACCTGACGACGGAAGATGAGTGGGATGACTATAAGATCACAGGACAGTTCTTAAAGGATCAGGATGGGAAAGAATACCAGCCTGTCGACACCGAGGTCATTTCCCGCAAGAACTGGAACGGGATCCGGATGAAGCCGGGAGGGGAAGCGATTGTTTCCTTGGCGTTCGAAGTACCGAAAAACAAGGAAAACTTCAATTTCATCCTGTCCCGTGCCTCCCAGCCTGGGGATGTCGTGATCAAGCACATAGATAAGGGACTCTGACGACAGAAAGGATCCGGCGATGAAACGATATAATCTGATTGTCATCTTTAATGAATCAATGGATAGGGTCCTACTGTGCAGGAGGAGGAAGGATCCGTATCAAGGATTGAGCAACTTCATCGGAGGGAAGATCGAAGAGGGTGAATCAGGTCAGGTGGCCGCCTACAGGGAAATGGTGGAGGAATCGGGCCTCACGGGGGAAGATGTCTCCCTGTTCCACCTCATGGACTTGACCTATCATCTCTCGGGATTCGACCTGGAAGTCTACGCGGGGAGATGCACGCGTGACGCCGAGGTGCACGGAGAAGAGAATGAACTCTACTGGTCTCCACTGGATGTCGACTTCACTGATCAGACGCACTATGCAGGAGAAGGGAGCCTGGGGCATATCCTTGCCCACGCTGCCCTTTACAAGTCTCTCTTTTTTCAGGAAACCATGGAAGTGAAGTGATGGTTTCACAAGACGCCCGGCAGCAAGGGACCCAGATGCTGCCGGGCGTTTATTTCTGTTTGATCCGGCTCCGCTCTCTCATTACACAGAAAGCTAGATTCTCAGGAACAATCCGGGATAGTCCACCACCAGCCCTTCCCTGTCTACAAAGATGCTGGATTCATAGGTGGGGCTTTGATAACGGAATTCCCTGATACCGTTTGAATCCCGGAGAAGGGTGTAGTGCTGGTTGACCTTCCGGAATGTGAGATCTGGCACTGAAAGATAGACGACGTCCATGCTCACGGTTCGGCCCTGCACCCACTCCATTCGATTGATGGGGAGGGAGTTGGTGAAAGGGGTGCAGGAGATGTCGATATCGATGGCTCCGGTCAGCTCCTCGATGGGCCCGTGTTCCCCGACGGACCAGCTTCCAGATCCGTCGGCATGAAGGATCAAGGACCGGTCACCGATGCGGAGAGAACCTTTTCTGAACGTCCAGGATTGATCCAGTTCAAGGCTGTAGTGGACTTCCTCTGCTGAATGATGCACCGTGCTCTGGATTGTGATGCACCCGTCCTTTTCAGCGAGGGAGAGTTCTTCTGTTTCTTCACGTTGATTTTTCCAGCGGATCATCTTTTTGTCCTCCTTTATGAAATGCGAGTCGGTCCTTGCCGGCGCACCCGTTCTATGCCAAAATAAGGCCGGGAGGAAAACGACTATGAAACAGCAACTACTGCTCTTCATCTACTTCACCCTGGCCATCGTCAGCTTCTTTGCCCTCTATGATTCCTGGGTGATTCTGAAGTCGGGCTGGGGCGTGGAATCATTCCTGTTCATTGCGATGGGAATCCTCGCCATCATCCTGATCATTCGTCACCTCGGGAAGAGGAAGTAGATACAAGAAAAGCCGGAGATTTCGTATGAAAATCTCCGGCTTGTTTTTATAGGTATGACTCTATCTACATGATACAAAAAAACGGAATATAAGTCTATTTATTTTTTTGATTCAATGTGAAAATAAAGAAGTGCACAAGGAGCGTAACGTTACGACTTTCTGACGAAAAGAGGGCGTACATTGAAAAAGAATCTATCAACAGACGAAGCGATCGAGCGATGGAATGAGCACGCGGAGGCATTCACGGCAGGCTACACGGAGGAGGGGGACTGGAGCAGGCGAATCCTCTTGAATCCCGCGATCTTCTCCCTTCTCGGGCATGTGGAAGGGACGGAGATCCTCGATGCAGGCTGCGGAGAAGGATATTTGAGCAGGCTCCTGGAACGGAAGGGGGCCCATGTGACGGCCGTGGATTATTCCACGGAAATGCTCAAGCTTGCCGAAGCGAAGACGACGGAATCATCCGGGATCCGCTACCACCATGGAAACTGTGAGAATCTGAATTTCCTGGATGATCGGTCGTTTGATAAGGTCGTCTCCAATATGGTCATCCAGGACCTTGAAGATCACACGGCGGCACTCCGGGAATGCTACCGGCTCCTGAGAGATGGCGGGACGCTCGTCTTTTCCATCCTCCACCCGTGCTTCATCACGCCGGGAAGCGGATGGATCCGGGATGAACAGGGTGAAAAGGAAGCGTGGAGGGTATCCGGATACTTCCTTGAGGGAGTCTATGAACAGCCGTTCCCCGAAGGAGCCGAAAACAAAGTGGTCTTCTACCACAGGAGCCTCACCACGTACACGACTGCCATCCGGGAGACAGGTTTCATGATTGAAGAGATGGTGGAGCCGAGACCGTCGGATGAACTGGTGAGGGAGGATAAGGAGTACAGGGAAGACCTGATCCACCCGAATTTCCTCGTATTCAAACTGAGGAAGGGGAAAAGGGATGTAAGCTGGTCTCCTGGACTGTAAACTGTAATCCAGCAAAGAACTTGCCGGGTATCCCGGCATTTTTTTTGTTGCCCACTGGTGGGGCGGTTGTTGAAAGCTCCTTCAGCATGTGATAGAGGCCACTTTAACTGAGCACACTAAATAGGAAGATGAGGCCGATGACGTACAGTATGAAACAGGTCACAGAGATGACGGGTGTACCTGCTTCTGCCCTGCGATATTATGAGAAAGAGTGCATCCTGCCCTTTGTGGACCACAACGATAAGGGAATCAGGGTGTACGATGACGTGAACGTTGAGTGGATCTATTTTATCCTGGCCCTCCCTGAAACGGACATGCCTATCAGGGAAATCAAAGAGTATGTGGATCTTTATATAGAGGGGGATGCCACAAAAGAGGAGAGGCGAAAACTTCTTCTTCAGCCCGAGCAGAATGTCGAAACGAAGCTGAGCTCCCAGTTCGAGTATTGGAAGCGGATCGAGAAGAAGCTCGTATCCTACGGGGAGATTGAGAAGAACCTCCAGTAGGAGAAAGCCCGCCGGATCCCGGCGGGCTTTTCGTTTAACTCCATTTCTTCACACGTTGTAATCTCAATGCATTCAACACGACCGAGACCGAACTGAACGCCATGGCGGCCCCTGCAACCCACGGGGCAAGCAGCCCAGCTGCGGCAATGGGGATGCCGATTGTATTATAGGCAAATGCCCAGAAGAGGTTCTGTTTGATGTTGCGCATGGTCTTGCCGCTCATCAGGATCGCATCGGCAATGCTGTGAAGATCACCGCGCATCAAGGTGATATCAGCGGCTTCCATGGCTACATCGGTCCCGGTGCCGATGGCCATCCCTACATTGGCCGTGGCGAGGGCAGGGGCGTCGTTGATGCCGTCCCCGACCATGGCCACATTTTTGCCGACTTTCTGAAGCTTTTTGATTTCAGAGGCCTTTCCTTCCGGGAGGACTTCTGCGATCACATCATGGATACCGACCTGGGAAGCGATCGCTTTCGCTGTGCGCGTGTTGTCCCCCGTCATCATGATGACATTGATGCCCAATTTTTGAAGTCGTTCGACGGCAGCCTTTGAGGTTTGTTTTACCGTATCCGCGACAGCCAGGAGTCCTGCATACCGTCCGTCGATGGCGACAAGCATGGCTGTTTTTCCCTGTGATTCAAGCACTACTTTATCTTCGGCGACAAAGGCTGTTTCTACCCCAAGCTCATCCATGAAGGCCCTGGTGCCGATCAGCACATGCCGGCCATCGACTGTGGCACGGACGCCTTTACCGGGAACGGCCTCGAATGATGAGGTGGAAGAAGGGAGTGCCCCTTTATCCTTCAGACCCTGGACGATGGCCTGTGCCAGGGGATGTTCGGATTGCTGCTCCGCGGAGGCGACGAGTCGCAGGAAATCATCCTCTTCCATCCAATCAGCCATGAGATGATCGGTCAGGACGGGTTTTCCATTCGTGACGGTCCCGGTTTTATCCAGCACCACGGTGTCGATGAGCTGGGTCTGTTCGAGGTGCTCCCCGCCTTTGAAGAGGATCCCGAATTCCGCCGCCCGTCCGGAACCGGCCATGATTGAAGTAGGAGTGGCAAGGCCGAGTGCGCACGGACATGCGATGACAAGGACGGCGATGAAGACTTCAAGGGCCTGGGTGAAGTCACCCGGCTCGATCCAGATCATCCATATAAGGAAGGTAAGGAGGGCGAGGCCCACCACGATGGGAACGAAAATGCCTGATATCCGGTCCGCCAGGCGCTGGATCGGTGCCTTGGATCCCTGGGCATCCTCGACGACCTTGATGATGCGGGCAAGCGCCGTATCTCGTCCGACTTTAAGGGCCTTCATCCGGATGGCACCGTTCTGATTCACCGTTGAACCGAACACTGGATCGCCGATGACCTTGTCGACAGGAAGGCTTTCACCTGTAAGCATGGACTCATCGATGGACGTATGGCCATCCGTCACTTCTCCGTCAACGGGAATTTTCTCACCAGGCTTCACGATGACAATGTCTCCGGTTGCCACTTCCTCTACCGGAATGTCGATTTCCTTCTCGTCCTTATAGACATGGGCCGTTTTTGCCTGCAAACCCATGAGCGTCTTGATCGCCTCGGATGAACGTCCCTTTGCGTTCGCTTCGAACAGCTTCCCGAGGAGGATCAGGGTGATGAGGACCGCGCTCGTTTCGAAATACAGATGGGGCCCGTGATGGCTTCCGGCCGTCACGATGGCCTGGTACAGGCTATAGAAGTAAGCGGCGGATGTCCCCATGGCTACCAAGACATCCATATTCGCACTTCCATTCCTCAGTGCTTTGTATGCTCCGATGTAGAACTGTGCCCCGATGATGAACTGCACGGGTGTTGCCAGGATCAGCTGGACCCACGGGTTAGTAAGGAAATCAGGTACGTATAGAAAGGAAGTAAACGAAAAATGGCCTACCATCGTCCAGAGTAGCGGAAGGGAGAGAATGGCGGAAAGGATGAACTTCCGCTTCTGGACCTTGATGGCTTCCTCCCGGTGATCGCTCGCATCTTCCTGAGATGGCCGGTGGGCGCCGTACCCGAGCTTTTCAACTTTCGCAATCATTTCACTGACGGAGGTTTGAGAAGGGTGATAGGAAATGACGGCCTTCTCAAGGGCAAGATTGACGCTTGCAGATGTGACTCCATCGAGTTTTTTCAATCCTTTTTCAATCCGGGCCGAGCAGGCGGCACACGTCATCCCGGTAATCTCAAGCTCCGTTTTTTCATGGACGACTACATACCCGAGAGCATCGATCTTCTCTTCCAAGTCCTTTTCACCAAGTTTGGCAGGGTCATAGGAGATGGACGCTTTCTCAAGGGGGAGGTTCACGGTGGCCTTTTCGACACCGTCCAATTTATTCAGTCCCTTTTCAATCCGGTTCGCACAGGCGGCACACGTCATGCCCGAGATGTTCAGGGTGGTTTCTTTCTTGTTTGCATTCATGATCGTCAAGCCTCCTTTATACCTGGTAAGGGTATATTTGTGTGGAAAAGAAAGAGTGCATGGACTGCACTCCCATTTGATTCTTTACACTACATCATAGCCTTGATCGTCGATGGTTTCCTTGATCTCGTCGAGGCTGACAACGGCATTGTCGAATTCCACTTCGACCTTGGCATCCGCGAGGCTTACGTTGACCTTTTTAACACCGTCAAGACCGCCTACATTCTTCTCGATGGCATTGACGCAGTGGTTGCATGACATTCCTTGTACATTCAAGGTGATTTGTTCCATGATAATCGCTCCTTTTGGTTGGGTATTCCGGTATGAGTTATTTTTTCATCAGCTTTTGAATCGTGACGACAAATTCATCGAGGACCGATTCGTCCCCTTCATTGAGACGGTCCACGACACAGCCCTTCAAATGCCCCTCGAGTAGGATCTTCGCTACGCTGTTGAGGGCGGACTGGGTCGCCGAAAGCTGTGTGATCACATCGTCACAGTACACGTCCTTTTCAATCATGCCTTTTATGCCGCGGATCTGCCCTTCGACGCGATTCAGCCGGCTGGTGAGATTCCGTTTCACCTCTTCAGGGTGATGACTCTTGCGGCAGGAGATGCCGTCCTTCAATCCATCTTCCATACGATCACCTCCCGGAAGCACGTTGCTTCCTGTTTTTCTCATTTGAGTCAAGTGTAATGTACCTGTAGGGGGTATGTCAAGTGGGTTGCTTATCCGAAAAAAGCACCTTCCATAAAAGAAGGTGCATCAGAGCAATTGAAGCAGGGCAAACACCCCGAAACCGAAGACGATGATCCCTGAAAGACGGTTGATCCAGGCGAGGGTGTCATCCGAGAATCTTTTCCTGAACAGGCTCACGCCGAAGCTCAGGGAGAGCCACCATGCGGCTGATCCAAGGAACACGCCCGTCACCATGAGAAGGGCCGACATCAGGTCGAAGTTGGACTTTCCGAGACCGATACCGGAGAAGATCCCGATGAAGAAAAGGATGGTCATGGGGTTTGTCACCGTCAAAAAGAAGACGGAGGTATAGGATTTCAGCAGTCCGCCACCCCTTGCAGAAGCAGCATGACCTGCAGGTCTGGAGCGGTACGTCTGGATACCGAGATAACAGAGGAAGAGTCCGCCGATCAGCTGAAGCCACAGCTTCTGGCTGATCAAAAAGCTCGTGATGAAGGTCAGGCCGAATGCGGCGATGCATCCGTAGATGGCATCGGCTGATGCGGCCCCCAGTCCTGATACGAATCCCGTCAAGCGCCCTTTTGAAAGGGTGCGGTTGATGCAAAGGATCCCGATCGGGCCGACGGGCGCTGCAACGGTGAACCCGATCAGCAGGCCTTTTAAAAGAAAAATGAAGTCCATATGTTCACAATCTCCTCAGAAGTTTCATTTTAGTATAGTAAAAAATCCGGTAGAATGAAAGAAGGATTTAAATGGAAGAAATGAGCCTTTTATAGGAAGGGAGAAGGAAGCGTGGAACCGATCAAAAAAGCGTACGGATACATAACCAGAAATCACGATGGAAGACCACAGGTATTGGTGTTTCAGCATCCGATCCTTGAAGCGGGTGTCCAGATCCCCAAAGGGACGGTGCAGGACGGAGAAGATCCTGAAGCGGCCGTCGTCCGTGAAATGATCGAGGAGACCGGCCTGACAGAATGGGGGAAACCTGAATTCCTTGCCGACGACAGGTGGCGAGCGGACGATGGAAGCATTCATCATCGGCATTTTTATCGCCTGGATCAGGGGGATGCTCCTGATCAATGGCAGCATGAGCCCTCTGGCGGTGGAGAAGAAGAGGGACTGCAGTTCACCCTGTTCTGGATTTCTTCACCGGGGGATATTCCGTTGGCAAGGGGACATGGGGACTATTTGCATCATGTGCTGGAAGAGAGACCGGAAGATGGCCTGAGGTGTCTGGAGGCATCCGAAGCCGTCAAACAGGTGTATATAATAGAAGAAGGTATGGAGAGGATCATTGGAGAGACGCGTGAACGGATTTCATTCGAAGAGGACGGCGCAGTCCTGGTGAGGGAACAGACCCTCACATCCGAAGAAATCGGGGATCGAAGGACCCTGACCCGATTGATGGCCTCCACGAATCGTCCCCTTTCCGTTGAGGATTCAGGTGGTGGCGTGAGGGCCGTGTATGCCGGAGACCATGTGATCATCGAGAGGGAAGGCGGGGAGAGGCGTATTTCTCTTCATCATGTTCCTGTGGATACGTTTTCGGTTGAGCTCCTCCTCCGCACGCTGCCTCTCGAAGGGGGCTATGTCCGGTCCTTCCATGCGTTCAATGTCCTTAAAGAAGAGGAGCAGCTCATCGAGATCCATGCGGATGAACAGCCCGACGGCTCCTTCAAGGTAAGGGTCGAGTTCGGTGCGATGACCCAGTGGTACTGGATCCGCACCGATACGCGCGAACTCCTGAAGCAATCGTCGGAGCCCGCTCCCGGCCTGAAGATGGAGTTTCGAAGATAGGCAGATCTCCAGTTGTATTCTTGCTGAAATTCAGGTAGAATGGTAAAGTTTTAACAATACTTTTCGTTCGGGGTAATAAATCGTTTACTGAACATGCGAGGCATGCCTGAAAATACTTGGGAGATACCCCCGACCGTGCTCCTCAAAGGCCTGCATCAGATCCATGTTTACTAAACCATTCCAATTATGAGGTGCGTAACATGCAAGAAGTTTCAACATCAACTAAGAATGTTTTCAGAGGGCCCATAGCCATATTTGTGTTAGCCGTCGTGCTCCTATGGATGAAAACGTATGCTGCCTATCAGATTGAGTTCAATCTTGGGATCGACAACAGCATGCAGAAATTTCTATTATTCTTAAACCCGTTAAGCTCAAGTCTATTATTCTTGGGAATCGCCCTGTTCTTCAAGGGGAAAGTGCAATCGACCCTGTTGATTGTCATTCAGTTCCTTCTATCATTCCTGCTCTATGCCAATGTCGTCTACTATCGTTTCTTCAACGATTTCATCACCGTCCCGGTCCTGATGCAGACAAAGACCAATGCAGGGCAGCTCGGTGACAGTGCCTTCTCCCTGATGACACCGTTGGACATCTTCTATTTCGCCGATACGATCCTCTTGATCGCGCTCTTGGCCTTCAAGGTGTCGAAGCCGGCCGCTAAGCGGAAATGGAAATCGGCAGGTCTTGTCATTGCCATGGCTGCCATCGTATTCTCCATCAATCTCCATCTTGCGGAAAAGGATCGTCCAGAACTTTTGACACGTACGTTCGACCGCAACTATCTGGTGAAATACCTGGGATCATACAACTTCACGATCTATGATATCGTCCAGAACGTCCAGACCGCGAGACAGCGCGCCATGGCGGACAGTAGCGACATCACCAGTGTGGAAAACTATATCAAAGCCAATTTCGCAGAGCCGAATCCTGCTTATTTCGGCAAGGCGAAAGGCATGAACGTGGTGTACCTTTCCCTGGAATCGCTGCAGTCCTTCATCATCGATTATGAGATCGATGGGCAAGAAGTGACACCGTTCCTGAATTCACTGGCTCATGATAATGAAACCTTCTACTTCAAGAATTATTTCCATCAGACCGGACAAGGGAAAACGTCCGATGCAGAGTTCATGATGGACAACTCCCTGTACCCTATGGCACAAGGATCGGTCTATGTGAGCAAGGCGCAGAATACATTCCACTCGGCTCCGGCCATCCTGAAGAAGGATGACTATGTTTCCGCGGTATTCCACGGTAACTACAAAACATTCTGGAATCGGAATGTAATGTACAAGTCACTCGGCTATGATAAATTCTTCGATGCCGAATACTACGATATGTCAGAGGATAACATCAAGAACTACGGCATGAAGGATAAACCATTCGTGGAAGAATCCCAGCCGCTACTTGAGAGCCTCGAGCAGCCGTTCTACAGCAAGTACATCCTTCTGTCCAACCACTTCCCGTTCAAGATGGATGAGGGAGATACCGACTTCCCTGCTGCCGACACGGATGATAAAGTTGTCAATCAATACTTCCAGTCAGCGCACTATATGGATGAAGCGTTGGAGCAGTTCTTCGACCAGCTGAAGGAATCGGGTCTCTATGACAACACGATCGTCGTCATGTATGGAGATCACTACGGAATCTCCGAGAACCATAACCAAGCCATGAAAGAAATCATCGGGAAAGACATCGATGATTATGAATATGCCCAGCTCCAACGGGTACCGCTATTCATTCATGCACCAGGTGTCAAAGGCGGTGCCAAGGATACGTACGGAGGAGCCGTCGATGTCATGCCGACCGTGCTCCATCTCCTCGGTGTCGATACGAAGGATTACCTGCAGATCGGATCCGACCTCCTGAGCAAGGATCACCGTGAAGTCATCCCGTTCCGTAATGGAGATTTCATCACACCGACCATCACATCGGTGAACGGCAAATACTACAGCAATGAAGACGGACAAGAGATCAAGGGTGACGGCTTTGCCGAGCTGAACAAGCAGGCGAAGACCGAGCTTTCCATCTCCGACAGCATCGTCAACAAAGATCTGCTCCGTTTCTACACACCTGAAGGTTACACGCCGATCGATCGTGATGACTACAACTACATTTATGACAAAGAAGCAGACGTGAATGATCAGTAAACATGACAGCCCCCGCCTAGAAATGGCGGGGGCTGTTTTACTAATTATGAAGAAGGGACGGTCTTCTTGCCTGCTCTTTCAATCAACACGTAATTGACGTAGGTGAGGGCAAAGGGGAGGAAGGCGAGAAAAAATGCCGTGTCAAGAAACCTCTCGATCTGTTTGGAGGAGTCGGAATGAAGTATAAGGATCACACTTGCTATAATAAGCGCATGCAGTGCAAAAGCGATGAAGAGTGCGAACCACTTCCGTCCGGTCCTGACATAAAAGGGGAGCGAAATCACGCTCGACAGACAGCAGCTGATCAAGGCTGTGAGTATAACGGTGCCGATATTCAGCATCATGCTTCACTCACTCTTTGAACCTTTCCGAAGAAGCATTCCATCACCGTCCGAAAGCGCTCCTTCTCCTCGAGGAATGGATAATGATTGCTTTCGTCAAATACGACAAGTTCTGCATGAGGAATTCTTTCCCGCATTTCTTCAGAGTAGAAAAGAGGACACTGGACATCATGGCGGCCGCAGACAATCAAGGTCGGCGTATCAATGAGGTGCAGCTTACGGGTCACGTCGAAAAGCTGGATCTCCCGATTGAAGAAGTCCATGCGCGTGGCACTGATCCGCTTCGTGACATGGGGAGGGAAGAGAGAGGGAAAAAGCTCCGGTTTGTATAAAGAAAACGAAATCCGCTCACGGGTCAGTGCTTTTCTCTCGTCTTCCGGAAGGCCAGATCCCTTCAAGGTGATGTTCAGCTCCTGCATCCGCACGTAGTCAGGGTGATCTTCATGGTAGATGCACTTAGATGATCCTGACATGAATTCCCTTGCTGCCGAACCGACGATCACAAGGGAATTCAGGCTTTGGGAAAAATAAATGCCGTACACAGTCCCGATCATCCCGCCGGTGGAATGGCCGGCGAACGTCCAGCTCTTGATCCCAAGGGACTCACGCACCGCCTCGAGATCGAATACCGTTTCGAGAAATCCGAGCTGGTACGGTTCATGTGCACGTTCCGAGTGCCCTGCTTCCCGCATATTCACAAGGAACACCTCATGTGTTTCGGTGAAGGCGTCGGCAAAATGGTCTCCTGAAGCATTGAATGCCGAGTAGTGATGGGTCACGCATAAAGGATCACCGCTTCCTTTACGAAAGACTTCAAAGCATCCCCGCTTCGTATCGAGTAGTTCCTGTTTCCATGTCATCCGTTTCACGTCCTTTCCCTTTTATATACGGCATTCAGGAGGGGATTTCCTGCATAACAAAACGCCCGCGAAAGATTCGCGGGCGTTTCTGTGTTCCTATTCCAGATTGGCATGCCTGCCGAACATCGTATCGGATGTGAGTCCTTTTTTATCCATATAGCGGAGGATGACCGCATCGTAGAACAGGAGGAGCGTCTGTTCGAAGAGGGAGCCCATCGGTTGGATGGTGGTACGCTCTTCACCTGATTCATGCTTCGGTGAACCGGGAAGCTCCACGACGATATCGGCCAGTTTTCCGATGGTGGAGTCGGGTTTGATCGTGACGGCCGCCACGGTCGCACCGAGCTCCTTCGCTTTCTCTACCATGGGTACGAGGCTCTTCGTCTCGCCTGAACCGGTGCTGATGATGAGGAGGTCCCCTTCTTCAAGGTTCGGCGTGACCGTTTCCCCGACCACGTATGCATCGAGTCCCATATGCATCATGCGCATCGTGAAAGACTTTGCCATGAGCCCGGAGCGTCCGGCACCTGCCGTGAAAATCTTACCGGCTTCCATGATGCGGTTGGTCAGCTGTTCCGCCGACCGGTCCCCGATCAAGTCCGGAGCCTTTGACAGCTCCTTCAGGATTTCGTTCATATAGCCTGTCGTCTGCATGGGGTTACCCTTTGTTGATGAGCTCGCGGATTTTCGCTGCAGTCGCTGCTTTATCATCCTGGGATGTGATGCCGCCTCCGACGATGATGAGATCTGGGTTTTCTTTGATCACTTCAGGAAGGGTCTCGAGCTTGATTCCGCCTGCTATGGCCGTTTTGGCGTTTTTCACGACGCTCTTGATGGTATGAAGGTCTTCGAATGAGTTCTTGCCTTCTGCCTGAAGGTCATATCCAGTGTGGACACAGATGTAATCTGCTCCGAACTGATCCAATTCCTTCGCGCGTTTTTCTATATCTTTCACTCCGATCATATCGACGAGGAGTTCTTTGCCTTGTTTCTTCGCTTCTTCGACGGCACCTTGGATGGAGGCATCTTCAGCCACTCCGAGGATCGTCACGATATCTGCGCCTGCTTCTGAAGCTTTCATCACTTCATAGCCTGCTGCATCCATGATTTTAAGGTCGGCAAGAACAGACAGGGAAGGGAATGCTTCCTTGATTTCCTTAACAGCCTTCAGTCCTTCATTGATCACGACAGGAGTTCCGATTTCCACGATGTCGATGTATTCTTCTACTTCCTTGACGACTTCCTTCGCCTCGGGAATGTTGACTAAGTCCAGTGCAAGTTGTAATTTCATAGATCCTTCACTCCTTGAAAAAATTTGTGCTGTGCGGGTCACCCCTTCAGCAATTTCACTATAACGCATGAGGTGAATCCATGTAAGTACGCACATTTTACTTACATAGTGTCAAAAAGTATACTAAGGGATAGAATTCAATCAGGAGGTAGCCCTATGTCACGCTTAGAAGAGAAAACATTCCAATGTGAAAAAGAACTGACCCTCTCCGTCATCGGCGGTAAATGGAAGATGCTCATCCTTTGGCATCTTGGAAAAGAAGGGACCAAACGATTCGGAGAGCTCAAAGCCCTCATGCCCGGAATCACCCAGCGCATGCTCGTCAACCAGCTCAGAGAGCTTGAAGAAGACCAGATCGTCCACCGTGAGGTCTATCCCGTCGTCCCTCCCAAAGTAGAGTATTCCCTCACAACACAAGGTCAAACACTCATGCCCATACTCGAATCCATGTACGAATGGGGCAAAACGTATATGACCACGTTGAAAGAACCAAGCAAAATAGAAGCATAAATAACGATTTAAAAAAGACTGAATCCGCATGAGGACGAGGCTCATACAGATTCAGTCTTTTTATGGAGAGGTAGCGTTGAATCCGTTATCATTCATATGGGAAATGTTATAAAGCCAACCAGGAACTACCGGTGAGGCATTCGATTCTCCACACAATTGTCATATTATCCACCGGTGACAGGATGGTTCTCCTGTATAATTCTAGTAACCATCACGTTATCGTTTGGTCCATGGAGGACCATAAAGGATCTATATTATTGGAGGTGTAAGTCTTCCTTCGGGTAAGACGATGTATTGACAGCCATAAACTTAACGATTTTTGCCATTTTGATCGCCCTCACCGCTTTTTTTGTCGCAACGGAATTTGCGATGGTGAAGGTGCGTTCCACCAAAATTGATCAACTAGTATTCGAAGGGAAAAGGGGAGCGGCTTCGGCCAAAAAGGTTGTCAGTCATCTGGATGAGTACCTGTCAGCCTGTCAGCTGGGCATCACGGTGACCGCCCTCGGGATCGGATGGGTGGGTGAGTCCACCTTCGCCGTCATCTTAGAGCCGATCTTCAGTTTCCTGAATATCGGCGAGTCCCTTTCAAGCGTCCTTGTCATTGCCATCGCCTTCATGATTGCGACCTTCATGCACGTTGTCATCGGGGAACTTGCTCCGAAAACGCTGGCGATCCAGAAGGCGGAGACGATCACGCTCCTGACAGCCGGTCCCATCATCCTGTTCTACCGGATCCTTTTCCCGTTCATCTGGTTCCTCAACGGATCTGCACGTCTCCTCGTCCGGGCATTCGGTATGAAGCCCGCCTCCGAGCACGATGCGGCCCACTCCGAGGAAGAACTCAGGATCCTCATGTCTGAAAGCTATGAGAGCGGCGAAATCAATCAGAATGAACTGACATACATGAATAATATCTTCACCTTCGACGAACGACTAGCGAAGGAAATCATGGTCCCTAGAACAGAGATGGTGACCGTGTCCGTCGACCAGGGATTCGATGAAATCATGGATCTCATCAAGTCGGAGAGATTCACGCGATACCCGGTGATCGATGGGGATAAAGACCACGTCGTCGGATTCATCAACGTCAAGGAGCTCCTCACTGAACGGTTGAGGCAGGGCAAGAGGACGGGGGACGACTTCTCCCTCAAATCCCATATCAACCCCATCATCCGAGTGGTGGAAACGGCCCCTATCCACGATGTGCTTCTCAAGATGCAGAAGCTCCGCACCCATATCGCCATCCTGGTCGATGAGTATGGCGGCACCTCGGGCATCGTGAGCTTCGAAGATATCCTCGAGGAAATCGTCGGCGAGATCCGCGATGAATTTGACCAGGATGAAGTGGCACCCGTCAGGAAGCTGAACGATCATCACTTCATCATCGATGCGAAGCTTCTGATAGAAGAAGCGAATGAAGTGCTCGGCATTGAACTCGAGAACGAAGAAGTCGACACGGTCGGAGGATGGTTCCTATCCAACACGATCGAAAGCGAAGCAGAGCTTGAGTCCCACGGGTACGTGTTCAAAGTGCACAAAAAGGATGGATATCACATCCAGTATTTAGAAGTGAAAAAGCCTGAGTCCCTCGTTTCCTGATGGGAACCTTGCATGGCCACCGGAGAGTATACTCTCCGGTGGTTTTTTGTGGTCATAGAAATAGACTATCGATCATCATCAGATGCGCGCTGTTTCAGTTTGGCGGATTTTGTCTTACTCATGTGGATGGGCTAGCGGGGAAACAGATTGCTTTCTTTCTCCAAATTGATTTGAAATAATGGTGAATAGATATCAAAAGGAGGAATTCTTTCATGAGTCAATCTGTGAATCCGTTATTTCAACCTTTCCAATATGGAGCCCTATCCCTGCCGAATCGTACGGTGATGGCACCGATGACGCGCGGGTTTTCACCAGGGGGCGTACCGGGGCAACCCGTCGTCGATTATTACCGCAGACGCGCAGAAAATGAAGTAGGCCTGATCGTCACGGAAGGTACCGGCATCAACCATCCGGCATCCGTATCCGGTGACAGCATCCCGTTATTCCACGGGGAAACGGCCCTGGAAGGATGGCGAGCAGTCGTGGAGGCCGTCCACGAAGCGGGAGGAAAGATCGTTCCCCAGCTTTGGCATGTGGGGATGACCCGCAAGAAGGGCGAGCTACCGAACGCTGAGGCACTGCCCGTTGGACCGTCAGGCTTGACACTTACCGGGGAACAGGTGACTGAGCCGCCGACGACGGAAGAAGTGGAACAGCTCGTCGCAGCCTATGCCCAGGCGGCAGCCGATGCAAAACGGATCGGATTCGACGGCATCGAGTTACACGGTGCCCACGGATACCTCATCGATCAATTCTTTTGGGAGAAAACGAATAAGCGGACCGACCGCTATGGCGGCGATCTTGTAGGACGCACGCAATTTGCCGTCGAAGTCATTGAGGCATGCAGGCGTGAAGTCGGACCGGACTTCCCGATCATCTTCCGTTTTTCACAGTGGAAGATGACCGACTATGTTGCGAAGCTCGCCAGGACACCGGAGGAGCTTGAGCAATTTCTTACCCCTCTTGTCGAAGCGGGAGTGGACATATTCCACTGCTCGACGCGCCGTTTCTGGGAACCTGAATTTGACGGCTCTCCTTTGAATCTCGCGGGCTGGACGAAGAAGCTCACCGGAAAACCCGTCATCTCCGTAGGATCCGTCGGCCTGAACGGTGAATTCACCAGCTTCTCAGAAGCGGAAGCCACCGATATCTCTGAGCTCACCGAACGCCTCGGAGACGACGAATTCGACCTTATCGCCATCGGGCGCGCCGTCCTCCAGGACCCCGAATGGGTCAAGAAAATCAAAGAAGGACGCACCGACGAAATCCGCGCATTCAGCAAAGAATCGCTGCAAACATTATATTGAGTGCCAAAATGACGCATGGGGACGGTTCTCATGCGTACATACAACACAAACGCAAAAGCAGCACGGGCCATGGCCCGTGCTGCTTCTTTTTCGTTACACGTCTTTCTTCTTCGAAAACATCTCATACAATTTGCCTAAACTTTTGGGATCCAGGTCAATATCGTTCTCGTATGCGTATTTGATGGCGTACCCGAGGGCGAGGGTCATGCCGCCTGCGATGCTGGCGCCTGCGGCCATTCCTGCTCCCGGGACGAGTTTGACGACCTGGCGGAACAGGGTCTTTCCGACGTTGCCGGTGAGGGTGGCAATGGTGAGCTCCTTTGCCCGGTCCTTTGTCAGGGGCTTATCGTAAAGGGTGGCGAGCTTGACCATCATGCCGACCTGTATGGCGGTGAGGGGCACCATGTCGGAGCCCGGGATCGGAGAAGCACCGATGGCCGTGGAGGATCCTGCTGCTGCGATGATCCATTTATTCGCCGTCGATGATTTTTCCTTCAGGTGTTTAGCGAAAAGGATATCTTTTTTTTTCTCCTGGAGGATATCGAGGATCGCACCGCGGAGCATCTCCATATTCTCGCCTGTCTTGGAAGAGATCGGCGTCACTTTGTAGCGGTAATTCGTATGATCCTGGATGTACTTCACCAATCCTGGAATATCTTCTGCCGCGTCGATCTTGTTCAACACGAAGATGATGTTCCGGTTGATCTTGCGGACCTCTTCGAATGTCTTCCGCTCTCCTTCAGAGAACACGGTTCCGGCCGCATTCAGGAAGAAGAGGATCACATCGGCTTCTTTATAGAACTTCATCGTTTCGGCGGAATTTTTCTGATTGATGTCATCAAGTCCGGGTGTATCGGCAAAAATGATCTTATCGGTATAGGCGTACTTCTCGATGAGGGAAGTCTCCCCGGGCTGTGCGCCGACCTTGGCGACTTCATCGCCCATGAGCATGTTGATCGTCGACGATTTGCCGGCGTTCACATCCCCGATCATGGCGAAGACGATTTCCTTATCGAGCTGAGCGTTGATTTCATTCACTTCTTGGTCGTAGGCCTGTTCGAATTCTTTATCATGAAAAGAAAACACGTTCATCACTCCTTATCCTAATAGTAGCAGAATGTGGAGAAAGCCGGAAGCGCGGAACTCTATCCACGTAGTATAATGATGGAAAAAGGAAGAAGGGGAACAGTCATGAAGATCATCCCTTATCAATCTGGATTCGGTCCGGAAACCGTCAGGATGTGGAGGGAAAGCAAGGAAGCAGCCATCGGCCAAAAGGACATCCATTCATTCGAAGAACATCTTTATTTTCTTGATGAAATCCTGCCCGCAGACCATGAAGTGGACATCGCCCTCTTAAACGAATCGGTGATCGGGATCATTGCTTACAACAGGACTGAGATCAGCCAGCTTTATATCCATAAGGACCATCACGGGAAGGGCGTCGGGACGGCACTTTTGACACATGCCAAGGAAGCGTCATCCGGCATCCTGACCCTTTATACCTTCGAAGTGAATGAGGGGGCCAGGCGATTTTACGAAAAGCACGGCTTCCGCATCATCGGCCGGGGACATGAGAATGAAGAGCAGCTGCCTGACCTTCTATACGAATGGCGACGCTGATGCCTCACCGTATTTTCACGAGGGTTGATTCCCTGCGTACCAGATCGACTAGGGCCGGGTAGCGATCGAGATAGGCATAGCTTTGGGGAGCGTGGAATCCGAAGTGCTCCTTCAGGTAGGTGAAAGGGATCGGTTTTTCCAGACGCCAGAGCTCCAAGATGGGGAAGGCGAACCGGTACTTGGTACCGCCTTCGTTGAACCGCGCATCGCCATCACCTCGAACCTCCACTTGATCCGGGAATTCAACGGGTGTAGCGGTCCTGGCTATGTAGGTGAGGGCAGATGATGGGGCCGATTCATAGATCCACAGGAAATCCGTCTGCCGCTTCGGCTTCACGCTCCGGAATTCATGCACCTTCGTGCCTTCTGATATCAGGGTGCAGTACTGGGGGTGTATGCTGATGAATATGCCTTTCTCCATTGGGGTGCCTCCTTTTTATTCACTGCATGCTTTGATTATAGCAGGAAGGGATCCAGTCATTTTCATCAAATTTTCATTTATGTTTGCTACATTGGACTAAAAAGGTCGAAGGGGTGGCGGGTATGCATATTTTACTGGCAGAAGACGATGAAACACTCGGTGAGCTGATCGTCCATTTATTGCAGAAAAAAGGGGTGGAGCGCATTGATTGGGTGTTGAGCGGGGAAGAGGCCCATGATTATGCCCTCGCGTCCTATTATGATGTGATCATCATGGACTGGATGATGCCTGGCGGGGACGGAGTCGAGATCTGCCGTCGCCTCAGGTCAGGTGGTTACGGAGGAGCGATCCTCATGCTCACGGCCCGTGACGGCGTGGAGGATTGTGTAGAAGGATTTGAAGCGGGCGCAGACGATTATCTCGTGAAACCCTTTGAGATTGCAGAACTTCATGCCAGGCTCAAAGCCCTTGCCAGAAGGAATCTGGCCCCACTTCAATCAGACACCATCGGGATCAGGGGATTCACATTGAACCGGACAAGCCACTGCCTTATGAGGGACGGGGAGGAAATCTATCTTACCCCCCGTGAATTCCAGCTCCTCGACATGCTGGTCCGCAATCAGAATCAGGCGCTCTCGCGGGACCTTCTCCTCGACCGGATATGGGGAATTGATTCCGACGTTTCACACAAGACCGTGGATGCCACCGTCAAACTATTAAGGAAGAAGATCGGGGAAGGCTTGATTGAAACCGTCCGGGGAGTGGGGTACAGGATTGAAACGTAAATCGATTTTTTCCCGAAGGCAGTCAGGTGATCTGTTCACGAGAACCCGCATGCAGCTCACCCTGTTCAATAGCGTCATCATCACCGGCTTTCTTGTGGTGTTCATCCTGTTGGCCTTGTTCATCGTTTATAAGACCGTGCTTTATGATCAGGAGCGGGAACTCAAGGGCCTGGCGGAACATGAGACCAAGGAACTGCAGGAAGCGGGTGCCCATAGGCGTGGAGATCCAAGGGGGGAGGAGCGACTTTCCATCCTCAGCGAAAACCAGGTGTTCTATTATATCCTGGACAGTGACGGGGAGCCCCTGCAAACGAATGAAATCTATCCGAATCTCAGGGATACCTTCCTCGATAAACTGT
Source organism: Rossellomorea sp. FS2 (assembly GCF_047915635.1). NCBI lineage: Bacteria > Bacillati > Bacillota > Bacilli > Caryophanales > Bacillaceae > Rossellomorea > Rossellomorea sp. FS2. The sequence goes on along the minus strand of NZ_JBLRVS010000004.1, from coordinate 280,897 downwards.
CTGACTGGAAACCGGATGAACGCCAGATCCGTCAAGACTCCATCGATGTGACGGAGAATGAAGGATATGAGGATTTCGACCTCAGGGTCCTTATGCTGTCCCAGCCCATCACGTCTCAGGGGGAGGTGGTGGGAAGGATGTATATCGGCCTCGATATATCCTCCTTTTACCGTCTATTCAAATGGATCTTGTTCGTCTTTGGGGCCCTTGCCGTCCTCTTCATCACCTTGGGTGTCTGGCTCAGTCATCTCATGTCGAAGCGTGCCCTCGTTCCGATCCAGCAGTCCTACCGGCGACAGCAGGAATTTGTAGCGGATGCATCCCACGAACTCCGGACGCCCTTGAGCGTCATCCTGTCCTCTGTGGAAGCACTCGAGATGGGGGACGAAGAATCTGATCCGTTCACAAGGAAAATGGTGAAAGGACTGAAAGCCGAGGTGAAAAGGATGAACCGCCTCATCGGCGACCTGCTCACCCTCGCACGCTCAGATGATGAAGGAAAAGCCAGACTGGTCTTGAAAAAGGAAGAGTTCGACTTCACACCCGATGCAGAGAAGATCCTTCAGACCTTCGACCGCATGGCCAGGGACAAGTCGATCACGCTCAGTCTTGAATCGTCAAGAGAACTCCCTATCCATGGGGATCGCGACAAGCTGATACAGCTCTTGTATATCCTTTTGGACAACAGCATCAAATATACCCCTGAAGGCGGCCGCGTAATTCTCGCCTGCAGGATCGACCAAAACGCTTCTGGCAGGACATTCATCCTCTCTGTACAAGATACGGGAATCGGCATTGGGAAAGAAGATCAGCTGCGCATCTTTGACCGGTTTTATCGGGTGGATAAAGCAAGGACACGGAAAGAAGGCGGTCACGGCCTCGGGTTGTCCATTGCCAAATGGATTGTCGAAGGACATGAAGGTGTGATTTCCGTCCAAAGTGAAAGTGGTGGAGGTTCGGAATTCCGCGTGGTGATCCCACTTCCGCCGGAACGTCCAATGTCATTTTTCTACTGAAAGCTCCTATTGATGAGGGGCTTTTTGTTTTTTCCTCCTAAAGTCGTAGAAGTTCTTCCACCCCTTTGCCGAAGCAGGTCGCGTGAGAGAACGATATGCTGATAGTAGTAGAGGAGATGAAAAAGATGAAATGTTTTCATTATCACTGGTGGACGGATAAAGTAGAAGAAATGGAAGCGTGGTACCGAGGGATCGGGTTTGAAACGCGGCAGCGCATCGGAAGGGCCAACGGGACGATGAGGGAATTCAACCCGCCCCTCGAATGGGAAGATTTCAGGCAAGAAGAGGTCCAATTCCGCATCATCGAAATGGTGCAGGGGCAGGTGAACATCACATTCGGTCAGGGAAAGCGCGACCGGTTCGATCATATTGGTTTCTTGGTGGATGACCGGGAGCATAACGAAGTGCTTATAAATGCGGCTCTCCTCGGATGGAGGGTCGACGAAGGGGAACGAAGGACCTTCATTTCCACCCCGTGGAGATTCAGGGTGGAGCTTCAGCGGAGAAAAGAAGCCGTACGGTCGGAAGCATACCCTTCACTCGCAAGGCTTAAGCTGAACATCGACCGGCCAGGCAGGCTTTCGGCGTTGGCAGAGCTTCTTGGAGCGGAAGCAGAGGACAAGGGGGAAACCTGCCTGATTCGTACCGCCGATTGGGAGCTCCAGCTTTCACGTGGACAGGAATCTTCCCTTAAATCGGTGGAGGTTCGGCAGCGTGAAACGCTCACGGCGACCGATCCCGTCGGCGTCTTGATGACTTCAATAATCTGAACCGCCTTTTCACTCAATTTTCACCATTCCGTCGTACAGTATCCTTAATCAATGATAAAGGAGAATGAAGGATGACGAAAAAGGTGAAATGGACAGTGATATCAACGGTGACCCTGTCGCTTTTGACGTTCGGCGGTCTTGTCGCGGATCACACACAAGAGGTGAACGGTGCATCGGCGGAAGGGTCATTTGATGACGGTGGAAGAAGCGGGGATCAGTCGATGATCCATGAAAGGGAAGATGGGGGAGAGTTCAACTTTGACCATGATGAGGATGAGGGTGATGCATTCTTCCAGGCTCCGTCCGAAGGATTCAGTCAGGATCATGGCAGCTCGGGGGTGTCGAAGCGATGACTCATACATTTACAGCCATGAACGCAACCATCATGTCACACGGCCTCTCCTTTGAGCAGGAAAGAAAGCTGAAGGCCATGTTCAAGGGATTCGAAGAGAGGGCCAGCCGTTTCATCCCCGGGAATCCTGTAGATGAGCTCAACCAACTACCAGCAGACGTTCCAGTATTTCTCGATGCAACGATAGCGGACCTTCTCGAGAAATCCCTCATCCTTACAAGAAAGGTCAGATACATGGTGAATCCATTCATGGGACGATCAATGAAGGCGATCGGATACACAGCATCGTTCCATGAGTCGTACGCACCTGAAGTGTCCGGAGAACCAACAAGAGGCTTCACTTATGAGCCGATGGAATGGCTTTCGAAGGAATGGATCATGAAGCTCGAAGACTTTCACTTTGACTTTGGCGGATTCGGGAAAGGATATATCGTCGACCGTGCCCGGGAGATGCTCACTCGTGAGGGCGTCACGGAAGCCTTGGTCAATGCGGGAGGCGATCTCGTGGCCATCGGTCGCCAGCGAGTCGGCATCGCTCACCCGATGCTTCCGGGAAAAGACATGATCAAGCTTGTGATTGAAGACCTGGCGATGGCAACGTCAGGGAATCATCATCGACGATGGAGTCATGAGGGAGAGGATTATCACCACATACTGAACGGTCGGACCGGCGAAGTAGCCACGAGTGACGTCGTGCAATCGACCGTGATCGCATCTTCTGCCATGGAGGCGGAGGTGGTCGCCAAGCTTTTCTGCATCCTTCCTTATGAAGAGGCGAAACAGGAGGCAGCCAAATTCCCGGATGCGGCCTACTTTGTCTATCTGAACGATGACCGCGTCGCAGCCGGAGGAAATAAAGGCCTTTACAGCGCAATGGAGGTGGCGGGATGAATTGGATCTGGTTCGGCATCAGGGTCCTCGGACTCACTTCCTATCTTCTCCTGACCCTGTCGGTGCTCGGCGGGATCCTGAGGGGGGTACCGAAGAAGAAATTCTTCCTGCTTCAATTCCATCAGCAAATCGGACAGATCGCCCTCCTTCTCGGTGGACTACACGGATTCCTCCTGCTGTTCGATTCGTATGAACCGTATAGCCTGGTCGGGCTCCTTGTCCCGTTTGCCTCCTCCTATGAGCCGGTTCTGAGCGGATTCGGGACGATCGGGTTGTATTTGCTGCTCATCGTCATCCTGACCTCCGACTTCATGAAAACGATCGGACGTGCAGCGTGGAAGAAAGCCCATTACCTTGCATTTCCGTCCTGGCTGTTGATCTGGGCCCATGGATTATTCATGGGGTCGGAAGGCAGGGAAGAATGGGCACTAGCCATGTACGGATCCACGTTCCTTCTCGTCCTTTTGGCCACGATCTACATGACGGCAGGACGAAGGAAGCAGAAAAAACCTGTGGATGCCCGTTCCTCCTACTGATCATCGGCAGGACATGGTCCTGCCTTTCTCACTTTCCTCCTCCACAGCCCCTCTCCTCATGAAAACGCTTCGAATGATTTTTAATCATAAAAAGATTCAGTTTATAGTGAATATTCCCATCGATTGTAATAAAATAGTATTTTGTGAGGAGGAAGCACCATGAATCTAGTACGCACGACAGTGAATCATTTTAAGCCTTATTGGCGCATGCTTTTAGTTGCTCTTATCTTTTCTATTATCGGTGGTCTTTTTACCATCGCACCGCCCGTCCTTGTGAAGAAGCTCGTGGACGACGTGATCGTGGGCGGCGATCTTACCCTCCTTCTGTGGGTGGCGGGCGGGGTCCTCGGTGCCTACCTGGGGAAATCCCTATTCGAGACGATGCAGGAGTTCGTCCAGGTGAAGATCGGCCTCGACGTGATCACCGATATGCAGATCCGGGCCTTCCGGAAGCTTCACCGCGCACCGATGTCATTCTTCTCGAGAACACCTAGGGGCGATATGCTCTTCAGGCTCACCCATGATGTCGAGTCGATCCAGAACTTGAATAACACGGTTGTTCCGCGGATCCTCCAGCAGGTGGTCGGAGCGGTGGCGGCATTCTCGGCCGTCTTCGTGCTCTTCTGGCCGGCGGCGATCGTCATGTTCTGTGTGTTCGCCATCTACATCATCCCGTCCTTCACTCTTGGAACGAAGATGAGGAAGATGAGTGCCATTCAGCGCGATATGAGCGCTGACATGTATAATCACCTGCAGGAAAGCATCGAAAGCGTCCGGCTCGTCCGGACATATCAGACGCAGGATCAGGAAACGGGGGCGCAGGAGAAGAAGCTCTCCGATTGGAAGACGTTCTCCATCCGTGCGGCCCTGATCGGAAAGGTGAACTGGCGTCTCGGAAATCTGTTCAATATCGCGGCACCGGGTGTCGTCATGCTGGTCGGTGGCCTTGCCATCTGGAAGGGAAGCATCACGGTCGGGACCCTGGTCGCCTGCCTGACGTTCATCCCCATCATGTTCCAGCCCGTGCGTTCCATGGCGGAGCATGCCCTGACGATCCAGCAGGCAATCCCGGCCCTTCAGCGGATCTATGAATATTTCGATCTGCCGGAAGAACATGATGAGAACCTTCCTGCCTTCGGGGACGTCGTTGGGAAAATCGATCTTACGAATCTATGGTTCTCGTATCCTGGCAGTGACAAGCAGGTGCTGAAAGGCGTATCGGTCTCCTTGAATCCAGGAAGCCACATCGGGATCGTCGGTACGAGCGGGGGAGGGAAGAGTACCCTTGTCCAGCTCCTCCTCGGTCTGTATGAGCCGGATCAGGGCTCTGTCGAAATCGACGGCAAGAATTTATATGAGTACAATCGGAACAGCTTCCGCCAGCAGGTCGGGGTCGTATCACAGGAAACATTCCTCTTGAACAGCACCCTGCGTCAAAACCTGCTTTATGGAAAGCCCGATGCCACACAGGAAGAACTCGAGCAGGCGGTGGATGCCGCAGGGCTCAAGGAATTGATCGAGTCCCTCGATGAGCAGTACGACACCATCGTCGGGGAGCGTGGATTGAAGCTCTCAGGCGGGCAGCGCCAGCGCGTCGCCATGGCCCGTGCCATCCTGAGGCAGCCACCCGTCCTGATCTTTGATGAAGCCACGTCTTCATTGGACGGCGAGACCGAAGAACGGGTCCAGGCTTCCCTTGAAGAACTGATCCCTGGACGGACGACCATTACGATCGCCCACCGCCTCGTCACGGTACGGAAGGCGGATGTCATCATCCTCCTCGATCAAGGGGTCATCGCGGAAAAAGGAACACATGAAGAACTCCTCATGCAGAGGGGTAAATACTATGAACTGTACAAAGCTCAGTACAGCGAACTGGAAAGGGAGCTGATCGGATGAGCGCCGGTACGGTTTCACCAAAGAAAAGCCGTGACGGCAGGAGGGTCCTGTCCTTCCTCCGTCCCTATAAAAAATGGGTGATCGCGGATTCCGTGGTCATCGCCATCTCTCAGGTGTTCTCCGCCCTGATCCCGACATTGGCCTTGAGCTGGCTCGTGGATACGATCCTGCCGGGGGAGAACTCCAAATGGCTATGGGGTCTGATGTGGCTGTTGATCCTTTCGGCAGTCCTCGACCTCGTCATGATGGTCATCGATGAATACTTCTGCCATCAGACCGCGAAGACCGTGACGAACTGGCAGAAGCTGCGGCTGTTCAGGCATCTACAGGTCCTGCCGTATTCGTTCTATCATCATAATTCCACCGGAGAAATGCTTGCGAGGGTGTCGGATGATCCGGACACCCTGCATAACTTCCTCGCGTGGGAAGGCTCCACGTTCATGGCAAGTGCACAAGGTGTATTCATCTACAGCATTGTCCTGTTCTTTATCCATCCGTACCTCATGATTGCGAGCGTTGTATTCGGCGTCCTCTTCTACTGGACGTCCAATCTGGTCGGGGCAAGGACCCGTGCGGCATCAGCCGATGCACGGAAAGAAGCGTCGCGCTACCTTGAACGGCTGCGCGAGTCGGTGACGGGGATCCACCTTTCACGGGTCTCGGGCGTATCCGACAGTGAAGTGGAGAGCGTCGTCGCCATCAGGGATACATTCGTCAAGCACTCCATCAAAGAGCTGAAGGCCCGCATGCAGTCCGTCGTGGTCGTATCAAGCTACAATGGATTCGCTCTGGCCCTGGTTTACCTGATTTCCACATTGTTGATCTGGGATAAGGGATTGACGAGCGGTCAGATGCTGACAGCGGGCGGCCTTGTCACCATCGCGGCGAATGAAATGCAGCGCCTCCTGCGGAACTGGTTGTCAGTGAGACGGACGGGTCCGGCCCTTGACCGTTCGGAGATCCTCCTTGCTGAAGAAGCATCCCATGCAGAATCCAGCAAAGGGATCCGGGGTAAGCGTGCTATGGGGGATATCCAGCTTGAAGATGTGACATTCACCTATCCTGGTAAGGAAGAAGATGTGCTCAAAGGCGTCTCCTTCACGATCAGACCGGGCGAGACATGTGCCCTTGTCGGTTCGAGTGGATCGGGGAAATCTACCATCGTCGACCTTCTCTTCAAGTTTTATGATGCAGGGAAAGGCAGCATCAGGGTGGACGGACGAGACGTGACGGAATGGGACACGGACTGGCTCAGGTCCCAGATGGCCATCGTCACCCAGGACGTGATGATGCGGAGTGGGTCCCTTGCTGAAAACCTGCGGATCGGTAAGCGGGATGCCACAGATGAAGAGCTCATGCAAGCCCTTGAAGCGAGCGGTCTCGGAGATCTGATCACCACGCTTCCCGACGGCCTCGACACCCTCGTCGGGGAAAGGGGAAGTCTCCTGTCGGGCGGTCAGAAGCAGCGCCTATCCCTTGCCCGCGCCATCTTGAAGGATGCACCGATCATGGTCCTTGATGAAGCGAGCTCGGCTCTTGATCCAATCACGGAAACGAAGATCAATGAAGCCGTGCTCCGCGCAGGGAAAAACCAGACGATCATCATCGTCTCCCACCGGCTTTCCACCGTGCTTGCTGCCGATAAGATCGTCGTCCTCGAGAACGGGCGGATCGTGGAAGAAGGGACGCACGGCGACCTTCTTCTCCATCGGGATGGCGTTTACGCCAGACTGTTCGGCCGCGAAGCGGAAATCGGCGGTGCGACCGTCGGAGGTATGTAACAGAGTACCGGTCCGGAATATCCGGGCCGGTTTTAATATGGCCAAGATCCTGATCCTCAGGTGTCAGCCGGGAAGCAGGAGCTGCCAGCCATGGAAAAACTTCCTGAGAAAAAATCGAACAAAATCAATCCATATAATGGTACAATGTTAAAATCGGAAGAAGATACCTCGTCTGCAGGTATCTTTTCTTATTTTTCATTTAGGAGTACGTTATGAGAGAATTTCGCGAACGATTTCATAAAAGGAATTACTATACCGTGGCGGTTGTCGCCATCATCCTCATGATCATCGGGGTGATCGTCGATAATCCTGCAGGGTCCGGTGTGGCAGTGCACGGGATCATGGTGGTGATCATCTCTGTCTGCCTTCTCCTGTATCCGACGCATGAACGGAGATGGCTCCGGTCCATCACGGTGCTGACGGTATCGCTTTATTTTTATGCGCTGTTTTATATGTACCCGGGTACGTGGTCGGCGTTTGTCCTTCTTTGTTTCGTCCCGGCACTCTCCATCCTGTTCTTCGATAAGAAGCTTTTCTACTCTTCGCTTTCGTTGAACATATTCTTTGTGGCATGCATGGCGATGTACATCGGCTGGGTGGATAAAGGAAGGACCTATTCCTTCTTCTACTCGGATATTCCCGGCAATCTGGTCAATTTCGTAGCCAGTCAGATCATCCTTTATTTCATCTTCTACCTGACGAATGGCCGCATCAAGAAACAGCGGATGTATTATGAAGAGGTGCAGCAGGCAGAGCGGATGAAAACGACGGGGCAGCTCGCAGCAGCCGTCGCCCATGAGATCCGGAACCCACTGACCGTGGTGAAGGGGTTTCTGCAGTATTACTCACAGGATGAGAATCTGCCGAAGGACTATAAGCAAAACTTCAGCCTCATGTTGAATGAACTGGATACGGCGGAGCATGTGATTTCGCAGTTCCTGTCCATTTCGAAACCGGAGCAGACGGACGAAGTGGATCGTGTCGACATGGAACAGATCCTGAGGGATGTGACAGAGCTTCTATCCATGTACGGGATCCTTCATGACAACAGCATCGAGCTTGAGGTGGATGAACAGTGCCTGATCGCGGCCAACCCGATGGAAGTGAAGCAGCTTTTCGTCAACCTGTTGAAAAATGCCATCGAAGCGTCTGATTCCGGGGAATCGGTGTCGGTGAAGGCGGCAAGGATCGGTCGGGATGTGTTCATCACGATGACCGACCGCGGCAGGGGGATGACGAAGGAGCAGGTGGATCATCTCGGGACGCCGTTTTATTCATTGAAGAGCAAGGGGACCGGACTCGGTCTCATGATCTGCTACAACATCGTCGAGCGCTACGACGGTCATATTCATTTTGAAAGCGAACCAGGAGAAGGGACGACGGTCACCGTGCGTTTCCCGCTCGTGCAGCAATAGGCATACACACATCCGCCCTGGAAGCATATGATATCGTGGATATTCATGTGAAGGGATTGAGTGATGTTGAGATGCATGCCTTTTAATCAGTCATACTGCTATGTGGAGCCGGCCGTCGAGACCGGAGTGATGAGGGAAACCGTGCAGTACGATGAAATAGCGGATTTAGCAGCGGGAATCAGCCATAAGGCTTCTTCCGTGGATCTGTACAGTCGATTGGTGAATGAAACCCATGACCGGGACTCCCAGGATACCCTCCTTGAACTGATGGAGAATGAACAGCGGATGTGCTGGCAGCTGACGAACTGGTATATGTCCATGACGGGGACGGCACCGGTGTACCATGTCGAATCCATTCCCTTCAGTTCGTACGATGAAGGCCTTCAGATCGCTTATGATCGGGAACTGAACAGATACGAAGAATTTTCGAGAGTGGGAGGTTCAGGTCAACATTCCCAAGTATATGGAGTGCTGCTGAATGCCAATCAGGGCGGATGGGAGCACGCGAAGCGCCTTTGCGCCATCGGGGCAGGCCGGAGTCAGCGTGTCGTCCTCAAGGATTATGGTCCGAGTCCATTCTCCGTCAATATCGAGGAAGCGACACTCGAGAACAATACGTTCCGCACGGCCCTGTGGACGGGGAATCATCTGCAGGTCACCCTCATGAGCATCAAGCCGGGAGAGGATATCGGCCTTGAGATCCATCCGGACACTGATCAATTCCTGCGTCTTGAAGGAGGGCAGGGGATCGTACAGATGGGGGACCGTCCGGAGAATCTCTATTACCAGCAGCCCGTCAAGGATGCATCTGCGATCATGGTGCCTGCAGGAACGTGGCATAACGTGATCAACACGGGGAACACCCCGATCAAGCTCTACTCCATCTATGCCCCTCCGCACCATGCAAGGGGAACGGTGCACAAAACCAAAGCCGATGCCGAGGCGGCGGAAAACCAGCCGAGACTTCCATATTCCAACGGGGTCTGGTGGTAAGAAGGGCAGCTCCCAATGGGGGCTGTTTTTTCTTGTATGTGTAGCTATAGATCCTTCTTTTGCATTGAAAACGTTCTCTTCCGGAAATTGAAACAAATGTATTGTAAATGGGAGGGGGCTCTGCTAAAATCAACAAGAATTTCAACGCAGTAGAAAGGTGTTCAGGCCATGAATCAACAACCACAAGGAAAAGAGCGGATCGCCCTTGCGTTCCTTCTCAGTATGCTCGGTATACTGGGGCCTCTTAATATCGATATGTATCTACCCAGTTTTCCAGGGATCGCCAAAGACCTCGGAGCAAGTGCCTCGATGGTCCAGCTCAGTCTGACGGCCTGCCTCATCGGTCTTGCCATCGGACAGGTCATCGTCGGTCCCATCAGTGATGCGCAGGGGAGGAGGAAACCGCTTCTCATTTCCATCTTCCTCTTTGCTCTCGCTTCCCTGTTCTGTGCCCTTGCACCGAACATCACCGTCCTCATCGGGGCGAGATTCCTTCAGGGCTTCACGGCTTCTGCCGGAATCGTGCTATCACGTGCCGTCGTGCGGGATGTCTTCACGGGGCGTGAGCTGACCAAATTCTTCGCGCTCCTCATGGTCATCAATGCAACGGCACCGATGATCGCGCCCATCACGGGTGGTGCGATCCTCTTGTTGCCATTCGCCAGCTGGCATACGATCTTCTATGCCCTTTGTCTGATCGGATTCGTCATCGTCCTCATGATCTTCCTGAAGCTGAAGGAAACCCTTCCGCCCGAGAGGCGGATCCCGAGTACGCTCGGGTCATCCGTCCGCACGATGGGAAGCCTCATGGTGGACCGCTCCTTCATCGGATACGTCCTGACGATCGGACTTATCCACGGAGGAAGCTTCGCCTATGTATCCGGAACCCCATTTGTCTATCAGGGGATCTATGGAGTGTCGGAGCAGACGTTCAGCATCCTGTTCGGAATCAATGGACTGGCCATCATCTCAGGGAGCTTCATCATCGGGCGCTTCAGTGAGTATGTCGGGGAACGGAATCTATTGAAGACGGCCGTCATCGTCTCTGTAAGCGCAACTGCCATCCTGCTGGTCGCGACCTTCATCCAAGGACCGCTGGCCACCATCGTCATCCCGATCTTCCTGTATATGATCTCGATCGGGATGATCTTGACGAGTACCTTCACCCTGGCCATGGAAAAACAGGGCCACAGGGCAGGCAGTGCAAGTGCCCTCCTCGGGATGCTGCCCCTCGTTGTCGGTGCCATCGTTTCTCCCCTTGTCGGGATCAACGAAGCTTCACCGGTTCCCATGGGAGCCATCCTATTCACCACCGCCCTCCTGGGGGCCATCGCATTCTTCACGTTCACCAAAGAAGTAAAAGAAGCATAAGGGTCTCCCTTGTGCTTCTTTTTTATCGTTGGGATATGGAAAAATATTCTCCAGCCGTGTGATCAGTGATATGATGCAAGGAGAAGGAGGGTTCATCATGATTGCAACGATGGATATAAACGATCCGCTCCAGGCACAAACCGTCTTATCCATGCAGCTCCGTTCTTACAAGGTAGAGGCAGGGCTGATTGGAACGGACGATATCCCGCCATTGAAGGAAACCACCGAAGACTTGCAACAATGCGGAGAAACATTTCTTGGCTGGTTTGAAGAAGGTGTTCTATGCGGAGCGATTGCCTATAAAAAAGAAAAAAACGAGGTGGACATCCACCGTCTCATCGTAGAGCCAGCGCACTTCCGCAAAGGCATTGCCGGGAGGCTTCTGCAGGAATTGGAACGGTCTCATCCCCATTCTCTCTACAAAGTGGCGACAGCAGAGAAGAATCTGCCCGCCATCAGGTTTTATGAAAAATCAGGGTATGAGAAGGTCCGAACCCTCACAATCAATGATATTCTGACTCTGGTATTCTTTGAAAAGGAGAGAAGGCGATAGAAATGAGCCATGAGGATGATTTAAAGATATGGACTTTCATCTCCTTTTCCATAAATGCTGATATAAACAGGTCTCAACCCCCATCATGGGAAGTAGGACCTGTTTTATATTAGTGAGATTGAATTTTCAGTCTACTTACTTTATAATCAGTTTGAATCCGAGAGGGAAGTCGATTTTTTTTAGGTAAAAGAGAAAGCGCTTACCCTAATCGGAGATTAGCGCAAAGAGTGGTGTCACCCACGGCTCAATGCGGACAGAAGGGATGGGAGAAAATGAAGGCAATAAAGCCGATTTCGGCCGTCGTACTATCACTTGTGATTTCACAAAGCGCTCTTGGAGGCGTCCAGGCAGGGGCGAAACAAGGGGTGGATCCGGTACCGGAACCGCCGTCAGGCTACTTCATCGATACATATAAGAATAATGTGTCGGGCAATAAGACCGCGAGCAATCCGACCATCAGCGTCCTCTCACAGTACAACAGAATCTGGCAACCGGGGGAAACCTGGGATTCAGGTGTCGTACTGGATCAATCGGTCCATGAACATAATATTCAAACCGTGTTGGACAAGACGTCCTCCCGCTCAAAGGCTCAAGCGGATGCCGCCTATCTGGATGACCGCGTGAGCCAGAGTTACAGTGCCCTTGATGGACTCGGGTCCCTCACGGATATCTACCGGAGGGATGCCAACGCCACCACCACCATCACGGGGATCCCACAGGATGCACTGACGAAGAAATACACCGATGAAGGGACAGGCGCGGGCACCACTGACTCTGAGCTCGGACAGATGGCCGGACTTGTGGAAACCCTCAGGGGCGAGTACTCATCAACCAGCTCGGCCAAAGATTATTACTCGTACAAGCGTCCTTTCCGATGGGCCGATCCATCCATCGTCGTCCCGGAACTGCGTCCGACGCTGAAGGAGGACCCGACCAATGACGGAGGGTTCCCGAGCGGCCATACGAACGCCGCCTATCTGACGGCACTCGCCATTGCCTATGCGGTTCCCGAACGGTATCAGGAAATGCTGACGCGCGCGTCGGAGCTCGGGGATAACCGCCTCGTTGCCGGGGTTCATTCACCCCTCGATGTGATGGGCGGCCGCACGATGGCCACGGCGCTTGCTGCTTCCATCCTCGCAGATCCCGATAATGAAGCGTTGAAGGAAGGAGCCTATGAGGAAGCTCACACCAAGCTACTGACGCAGTCTGGGAATGCACCGGACCGATTTGCCGATAAGGAGGCCAATAGACACGCCTACCTAGAGAGGCTCACCTATGGCTTCAAACCGACCGGTTCCACCAAGAAGCCCATGGTCGTGCCGAAGGGAGCTGAGGTGCTCCTCGAAACCCGTCTTCCATACCTGAGCGACGAGGATCGCCGCCGCGTACTTTCCACAACGGGACTCTCATCCGGCTACCCGCTTCTTGATGACCTGGAAGGATGGGGACGGTTGAACCTCTATGCTGCTGCAGATGGATTCGGATCGTTTGAAACAGATGTCAAGGTGAAGATGGACGCCTCCAAAGGTGGATTCCATGCAGAAGATACATGGGCAAATGATATTTCAGGGAAAGGATCCCTGACGAAGAAAGGAACAGGCGAACTGACACTGTCGGGGGATAACTCATATGGCGGCGACACGACAGTGGAGAAAGGCATCCTTGTTGCTGCATCGGAAACGGCTCTCGGACAAGGGGATGTGGACGTGGATGGAGGGACCCTTCAAAAAGAACATGAAGGAAAACTCGTCATCAATGGTGATTACAGCCAATCGAAGAAATCCGTACTCGAGTTGGATGCAGACAGCCGCGAAGATGTTCTCGTCATCAAAGGGGAAGCGGAGCTAGGCGGCACACTCAAGGTACACTTCCCAAGCGATCATCGCCCCGGCAAATCCGTCACCGTCATGACCTACGGGAAACTGGACCGCCATAAAGTGTTCAATCATATCGAAACGACCGGGCTTCCAAAAGGGACCAAAGTAAAGACGGTCTACAAGGCCCACAGTCTGGAACTGAAGCTGATAAAATAAGAGGGATCAAGCCGCTCCAAAACGGGGAGCGGTTTGATTTTTTTATTGTAAACATCTTTAAAAAGCGTAAAATGGATGGTAATACAAAATGTGGAAGGGGAGATCAAGATGAAGACAGAATTTACTGGAAGGGCTTCTTCTTATACAAAAGGAAGACCGCCTTACCCAAAAGGCATCCTTGAACTTATGCGAAGCCTCGGAGCTGATGACCAATCACGGATTGCAGACATCGGAGCCGGGACAGGACGACTGACACGCCTGCTGGGAGAATTGAATGCCTTCATCACGGCCGTGGAACCAAGTGCCGACATGCTGGCGGAATGTCGTCATACCTGCCGTGACAACCAACGTGTTTCCTACATGGAAGCACCGGCAGAGGAAACCCTTCTGGAGACGGGAAGCGTTGATTTCATCACCGTTGCCCAGGCATTTCATTGGTTGGATAAAGACCGTTGCCGCACGGAGTTCCAGCGTATCCTGAAACCGGGTGGCCGGGTGCTCCTCATCTGGAATTCTATGAAGGGGGATGATCCGTTCGTTGAGGCGTATTCCAATGTGCTGCAGGACTTCACCATCAAGCAGACGGCGGGGAATTCAAGCGGTGATCATCTAAAAGCGAAACGGGAATTTTTCGGATCAGACATCAAACTCGTACAGATGGATAATGCCCATACCCTCGATGAAGAGGAATTGATTCATCATGGTCTGTCGCTGTCCTACACGCCTTCGGCCGATCACCCCGAGTATCAGTCATTTGTAAACGCACTGGGAACACTTTTCCGGGAGCACTGCCAAGAGGGAAGCCTGACCATTCCATATGAAACAGAAGTGTCCATCGGGTCATTCGAGGAAAGGACATATGAAAGATGAGCAAATTGACCTGGTTACCGGCCCTCGTCATGATCCCGTTGCTTGCGGCCTGCAACCAAGGTATAGCGAACGGGGATAAAGAGGTCACTCCGGAAATGGATAACGTGATCTCTACCGCCATCGTCGAACATAATGAACCTAAGTTCGAAAAGACGGACGAACAATTTGAAGTACATAAGATTTATGGTACGAAAGAAGGGGACGGTACCATCGATGTATATCTTTACACCCTATACGAAGGGTATGACTTGGCAACCGGTGACGACATACAAGCAGGAGCCTCTCTCCCTGCCCATATTCAATTAAAGGAAGAAGGAAATCACTACACCGTGGTGAAGTACGAAGAACCCGATGACGGAAGCACTCATCAATCTTCCCTTGAAAGTATATTCCCTAAGAAGTTGGCGAAGAAAGCCATGAAAGATGAAGGATCGGCCGCGGGTCTTGATCAAGACATGAAGAAAATAGTCCACGCCTGGCTGGAGGAGAGTTGAGAAATGGAAACCATCATCCAACATCAACATGTAATGGTCGAATGGGGAGCATCCCTGATGGACCTTGACGATACCCTATGGCAAACCCCACTCAAACCAGGGAAATGGAACATAGGAGAAACACTTGCCCACCTCATCGCGTGGGATGAATTCCTCCTGGATCATCGGCTGAGGGAAATCGGGTCAGCAGAAAGCATGTCCCCTGCCCCGGAAGTGGATGCATTCAATCATGAGGCAGTCACACGGATGGAGAAGGCATCAAAAGCGGAGCTGTTCCGGCAATTTACCGAAACAAAGCTTAGAATCATAGAAGAGATCAAGGAATTGAACGCTGATTACATCATGACCATCGGTGAAAAAGACATCTCCATCGGTCGTTATTTCCTTGGACTGATGGAGCATGATCTTCACCATAAAGAGCAGATCGATGCATTCCTTTCAGATGGGCTCACCATTCAACGGACGGAAGGTGACGAAGCAGCTAAAAGCATTTCAGAAAAGCTCTATTCCTTCAACCTCAAGCACTTCCCCGAAGATCTGAAGGGGCGATATGAGGAGATCACACTGACGCTCAGTGATGCAACGGGTGAAATCAGGGGAGGCCTTGTGGGAGAGATCTGCTGGAACTGGATGGAGATCAAGATCCTCATGGTGGATGAAAGTCTGAGGAGCGGAGGCCACGGGAGCAGGCTCCTCCAAGAAGCTGAACGGATTGCATCTGTACGAAGCTGCGATTTCATCAAACTCGACACCCTTAGCTTTCAGGCGAGAGGCTTCTACGAGAAGCATGGATATGATGTGTTCGGCACCCTTGAAAACGTCGGAAGGGACCATTCCCATTTTTACATGAAAAAGGATCTATAAGGAGGACAACATGGAAGAACTGCTCACCAAGGAATATGTTTTGAGGCATGGGGTGGAATTTGAGACCCAGCTCGAATATGGAGGGCCTTATGGGCAGGGGATCGTCTACATCGATCACGACGGTAAAGAACATCTCTTCACCGGGCTCGCCTATGATCTGCATCCAAATGGGAAACTGGAAAGCTATTTCTATGTTGATGAAGGGGTGAAGGAGGGGCGCTACGTGGAATTTTACCCAAGCGGAGCCGTCGAGTCGATACGGACGATGCATAAGAGTGCTTCTCATGGAAGACAATTGGAGTTCTACGAAAACGGTGGAATACGCGAAGAATTTGAGAGTTTCGCTGGTAAACGCATCACGTATAGATTGTATGATCGGAATGGTCAGGTGACAGATGAGAAAGCGGAGTGGACCGAGTCGGATCGCCGATTTGCAGAAAAGTGGGGAAAAGAGTGAACCGGATGGCCAGAGTAGGCGATCCGGTTCTTTGCTCGTCATGCCGACTGGACGGCCGAGGTGTACTCTTTCTTCGTATGGACGGATCCCTCAAGGATCGTCCGGGCGGTCCTCACGACTTTGATGGCGCTGATATGTCCGGCAATGAGGTCCACCTTGGTCTGCATGATACCCCCGGGATGTCCAAGTCTGACAATATCCCCTTTCACTTCGAGGATATCCGATAAAATCGTATCATTCAGGAAGGCGGCGGTCGTCGTACAGATGGCTCCGGTGATGGCGAGTGCCTGATGGGGCTTCTGCATGCTCATCATGCGGATCAGGCAGTCGATGTCGGAAGCGTGGTGGGTGGTCCCGACCACATCCACATAGTCTTTCGGAGGTGCGATGATGGTCATCTTCGGGATGGCCGGTGACAGACGGGTCGCGTCTTCTTTCGATGCAAAACCGCATAGTTCAGCTGCCCGGGAACGGATATCTTCCAGTTCCGCAAGCTTTTCAGCAGAGAAATCCTCGGGAAGCTCGGTTCCCTCCAGTCCGACGTCCCTTGCATGCACGAACACAAGGGGGTTGGCGGCATCGACGATGGATACAGGGATGGTGCTCCCGCTTCCCGTAGTCATCGAATCAACAGGATTTCCAGTAGGGTAGACCCGTCCCGTCACGGCCCCTTCAGCATTTGAGAACGAAAGGTAAATTGGCGAACCGGATCCGGGTACACCAGGAATGGTCGTAGTCCCTTCAGTTTTCACCCTGCCGTCTTCGACTTCCACCTCTGCCGTGATGACCTTATTAGTATTCGTATTAAGGATCCTGACGGCAGTGAGTGGCTCCTTCACCTTTACCAGCCCCTGCTCAATGGCATACGGTCCCACCGCTGACGAGATGTTACCGCAGTTTCCGCTGAAGTCCACCATCTGATTTCCGATGCTCACCTGGGCGAAGGTATACTCGATATCGATCCCCTCAATGGAGGAAGCCTGGATGATGGCAGCCTTGCTGGTCAGGGAATTCGCCCCTCCGAGACCATCGATCTGACGCTGATCGGGGCTCCCCATGATATCCAGGAGGAATTCCTCCCAAAGGGAACGGTCCCCGGGCATATCCTTTTTATTCAGGAACACTCCTTTACTCGTACCTCCGCGCATGATCACAACTGGAACTTTCATAGAAAAAACCACCTTTCAGGAATCCACTTTTGTTGCTCCCTATAGTATGATAAGAATAGCTATAAGTAAAATAGATAATTTAGTCGTAAACATCAAAAAAATATTTATAATCAGGAGTGATTTGCATGGATGAAAAGGATTGGACCGCTCTCAGCGTCCTGCTGGAAGAGAAGAACATCAGCAGGGCTTCAGAGCGGCTTTACATCTCCCAGCCGGCATTGACATACCGCCTCAAAAACCTGGAGAAGGAGTTTGGGATCAATCTGTTCTATAAGATCAAAGGGGGGATCGAGTGGACAAGTGAAGGCTTGTATCTGGCCCAGTACGCTGAAGAAATGCAGGAGAAGCTTCAAAAGACGAAGGACTATATGCTCAACATGCAAGACGATGTGCGTGGCACATTGCGACTCGGTGTATCAAGCAACTTTGCCCAGTACAAGCTTCCGAAGATCCTGAAAGAATTCTCCACTCTCTATCCGAACGTCCAGTTCAGCGTGAAGACGGGGTGGAGTACGGTCATCAAGGGGCTGCTCGATTCATCAAGCGTCCAGCTTGGCATCATGCGGGGCGATTATCAATGGAACGGGAAGAAGAAGCTCCTTCACAAAGAAAGACTTTTTCTCATATCGAAGAACGAAGTCGATATCGAACGTCTGCCGGAGCTCCCGTTCATTCAATACAACACCGACTCCTCTTTGAAAAACCTGATCACGGGCTGGTGGAATGACCGCTTCAATGAACCGCCCTCAACGACGATGGATACGGATCGCCAGGGAACGTGCAAGGAAATGGTCAAGCATGACCTCGGTGTCGCCATCCTGCCTGAGATCTGCCTGCGACCTTCCGACAACCTGTATACGTATGGATTGACCTACGAAGACGGGACGCCTGTCCAAAGGGATACATGGCTCATGTATAATGAATCATCCCTTCAGCTTGCGACGGTGAAGCACTTTGTGGACTTTTTGAATCAGCACGTCGATATCTCTGTTGGATTATAAAAAATACTTATAAGTATAAGTAAAAATTCTATATTTTACTTATTTGTAAGCGTCCCATATTCTTATAGTATCAATTTTCTGAAAAAAACAGATCGGTAATTGAAAGCGTTTTCTATAAGGAGGATGAAATGATGCTTACATTTTTAGGTATTTCCATGGTGGTTGTCTTCACGTATTTGATCATGTCGAAAAAACTTTCGCCAGTGGCTTCCCTTGTACTCGTGCCTGTCATATTCGGTATCATAGGAGGGTTTGGACTGCAACTGGGGGATATGATGCTCGAAGGATTGAAGACCGTTGCGCCTTCAGCGGCCCTCTTATTGTTCGCCATCCTGTTCTTTGGGATCATGATCGATGCGGGGCTGTTTGATCCCCTCATCCAGAAGATGATGAAGATCGTCAAAGGTGACCCACTCAAGATCGCCATCGGGACGGCCGTGATTGCCATGACGGTCGCCCTTGATGGGGACGGGACGACTACCCACATGATCACGATCTCCGCGATGCTCGCTCTGTACCTGCGCATCGGGATGAACCCGCTGATCCTCGCCACGATTTCGCTCATGTCTGTCAGCATCATGAGCGGTATGACGCCCTGGGGAGGACCGGCGACCCGGGCCATTGCCGCTTTGGGACTCGATGCGAATGAATTCTTTATCCCGATGATCCCGACGATGTTGTCCGGGATGGGTGCGATCCTCCTGATGTCATACTTCCTTGGGAAGAAAGAACGGGAGCGGATCGGCGTCATCTCCCTTGATGAACATAGCACAGAGGAGTTGAGCCAAAACGAGGCCGCAGCATCATTTGCCTTGGAAGAGAGCTGCAAGCGTCCCAAACTCCGCTGGATCAACCTGATCCTCGTCGTGACGGTCATGACCATCCTGGTCATGGGCCTCATGCCGATCCCGGTGCTTTTCCTTCTCGGCTTCGTCTTGGCCACCGTCATCAACTATCCGAATCTTGAAGAACAGAAGGAGCGGATCCTCTCCCATGCGGGGAATGCCATGACCGTCGTGCTTCTTGTATTCGCAGCTGGGATCTTCTCCGGAATCTTCTCGGGTACGGAAATGGTCAATGCCATTTCGAATTCCCTCGTCTCGATCATCCCTGAGTCCGTGGGGAAATTCTTCCCTCTCGTCGTAGCCATCACGAGCATGCCGTTCACTTTTGTGTTATCAAACGATGCATATTACTTCGGGGTGCTTCCAATCCTTGCAGAAGCAGGAGCGGCATATGGGGTGAGCCCGCTTGAAATCGCACGGGCGTCTGTCCTCGGGCAACCGGTCCATTTCCTGAGTCCGCTTGTGGCATCCACGCTGTTGCTCGTAGGGATGGTGAAAACCGATATTGGAGAGCTTCAGAAATATGCCATCAAATGGGCGCTATTCTGTTCCGTCATCATTATCATCGTTGGTTTCATCACAGGAGCCATTCTCTAATAAAAGAAGCAGGGATCTCAAAGGGTCCCTGCTTCTTTGCGTATATGGGCTTCTTGGATGATGGCGGATATTCGCTCAGCGAGCGTCATCACCGTGTATAGGCGGGTGTCATTCAGGAACTGGGAAGAGGGAAGGGGGTCGGCGGAATTCACGATCCCCTGGAAGTGACAGTCCCCGACTTCAGGAAGCATCTTTTCGAGTGCCTTCCCCGGGGTGAGGGGGCCGGTGTTGAAAAGGATGGAACCGACCGCATTTTGTTTCCCGAGTGCCGCGTCCACCGTCATGATGAATGGGTTACGGTGCGTTTTCTGGATGGCTTTCAACGTTGGTTTAAGATTAAAAGCGTGAATGGGCGTTTCAAGGGTTCCATAGACAGGTGAAGGAATCGAAAACCGGGTGAGCATCGTTCCGACGAGTGGTCCCAATGAATCGCCTACGTATCGATCAGATCCAATACAGAGAATGACGGGGGTGCGTCCACTTTCCTCCAGATCGGTCAGCATCGATTGAAGCAGTTGGAGGAGGGTCTCCGTTTCGTATTCCCTGGACTGTGCCGAGATCCACACTGGCAGATCGGGCTGGCTTCTATCGAATGAACGCATCTCTCAAGCTCCTTTCCATGTGGTCGTACTTCCATTATACATGCAGCCGGTGTGAAAGGATTTCCACATCATGACAAACCTTTAACAAGTTGGATCAGGTTGTCCACGACGCTTCCCTCGCCGGACTTTCCAGCGTGTACGAAATAGAAGGGCCGGTAGACGACAAAAGGATCAATGGGGACAAGTTTCCCTTGCCTGAGCTCCTCCTTCACCATGGAAGTGGAAAGAAAGGCAATCCCAAGTCCGCGGATCGCCAGCTGCTTAATGAGGGAGTGGCTGCTTGCCTCGAGGATTTCCACAGGCTGGATCCGCTCTGAGCGCAGGAGATCATCAGCATATTCACGCGTTCCGGAACCAAGCTCCCTCAGAATGATGGGGGACGATTCCAGGCTCATGCGATTGCTAGCAAAGAAACGTATCTCATCCCGTGCGATGACTTCGACCTGGAAAGGCTCGAGTCCCTTCGTCCCTTCCACAAGGGCAAAATCAATCTCACCGTGATTCAATTCCTCCACGATCGTCTCATGATTGTTGATCCGGAGCTGCAGATGGGCATGTGGATACATCACCTTCAGCTGTTTCACAAAATCGGGGAGAAGAACATCGCTTACCGTATGGGTGGACCCGATCCGCAGGTGGAATTCTTCCTTTTCTTCCTGGATATGTTCCATGGAGCGGGCAATCTCAAGCATCTTCTTGCCCTGCTCATAAACTTTCTGTCCAGCAGGCGTCAATTGAAAGGCGGGTGAATTGGAAGAGCGGCTGATGAGGGCAACGCCGAGAGCCTGCTCGAGCTTTTTGATATGGACGCTCACCGTCGGCTGGGACAGATTCAGGAATTCACTCGTCTTCGTGAAATGCTGAAGCTGCGCAAGGGTGACAAACGTCCGGATCCAATCGATTTGCATAAGGGCACCTCCATTACGAAACGTAATCATCATTATTCGTATTATTCATTTCTATTATAAACTTCCCCGCTGTATAATGAAAGGGAAGGAAGTGAACAGAAATGGAATGGATTTATTTTATCATCGGTGGTGCGTTCATCGGGATTCTGTCAGGTTTTTTCGGCATCGGAGGAGGAATCGTCCTGACTCCTACGCTCCTGGTTCTCGGCTATGACCCGAGTCAGGCAATCATCCTCTCCTTGATGCTGACCCTCGGATCCACGGTGACCGGCACGATTTCTCATATACGGTTGAAAAATGTGAACGGACGCCTTGCCATCATCCTCGGGATTGCAGGTGTGATCGGTTCAACGGTCACAGCCCCATTCGTGAAATGGCTTGAAGCATCAAATGGTGCATCCCTCGTCATTTCCATCGTCTATATCGCGATCCTTGGCTGGTTCTCCTACCAATTCTTCAGGAAAGAGAAGTCGGATGCGAAACCGAAAGGCAAGGGTGCCGTTCCGGTGATCGGGTTCATCACAGGGGTCATTTCATCCCTGATGGGTGTCAGCGGCGGGTTCGTCATGACCCCGCTCCTGTCAAAATGGATCAGGCTGGATCTGAAGAAAGCGATCGGA
The DNA here is from genome assembly GCF_047915635.1 of Rossellomorea sp. FS2. NCBI lineage: Bacteria > Bacillati > Bacillota > Bacilli > Caryophanales > Bacillaceae > Rossellomorea > Rossellomorea sp. FS2. Next base: position 258,857 of record NZ_JBLRVS010000004.1, on the reverse strand, counting down.
ACGAGCATCACGGCGGCTTCCATCATCGTCCTATCCGGGATCGGTTCCTATATGGCAGCGGGTGAAACACTGGACTATCGCCACGGCGTGCTTCTCATCGCAGGTGCACTGATCGGAACCCCGATCGGTTCAACCCAGCTGAAGAACTTTGCGACGGATAAGGTGAAACGCATGCTCGCTTTCCTGTATATCATCGTAGCAGCAAGCGTCATCCTCAAGTTGCTTCAGATCCCGACCCTTTCCCTGATTCTAATCGGCGCGGCCATGGTAGCCTTTTTCGCCGTCTTGATCAACAAGCAAAGAAAAGAGCCGAGTGCGTCAGCCTAGGTACAGAGAAGAAGCCCACGTCAGATGGTGACGTGGGCTTCGTTTTTATGTTGCAGCGGTAATGGAACGGGCCATGCGAAACCAGTTTATATAAACCAGGATGATGAAAAATATACTGATTCCTATGGGAAGTCCATAATGGGGTCCCTCGAACACAGTATTATAAAAGTCGATCGGGGTCATGGCAATGGCTGCAACCATACTGATCAAGGCGAGGATGATCACTGAAAGTCTGCGATTACCGGCATTCCGGATAATAAACAGTGCAGTGGTGCACAGCAGCCATAAGCTGAGGACCAGTAGCGCATGAGAAATGCGATCCTCGAGATGGGTGTGAAGATGGTATACGACAAATGATAAGATCGCTATCGCCACAATCGGGATAACCATGAGAATATTCAGCTGCACCAAAGCGGGCTTGCGGACAATGTCTTCTTTAACTTCTAAAAATGATATGACACTATAATAAGACAGGGCACCTAGAAGCAGGGATAAAACAATGATCATACATATCACTCCGTATTAATTATTCTTGTATAATAATACATGGATTTTCTGGAAAAATCTATAGAAAACCTGCTCCCTATGGTATGATAGAAGGAGTGTTTTGAAAGAATATCCATGAACTGAAACTCTGGCCGGTGTTGAACCGTATAAGAATATGGAACATCATTGCCTGGAATTCACGTAGGGAGTTTAATGCTGTATGAGCTTGGAATCAGTTGAACAAATCATCGCCAATTATGGCTATATAGCCGTCTTTTTATTACTCACACTGGGGATCGTCGGACTGCCTGTCCCGGATGAGGTCCTGATGATGCTGGTCGGGTATTTCACAAATGTCGGGACCCTCAACTATGAACTGGCCGTATTGTTCAGTTTTGGAGGCGCCCTTGTCGGGATGACCATCAGTTACTTCATCGGTTACAAAGCAGGTCGACCGTTCCTTGATAAATACGGGAAATGGGTCGGACTCAAAGAAAAGCGCATGCGAAAGGTCGAACAATGGATGGAGAAGTACGGATCTTATTCCTTGATCATCGGCTATTTCATTCCTGGCGTACGGCATATCACCTGCTATTTCTCAGGGATTGCCCGGATGGATCTTAAACAGTACTTCCTGTTCGTCGCCATCGGATCACTCCTTTGGACGTCGGTCTTCATCACCATCGGGAGGATGGCAGGTGTCATTACACTATAAAATTGTAAAAGCCAACGGGACTGGTCTCGTTGGCTTTTCTCGTTCAATTTTTTGATGATGTTATGGTTTTTATGAAGTAAGGGCCAACAGTGTGAGCTTAAGGATTAGTGAGATGATGGAGATTAGTATAATAGTTCACAGGTAAACTAATATTTGCAAATGGATTGTGACCGTGTTATTCTGTTTTTGTTCACTAGTAAACAAAAAGGAGTTTGTTGCATGAAACAAATCATTTATGAATCGTATCTAGAATTACTTCACCTGAATGAGCAGAAAGCCGATTCAATTCAATCTTTATTCGGCATCTACCTTAACAAAGATGAACCACTTGATCTTTTACCTGGTAACATGACGAGCATCCACGTCATTCAGTGCATCGGTGACCATGAACCCATCAATCATAAGGGGATTTCCCGAACGATGATGATTTCCAAGGCTAACATCACAAAGGTTACCCGCAAACTGCAAGAAGATGGGCTGATTAGGACGGTTAAACTGAATGATAACAAAAAAGAAGTCTACTATAAGCTGACACCCGAAGGCAGGAAAGTCCACGACATGCACATGAAGCTTCACAACGAGAAAAAAAGGGCGTTCATGAATATGATCGAAGCATTTTCAGTGGAGGAACAACGGACCATTGCATCGTTTCTGGAAAAAATGACCGAGAGCATAAGACATGAACATGACCAACTCTAAGACTCGTTCACGCAATCAATCAATTTTGTATCTCATGTCCCTAGTAGCTTTCTTTGCTTCGCTTAACCAAAATATTTACACCCCATTGATTCCCTCGATAAAGGAATATTTTCACATTAACGGTCTGGCTGTAAATAGCACAGTATCGCTCTTCATCATTCTTACAGCCATTATACAACTGATCATGGCACCGTATTTGGACCGTACAAAGACAGGACATATACTTGTAGGAAGTCTCGTGCTCGTCGCCTTGGCGAGTCTCGGCTGCGCCTTGTCCCAAGGTTTTTATGCTTTTCTTTTTTTTCGGTGCCTACAAGCCATTGGTGCCGCATCTTTGCCGTTGATCGCGGTGATTACCATCATGGGTGAAACTCCTGAAGGAAAACAGGGGGAGGCGATGGGGACTTATCAAATGTTCCTCTCCATAGCACCGGCGGCTGCACCGGTTCTCGGAGGAATCATCGGTGCCAGATATGAGTTCCACGGTGTGTTCTGGTTCCTGGCAGGGCTAAGCCTCTTATTTTTATTCCTGAACGTACGACGAAGGAATACGACCGTGAAAAAAGAAAAATTGCACCAATCCCTAAGGTATTTGGATTTAATGCGGGATCCGGTCGTATTTGTGATCCTTTCGCTCAGTCTAGTGGTTTTCCTAGTGTATATGGCGATCCTTGTATTTCTCCCGGAGCTCCTCGCCGACCGTTTTCATATCGGATTGAAGTGGATTGGGTTTCTTTATGTGCCGGTAACGGGAAGCATAGTAGCAGGAAGCTACCTTTTTAAAAAGGTGAAATTGAACTTTTCCCATGTTATGGGCGCTGTCTCTGTGAGCTTGATCCTTTTCGCGCTAATGGATCAATGGTTGCTGCCTCTCACCCTTTTCCTTCTTATATTGTTTGGAATGGGCCTGGGAGCAGCAACCCCTCTCTTTGCCACATTACTGACATCCCGTTACAAGGAAGGAAAAGGCAGCATCATGGCGCTGTATAATGTAACTCGCTATATCGGCATGGGGGCAGGGCCGGTCGTATTCAGCCTTTTCTACAGGGAGATGGGGGAGAAAGGAACATTCCTGATCCTATCGGCACTTTTGCTTGCCTTGAGCTTTTCCTTTTATTCAGTCATCTCCTCTAGTAAGAAGAAATACCCCATCTAAAGGGGAGGTGCTTGCCATGCCCCTTTACTTCTGGGATTATGGAAAAGCGGGTTAGCGATCTTTTTCGTTGTCGTCAAGTAATTGAGTGATTTCCTGAAGCAATTCAATCTGCCGGTCCTGTTTTTCCTGGACACGTTTTGAATGGTCTCTGATTGCTGAAATCATGAATCCGAAACCAAGGATCAAGGTAAGAATGACTAAGCTAATGATACATATGCACTCCAATCCATTATTTTTGGGAGGTACTAAAAATGGAAAATGAAAAACTCGATAAACGTTCGCTGCAGGCAGTCTCCCTGACGGCCGTCCTGCTGGTGGCCTCCATTCTCGTGTTCCCGATCGGGAAGCTTGTGAAAGCCGATCTGTGGTTGCCCATCACCCTGTTTTCCTTGATCGATGCGGGCTTCATCTTGGCTCTCTTCATGGGGATGAGGTCGCAACAACGCTTCGTGAAGCTGTTCAGCATCCTGGCAAATGGCGTCTTCATCATCGTGACCAGCTTCATGATCTATCTGCTGCTCATTGCCAACGGGATATCCGAGCCGTAATCGCTTTATAAAAGGGTATCCAGGAAGTGCTTGATCTCCTGGTACACCATCACTTCATTGTCATGCTTCGAGAAGCTGTGGCCCTCGTCTTCCAACAGGATATACTGGACGGGGATGCCGCGCTCCCGTAGTCGTCCGACGATCCGCTCCGATTCTTCAGGGCGCACTCTCGCATCATTCTTGCCATGTATGATGAGCATAGGACCCGCCATATCCTCTACATACGTGATCGGGGACTCAGCAACAAGCTTTTCGCGCTGCCCGACGGGATCACCCACCAGATTGACGATCAGGGGCTTTAGTGTCTCCGGAGCTGCCTCCACGTAGGAAATCAAATCCGATATCCCGAAGATATCAACGGTCCCACAGAAATACTCCGGATGTCTCCCAGACAGAAGAAGGCTCATGTAACCGCCATAGCTCCCGCCCATGACTGCGATCCTGCCTTTCTCCGCAAGCCCCTCGGCAATCAGCCAATCCATTCCCGCTACACAGTCAAGCCTTGGCCCGACGCCCCAATCACCTTCCACCCGTTTCATGAACGAAGCCCCATACCCGATGCTCCCGCGGAAATTGGGGGCGAAGATCGTGTATCCATTCAGCGCCAAGTACTGCAGGAGGGGGCGATCCTTCAACCGCTCCGATTTCTGCGGTCCACCGTGCGGCCATAGAATCGTCACCCCGTTTGGCTCATCCGGGCGGTACAGGATTCCTTCAATCGTCAGTCCGTCGAAGGAGGGGTACTCGACAGCCACCGGTTTGACCCGCTTGTTTTTCACCCTATAGGGAGTCAGGCACTCCCAGCGTCCGTCCAGACTCAATCGATAGATGGCGTCGGAGGCATGGGCAGAGCTTCCCAGAAGGAGAAGGGCGCCGTCCGATGTTGCCCTCAGTTGATTGAAGGTATCGCAGGGAGCGTCGATTCTCGTGCAGTTTCCTTCCTCAGGGAAGTAACGGTGCAAATGATCCCGTACCCCTTTCTCAGTTGTCAGAATCAACTCATCCTGCACCTTGCAGAGCCCCTTCATGTTCTCGCCCTCAATCGAGAGTTCCTTCTGAAACAATCCGGTAGAAGGTTTATACGAAGCAAGGTAGTGGAAGTCCTCACCATAGTCTGTCAGGAAATAGATCCGGTCGCCTCCGTCGTATAGGACATCCTGGGTGCTGTATGGACCTATAGCATCCGGGATCATGGGCTGACTGACTCCGTCCACCATGCAGTAGGCCGGCACATGGGTATTGGAATAGGATTCCGTGTACACATAAGACGATTCATCCGGCGCAACGGCTGCACACACGATGGGAGCCGCCTCCCCTTTTTGCACAAGGGTCTTTGTTCCAAGGACAGCATCATAACGCATGACGTTAATGAGCGGATTCAAATGATTGGTGGAATAGTAAATATGCCCTTGTGAAGTGAAGCTGGCAAAGTAGGCCGTCGACCCGTTTTCCTCCTCGGATAAAGGAATGATTTGCCCGTCATCCATCACTCGATGCCACTGGTAGTGCTCATCTCCATCGCGATCGAATGTTGCAAGCACACTCCCATCATAGGTGAAGAGGCTGGAACTATGCTGATTTAAGAATGTGAGACGGTTGGTCTCAAGGGAGTCGAAGCAGAGTTCCCACACATCATAGGAACCTCCGTGGTTCGTACTGAACAGGATGCGCCTTCTTTCGTCATCAACCGTGAAACAGGCGATGGCGGTTGTTTGATACAGGTCTTGAATGGCTATCAATGTCATCACTCTCCATAATAGATGGTCATGGTAACGGGGACACCCTTCACCCCGCAGTCATTCACGGTACGAGCTGTGATCGGATTCATGCCTTCAACCAGGCTCCAATCCAACTCATTGTCATAAAGAACAATGGCGTCACCTGCATCGATGGAAACTTCATAATGGCTGAAGGCTTCCGCCGTATGGATGAAGGTGAGCCGGTAGTCAGGCTTGGCAGATAGGAGGGGAAGGAAGGCTTCGTATTCCTCTTCTGTTTGAATGTTATAGTCCTGGATCAGCTTTGGTAGATCTTTCTTTTCCTTGTATTCAAAAAGGATCATTGTATGATTCAGAGCAGGGTAGAAGTCATCTTTATTGTTGGTGTAACTGGCATGATCAAGTTCCATGGCTTCAAATGCAAGTTGCTGCTCGCGTCCTTGCAAAGGAAGGGTCATCCGTATGGTGTGCCCATGTTCCTTCCGATTGGTGCGTATGTATCCAAAGTAATCCGAAACAAAGGACGGGTATTCTCTTAAAGTTTCTTCTGAAGGAGGATGAAACTGGACGTGATCATAGTGCTCGACAAGTTCTGTGAAATGGAGGGGGATACCGTCCTTCATCGGATAGCAATTAAACTGTGGATCCAGGAACACCCACTTATCCAAGTGATCTGACCACACCTCTGTTCCCATATGCCCCTTTCCGGCCCCGCCGTAGTCTGCATCGGCACTAAGGATATTCACACTTCTGGCAGGATGGCCAAAAGCAATCAACACGTCCCTGGTAACCGAAGCATATTCCACGCACCGAAAGCAGCACGCTTCAGTATGTCGAGAGTGGAGCTGCCAGCAGGCGCCTGATTGATTCCATGGTGATCCCACTGCCTGTGAACCCAGTCCATCGCCTCATAGAAAAAGGTCGGTTCATGACTAATGTGGAAGTCTTTGTTCCCCATCACATACTCACGTAATTTTTTTCGCTCTTCAGGATCTAAGAGATCAAGATGATGGTGGGTCATTTCGTTGAGATGTAGATTGGTTGATTCGATGACTTTGATTTTCTTCATTATAGTGGCCTCTTTCCTATTGGATGCATCACCCTTGTAAAAGAAAAGGGAGGAGCTAGAATCCTCCCATAATGGGGATCCACTCCACGCAAGCTGGTTGCTTTACGAAAAATGGTATCACGAATAAATGTGGATATAAATGGTTTTTGTGGGATTTAAATCATAATTTGCAACGTACTAATATCATTCCACGCATACTACGTATCTAGAATGACTTTTTTATATAATAAATTTAGCGTTTTCATTATTTTCATCGTTGTTTTTACAGCAATCCGTTGACGTTAAACCTATTTAAAGATAACATTGGTGATAATGATTATCACTCGAAGAGACATCAGGAGGAAAGAGACATGCGAAAACCATTATGGATTGTCATGGTCATTCTTGCTGCGTTGCTGGTCATGGCCGGCTGTGGACAGAAGAAGGAATCGGCAGAAACATCGGAAGAAAAGGTTTCCATCAAACATGAACTTGGGACATCGGAAGTGCCTGAAAATCCTAAACGGATCGTAACGCTCGAATTATCATTCGTGGATGCGTTGAATGGCCTTGGAATGGAGCCTGTCGGTATTGCAGATGATAAGAAAGAAGATATGATCAAAAATCTGGTAGGGAAGAAAATCGACTATACATCCGTTGGGACTCGGCAACAACCGAATCTTGAAGTGATCAGTTCACTTCAACCCGATTTGATCATAGCCGATGTACAAAGGCATAAAGGGATTTACGAAGACTTGAAGAAAATTGCTCCCACAATCGAACTGAAGAGCCGTGAATCGGATTATGAAGAAAATCTTGACGCCTTCCAAACCATTGCAAAAGCAGTAGGGAAGGAGAAACAATCTGAAGAACGCCTGAGTGAGCATAAGGAAACCTTGGCAAAACTTCAGGACGAACTGAAAGAAGAAAAAGGCAAAACCATTATGCCTGCAGTAGTGAGGGACACGTCCTTTCAAGCTCATACCTCAGCATCTTATGACGGCCAGTTCCTGGAGAAACTTGGTTTCAAAAATGCCATCCAGGATGACGAAGCCTATGCTGAAATGAATCTCGAACAGCTATCAGATGTAGATCCCGACGTGCTCATCCTTGCCAACAATGAAGGGAAACTCCTGACTGATGAGTGGAAGGATAACCCTCTATGGAGAAATCTCAAAGCGGTGAAGAATGATCAAGTCTATGTGGTCGACAGAGATCTTTGGACAAGATTCCGCGGTGTCGTTTCAGCCGAAGCCATCGGGAAGGATACCGTTCGATTACTGAATGAGGAGTAAGGATCCGATTCGGGAAGCAGGAGTAGCCGAGCGCTATTCTTGCTTCTCTTTATTGATTTCTATACATAGTTGAACTGATAGAGAGAGGGTAGATGATGACAGGCAAGGCAGTGCGTAAAAATAGAAAATTATATATAGTGGCCGTCACCGGCATCGTGATCCTGGTCATTGGAATACTTCTTCAAATCGCGCTTGGTTCGTCCCCGATACCACTTCCCGATGTGATCAAATCACTGGTTGCGACCGATGATTCGAAGACAACAGCCATTGTACAGACGCTCAGACTTCCGAGGGCGGTTCTAGCGGTACTGCTTGGCGCAAGTCTTGCTGTTGCAGGAGCATTGATGCAGGCCATTACACGGAATTCCCTGGCGTCGCCTCAAGTATTCGGAGTCAATGCCGGAGCTTCCCTAGCCATCGTCACCACACTGATCATCTGGCCGGGCATGAACTCCCAGTGGACTGTGTACACGGCATTCCTGGGTGCCGCACTAGGTGGACTCACGGTTTATCTTTTTGCGACTGGGGGAAAGACCACCCATGTCAAGCTGGCCCTTGCCGGTATGGCCGTGCACCTATTTCTCTCTTCCCTCACACAAGGAGCGATCGTACTGAATGAACAGGCCACCGATGTGGTGTACTGGCTTGTGGGCTCCATCAGCGGCAAAGATTGGACCCATGTGAAGATCCTCGTTCCTTGGGCAGCTGGGGGGCTTATACTCAGTTTCATCCTGTCCCGCTCCATCTCGATCCTTGTATTGGGTGAGAATATGGCGACTGGCCTTGGAGAGAAAGTAAAATGGATCCGGCTATCAGCGGGCATCCTGGTCATCGTGCTGGCAGGAGCTTCTGTTGCCGTAGCGGGTCCCATCGGTTTCATTGGATTGATCGTCCCACATATCACCAGGAAACTGGTTGGAGGGGACTATCAACGGACGCTACCTTTTGCGGCTCTATTCGGTGCGATTCTTCTCGTATATGCGGATATCCTTTCAAGATACATCTCTTATCCATATGAGTCTCCGGTCGGAATCGTCACTGCGCTCATCGGGGCACCATTCTTCCTTTATCTCGCCAGGAAAGGGAGGGGGATCAAGCAGTGAAAACAAAAAGACATCCTTATATCCTACTGACAATCTTGTTCTTGGTCCTCACAGGGACCTTCATCATCAGCCTTGGTATCGGAGCCGTATGGATCTCTCCGGCGGAAGTGATCTCTGCCTTATCAGGAGGTAGCGGGAATGGCTTCATCCTGTTTGAATACAGATTACCCAGGGGATTGATGGCCATCATCATCGGAGCTTCCCTGGCAGTGGCAGGAGCAATCCTGCAGGGGATCTTGCGAAATCCCCTTGCTTCACCGGATGTCATCGGGATCACCAAGGGGGCCGGCTTGTTCGCCGTCTTCGTTCTGATCGTCTTCCCCGGGGCATCCATGCTGGCACTACCCGTCTCAGCGTTCACCGGTGCCGCCGTCATTGCCATCATTCTGATGTTATTCTCAAGGTCTAAGGGGGCGAAACCCCATACGCTTGCACTTGTAGGCGTAGCGTTGGGAGCAATCTGTCAGGCGGGAATCCAATACTTCACTATCAAATTCCCTGATAATGTGAATACAACACTCCTTTGGCTGACGGGAAGCTTGTGGGGGAGGGGATGGGAAGAGCTTTGGATCTTGCTTCCATGTTTATTGCTCATCCCGATACTCATCATCTTTACATCAAAGCTCGATATCTTGAATCTTGGGGATGACATTGCCCTTGGACTCGGAGAGCGCACGGTCCTGGTGCGTTATACACTTTTGACGCTTGCAGTGATCCTGACAGGCTTATCGGTCGCAGTCGCCGGTTCCATAGGGTTCATCGGTCTTATTGCGCCACATGTCGCTCGGCGACTTGTCGGCAGTCGAGCCAAATACGTATTGCCCCTCTCCGCCGTGACAGGAGCACTATTCCTCCTCATTGCCGATGCCATCGGAAGAGGGATCGTCCCACCAGTGGAAATCCCGGCAGGAATCGTGACCGCCGGGATCGGGGCACCATACTTCTTATACCTCCTGCGCCAGGAACAGGGCAAGTAACGGAAAGGAAGAGATAGATGACAACATTACGAACCGAACAGCTCTCACTGTCCTATGACGATACCAAGGTCATCGATAACATCGACTTGCACATCCCCGATGGAAAGATCAGCATCATCATCGGATCCAACGGCTGTGGAAAGTCGACCATCCTTCGGTCCCTGGCCCGACTGTTGAGGCCCACACAGGGAAATGTCTATCTCAACGGGAAGGATATCCACCGCCAGTCATCAAAAGAAATCGCAAAACAGCTCGCCATCCTTCCGCAATCTCCGGAAGCACCAGAGGATCTGACCGTGGAAGATCTGTGTTATTACGGACGCCACCCTCACAAGGGCCTGTTTGCCCGGCACACGGAAGAGGACCACGCCATCGTGGCAGAAGCCCTCAAAGCGACAAAAATGGAGAAGCTCTCCGATAGGACGCTCGATGCGTTATCAGGAGGGCAACGACAGCGCGCCTGGATCGCCATGGCCCTCGCCCAGGGAACCGAACTCCTCCTATTGGACGAGCCCACCACTTACCTGGATCTCGCCCATCAAATCGAAATCCTGGACCTTCTCCAGACTCTTAACCATAAGCACCAATGCACCATCGTCATGGTCCTTCACGACCTGAATCAGGCAGCCCGCTACGCCGATCATCTCATCAGCATAGCAGATGGACGCATCTACCATGAAGGAAAACCAGAAGACGTATTCACCGAAAAAATGCTCGAAGATGTATTCGGCGTATCGGCCACCATCATTGAAAACCCCGTAGATGGATCGCCTCTGTGCATTCCGACTGGGGTTAAATAAAATCACAGGGGCGCTTCCGATTGTTGATTTTGTCGGACTGCTCCTGTGTTTTTTAGGTTTTTTCCTGTCTTTACCTTGCGGGGGCAAGCTGATATATATCCCACCCTCTTAGCAAAAGTCATAATTCTTTTGACTTCTAAATCCTCTGCTTGTCTTAGATTCTAAGGTGTGAAGAATTGTAAGTTACATCAAGAAAGTTCATTTTTAGCCCTTCAACGTCATTTTGATCGGGAACCAGGAGATTCCTTCCCAACAATTTATTAGGGGAGGAGAGAAGGTCAGTCCTTACGAATATAGTCAGACCTACTCAAAGAATTATCCTTGAATGCCGCGGCATTGTTTTTTATTACATAATGATCATGTAAGTAGACGGAATAGGTTCCAGCGGGTAGATCCTGATTGGTTTCAACGGCTGTGACAATCTCATCAAAGATTTCCCGGTCTGGTTGTGCATCCTTTTCTTTCATAAAGAAGTGAATCGAGACAGTGAAAAACTCAGGGTCGAACTTATCACTTAGGTAGGCTTCTTTCAACTTTTCTATTGAGGTGTCTGGATCGTTTAGATATAAATTGTAGACGGGTCGGATGGCTTCATCTAGATGAGTGGCTTGTATGAAATAGTAGGGGGTGATATGGCCTTTGCCCCTTACATTTTCAATGGAATGCATTGTTCGGCCGGCTATCGGGTATTGAGAGGGGAACGTTTGTAACAGCTGATCGAGTTCATTGAATTCTTCCTCTTTTACTAGCGTATAAAGAGCAGCACAAATCGCTCCTTCAACTTCTCCTTCCAACGTCCATACTCCGCTGCTTATAACCTTTTCTTCCTTCACATTGATGGGCACGATCGCAGTGGAGTAAAAATGGAGATTCCCCTTGGATTCAAAAAACACCGTGACCCCGTCTTTATTGCCCACCATATTATGGACTTCAATATCGGTTTTGTACGTTTTCTTTATATAATCCTTAGTGGCTTTCACGACTTCTGCTTTATGCTCCTTCGCGATTTTCTCTGTTTTCTCTCCGCCGGGAAGGTCGTAGCCGTCGCCGGTGTAGGTAAGGACGCTTTCATACATGCCCTCAGAGCGGTCAGGGTTACTTTGCCCAGCCTCCTTCTTCTTTGATACAGACTGTTGTTTATCAGTTACTCCAAGACAACCACTCATTAGCATAGCGAAGCTGACTCCACATACTAGTATCACCCACCTGAATTTCACTTTGAATCAATCCTTTCTGGGTAACGTTAGTGAACATCCCTAATTAGTCATTCTTTGATGATCTCTTCATCCGGAAACTTTCGGTTAATCGAGTTATCTTTTGATCCCTCAGCTGCATGCTTAATAACATAGTTGTCATGGAGATTAATGGCATAGTTTCCGGACGGTATAGTCGTGCTATCCACTATTGTATTTACAATTCTTTCTAAGATTGCTTCGTCTGGCTCCTTATTAGGATCTTCCATATAGAACTGTATAGAGAATAGGTAGTCTTCAGGTATGAATTGCTCTTTATCAAATGCACTGCGCAACTCTGCTTTAGGGGTTTCTGGATCTTTCATGTACAACTCATACACAGGTTCTATGGCCTCGTCATCCGTTGAATTTGCGAGAAAGTAGAAAGGCGTCATGTAACCGATCCCGCCTACATTTTCTATCGCTTCTATTTTTCTCCCCACAATGTCTTCTTCATTCTCTAACTCTCCCAATATCCGATCCAATTCCTTGAACTCATCTTCAAAAAGGTAGGCATATAGAGCTCCTTTTATTCCACGCTCAACAACGCCTTCCAGCGTCCAAACGTGATCACCCAACACGTCCTTGTTCTTTAAATCGATCGGCACAATAGCAGTGGCATAAAGGCCGGTCGATTCGTAAAATACCGTGACCCCGTCCCGATTGCCCACCATATTATGAACTTTTACATCCGTGTTGAATTCATTCTTTAGATAGTCCTTCACTGCTTTTTCTACATCATCCTTATGATCCTTGGCGAATTTCTCATTTTTGTCACCCCCAGGCAGGTCGTAGCCGTCGCCGGTATAGGTCAGAATGCTTTCATACATATCGTCAGACCTGGGAACATCATCTTTCCCGTCAGAGGACTTTTGGGTAACAGATTTATCAGTACCGAAGCACCCACCTAATAAGAGTGAGAGGCATAGACTGCTTGTGAGTAGCTTCCACTTGATTTTCATTTTCTCACTCCTTAATTATTCCTTTTGTCGGGTCTTCACCAAGGGTATTTTGTTTATAGCTTTCTGAATTCGTGATCAGGACATAGTTATCGTTCAAATCAATCAAGTATCTTCCTTTGGGAAGTTCATTATTCGCCTCGACTGTTTCAATGATGGAGTTGAATGTTTCTTTATCAGGTTGATCTTGAGGATCTATCATGAAAAAATTCAAATTGAAAAGTAAATAATCCGGTTCAAATTGGGAATCATCGAACAGCTTGCTATACGTTTCTTTGGAAGTATCAGGATCCTGCAGATATTGTTCATATAAAGGTTGAATGGCTTCGTCTGTTGATGAGGCTTGTACGAAATAATAGGGACTCATATATCCGCTTCCTCCGACATTTTGGAGGGATTCTAGAGTCCTGCCGGTAATCGAAGGATGGTCGTCAAGAATTTCTGTGATTTGATCATCCAATGCTTTGAAATCGTCCTCCCACATATAGGCATAGAGAGCGGACTTTATTGACCTTTCCACTTCACCTTCTAGTGTCCATACATTTTTTTTCAGGATCTTGTTGTTCTTAGTATCAATCGGTACAATGGCACTTGAGTAAAAATGTAACGATCCGACTGACTCAAAGAATACGGTCACGCCATCCTGATTCCCAACCATGTTGTGGACTTCCACATCGGTACTATATTCTTTTTTTACGAAGTCTTTGACTGCTTGAACCACTTCACCCTTATGTTCATTCGCAATTTCCTCGTTTTTTTCTCCCCCTGGCAGGTTGTAGCCTTCACCGGTATAAGTGAGGACACTCTCATACTGATCTTCAGGCCGTGCATCTTCATCCTTGGAAACGGATTGTTTTTCTTGATTTGTCCCAAAACACCCTCCTAATAAGAGAGGGAGGCACAGACTGACTGTGATCGCCGACCACTTGATTTTCATACTACTCACTCCCATTACAGAATGTTGTTCCTTAAAGAACAAAGAGAGGGAAGGATCGCTTTCACCCTCAGTAAATGGTGCATCATGAGAAGAGGCATCCACTGTTCATTTGTATGACTTTCTCAAAAAAGCTACTGCTTAATAATTTCATCAGGAGCAGATCGGCTTAAAGAATTTTCCTTATAGCCTTCACCGTTTTTCTTGAGGATATAATGATCATGAAGATCGACCGAGTAAGAGCCGTTGGGAATGTCTTGGTTACTCTTGATTGCCTCTACGATTGAATTGAATACTTCCTGATCAGGTTCAGTATTTTCACGACTCATGTAAAACTGTATAGAAAAGGTTACGTTTTCGGGTTTGAATTTCTCTGCGCGATAAGCATTTTTTAGTTCGGACTTAGGTGCATCGGGGTCTTCCATAAACAGTTCATAAACGGGATTGATGGCGTCATCTAGGTCCACAGCCTGTACAAAGTAATAAGGAGTTTCATAACCAAGTCCGCCTGAGTTTGCTACAGCTTTTTTCGTGCGTCCTACGATGTCGTTTTCTTTTTGGAGCTCCTCAAGCAGATTGTCAAGTTTCTGGAATTCCTCCTCCATGATGTATGCATATAATGCAGCCCTGATCGCATCTTCCACTTCTTTACTCGAGGTCCAGACTTTATCTTGGGCTACCTTCCCGGTAGATGGATTGATCGGTACGATGGCAGTTGAATAGAAGTGAAGCCTGCCTAAGGATTCGAAATAGACCGTAACCCCATCTTTACTTCCGACCATATTATGGACTTTTACCTTTACGTGGTAGTTTTCTTTGATATAGTTTTCAGTTGCAGTGATGACTTCTTCTTTCTTTGCTGTAGCAATTTTTTCGGTCCTATCACCATTGGGAAGGTGCATGCCATCCCCGGTATAGGTGAGGACACTTTCATATACATCTTCAGGGCGATCCGGACCTGCTTGCTGTTTAGTAGATGTAGTGTTGTTGAATCCAAAGCAACCTCCCAATAGGAGTGGTAGAACGAAGAGGAAGGAGAGCGGGAGCCATCTAATTATCATGATTGAAAAATCCTCCTAAGGCTGAAATGGTTTGCACATATAATGTTAATAGAAACCATCATGCCAAAAACAGATGGCTCCAGATTACGAATCTTTTTCTATTCCTTCGAACTCTTCCAGACTGATAGAGTTCTTTTTATATCCTTCCGATGATTCTTTGTGGATATAGTGGTCGTTAATGGACAGCACATACTTTCCAGGGGGGATTTGATTAGCGTTTTCCACTTTTTCTTTAATGGCCTCAAATATTTCCTGACTGGGTTGAGCTTCAGGATTCTTCATGAAAAACTGTATGGAGATCAAAAAGTCATCACTATTGATCTCTTGGTTAATGGAACTGATGATGTCTTGGGTATCTGGGTCAGAACTTATTAAATAAAGGTCGATTGCGTCTTGGAAAGCATCTTCATATTTTAAAGGTTGAACAAAATAGTAAGGAGTCATAAAACCGTTTCCACCAACGTTTTGAATCGCTTCAAGCTTTCTTCCCACTATGTTTTTATTTTCCTGTAGGATCTCTTCCAGAAGTGAATCCAATTGGTCGAATTCTTCCTTTCTCCACAATGCAAACAACCCTGTTTCAATTCCTTTCTCAACTTCACCTTCTAGTGTCCACACGTTACTGGATAATACGGTCTCGTTTTCTATATCTATGGGGACTATGGCAGTGGAATAGAAATGTACATCCCCAACCGATTCATAGAACACGGTCACCCCGTTTTGATTACCTACCATATTGTGAACGTCTACGTCGGTGTTATATTCTTTCTTTAAGTAATCTTTCGTTGCTTTCACCACTTCATCTTTATGCTCAGCAGCAATTTTCTCAGCTTTTCCCCCGCCAGGAAGATCATAGCCCTCCCCCGTATAGGTCAGGGCACTTTCAAACTGATCTTCTGTCCGGTCAAGTGAATTCTGTTCATTGGATGACTTTTGTCCGTTTTCCGCACCGAAGCACCCTCCCAGTAGGATAGTGGTGCTTATACTACATGCGACCAGATTAATGATTTTCATATTCACACTCCTTGTTTAAGGTGGTCCTTCTTATTTTTAAAAAATTTTGGATCATTGTTAAATTGGACCAACTTTATTAGAGTGTTCATTCATAAACCTTCTATTCCTTTATGATTCCTTCATAGTCTGCCAGCCTTAAGGAATTTTGTTTATATCCTTCAAATTTACTCTTAATTACATAGTGATCATGGAGATTAATCATATAAGTACCGCTGGGAATTTCAGTATTATCTTTGATAGACTGGATAATGGAATCAAAGGTTTTCTTATCTGGGTTTGCATCAGGCTCTTTCATGAAAAAATTAATGGAATATGTTAAGTCCTTTGGGCTAAACAGGTCTTTATCGTATAACATCTTTAGATTGCTTTGAGAAGTAGTAGGGTTTTTCATATATTCCTCGTATACGGGCATGATTGCTTCATCATAGGTTGATGACTGAACAAAATAGTAAGGGGTCATGTAACCGTTACCGCCAGCGTTTTCTAGTGATTCTATAGTGCGCCCCGTGATAGTTGGTGTGGAATCAATAATTTCTTTTATCTGCTCATGCAAAGATTGGAAATCATCTTCCATGATATATGCATATAAAGCAGAGCGTATGGCTCTCTCAACGTCTCCTTCAAGGGTGAAAGTTTCACTGGATAAAATTTTCTTTTTCTTTGAATCGATTGGAACAACAGCTACCGAATAAAAATGTAACGGACCAACTGACTCGAAAAATACTGTCACCCCATCGCTATTCCCTACTATATTGTGAACTTCTACATCGGTATGGTATTCCTTCTTCAAATAATCTTTTGTTGCTTTTACTACCTCATCTTTATGCTCTATAGCTATCTTTTCATTTTTTTCACCGCCGGGAAGATCGTAACTGTCGCCGGTGTAGGTCAAGACGCTTTCATACTTCTCTTTGGGACGGTCCACTGGATCCTGTTCCGAGGATGACTTCTGTGCATTATCTATTCCGAAACAACCTCCCAAGAGAAGAGAGGTGCTGATACTGCATGCGAACAGCATGATAGGATTTTTCATATTCACACTCCTTAAACTGTATATCATCGGTTTTCCAGGCAGAAGGGAAGGGGACCTCTCTTTAGTTGTCTTTAATGATGGGAGTAGAATATTTAATTGAATTCATTTTTAAGCCTGAACCTTTATTTTTCTGCACATAGCCATCATGCAAGAAGAGTTTATACGTTCCTAGAGGCAGCATGTTATTTTCTTTCACCATTTCTTCCATCTTATCGAATGCATCCTGATTCGGCGCTGTCTTTTCATTTTTCATAAAGCCTTCAATATTGATCAGTACATACGTTGCGTCAAATTTAGTGGAATCATATGCTGCCATTAATGCTTCTTTTGTTGAATCAGGATTGTGCAAGTAGAGGTCATACACGGGCTTCATCGCCATATCATCCTTAGTGGATGTGACATGATAAAATGGGGTGTTATAGCCGCCACCACCAACATTTTGTAAGGATTCAAGAGATCTGCCGACGATGTCATATCTCTGTCTTAAAGATTCCATTTCCTTATCTAATTCTTTAAATGGTTCCTCGTTAATGTAGGCATATAAAGCTCCACGAATGGAATTTTCGATTTTTCCATCTAATGTCCATACATTGTCTGAGAGTATTCTTTGATTCTCTGTGTCGATTGGAACGATGGCTGTAGAATAAAAATGCAAGCGTCCTGTCGTTTCAAAGAACACGGTCACCCCATCCTTATTTCCCACCATATTGTGGACTTCTACATCGATATTATATTCTTTCTTTAAATAATCCTTAGTAGCCTTTACTACTTCATCCTTATGCTTTTTAGCAATTCTCTCATTTTCTTCACCACCGGGAAGATCGTAGCCGTCACCGGTGTAGGTCAGGACACTTTCGTATTGATCTTTGGGCCTGTCCAATGGATCCTGTTCCTTGGATGACTTCTGTGCGTTATCTATTCCGAAACAACCTCCTAAGAGGAGAGAGATGCAGATACTGCATGTGACCAGCTTGATGGGGTTTTTCATATTCACACTCCTTAAAAAGTATGTCATCGGTGGTCCTGGAAGAAGGGAAGGGGACCACTCTTTAATTGTCTTTTATGATAGGAGTAGAGTATTTAATAGAATTCATTTTTAGGCCAGTACCTTTATTTTTTTGTACATAATGATCGTTTAGGAAAATTTCGTATGTTCCTTTGGGCAAATTGTTGTTTTCCTTCACAAACTTCTCAATATTATTGAATGCATCTTGATCGGGCTTTGCTTTTTCTTTTTTCATAAAGCCTTGAATCGTAATAAAGGTATAGTTCGGGTCAAAATTACTGGTGTCATACGCTTCCGCAAGTTCTTCTTTCGTCGCTTTTGGATTCTCGAGATAGAGGTCATAAACGGGCCTCATAGCCAAATCCACCTTTGTGGATGTTACATGGTAAAAAGGGGTGCTATAACCGTTACCACCAACATTTTGTAAAGACTCAAGAGAACTGCCAACTATGTCATAGGTCTTTGCCACAGATTCCATTTCTTTATCTAATTCTTTAAACTCATCCTCATTGATGTATGCGTAAAGAGATCCACGTATAGAATTTTCAATTCTCCCATCTAATGTCCATACATTGTCTGAGAGTATTCTTTGATTCTCTGTGTCGATTGGAACGATGGCTGTAGAATAAAAATGCAAGCGTCCAGTGGTCTCAAAGAACACGGTCACCCCATCTTGATTCCCCACCATATTGTGAACGTCCACATCGATGTTGTACTCTTTCTTTAAATAATCCTTCGTTGCTTTAATTACTTCATCCTTATTTTGTTTCGCAATCTTCTCGTTTTTTTCACCACCAGGAAGATCGTAGCCGTCTCCGGAGTAGGTCAGGACGCTTTCGTACTGATCTTTAGGACGATCCTGTGAATTCTGTTCCTTAGAATTTAGTCCTTTATCAAATCCGAGACAGCCTCCTAAGAGGAAAGAGATACTGATAATGCATGAGAGCAGTATGATGTTATATTTCATCCTTCACACTCCTAACTAGAATGTCATAGATGTGTCACGGAAGAGTAAGTCATTCTTTTTTAATAGGGTTTAAAGTCATAACGGAATTCTTTTTTGTTTAAGATAAGAAGAGGCACATTAACTTAATTCTTAATAATTCCTTCTCGCGGATTCTGACTAAGGGAATTTTGTTTATACCCTTCAGATGTTCTACTGTGGATAAAATGATCATTTAGATTAATTAGATATCTTCCTTTAGGAAGGCTATTATTATTCTCAAAAGCTTCAATGATTTTGTTATAGATTTCTTTGTCAGGTTTTTCATTTGGATCTTTCATGAAGAAATGGATGTTAAACAGTAGAAAATCAGGTTCGAATGTTGAACTATCATAGACATCGAGAAATGCTTCTTTAGAAGTATCTGGTTCCTCCAAATATTTTTCGTAAACTGGTGTAATCCCTTTATCTATTAATGAGGACTGTACATAATAGTAGGGACTCATATACCCACTTCCACCAACATTCTGTATAGCTTTTTCAGTCCTGCCGGTAATGGATGGATTAGCTTCTACAATTTCTGCAATCTGTTGATCTAATTCTTCAAATTCGTCTGGCATCATAAAGGCATACAGTGCAGTTTTGATTGACCTTTCCACTTCACCTTCAATCGTAGTGACTTCATCTTTTAAAATTTTCTTGGTTGAGCTATCTATAGGGACAATCGCGGTTGAGTAGAAGTGTAAAGGTCCCTTGGATTCATAAAAAACCGTAACCCCATCGGAATTCCCTACCATATTGTGAACGTCCACATCAGTATTATATTCTTTCTTCAAATATTCTTTGGTCGCGCTGACTACTTCATCCTTATGCTCTTTCGCGATTTTTTCATTTTTTTCACCACCAGGAAGAGCGTATCCGTCGCCGGAGTAAGTCAGGACGCTTTCATACTGGTCTTCAGGTCGGTCCAGTGAATCCTGTTTTTGAGAAGACATTTGTCCTTGATCTGCTCCAAAGCATCCTCCCAATAGAAGGGTGCTACTGATAATGCAGGCAAATAGGTTAATCTGACTTTTCATGTTTCACGCTCCTCGAATTTTTGTGGAGAAGGGATTGATTCTAATCTGGTTATAAATGGAGAAGCATATCCAATCATTTTCTACTTTATGATGTAATCGGGTGCTGACTGGCTTAGCGAATTCTTTTTTACGCCTTCAGATGATTTCTTGTCTACAAAGTTGTCATGAAGATACACACTGTACGTGCCTTTTGGTATCTCACTATTGCTTTCGATTGTGTTGACCATTTCTTTTAACACTTTTGGATCGGGGGCAGCCTTTGGGTATTCCATGAAGAATTGTATGGAAACCCTAAAATACTTTGGATTGAATAGATCAGGTTTATAGGCCCTTTTTAGTTGATCTCGAGAAGCGTCAGGATTTTTCATGTAAAGCTCGTAAACGGGATTGATGGCTCCGTCTAAATCCATTGATTGAGTAAAATAGAAAGGTTTCATATACCCGATACCACCAACATTCTGAAGGGACTCTATTGTTCTACCCACAAGATTGAATTCAGATGAAAAACCTTCAACCTGCTTATCAAGGGCCTTAAATTCATCTTCAAATAGATAAACGTAAAGAGCTGCCCTGATGGCATCTTCCACTTCACCCTCCAGCGTCCAAACTTTATCTTCCATGACTTTTTTGTTTTTGGAGTCAATCGGAACGATGGCTGTAGCGTAAAAATGCAAGGGGCCGGTAGATTCATAGAAAACGGTTACCCCATCTTGATTCCCTACCATATTGTGGACCTCTACGTCGGTACGATATTCCTTCTTCAAATACTCCTTAGTCGCTTTAACCACTTCTTCTTTATGCTCATTAGCAATTTTTTCTTTTTTCTCACCGCCAGGAAGGTCATAGCCTTCCCCCTTATAGGTCAGGACGCTTTCGTACTGATCTTCAGGGTACTCCAGCTCATCCTGGTGTTCAGCTGACTCTTTTCCGACTTCATCCCCTAAACAACCTCCCAGTATGAAGGACACACAGATGCTACAGGCAATCAGCTTGATGTAGTTTTTCATTTTTTTCACCTCGCAATCCTGATTAAATAGTGGGGAATTAACACTGAATGGTGTTAGATGTTAAGTTAAGTATAAAAGGTATGATATCTTAATCGTAGAAGAAGAAATGCTAAATGAATGGACCATCACACATCCTTTCAAGGAGAGCAGGGCATAAAGAAAGGATATCATCGAATCGAGATATCCTTTCTTTTGTGGTGGGTGTCATCCTTTTATTCAATAAAATTACATTTAAGTTGCAAAAAAATTATTCGAAAGTAACTTTTTTAATTTGACTAGTTAACATGTCCAAATTTTCAATAACCAGATCAGATGTTTCTCCTAAGGCCTCGATTGATTTAGCGCTATGTTCACTTAATTGGAATGAAACATCCTGTAGGAGAATCTTTAGTTCTTTTAATTGAGTCATAGCAAACAAGTTGAGTACATTAATATCGTTGTAGTTAATGATAGTAAAAATAGCATCGTCAAGGTAGGGTTTAAATTCTCGTAAGAGGTCTGGTAAATAAATGCTTAATCTGAAGAAAGAATCTCTGACTCCTCCAAGCATGCTACCGATATCATCCAGTGGTCGGGTGATGGAATTTGCTAGCGATTTTAATTTTTGCTCTATTTCTTGAAATTGAGGGAAGAGAGAAGCAGGAAGTGAAATGGAATGAGAAAAGTCGAAAACTTTGCTAATTGCCAAGCTAATCCCTTTGACCGCTGTCTCAATAACTCCAACAATACTGGCTATGGCAGCAGCCGGAACACCTATTAAAATATGTGTTAGATTACTAATATGGTTAAAAGAGCTTTCCAATACTAACTCTTTTAGCTTCATTCCTAGGAGAAGATGATTAGACTCTTCTAACAAAAAATCAGACTTACCAGGAATTTTCACTATATCACTAATTGCATTTGCTTGCATTTTTATGCTTAGTGCCGAAGTGAGGTCTCTCTTTTCTAATTCTTCCTTAAAATTAACTACTTTTTCTCCAAAATCAACAATTTGTTGGCTTACTTTCTCAGTATTTGAATTGACGATAGTATAATGATCTCTCATTTCATTTACTAAAAAATCATCTACTTTGTTTTGGGCCTCACTTAAAAGGGAGGGAATTACATCTTCATTAATATGTGCGATTCCATTTGAAAGTGAACAAACTTCAAGAAAAAATTTATTAATATGGTCCCGTGCTTCCTGGAATAAACTCTCAACACTGATGTCAACGCTAATAATATGTTCAATCAACTCTACAGGAGGGGAATTAAGGATTGCGTTTATGGATTGAAAATGCTGTTCAGCTGTATCAAGTTTTGATAACCAATCGCTTACTTCACTCGTAATGGCAGATTGCGCCCGCGTAATTCCCTTTAGCACTGGATCATAGATGGAGTCTTCAATCATATCGTTAAATGTTGATATCATGGTTTCCAGCCGCATAGTAAAGATCGATTCTTCATTTAAAACAATTTCTTCGGACTTTTCCATGTAAGATTGGGCTAAACCAAAGTCATTACTAGCACCAACTAGTCCTTTAGACAGAATATCTAGGTTTTTAAGATTCACATCGATTCTGGTTGAGGATTCACCTGTTAATGTTTCTCCAGTCCAAATACTGGTAACAATGTGGTCATCCGCAGCAGTACTAATGGTTATCCCACGGACTGTTATTGAACCTTCTTTAAAACCTGTATGAATTGATCCCATACTTGAGATTATGGCTGCACCAGCTTCAATGGTGACGACTTCACCAGGAACTCGTTCCATTCCAAGTGGAGTTGTAATAGAGGTTAATGGATCGTGTTTATCATAGAAATTTAATGCATTAGGGTAAACTTTATTGGGATCTAAATAGCCTTTTGGCGCGGGAGCTGGATTAATAGTTACACACCTTAATTCAGGGTTTACTTGTAAGGCAGAAAAGGCTAGAGGACCACCAAGTGAGTTGCCAGCTACAGAGGAGATTCCGAATTTTTCATTCATCTCAATATAGTATTCTTTTGATGCTTCTAGTTGAGGGATCGTAGGCATGTCGGTAGTCAATAGAGCATCGGTTTTTAAGTCCTCTTTACCGTATTTAGCGTCTTTTTGAGTTCCTTGAAATATTATAGAATATTCTCCTGTTTCTACATTTTTTACAGTCATGGCATCTAGTCCTGTTGGGTCATCATATCTAGTATTAACGACTACAAATTTAACATCATTAACATTTATAGGATCACCGTATTTCGGTTTTTGATAAACCCAATCTCCAGCTAATTCAACTAGATCAGGTTCCGATGTTCCATTAAAACGCCTCTCTTCTATTGCTGTTTCCATGGTTCATTTCCCCCTCATTGCTCCGATGAGTGAATTATCAATGGCTTATCTAGCGAGTTCATTTTTAACCCCTCAAACGTACTTTTTTGAATTAAGTTATCATGTAATGCCACATTGTAAGTACCATTAGGAATAGGGTGGTTGCCTTGTACGATTTCTACTAATTTATTGAAAATTTTTTCATCGGGTTCAGCACCTTTTTTCTTCATGAAAGCTTGAATAGTTATATATACATCCTCTGGATTAAATTTTTCTTCTTTATAAGCAGATTGAAGTTCTTTTTTCGATACTTTGGGATTACGGGTGTAAAGATCATATACAGGATTCATGGCCTCATTTTCTGCTACCACCACATTATATAAGGTTGGGTTATAGCCTGATCCCCCCACATTTTCAATTGCTTCTACCCTACGTCCGACAATCTCTTCTGTTTTTATTAAGGTTGATAATTGTTCATCAAGGGCTTTAAATTGATCCTCCATAATATAAGCATATAAAGCTCCTCGGATGCCATCTTCTACTTGCCCTTCCGGTGAAAATGCTTCTTCCGCCATTACTTCTTTTTTCTGTAGGTTAATTGGAACGATGACGATACCGTAGAAATGTAGAGTTCCTTTTGTTTCATAAAAAACAGTTACTCCATCTTTGTTGCCGACCATATTATGAACTTCTGCTTCAAGGTTATACTCATTTGATAGATAGTTCTTTGTAGCTTTTATTACTTCCTCTCGGTGAGATTTAGCAATTTTGTCGGTTTCTTTTCCATTTGGAAGGAAATAGCCCTCACCAGTATAAGTCAGCACACTTTCATATTCTTCTGCGGGATAGTTCTGATCTCCCTGCTTCGTATCCGTCTTCTTAGCTTCTGATTTTTTTCCGCTGTCCACTCCAAAACAACCTCCTAATAATAATGAGATGCTTATACCACATACGAACAGTTTCCATTTATGTTTCATGTGTTAACAATCCTCCTAATGGGATGATGTACGTAAAAGAACTTCTTTATTGTAAAAGAAACTGTAAAGTATTAACAGGTGAATGTACCCATAAATTCAAAAACAGGAAAAACGTCACCAGGAAGGATTGTCTTGCCATGAATCTTTTGTCATTCGGATTTATGACAATTCCAAGGTGTTTGAGTCTTTTGTCACCTGAAATACCATTACCCTCCAGTTTATAGATTTAACCCTCTTGTTGGAAAAAATTATCTGTTTATTGATTCATTCATTGATGTACAATTCTTTATTTTAAAAGGGATATAGAGGGGGAGCCGTAATTTGATGAGAAGAAAGGCATTCCATTTATATTCATACTAATTCTTTATTATTTCGTCTGGATAAGCTCTTTCTAAAGAATTGTCTTTAAAACCTTCGGACTTGGACTTGATTACATAGTTATCGTGTAGCCTTACTTCGTAATGACCTTTTGGAACTCCATCATTGCTTTCAATTTCAATCACGATTAAATCCAAAACGTTTTTGTCGGGTTTACTTTTTTGATCTTTCATGAAGAATTGTACTGAGAATCCTATTTTTCAGGATCGAATTTTGATGGGAGGTACTCGGCTGCTAGTTCTTGTCTTGAAGCAGAAGGTTTTTTCATATACAGATTGTAAACAGGTGTCATCGCTTCGTCATCACTCACAACGACAAAATAGTATGGTGTCATATAACCATTACCACCTGTATTTTCAAGGGATTCTTCCAATCTACCCACTATGTGATTGTTTTTTTCTAGGCTTTCGAGTAAGTCATCAAGAACTTCAAACTCGTTATCCATGATATAAGCATACAAAGGGCCTTTGATGGCCGTTTCGACTCTTCCTTCTAAAGTCCAAACTTGATCGGTTAATACTTTTTTATTTTGAGTATCAATTGGTACAATGGCCGTTGAGTAAAAGTGTATGTTCCCTACAGATTCATAAAAAACTGTCACGCCATTTTGATTTCCCACTATATTGTGCACTTCTACATCTGTGTTGTATTCTTTCTTTAAATAATCCTTAGTCGCTTTAATTACTTCATCTTTATGCTCCTTAGCTATCTCTTCATTTTCTTCTCCTCCCGGAAGATCGTAGCCATCTCCGGTGTAGGTGAGTACACTTTCATATATGTCCTTGGGGCAATTCAACTCGTCTTGCTTTGTATTGTACTTCTGCACTTCTGACTTTGTTCCCGTGTCAACATTTGAACAACCGCCTCCAATCAATAACATGCTTATACCACATGCGATGAATGTTCGTTTACGTTTCATTTGTTTATGAATCCCCCTATCACAATTTTGCTGCTAGTATGGGTCAGGTTGACTTGTTTCAGAAATCTCGGATTCTATTCTTTGACAATATTATTTGGAGGACCATAGCCTAACGTATTCTCTTTGTTACCGGAAGATTTAGCCTTGATGACATAGTGATCATTCAAATGGACAGAATAGGATCCATTTGGAATATTCTCGTTTTCTTCGAGTGCTTTTACAATGGAATCCACTATTTCTTGAGAAGGCTGGGCATCAGGCTCGTTCATGAAGAATTGGATGGCTACGCTATAGTATTTAGGGTTGAATTTTTCGCTTGCATAGGCAGCTTTTAACTGATCTTTTGGAGTATCAGGATTCCTTATATATAAGTCATACACTGGATTTATGGCTTCATCCAGATCAATCGATTGAGTGAAGTAGTAAGGGGTCGTATATCCTCTTGCTCTTACATTTTCAAGAGACTCTTGTGTACGGCCGACAATGGGGAAGTCTTCAGTGAATCCAACCATGAGTTTGTGCAACTCTTTAAATTCATCAGCCATGATATATCCATACAGTCCACCTCGAATGGCATCTTCTACTTCACCTTCGAGGGTCCATACCGAGTCGGCCAATACTTTTTCATTGCGAACATCAATCGGTACGATCGCAGTGGCGTAAAAGTGGATTCGTCCGGTGGATTCATAAAAGACTGTCACTCCGTCTTTATTTCCCACTATGTTGTGGACTTTTACATCAATATTGTATTCCTTCTTCAGAAAATCTTTTGTGGCCTTGACCACTTCATCTTCATGCTCTTTAGCGAAGGCTTCATTTTTTTCGCCACCGGGAAGATCGTAGCCATCTCCGGTGTAGGTGAGTACACTTTCATATATGTTCTTGGGGCGGTCCAACCCATCTTGGTTTGTATTGGTCTGTTCGCTGTCCATGCCTAGACAGCCGCCTAATAAAAATGAGACGCTCGTTGTGCATAGGAGCAGCTTCCGTTTTCGTGTCATGGTTTCAAGCCTCCTAGTGATATGTACTTCTGTAATACAGTAGATAGCAACCGTTTAATCGTACTAGAAAAACGGATTTCTGATATGTTACAGCCACCTAATTTATGGATGTACCCATATTTATGGGAAAATATTCTTATTCTATCAATCTTTCTTTATCGAAATAACCAGCATGTCCCGTTCTTCAGTTGAAAAGTTAAGGGATCACTCGTTACATCTGAATATTCAGAAATCCTATTGCCAAACGGCGGACGTCCTTCTAAAATGAAAGAAATGAGACCGGGGAGGTCAGAGGGATGAATGTATCGCTGCAGACGAAGCTCTTGGTCTTGATCCTGACGTTGCTGTCATCGGTCATCCTTCTCCTGAGCGGCACGTTTGCTTATTTCGAATCCAAGGAAACGGAGAAGGAAGTCGGTCAGCTGGCCTTGCAGGTGGCGACGACGGTGTCCCTTATCCCTGGTATCCGGGAAGCGTTTCATACAGAGGATCCGGCGAAGATCATTCAGCCCATGACGATCCAGATGAAGGAGCAGGTGGGGGCGGAGTTCATCGTGGTAGGGAATAAGGACAGCATTCGCTATTCCCATACGCAGCAAGAGAAGATCGGTAAGCGGATGGTGGGAGGGGATAATGACCGGGCCCTCATCAATGGAGAGTATTATACGTCCAAAGCCGTCGGTTCCATGGGTCCGTCCCTGCGCGGAAAGGCGCCGATTTTTGATGATAACGGGAAGATCATCGGGCTCGTGTCCGTCGGCTTCCTCGAGGAGGATATTCACACGCTGTTCATTCAGAAGCTCCGTACGTATGGGATTGTCTCGATTCTCGTATTGGTGGCAGGAGCCGTGGGGGCGGTCCTTCTGGCGAAGAATATCCGCCGCGATACACACGGGTTGGAGCCGAAGGAAATTGCGGCTCTGTACCGGGAGCGGAATGCCATCCTCCTTTCCATAAAAGAAGGGATTATCGCTGTGGATGAGAAGGGGTTGATCACGATGATGAATAACTCTGCGAGGAAGCTCCTTGGTGTGAGTGGGCGGAAAACCCAGGTGCCGGTACAGGAAGTGATACCGAATACGGAAATGTATGATATCCAGCGGAACGATATTTATGAAAACGATCAGGAAATGCTCCTGAACGGAAAAGTGGTAATCGTCAACCGGACACCGATCATGGATAAGAACGGGATTGTCGGAGCGGTGGCGAGCTTCCGTGAGAAGACGGAAGTGACGGAAATGATCAATACCCTCTCAGAGGTCCGGCAGTATTCTGAAGATCTTCGTGCCCAGACCCATGAGTTCACCAATAAGCTGTATGCCATCTCGGGCCTTCTGCAGCTGGAGGAATATGAGGAGGCCATCGATCTCATCCACTCAGAGGCCGACGTGCATGGAAGCCAGAACCGGATCGTGTTCGAACAGATCCATGATCGCAAGGTGCAGGCCATCCTATTAGGAAAGATCGGGAAGGCATCTGAATATAAAGTGACGTTCAGCATCGATCCAACGAGCTTTTTGAAACCGTTACCAAAAAGGGTTGCCATGAGTGACCTCATCACCATACTGGGAAACATCATGGATAATGCCTTTGATGCCGTTGCTCACAAGGAGACGAGGGAAGTCACTTTCTTTACCACCGATATCGGGAAGGATATTGTGTTCGAAGTCGCCGATACCGGAGCCGGGATCCCTGACGATGTGGATGTATTCCAGCGTGGGATCTCTTCGAAACAGGGGAAGAACCGGGGAGTGGGATTGACGCTGGTGAAGGAGACGGTCACAAGGCTTGGCGGAACGATTGAGCTTCATGTACCGAAAAGCGGAGGGACGGTCTTTACCGTGTTCATTCCAAAAGAAGAGAAAAGGGGAGAAGAAGGATGATCAAAGTGATCATAGCGGAGGATGATTTCAGGGTGGCGTCCATCCATGAGCGATTCCTCCAGAAGATCGAAGGGGTCACCGTTGCCGGGAAGGCCCTGAACGGGGAGGAAACCCTCCGCCTGCTGGGAGAAGAGGAAGCGGATCTATTGCTTCTCGACATCTACATGCAGGATCAGCTCGGGACGGATCTCCTGCCGGCGATTCGTAGCCAATTCCCCCATGTCGATGTGATCATGATTACTGCGGCGAACGACCGGGAGCTTGTGGCGACGGCCCTCAGGAACGGGGTTCTTGATTACATCATCAAGCCCGTATCCTTGAAGCGGTTCACCTCCACCTTGCAGCAGTACCAGAAGAGAAGGGAGATGCTGAAGGAGAAGGAAGAGGTCAGCCAGGCCACCATCGACCGGTTGCTCGGTCTGCATCAAACGCCGCTGAATGGAAGCGGCATGCCGAAGGGGATCGATCCCCTCACCTTGAGCAAGGTGAAGGCGATCGTGGAGAATACGGGCAAAGGAATCTCAGCTGAAGAAATGGGCTCCAGGATGGGGGCATCCCGTGCAACGGCGAGGCGGTATCTGGAGTACATGGTCTCAACGGGGGAAGGAACGGCGGAGCTTGAATACGGAATCGTAGGCAGGCCGGAGCGAAAATATTTCATGGCTAAATAAGAAGGAAGCTCTTCCCGCGGAGAGCTTCCTTCTTATTGTTCTAGCTTTTCCCTTGAAGTTTCCGTACTTCCTCGCTGTGAAAAGGTGATCCGGTTACTTCATCCACAATGGAGAACTGGTTCCCGTCGGGATCGTTGAAATCGAAGGCTTTCATACCCCCGAAATCTTCAAGCGCTGTGACCGTGACACCGTGCCTTCTGAAACCTTCATGAGTGGCTTCAATATTATCCGTGAGGAAATTGAAGTACGCATTCTTCCTGTCGCCCCTGATTGTGAACTCGGTTTCCTGACGTGACTCCACCTTCACCAGGGCAAGCTGGGTGAGACCGTCAGGCAGGCAATACCCGACCCCGTCTTCCCACTCGTCGATTTTCTTCACCCCGAGATGCTCCTCATACCACGCCATTGAACGCTCCATATCCGTCACCGGAATAAAGATGGATCCTACTCGAAACATCCTGACACCTCCTTTAATTGGAAATGATCTTTCTATCAACTATTCGCTATGAGTCCGGAAATCCCTTCAACAAAGGTTTCAGGCTGAAAAGCATTGAGTATGCTGGATTTTTCTGAAATAATAGAATTGGATAATTTATGAAAAGAGGATTGATCATGACAATGTCATACACACCACCCAAGCATATTGTTTCTGCGGCCGTGACCGTGCTGAACGAAAAAGGTGAAATCCTTTTGATCAAGGGGCCGCGAAGGGGATGGGAGATGCCGGGTGGGCAGGTCGAAGAAGGAGAATCCCTGACGGACGCAGCCATCCGGGAGACGAAGGAAGAGTCGGGTATCGATATCGAAATCGTGAAATTTTGTGGAATCTATCAGAATGTGAAGCAATCAATCTGCAACACCCTCTTCCTCGGTAAGGCCATCGGCGGTGAGCCGACGACATCCGCGGAGAGCCTGGAAGTGGGGTTCTTTCCGGTGGATGTGGCTCTGAGCATGGTGAACCACTCCAACTTCCGCCAACGGATTGAAGATTCGCTGGAGCACACCCGTCATCCCATACACGTGGAGTTTAATCAATGAGGCTGGCCGTCCTTACCGTAGGGAAGACCCACAGCGGCAAGACCACCTTTGCCCGGGCGCTTGAAAGGGAGCTGCCTGATTCTATCGTCCTCGATCAGGATATTCAGGCAGAGTTCATCAACACCCACTACCGGAAGCTTGTCCCTGAGAAGGGCCCAAACACCTTCAAAATGGCCCTTTCACAGACCATTTTAAACCATGCGGTCGAGCATACCGGACATCATATCATCCTGAGCAACTCCAATCTGGACCGGGATGGGAGGCGTGACCTGCTCTCAAGCTTTGAACAGAAAGGCTTCAAGACGATTCTGGTCGACTTTCAAATCCCAGATTCCGTCCTTTTCAAGCGGATCGGTGAATCGGGCCGCAGCACGACGATCTTTAGGACGACCACCACTTCATATGAAGAAGTGTTGCAGAGACAGAACGGCTATCACGGAAACGGCCCCTCTGAAGGAGAAGCTGATCATCTCCTTACCATCAGGAGTGAAGAGGAGGTGATCATCGTAATCGATGCGATAAAAAAGATAATAAGTATAGAAGAATAGAAGGAATCGGAAGTATCCCTGTAGAATCAAGAACATACGTTCTAAAACAAGGAGGTACATATGCAGAAAATCAAAGATCAATTAACCGATTCATATAATGCTGCTGCCATCTCCAGGGATCGCGAGCTCAAGGAGAATTGGAAGGCGGAAGTGCGCAGCCATTTCCTGTCGCTCCTGTTCAGGGAAAACAAAACCAGACTCCTTGAGGTTGGAGCCGGGTCAGGGCAGGATAGCGTATTCTTCAAAGAAGCAGGACTGGATACGTTCAGCACCGATCTGTCACCGGAAGCAATTCGGCTGTGCAAAGAGAAAGGGCTTAAGGCAGAGGTCATGAGCTTTGATTCGTTAACGTTCCCCGATGGAGCGTTCGATGCCGTATGGGCGATGAACTGCCTGCTACACTGCCCGAAGGATGATCTGCCCGGCGTACTTGAAGGGATCAAAAGGGTACTGAAGCCAGGCGGGGTCTTTTTCATGGGTGTCTATGGAGGCAAGGATTCAGAGGGGATATGGGAAGGGGATTTCTATGAGCCTAAACGATTCTTCGCCCTCTACACGAATGAACGATTGAGAGAGGTCCTTGAACGGCATTTTAAGATCGAATCGTTTCGGTGCCTGGCAAAAGAAGAGCTGGGCAGGGATCTCGATTTTCAAGGAATCATCCTTCGGAGATCACGGTAATCATGGGCATCTACATAAAGGAACAAAAAGGGTACGCCCCCCAGATCGGGCATCTTGTATCCCAGATGGAATATGCACGGAAGACGACGCTTGATTCCATCGAAGGGTGCACTCAGGAAGAACTGGATGGCCTTCTTTCGTCAGATGGTAACACCATCGGGGCATTGCTCCTTCATATGGCCGCCGTAGAGAAAGGATTCCAGATTGAATTCTTCGACGGACGGAAACCGAATGAAGTAGAAATGGAGGAATGGGGAGCTGCCTACGGGCTGGGAGCCCGTGGCCGCAAGGAAATCGTTGGACACCCCCTTTCCTTTTATATTGCAACATTGCGTCGTGTCCGGCAGAAGACCCTCACAGTCCTTGCCGATAAACCGGATGAGTGGCTCTATGAGGAGTGCCGGTGGGACGGGTACCCTTCGAATCACTACTTCATGTGGTTCCATGTAATGGAGGATTAAATCAACCATAGAGGGCAGATCCGGCTCATGCGGAAAGCCCTGCAACTAGAAAGGAAGAGAGAGGCATGAACAGATTGAAACAAGGAGATAAGATCGGGATTTTTTCTCCATCCTCGCCTGCTTCGGCGCATTCAAAGGTGAGGTTTGAGCGGGCAAAGGCCTTTTTGGAAGAGAAGGGCTTTACCATAGTGGAAGGTGCCTTGACGGGTAAGCAGGATCATTATCGATCAGGGACCCCGAAGGAGCGGGCAGATGAACTGAATGAGTTGTTGCGACGCACTGACCTTGCCATGATTATGTCGGTGATCGGGGGGACGAATTCCAACAGTATGCTCCCCTATATCGATTATGAGGCGTTCAAGGAGAACCCGAAGCTTCTGGTGGGCTACTCGGATGCGACGGCAATCCTGTTGGGCATTTATGCGAAAACAGGGATCACCACCTATTACGGACCATCCCTAGTGCCATCGTTTGGAGAGTTTCCTCCCTTGGTCGATGATACCTATCGCTTTTTTGAAGACTATTTCATGAACGACACGGTCGTACCGTATGAAGTCCCGATGCCGCCTCTCTGGTCGGATGAACCCGTGAACTGGCTGGAGAAGACAACGGATAAGACGCTCTATCGGAATGAATGGGTGACAGGAAATCCCGGTAGCGCAGAAGGAAGGCTTATGGGCGGCAATGTCAGCACCATGTATGGCTTTATCGGCTCAGAGTATTTCCCCGAAGTGAAAAAAGGGGACATTCTCCTGATTGAGGACTGCGGCAAGCATGCCTCTGTCGTGGAGAAGAATTTTGCCATGCTGAAGGTTCATGGACTGTTCGATAAGGCGGCGGGAATCATTCTTGGGAAGCATGAACAGTTCGATGATGGGGGAACGGGAAAGAAGCCACTTGATTTCCTCTTGGAGCAGCTCGATGGAAGAGAACTGCCGGTCCTTGCGGAGTTCGATACGTGTCATACGCACCCGATGCATCCTCTGGCAATCGGAAAACGGATCAGGCTTGACGCGGGAGAAAAGACGGTGACGTGCGTAGAGGAGTGGATATAAGAAGAAAAGGCACCCGGTGGGCGCCTTTATCACTTTAATTCTTTTTTCATCAGTTTATGGGGGATGTCTGCTTCATAGAAGATCTCGGGCTCGGATACATATCCAAGCTTATGATAGAACCCTTCGGCATGGGTTTGACCATGCAACTTTACGCGGCTCAGGCCATGCTCCGATGCGATGTCTTCAAGCTCCTGAATGATATGGCGCCCGACGCCGCCTTTCCTGAATGGCTCACGGATGCAGATGCGCTCAAGTTTCCCGGTTCCTTCCACTGTGCGGATGCGACCCGTACCAACCGCCTTCCCGTCCTGATAAATAAGGATGTGGGTGCAATCGGCTTCAAGGTTGTCGAAAGCATCGTATTCTTCATCATCGGGGGTACCCTGTTCGTCGATGAAGACTTCTTTGCGGATGGCGAATGCTTCTTTCAATTCGTCTTCTGTTACGATTCTCTTGATGTTCACTGGCTTCAGTCCTTTCAGCGCTAATGATTAAGAGTATAGCGGAATAGTGAAGGCTTGTATACTCAGAAAGGATTCGTCGCCCACTGAAGGGATTGCTTGATGAAGATGCGGCGGTCCAGCTTGAGAAGTGATACCATGTGCTCGGCCAGGTCTTCGGGCTGCATGTATTTACTCGTGTCGGTTTCTTCGAGCTTATCACCAAACGTAAGGTCTGTGGCTACTAAACTCGGATTCAAGGTCATGACGCGGATATTATGCGGGCGCACTTCCTGCATGAGAGATTCAGATAATCCCTGAAGGGCGAACTTCGAACCGCAGTAAGCAGAGCTTTTCGCTGTACCTTTCAGTCCGCTGCTGGATGAGATCATGATGATGTCCCCGCCGTTTTTCTCGATAAGCTGAGGAAGGACGGTGCGGGTCACGTGGTAGGTGCCGAAAACATTGACCTCGAAGGCACGCTTCCACTCCGCAGGTTCGAGTTCAAGGAACTCTCCGTATACACCGATTCCCGCATTGTTGATCAGGATGTCCGCATCACCGAGTGCGGATTGAAGCGAAGAAACAGCTGCTTCGACGCTTGACAGGTCTGCAATATCAACAGATGCCGTAACGGCCCTCACCCCATAGGTTCTGGCTTCTTCGGCCGTTTCCTCCAGGTCGGACTCCGTTCGTGCCATGAGTCCGAGATGGACGCCTGCTTTAGCAAGCTCAAGTGCGGTTGCTTTCCCGATGCCGCGGCCGGCACCGGTAATATACGCGATCTTTCCTTCGATAGATTGTGCCATCCATGATTCCCCTTTCAATAGGTTCTTATGGACAGTGTACGGGGTCCGGGAGGGGCTTGCAAGGAATCACCATTGAAATGGAAGCGTAGGAGACAGACTCAGGGAATCTCCACACCAAGGTATGACGTTCTCTGTTTCGATACGCAGCATGTTGAAGATTAAAAGGAGGAGTGGTTGAATGGCGTATTCGAGTGTGACCATTCAAATGAGGATAAAGGATTTTTCGGAAGGTCTTGCATGGTATGAAATACTGTTCAATCGTAAACCGGACTTCGTTCCTCATGAAGGATTTGCCGAATGGGAATTGGTCCCGGGTTCCTGGTTCCAGCTGGCAGAAGGAGAGCCTGGAGGAGGTCCGATGCGAATGGGGGTGAGGTCTATTGAGAAGGAGCGCGGGCGGCTGATGACTGAACTTGATCTGGAGATTGAACCGATACAGCGAAGAGACGGTGTGCCGGCATCTTGGTGTACATTTGAAGATCCTGAAGGAAACAAGATCGGCCTGTTTGAGGATCATCAGGATCAGCACCCGGTCATTCAAGTTGTAGAGGACTATTTTGTGGAGTGGTCAAAAGGATATGTATCGAAAAGAAGTGAAGGAATCCGGGCATTTTTCTCCAAATCATTTACAGGATACTGGGCGAAGGCGGGTCTTGAAAGCATCGAACCCTATGGGCATGATTACGGTCTGGATGACGTATTGCGTCAGATTGATCGAGGAGAGAAACAGTTTCACCTCACCTCCTTGGTGGAAAGGGGCGGGGGTGAGGTCCTGCTGACAGGGCGTGAGACGAATATGATCCAGGGGAAAGCCTACTCGGCACAGTGCCTGCTGGTTTGGCGGCTGGAGGACGACGGGTGGAAGCTGTTGAGGGAGCATATTGAGCTGGAAAGGTGATGATGAGCATGGATGATCGGCTTATTAAGCGATACCGTGGTGACTATTTCATCACATACGAGGTGCCGCAGAATGTTTCACCGATTGAGTTACAACAGGCAGTGACTGAAAGCCTGCATGATGACGCAGGTGAGATCAACATGGTATTTGAAGATGAGCCAAGTGAAATGGCTAAGGGGCTTATGAATCAATATGGTTTCCATTATCATGACTCGTTGGTTGAAGTGAGGAAAGGTTTGCTGGATGAGAAGGCTCCCCCTGGATTGTCATGGGAAGAGGGGAACAGTGAGGGTATAGGAGGGTTTGCTGAGATGTTGGAGAGGGCCATGTCAGGCTCGTTGAACCCGCCTTCAAATAATGCCCGTCGTCAGCTTCAGAGTGCAGAAACAGAGCTTGGGAAAGGGTATGAAAAGTCTTGCATCACCGTATTTGAGGGAGGCCACCCCATTGGAATCATCATGCCCCATATCGAACCCGACACGGTAGCGGAGGGGAGGCTCTTTTATTTTGGCCTCTTCCCTGAATATAGAGGCGAGGGAAAAGGAGTCGCCCTCCATCAGCTGGCTCTCCATCTTCTGCGGGAGAATTTTAGAGCAAAGGTCTATATCGGCAATACTTCTGCAAAAAATATCCCCATGATCCATACCTTCATACAAAATGGATGTCATTTGATTTCAAGAAAGCAAGTCTTCAAGCGGCTCCAACAATAAAATCAGGAAGAGTGAATAAAACCATGCAACTAACACTGAAAAACAACCGTGAAGTCACATTCAGAAAGTTCAAGGAAGAAGATTTTCCGGCAATCCACAGCCTCAATGAAAAGGAAGAGTGGAATAATCTTGTGAGTAAGAGGGAGCTGACCAAGGAGGCCTGGCTCGATTCCGGGATCGCCTATGTGGCTGAATCGGAGGGGGAGATCATCGGGTATATCCGCGGGCTGACGGATCAACACATCACCCTTTTCATCTGTGAACTATTGATTGACCAGAATTTCAGGGGATGCGGAATCGGAGCGAGACTCCTGGACTATGTTCACACCCTCTACCCGAGCACCCGGGTGGAGATGCTGGCCAGTTCCACGTCAAAGACCTTTTACGAGCAACAATCCTATCGCCCATTCTACGGTTTCCGCAAAACGTTTGAAGAAAGACATTGAATGCCATGAAATTTTATGTGGCGTCGAGCTTTAAAAACATTCCCATGGTGAGGGCCGTGACCGAGTCTCTTCGTGTAGCGGGACACCGTCTGACGTATGATTGGACGCAAAATGAGCGGGCGAGCACGGCGAAAGACCTTGAACGTATAGGTCAAGAGGAGAAAAGGGCGATCTTGGAGGCGGATGTGGTGATCGTCCTGCTTCCTGGAGGAAAAGGCACTCATGTCGAGCTTGGCCTCGCACTTGCGTGGAAAAAAAGCATATACCTTTATTCGGAAGTGCCATTGTCTTTGAATGAGAGCACCACGTTCTATCATCTGCCGGAAATCCGGCACATCACAGGAGGATTGGACGAGTTTCTACTATTGATAAACAACCATTATAGATATCAGGAGGCATCATATGAGCAGCATTGAGTGGATCATCTTTAACATCGAGGAAGTAAGAAGAAGGAGCACCAACGTGTGGAGGAGCATTCCAGAGGATAAGCTACATTGGAGACCGGATGCAGAAGCGATGAGCATGCTTGAAATGATCAGGCATGTACTGGAAAGTGAACATTACTACCACCTGGCCATTAAAAACAAAGGAAGTCTTGACGCGTTCGATTCGCCGTTTGAAAGCCGGCCGTACACCAATGTAGAGGATGAGCTTGCCTTTGCTACTGGGTATCACGAGGCATTCCTGGAAACCATCCGTTCTTATACGGAAGAGGACCTCAAGGAAATCAGCATCGATCGAAGTGAATCAGGGTATGTCCGGGACTTGGGTGATATGCTTCTCCGTATTCCTTACCATGAGGCTGTACATACTGGTCAACTTCTCGATTATCTGCGCACGGCCGGGGTCAATCGTGTGAGAATCTGGGATTGAGTAAGCGGGCGCTCCTTATCATAGACGTCCAACAAGCCATGTTCAATGAAGGTGAACAAGTGCACAATGCAAATGCATTATTGCAGACAATCACTACCCTGAAAGCAAAAGCAGAGTCAATGGACATCCCAGTTTTTCTGATCCAGCATGAGGCGCCTGAAGGAAAGCCATTGGAACGCGGGACAACAGGGTGGGAGATCCATCCACGGGTGAAAGGAGGGCCGGTCATCCATAAAATGACCCCTGATTCCTTTCATCAGACGGATCTTCATGAACAGCTTCAGACACGGGGAGTGGAGGAACTTTTTCTTACCGGTATCCAATCAGAAGTGTGCGTAGATACGACGTGCAGGCGTGCCTTCAGCATGGGGTATAAGGTGACGCTCGTCTCCAATGCCCATAGTACCTGGGATTCAGGAGTCCTGAAAGCAGAAGACATCATCCACCATCACAATGGAGTCCTGCGGTGGTTTGCCGATGTGGCGCGATCAAGTCAAATTATTGAAAAATGGGAGAATGAAAGAAGCTGAATTAAGGCTTCTTTTTTTTGTTCAATTGGGTTTTAATTGTTTTATTTTCCAAAAACATCTTGTTTTGTAAGGTATCTTCTTTTATACTGTGCATATACATATACACAGTATAACACTCGAACATGGAGGTACTCGGATATGAATACAATGAAAGAAAGCATTTGGCTGGCACGTTTTGATTTTAGGCACGTTGTAAGGCATATTCTAGCCCTCTTGATGATGGCGGTTCTGTATGCATACTTTTTCTCAGATTTGATGGAGGGCTACCTGGGAAAAATTCAACCTGTTTTCGACTTGTTCTTCCTCATGTATATCTTCTTCATGCCCTCATGGACAAGGTCGAAAGAAAGCCAAATTCAGAAAATTGATGGTGACCTCTACGCTGCACCGACCTTCTTGCTATTTAACCAGTTGCCAATAAAAAGGAAGGTAATCATCTTCAGTCGTTTCATCAGTCTCTACATTCCGGTCATTGTTGGAACTGTGGTCGCTTTGGTATTGACATACATCTGGTCAGATGCTTTTAAAGATGCATTGTCAACAGGAGGAATTGTCGTCCTGACAATATTTTGGACTGGGATCGCACTAGCATCTTGCAGCGCTTATGCCACAATGGAGACCGGTGAGCGTATTACCAAGTTGAGGATGGTCACAAGCTTTATTTGGTTAATATTAATTGGTGGTGCTCTTTTTCTACTTATGAAAGATGTATTCAAAACTGGCATATTAAAATGGTCTGTTTTTTTCACCTCCGATCACCCCTTTATTATGCTGATCTTGGCCATCGTCATCCCGACACTAAGCACGTGGTGGGCATACCGCCATGCGCTGAAACAAATGAACAAAATGGATTATATGTAAGCAGGGGGAAATATCAATGAATATACCGATCCGATTATCAAAGGATTCGCGGGAACCGATCTATCATCAGATTGAGCATCAGCTGAAAGCCCTCATTGCAAGCGGTCAGCTTGCGGCCGGATCTCCCCTGCCGTCAATCCGGGTGCTGGCGAAGGATCTCGAAATCAGCTCGATTACGATCCGGCGGGCCTATCAGAACCTGGAATACGAAGGCTTTATCCGCACTTCTCAGGGGAAGGGGACCTTCGTTGCAGAAATCGACGCCGGCAAGAAGGAGTCGGTTGCATCGCAAGCCGTCCATGATGCGTTGAAAAAAGCCGTTACAATCGCGAGGCAGCATGAATTAAGCAATAGCGAAATCAGTGAACTGATGGAATCCATTTTAAAGGAGGAAGAGGAATGAACCACTCGATCACCATAAAAAATGTAGAGAAAACCATCGGGGGGCTTACGGTCTCCATCCCACATCTGACCATACCCGTT
The DNA here is from genome assembly GCF_047915635.1 of Rossellomorea sp. FS2. Taxonomy (NCBI): domain Bacteria; kingdom Bacillati; phylum Bacillota; class Bacilli; order Caryophanales; family Bacillaceae; genus Rossellomorea; species Rossellomorea sp. FS2. The sequence goes on along the minus strand of NZ_JBLRVS010000004.1, from coordinate 219,771 downwards.
GGGACGATTTCCGCACTGGTGGGAACGAACGGGGCCGGGAAGAGTACACTCTTCAAAATGATCATGAATCTGGTAAAGCCGGACAAAGGGACTATCTCGATCTTCGGCAAGCCTGTAAATGGTGATGATGAGGACTGGAAATCCCACCTATCCTATCAGTCTCAGCAGATGGATGGAGTGGATTTTCTTACAGGTGAAGATCTCCGACAGCTGATGTCCCGCTACTATCCGGACTGGGACGAATCGTTATTTCAACGGGTCGTTTCCACCTTGGAAATCCCGCTTAACAAAAAAGGCAAAAAACTCAGCCCGGGAATGCAGGCGAAGCTCAGTATCGCCCTCACCTTGGGATGCAATGCCCCTGTGATGCTGCTGGATGAACCGACGGCTTCCATGGACATTCCGTCCCGTAAGCTCGTCATCGATCTTCTTGCCGAGATCATGGAGACGGGGGAGAAGACGATTCTATTGGCCACGCATCATGTGGATGATCTGAAGAAGCTCGCAGACTACTTGATTTTCTTTGAGGGAGATGAAGTGGGGGAGCCGGTTGAGAAGGATGAGTTGGTCGCCTCACACCGACTTTTGTGGCTGGATCAAGCTGTCCCTTTTGACGAACCATTGCCTGGTGAGCTGAAACGGACGTACGGCAAGGTGATCTTGACAAACGATCCAGATCAAACAAGGGATGCCCTCCGTCAGCATTCGATTTCAATCATGGAAGAGCAGGTGCCGGATTTGGAAACGGTCGTTACTGAATTATTAACAAAGGGAGAGAAGCATTATGTCTAAAACCATGCTGAAAGTGAGCAATGTCAAAAAAACATTCAAGAAGCAGCAGGTCCTGCACGGCGTGTCCTTCGATGTGAAGGCAGGAGAGATCACAGCCCTCCTCGGACCGAATGGAGCCGGGAAGTCGACGACGATCCGGAGCATCATGGGGATCCTCTTCCCGGATGAGGGGCTCATCCAATTCAGCGGCGAAGAACAGGGAGTCATCCCGAAGCATGCCATCGGTTATCTTCCTGAAGAACGCGGACTCTATAAAAATGTGAAAATCATGGATATCCTCCTGTATTTTGCTGAACTGAAGGATTACCCGATCAAAAAAGCCAAGGAGCGTGCCCTTCATTACTTGAAGAAATTCGGACTTGAAGGGAAAGACAAGGTATCGATCGAAGAGCTATCCAAGGGGATGGGGCAGAAGGTTCAGTTCATTGCTTCCATCATCCATGAACCGAAGCTGCTTATACTCGACGAACCGTTCTCCGGACTCGATCCTGTCAGTCAGGAAGTGTTCAAAGACGAAATCCGTGAATTGGCACGCAGTGGTACAGCCGTCCTCCTGTCCGCTCACCAGATGAACCTTGTGGAAGAAATGGCCGACCGCCTCATCATGATCCATAAGGGAAGGGAAGTGATCAGCGGCACGATGGACGAAGTGAAGGAGAAATACGCGAACTTCAAATGCACGATCCAGGGAGTCAATAGCCTGGAACTCCTGGAGACCATCCCTCAGGTGTCGAGGATCGAGCAGTCGGAACAGACGTCAACGCTTTATCTCGAACCCGATGTGCATATCCCGTCTTGGATCCGTAAACTTCCTGAGGGCATGACCATCCATGAACTGAAGATCGACCGCATCACTCTGCATGAAATCTTCATCGATATCGCCACCGATAAGCAAGGAAAGGAACGTGAAAAAAGTGCGTAATAGTTTAAAAGTAGCCAAATGGGAGTTTAAGAGGAACGTCAAGAACAAATCCTTCCTGATTTCACTGGTCCTCACACCATTGATTGCGATTATTTTTGCCGTCCTGCCGTCCCTATTCGCAGGGGGAGGGGACACGCCCGTCCATGTGTATGTAAAGGATGATACGGGGATCTGGAAGGATGAAGTGGCACCGCTTTTGAAGCAGGCGGATCTGGATTGGAGCGTGACGCAGACGGATAAAGATCAAAAGGAAATGGAGAAGGATTTCCGCGATGAGGAGGATATGGCGTATATCCCCTTGACCAAAGAGGCTGTGGAAAAGGGTCAGATCACCTATCTGACTACAGAAGAGATCCCTGATTCGTTTGCGTCGGACGTGCAGATCCTGGCGCAGCCCCTCCAGCATCTTAGGCTGACGGAGGCAGGACTCACGGATGAGCAGCTTCAGGCGGTCTCCACCGATATCTCGTTCACAGCGCAGGAACTTGCTGGCGAAGACGGATCAGGTGACTTTCTGCGGAAAGCAGTGCCTGGAGCGGCGGCGGGCCTCGTCCTGTTTTCCATCATCATGACGGGGATGATGATCGTCCAAAGCGCTTCTCAGGAAAAAAAGGAGAAGGTGTCGGAGATCATCCTGTCTTCCCTTACCCCAAGTGAGCTGATGCAAGGGAAGATCATCGGATATTTCTTCCTTGGGATCCTACAGGTCGGTTTTTGGATTGCCGTCGCTCTTCCTACGATTGCGATCCGCTTCGATGAGTTTCCGGTCATGGACTATCTGCTTGTTCCTGAGCTGTTGCTCCTCGTCTTCATTGCGCTCCTTGGCTATCTATTATTCGCAGCTCTCTTTGTCGGACTCGGTGCGACGATGGAGGATATGAGCTCGACAAGCAACTTCCAAGGCATGATCCTCATGCTGCCATTCTTCCCGTTCATCCTGATTTCACCGGTTCTTTCTGATCCGAATGGATTGATCGCGACGATTGCCAGCTATGTGCCGTTCACCTCACCGGCCATCCTGATCCTGAGGCTTTCCTTACTCGATCAATGGCCGTGGCTCGAAATCATCGGTGCCATCGCAGTCCTCATCCTGAGCATCTGGGTGATGATCAAGATCGCCGGCAAAATCTTCGAAGTCGGCATCCTCCTCTATGGGAAGAACGCCAGCATCGGAGAAATCATCAAATGGGTTAAATCATGAGACATGGGGACGGTTCCGATGCGTCAAAAAAATGACGCACAGGAACCGTCCCCATGCTGCATTGTCAAACGTCAGATTATTTGAAATAATGGGGATGTATGGAAAAGAGGAAGGGGTACTTGCATGTATTGGGTTGTCGCGTTATTTGATGAAGAGACAGAACAAAAGGTGATGGATATTTGGCAGGAGCTCTGTGATCAATCCATCTCGTATTATGTGAATAAAGTCAAGGATGGGAAGCCCCATCTGACTCTAGCAAGTTATGAGCAATTGGACAAGGAGACGTTTATTTCAAAGCTTGAAGCCTACTGTGAAGGGAAGGAAGAGGTAGCCCTCACCTTCAATACCGTGGGCTCGTTCCTGAATCACGACACGGTCTTCCTCTCTCCGGTCATCACCACCGATCTATTGAAGCTGCATGGGGCCTATCACCAAGCATTTGCCCACTACAAAGAGGCTTCCAACGAGCTATACGAGCCTGAACAGTGGATTCCCCATTGCACATTGGCCAACCAGCCTGTTACAGGAAACCTGTCCGACGTGTTCGGTTATTGCCAGAAGCATGTAGAGCCGATCTCGGGAACCATTGATCGCATTGCCATAATTGAGAAAGTCGGTGAAGAAAATGGGAAGCTCGTGGCTCCTGTGATTTATACAAAGAGGTTATCCAAGAGTGGGGTGACGAACGGATGATGGATGAATGGACCCTCGACCCACTGATACCCGATGATGTGGACCTGGATATTGCACGGATTACATCTGAGTTAGAGAGCGTTACGATGAATGGAGTTCTGTCAGAAAAAATTTTGACCCTTCAAGAAATCTATTCGAGGTGCTATGAATATCTTGAACTAGCAGTGTGCATCACCTGGAAAGATAAGAAAGATCCGATGGGTAAACAGTTGGCCGGGAAGGCAGAAGAGCTGATGGGGCGCTATAAACAGATCGAGTCAGAGGTGAAGCGGGAATGTCGTCAGTTAGCGGATGACGAGTGGAATCGACTGGCCGATTCCGAGGAGTTGGTTTCCCTCAAACCTGTACTGTCCACCTGGCGTCTGCCCTCTCCTGGGAGCCATGAGCTCGAAGCGGACGGTCTTCATGCCTGGGCTGAGCTATACGGAATGGCTTCGGACCAAGTGAAACCCAGATGGAAAGGCAAAGAGATTCCCCTCGGTGAAGCAGTAAGGCTTGTCTATTATTCGAACAATCGGCCATCGAGGATCGAGTTCTTCAAGGAATGGACCAAGGAGTGGGAGAAAGTCAGTCATTGGTGTGCCAAGGCATTGAATCACATCTCTGGATTCCGGATCAGCAGGGGCGAGGATCCCGTTCAGTCGGCCTATGAAACAAACCGGATCACGCAACAGTCCGTCAATGACATGTGGGCCTCTGTCCTCGAGCGGAAGGGGATGTTCAACGACTTCCTCCAGCATAAATTGGTTCTTCAAGGTGAGAAAGATCTGCACTGGACGGATCAATTCGCCCCTCTCCCTTTGCAGACGGAATTTGGGACCATCCCTTATGAGGAAGCTAAAATCTTGATCGGAAATCTCATCGGAGCTTTTTCGGAGGATGCCGGTCGGTTTGTCCAGCATGCGTTCAACCACAAGTGGGTCGATGCAGCGCCGTCCCGTCACAAGGTAGTCAGTGCTTTTTGCGCACACTTTCCCAATGCGCGGCAGACGAGGGTCATGATGAGCTATGAAGGCGACCTTCAGAGTGTGAGTGTGTTAGCCCATGAGCTTGGCCACGCCTACCATTATCATCTTCTGGAGGACCATCCCATGTTTCTGCAGGATTGTCCACAAGCATTCACGGAAATTGCCTCGACTTTGTTCGAATCGATTCTTATTGAGGAGGCCATGAAATCTGCTTCTCCCATGGAAAAAATGCATCTTCTTGATCAGCAGATCAGTCGGGACATCGGAACCATCCTCAATAGCTATGTCCGTCATCGATTCGAGGAAATGCTGTACGAAAACCGCCGAATGGGTGAAGTCGATGCGCGCAGGATGAACACGAGGATGGCCGATGTACAAAACCACGTATTTGGACCGGATATGAAGACTCTTGATCCGACCTTCTGGGCATCACTTCGCCATTTTTATATCACACGGAAACCGTTCGGCCACTTCCCATATACGGTGGCCCACCTGCTCAGTACGGGGATCTATCATCAGTTGAAAGAGGCAGAAGATAAGGAGCAACGCTTAATGGCGATGTTGGAGGACACTGCATCACTTACGGTCGAGGAGTTCATGCAGAAACATCTGATCAGCGGATGCGTATGGGAGTCTGCCCTGGATCGAATTCAGGAAAATATAGAGACATTCACCGCACTTTCTTCCCGCCAGCTGAAACCAAATCAATGATTCAAACGTACTTACTCCTATACTGCTAAATAAAGGAAGTGGTTGTATGGGAAGCAAGCTGCGGAGCGAGCACGACATCTTTTCCGGAGAAAGGAAGCCGGAGAAGAGCCGCTGGGTCATCGTTGACATGATGTCGTGGTTGCTCGAGGTGTTCGCCAGGTTATTCATCCGCTAAGGAGGAGAGAGTAAAAATGATTTTACATACAGACGTAACAGGACAAGGAGCACCCCTTGTATTCCTTCACACAGGCTTACAAACGGGATTGACCGATTTCGAACAGCAGGCAGACTTCTTTAAAGGGACCTATCAGGTCATACGTCCTGATCTGAGAGGGCACGGTTCATCCGTATCTGATGAGTATGAGAATTTCTTTGAAGACTCGGCGAAAGACCTTGCCGAGACGATTGAGCATCTGGAGGTGGGTGCCGTACATCTGGTTGGTTGCTCTCTTGGGGGGATCGTGGCGCTATTCTTCGCAAAGCGCTATCCCCATCTGATCAAAAGCGTCACCCTGTCAGGGATCACGCCTGAAAAACCCGGTAATTGGTCGGAGCTTCATCGTCAAGATGTGGACATGCAAAAAGGACTGTTGGAAAACCAGGAAGCGTGCCAATATTTTGATGGGCTTCATCGATCCGATTGGAGGAAGCTGATTCAACTCGGCTGGGATGAGGACTGGTATCCTTTCCAAGAAACAGAAAGTTTCGAAGGCATCGATTCACCCATCCTGTATATGGTGGGCGAAGGTCAGCCCGCAGAAAGAAACGGGGCACTCTATTATGCTGACGAACATGTGAGGGTTGCGGTCATCCCGTTTGCCGCCCATCTTGTCCACAGTGAGCAGCCACAGGTATATTCCTTGGTCCTTAAAGAATTCCTTTCTCGCGTAGACGGGCTGTAAGAGAAGGAAGCATATGGTAGAATAGGAGAAATAGACTGATTTTTTAGACAGGGAGTGCTGACTATGGAAATGCCCGCCGCATCCCGGAATGAGATGGGGATGGAGGTTCAGGAATTGAATAAGACCCTCATGATCTTCCGGCAGATAGAGCCACTTCTCTACACCATCGGCCGCTCCCATGGTTGTGGGGACGAGGAGATTGCACGTATCCTTTTCAACTGCATCTTTACGCTTCATGATCAAAAGAAGAAACATGCCTTGGAAAAGGACCGTAATGCGCTCATTGCTCTGTTCATGAAAGAATGCAGGGGGACTGCCAGGCCGGCGGAAGGGGATGAGTTCCCTTCGGTGATCAGCAGGATGAATGAGAGTGAACGTGAAGCGATTTTGCTTGTATATGGCGCAGGCCTTTCATTAGCAGCGGCTTCTTCGGTCATGAAGAAGCCGGAGGACGAGGTGAAGGAAGACCTCTTCAGGGGGACTCGCTTCATTCGTGAACACCCCGATGTGGAAGGATGTCCTGAGTACCACCGTCTCTACGTGGACTATCTTGAACGCAGCATCGAGCGGACGGAGAAGGTCGCATTTGAAATGCATATTCACCAGTGCCCCGGGTGTCAGGAAGACCTTGCCACCTTTCAGGAGACGCTCCTGGAATTACGTGAATTCTTTGAGCAGAGCCATGTTCCGGAAGGGTTCCGGCTGAAGCTTGATGGGCTGATCGACACGGAGCTGGAGACAAGAAAGAAAAAGAACAAAAAGCGGAAGCGCACGGGCATCATTGCCTTGGTCGCGGCTTTTCTATTACTATTTACGGGCTTTATGACAGATGGATTCGCCTCGATCTACTATACATATGCAGACTGGAAGAATGACGAAGATCCCCTGCTTCGTGAGTTCTATCAATCTGGAATCGGTGAACGCCTGAACCTTACAGCAGAAGACAATGGTGTGAAGATCACGATCAAGACCGCCATCGCCGATGAAATCCAGACGCTGGTGTATTATGAAATTGAAGATATGGAGAAGGACAGGCGGTTGATGGTGGATACGGAAAATGGTTTCACAATCGAAAATCAAATTGACTTCCTGAATGGAGAAGGAAGGGGCATCTTCATGGAAGAGGGGAAAAGTGAGGAAGGAAATGGTGGAAAAACGAATGTCTACGAAGGGACCTTCTCACTTCCTCCGATCGTAGATGATACAAAGGATGCCGTCATAAAACTCAACCTCAACCAGCTTATATCCGTGCCTCCGGATATGAACACTCCTTTTGATATATATGAACTCAATAGTGAAGGACTTGAGATGACAAGAGGAGATTGGTCATTCGACATTCCTGTTGAAAAGCATGAATCCAAGGTCATGAAGCTCAAGCAGGTAATTGAGGTTGAGGGGCTGCCTGTCAGGCTTGATGAGCTTATCATTGCGCCTACAACGACTGCTCTTAAGTATAGTATCCCTGAAGGAGAAGAGGAAGAACCCGCGTCGCCCACTTTCCAGCTGATCTTTAATTCTATCAAGACGAGAGAAGGGGCCGCTTTGGTGAACTGGTATAGCTGGCCGGTGTACCTCGAGAATGACAATGATTCTTGGAGCTCTTACCAGCAGAATTTCACTTCGCTTTATTTTGATGAGTTGGAGGAGCCTGAACTTGTGTTCTCAAGTCTTCAGATGCATGTGCCAGAAAGATTGGAGTTCAAGATCGATCCCACTAAACCTTTCCCACAAGTCCATGAATACGGAGGGGGATCGATTGTGGTGGAAGAACCGCCAAAAGATCGTCCATGGGAAGTAACCATGAACATGCCAGTGACTGATAAGAGGGACTTCGATTCAATCTACATCCAGTCTAGAGAAGAATCCGAAGGTGGCGGGGATATATGGAATGATGGCGAAATAAAGACCGTCTACGTTGATAGGGATGGAAAAGAGGTTGAAGAAGGAGATTGGGACTTTAAGGAGATTAGGGAAGGGAATTACCCACGTTCACTTTCAGTGAAGCAAACGTTCAAATTGACGAAACAAGGGGAGCCAGACCCTGAGCTCAGGCCTACTGTATTTGAAATCGACGGATATGATAAAGACGTTTTCCTGGATAACTCAATTCCCCTGGAGCTGAAAAAAAGTGAACGTTAATGAAAAAGAAGGCCTCCCGGGGCCCTCTTTTCTCACCACATGGCTTCTTCTTCACTTGTAAGGGTGTAGAATGTTGGCATCCACGTGAGGACCGCAGCAAACGTAACCATCTGGATCGATACGATGATCGACGCAGGCAGGGATAATCCGACAAGCGGCAAGCCGATTACCAACGGGATCATGGCCAGGACGCTCATGTGGTTGCGCGAACGCCGCGATAGATACTGAGTTGCGCCACATTCCGGACAGGTGAGGGAACGCTTGAAGGTGAAGATCTTCTTGAAGGTTTGTTGCCATGTCCATTCCGTGTTGCAGTGTTGACAGACGGGCATGAGATCACTCCTTTCAAAAGATAGTTTTATTTTACCATAATATGGAGGTGGTTGTGTGGATTTTCGGAAAGTCTATCCTGACGATGCAGGGAAGATCGTTAGACTGATGAAGGAAGTAGAGAAGACTTCTCCGTATATGATGATGGAGGGAGGAGAGAGGAAGACGACGCCCGAGCAGTTCAAGACATTTTTGGAGCGGATCGGTGACTCCTCCACCATACTGGCTGCGGAAGAATCCGGTGAGTTCGTCGGTTACGTCATGATCCTGACCGAGTCAACGAGGAAAACGTCCCACCGGGCATATATGGTGATCGGTATCCGGGAAGACTGGCGCGGCAAAGGGCTAGGGATATCACTGATAAGGGAAGGGATAGAGTGGGCAAAGGAACGTTCCCTTACCAGGCTTGAATTGACGGTCGTCACCGATAATGAACCGGCCATCGCCCTTTACCGGAGGATGGGGTTCGAGATCGAGGGGACAAAACGCCAGTCATTGTACATTGACGGGCAGTATCATGATGAATATTATATGGCACAGCTATTGGAGGCTTGAACATGTTTGTAGTCAATGTGGAAGGGGCGATCCGCCGTGGGGATCGCTGGTTGATGATCAAAAGGAGCGATAAAGAGGAGCATGCTCCGGGCGCGCTCTCCTTCGTGGGAGGGAAATGTGAACGGGAAGAAGCATCCACTGATATCCTTGAACGTACGCTGAAGCGGGAAATCTATGAGGAAGTGGGTGTCAACGTGACCGACCTCCACTATGTAAACAGTTCGATCTTCCAAACGGCATCGGGCATTGATGTGATTGATGTCGTCTACATATGCACGCTTCAAGAAGGAGAAGCCTATGCGAAGAGTCCCGTCGAAGTCGATGAGGTGAAATGGATGACAACGGAAGAAATCCTGGCGCATCCAGGAATCCCCGATTTTCTCATACATAATATCCAACAGTGTGAGGCGGTATATCGCTCTCGCTTCAGCGGAGTCCATCACGATGCTCATCGATAAAAATCGTGCCACTGCTTGTGACAACGGCATAGTTGATGTCATCCAAGGAAATTCCCCGGTCCCTGCAAATAGACAGCAGTTGTTCACGGTGTAGTGGGATAAGGTTTTCCGTTGCTTTCCCGTCCATGATCAATTCAACGGCAAGGGGTCCTGAAGGTGAAGGAGCGAGGTTCATATCCTTCGGTGTGAGCGGTGAGTAGAGTGCTTTCTTCCTGACAGACAACATCCCGCTCACTTCGAGGACGACCATGTCCACTTCCGTGATATCAAAGATTCCCTGTTCCCTAAGCTGCTGGTTCAGGTTATCCATCGTGAACTTCAGCTTCCTCATGTTTTCCTCAAGGATCTTCCCTTTTTCCATGAGGGTGGTCGGTCTTCCCGATAGGCGGCCCCTCCACTTCCGGGACTTGGCAGAAGTCAGAAGAAGGATATAGAAAAGGAGAATCAGTACGACGAAGGAAATCACCATGGAACTGAATTGTAGTCGATGGTTGAAGGCCATATTGGCGATCAGGGAGCCGATCGTGATGGAAAGGGCAAAGCTGTAGTGATTTTTATGTGAGTTGATATGTTTACCGAATAAAAGAGTCGCCAGCACGAGGAGGATAAAGCTGAAAGTCGTTCTGTAAACGGTCATCAAGATATCTTCCACGGCAGATTCCCCCCTCAAGACGATAGTATCTCCTGATGATGGAGGGATCATGTATCTAGTGAGGATTATTTTAACTATTATGTAAATTCTTGCGGGGTGTATGGTATAATTTTCTTGCATGCAAAAGCATAGCCCTAATGATAAAGGAGGCGTTCATGATGAAATCGATTTACACTCATGGGAAAACGCCGCGTGCGCTATCCCTCATTTGAAAGGGGAACTTGCATTGAAATCAGTCAAATTGGTCGAAGTGAATGAAGAAAATTGGTATGAGTGCTGTCAACTGGAGCTTACGGAGGAGCAGTCCTCCTATATGGAATCCAATGCCGTCTCCATTGCACAGTCCAAATTCGAGCCCGGTCTTAAACCATTTGCCATCTATGAAAAGGAACAGGTAGTCGGCTTCCTTATGTTCAATACGGAACGGGAAGAACTCGACGGCTATTGGGTGTACCGGATCATGGTCGATCGCAGGCATCAAGGGAAGGGCATCGGTAAGCGGGCAACAGAAGAAATGCTTGCCATCATGTCGGAGCTACCAGGGTGCGAGCGGATTGTCGTCGGGTACCATCCGGGTAACATGGGTGCCCATCGTCTATATGAAAGCCTTGGCTTTCATGATGAAGGGAATCGGTTCGGCAAGGAAATGGCTGTCATCTACCAGGTGACTTCATAAAAGAGAAAACGTCAGGGTCTTGATCCTGGCGTTTTCTGTTTTATGAAGAAGGGAGGAAAGATAATGGAATTCATGAATTGGTTGTTTCTTGTTTTATTCTTCGGCTTGATTGTCCTTTTTTTCGTCTCCTTCACGCTGTTCATCCGGCGCAGCGTCTATCGGTCGATGGCAAGGAATGAGCGGATCGATGAGGTGGAGGCGAAGCTTGATCGGATCCTGGCTCATCTGGAAAAACCGGATAAGTAAAAGCGGGTCAGTGCTGACCCGCTTTTTGCTTTATATGAAGATGATCGGATAAGAGGGAAAGGGCGACTTCATAGGACGGCTTGTGGAATCGTTTTGAAAATGGATCGGCAAACCCATGGCTTCCCGCCACTGATAGGACCGTTACATGTTCTATTTTTATGTGACGGATGAACTCTTCTACCGGAAATGATGGTTCACTTTCCCCATACAGAAGGAGGGTGGGGGACTGTGGACGAATCTCTCCATAATCCCTGATCCGAGAGCCGTAAAAGCAGACGGTCCGTTTTACCTCAGGCATCGGACTGCACATCCAGGCAATCGTCGCACCGATGCTGAAGCCCACGACATACACGCGTTCAAAGGTGCGACTACACTCCTCGATGACTTCGCGCGCATGTTTCGAGGCAGACTGAAAGCCGATCTCATTCATAAACGATTCATAAGCCACTTCTTCCTCCTTATAGCTGAACACAGAAGGGATCAAGGAAGGGATGACAACCTCGAATCCTTGCTGTCGGAGCCATTTCTCATAGTGTTTCATGTGATCATTGAGGCCATAGATTTCATGGAGGAGAACTACGACGGCTTTCCATTTTCTCATGATCGCCAATCCACAGGCGGCTTGTTCAACTGAACGGCTACCCCAAGTTCCTTTCCTGCAGCAAACATGAATTCTTTCCTGAAGAAATAACTTTCATGCACCACAATCTGATTGTTTTCCACTTCCTGCACCTGGATATCGTGCAGCTCTCCGTCGTCGGTGATGACCACGATGACGTTCCTTCCCCAAAGCGTGATCCGTTTTGCAGTGTGTCCCGGCAGCCCGAAACGCATGGATCCTTTCTTCATTTCTGCTTTGGAGTATTCCTGGAACCCGAGGAACGCTTCATTGTGGGCAGTTGAACTGAAGAGGCTGAGGAGCTTATCGAGATTGCCGGTATTGAAGGCTTCAAGGTACATGTCAATGGTCTCATTCGTTTCGTTGTCTTTGGTCTTCAAAGGGTTCACTTCCCCCGAGTGGTTTGCCTTAAGGTTCTGCCGGGCGCGCTGAAGAGCCGCGTAGATACCTCCCCGCGTCGTGTGGACAATAGCTGCTGCCTCCTCTGCACTGAAGCGGAAGACATCCACAAGGAGAAAGGCAGCCGCCTGCTTCGGGGTAAGGGATTCGTGGACTTTAAGGAGTGCTTCCTCCAAATCAAGGGTGTCCATGGGTGGTACACTGCTGATGTCACCTTCGGGGAGACGGCCCACCTCATGCTTTCGCTTCCTGCACGAATCAAACCACGCATTCGTGGCCATCCTGAATAGATACGATTTCTGATCCGTCACATCACTCCAACGCTCCGGGAGCATCCCGAATGCTTTGAGCAGTGTTTCCTGATACAGATCTTCACCGTCCCACGGGGATCCCGCGATATAGGTGCAATACGACCACAGGTCGCTTGAAAACGCCCCTACCATGGTGGAAAAAGCATCCCGTGCCATCCTTGTTTCTTCTATCATATTTTGCGCGATATCCTGCTTCATTCTTTCTCCTCCTCTTCATCTACTCATCTATATAACGCATCAACGCTCGGAGATTATACGGGGTATATGAAAAATGTTGAACGTCTCCCTGCTCGACTTCGACGGTTTTCTCTAGTCAACATCATACCAGACAAAGGCCGGTATGTTGAATGTTTTTCCATATTCGCTTGAAGTTTCCATGTCGGAACAGGTAGGATGAAACTATCAAGATTAAAGGAGATAAACAAATGGGGAATCAAAGGTTTTGGGAGCAAGATAAGTGGACGTGGAGCATCCTTTGGGGACTGATGCTTCTTGAGTTCATCGGGGTAGTCGTGATTGTGAAGATCTACATACAGCCTGTATATAAGGAGTGGCTCGGCTCATCCCTTTATGGAGGGATGCTGGTCGGTCCGACCATTGCCATCCTTTTACTGACAGCACTCTATCTTTGGGGGATCAAGGGGAAAGGGGGCTGGGGTGAAGCAGGCGTCAGGGCGTTTCAAAGAAGTGAGTGGAAGCGGATGGTCCTATGGGGAATCGTCCTTATGGTAGCGGGGACCATCCTTATTTTCCTCACTGCGCAGATTGGAAATGATGTGGATAACGCGAAGACCGATAGTCTGAAAGAATCCATGAGTGGGATCAACATAATCCTTGCCCTTCTATCAGCTGCGGTTCTATCACCCCTGTACGAAGAGATTTTTTATCGGGGCTTTGTGTATCGCTTCCTTCGGGTCAGGTTGGGAGTGGGAGTCGGCCTCGTGGCGAGCGCCCTTATTTTCACGGCGGCCCATTACCCGACGACCAATGCCATGCCCGTGAATTTTGTGGATGGACTGGTCTTTGCATGGCTTTATGAAAAAAGCGGCTCGATCTGGCCGGGCGTAATCGTTCATGGTCTATTGAATGCCATTTCCATCCTGGCGGTCGTCAGTTCATAACAAAAGGCACGGAGGTGATTCCTCCGTGCCTTTTCACGCTGCGGCTCTATCGGTTTTATCATCTCCATAATGGGAGCGGATCAAGAAGAAGGACGCTGGTACGATGATGATGAGACCGATTGTAAGAAAGGCATTCCGTGTGGAAAGGGTGAAGAACATATTCGAACCGAACAGGATTCCTAATGGCATGGTGATACGCAGCATGAGGAGCCGGACGGCACTGAGTTGTGCCAGTCGTTCCCTCGGTGCGGCCTGTTGGAAAATCGCGGCGCTCCTTGCGTTGAAGAGAGGGAAAAGGAGTCCTCCCAACAGTTCGCATCCCCATGCCACCGGAATCGAGGGTGCCATCCAGAGAAGGGCGAACGACAGGCCGCCACCTATGAGTCCTGCATACATGATCCAGGAGTGCAGGGGTATCTTTTTCAACAGCCATGTGCCAAAAACATATCCGATGGGGAATGAGGCCGAGAAGAGGGCATATTCCCACGGGGATCCGCCCATTTCCCCGCGTATGAAAGGGACGGAAAGCACCATGGCCGCTCCCACGGCAAACTGGACCAGGGATGACAGACCCGTCATCCGTACTAGGACGGGATAGCGGAAAAAGACGCGGTAGCCTTCCTTCAATTCATGCCACCAGCTTCCTTTTGTCCATTCCGCGGCTTCTGTTTGAGGAAGCCGTGACAGAGACAGCGCACTGAATAGGAACAAACCTGAAGAGAGGGCATAGATCAGCTGTGTCGGAACCACGATAAGAAGGAGGGCGGTCACGCCGGGAGCGAGAAAGCTCATGAGCCTCATGGTTCCATCGAGGATCCCGTTGACCTCCGTGAGTTCCTCCTCACGGCAGAGGTCAGGAAGGATGGAAAAGGACAGACTTGCATAGATCGGTTGCAGGAGCCCCAGACACAGCTGGAGCAGAATTAACCCGCCAAGGACAAGTGTGTCCATTCCGCTTATATACCCAATGAGGGGGAACAGATAAGCGGCCGATCGCAGCAGTTGGATCTTCTTCAATACTTTTTCCTTTGCCACATGATTGAGGAATGGCGCGCTCACCCCCTGCAAGACCAGTGACGGAAGGAAGTAGACGAGCCAAAGGAGGCCCATCCATTCCCGTGAACCCGTCAGCTCATACAGGATGAGCCCATTGATGATGCCGCCGGCGGCCCCGGCAAGTTCAGAGACGATCTCCCCGACCCAGAGGGCCTTGAATGCTTTATTCTTCATGGGTTTTTCCCAAGAAGAAGGAGAGATCCTCATGGAGTTCAGTGATCCGCTGCGGATTCGCGGAATAGACGCCTTTGGCAGACGTCACGAGCTTGGAAGCTTTCAAGAGTGACAGCTGATGGTGAAGCGTCGTCTTAGACACATCGAGCTTTATGCTCAACTCCTGGAGGCTGAGTGGTCCATGCTGCAGAAGATGGAGGACTTTGAGTCTCAGCTCGTCCCCCAATGCTTTATACCCGTTCACCATCGCCTTTCCCGGTACCCCTTGTTCCAACAGATACTCTTCCCTTAATGGATAGAAGAATAGTTTTGTATCAGGAGTCCTTTGCTCAAGGAGCCATGGACGATAGGAAATCTGAGGGATGAGCTTGATCTCCCAGATGGATGGTTCGGGTATGTATGCCGTCCCTGCTATCCGCTGTACCGATTCCGTCACGGAAGCTACCTTGTCGATGACATGGATGGAGGCCTCCCGATCAAGCGCCGACTTCCACTTGGCCCATTCCGCTTTTTCCTCCATACCTTCCTGCCAACCACTCAGTACGGAATGGAAGAGGTCTTTCATTTGTGAAAACGAATGGGTGGCAAGGGAAGCAATATACCCGCCGAAGAATTCATGGGTCTTGAACTCATCTGCATAGCGGTGGAAGTCCCGATCGTGAGAAGTTTGAAGACGCAGTGGTTCTGAATACCGGTCCTTGTAGGGAAGGATGGTTGAGTAAAATGTCGATTCCTCCATCCGGGACAGTTCATCCGAAAAATCTTGAACCGTGGAGGCGGAGAACGTTGATTGCAGCATCATAAGGGCAAACCACTGGTTGGTGTCCTCGATCATCTGAAGATCCTCCTTGAGTGTTTCAGACAGGGAGACCCGGGACCACTCTTCATCACAATCAAAGGTATGGCGGAGCTTCCGGTGTGTATAGGCGCTGATGCCTAGAATGATCTCCCATACGGGTGACCATTCGACGGAGACGGTGGGACTTTCTTGCATCTGGGACAAATGGTAGTTCATGGATGATTCCTCCTTTTCTATTATTCTAAAATAATCGAATGTAAAATTCAATATATTTAGAAAATAATAGAGAAGCAAGTCCATTTTCGTGAGCACAATGATCAAAATGTGCAAAAAGGGTTTAAATCCAATTTATTATGAAAACGGTTACATTTAAAATGGAGTCCTTTATGATGAGGACAGATTCACCTGATACTACACATGAATGAGGAGGGGTTTGAATGAAGAAAGGGTTTACGATTACGGTATTATCTATGATTTTATTCATGGCGGGATGCTCCGGACAATCATCCAGTCAAAAGTCCGACGGTCCGTGGAAGCCGACGAAGGCGATTGAAATTGTCGCACCGGCCGGAGCCGGCGGCGGATGGGACACCACAGCCCGGATGGCGGCAAAAGTATTTGAAGAAGATAAGCTGATCGACAAAGGCGTCGGGGTCGTCAATAAACCCGGCGGGGGAGGGGCAGTGGCCTGGTCTTCTGTGTTTGCCCAAAAGGACCCGCATCAAATGTTCGTTGCCTCCCCGCCGCTCCTGCTTGTTCCACTGAACGGCCAGTCGAAGTATGGGTATGAGGATTTCACCCCCCTTGCGAATATGATTGCCGACTACGGTGCGTTTGCCGTGAATGCCGATGCGAAATGGAATAATCTTAATGAACTATTCGAGGATATGAAGAAAGATCCTTCAAGCATCTCCATCGTCGGTACTTCGGCTCCGGGAAGCATGGACCACATTCAATTCGTCAAGGTGGCTAAGGCCGCAGGAGTGGATGTGAAAAAGATCAAGTACGTGTCCGACCAGGACGGGGGGGCTCTTACCCAGCTATTGAACGGCAGTGTGCAAGTGTTCTCCACTGGTGTAGGGGAAACGATCGAACAGGTGAAGGCAGGCAAGATCAAAGTGTTGGGCGTGACTTCTGAAGAGCGGATGACTGGAGAGGTATTGGAAGATATTCCGACTGTTAAGGAGCAGGGGATCGATGCCACCTTCATCAACTGGAGAGGATTCTTCGGACCGCCTGATATGAGTGATGCAGAGATTAAGTACTATGAAGATAAATTCAAGGCGCTGAACGATTCTGAAGGCTGGAAGGAAATCAGGGAAAACTTCGGTTGGAATGAAATGTTCATGACAAGCGACGAATACAACGATTTCCTGAAAGAACAGAATGACGAAATGAAAGCGCTGCTCGACGAAATCGGGTTGGGTCAATAATCAAATCAAATACCGGCGCGGGGCGATGGGTTCCATCGTCCCTGCCTGATAGGCGGTGTGCAATCGTGATCAATACGATGAATAAGAAAATGGGCATCATCCTTGCCGTTATCTCGGCCATTTACTTATATTTCAGCTTTATGCTACCTGAATACCCTTATGTTCCGGTGGATTCCGATGCTGTTCCGATCGTTCTCGGATTCATTCTATTATTCCTTTCTGTGCTGCTCTATTTCAGTAAATCGGAAGAATCTGAGGAAGAAAAGCTTCCAAAAGGAGAGGGCAAGGTCATCCTGGCGGTCTTGGGATTTGTCCTCATGTTCATTCTGCTATTGGAGCCCCTTGGCTTCGTCCTTACCACCTTTTTATTCATCAGCATCAATTCAAGATTCCTGGGCTACAAAAAGTGGGTAAGCAATATCATTGTTTCACTCGCGTTGCCCCTCAGCATTTATTTTTTATTCGTCTCATTTTTAAAAATACAACTCCCTTCGGGGATCCTGCCATTCTAAAGGAGGGATGACGGTTGAGCATCTTTGAAGGTATCCTCACTGGATTTCAAGTCGCACTCAGCTTAAAAGGTCTTTCATTCGTATTCATCGGTGTCGTCACAGGCACCATCATCGGGATGATCCCCGGTCTCGGCCCGATCACAGCGATTGCGGTCATGATCCCCATCACGTATGGGATGGACCCGGCACTTGCCCTCCTCCTCATGGCAGGTGTCTATTACGGATCGGCCTACGGAGGAGCCGCTTCTTCCATCCTCCTCAATGCACCGGGAGAATCCATGGCGGTCCCGACTACATTTGACGGCTATCCACTTGCCAAACAAGGAAAGGCGGGCAAAGCCCTGGCCATCGCAGCCTTGGCTTCATTCACAGGCGGGACGATCAGTGTCATCCTGCTGACGCTTTTCGCTCCCTTCCTGGCAAAGGTGGCTATCTCCTTCGGTCCGGCGGAGTATTTCGCCCTCATGCTCATGGGACTGATGACCGTCGCGAGTTTTTCAAGTGGTTCAACCATCAAGGCGCTGATCTCTGCAACGGTTGGATTCATCATCGCCACGATCGGGATCGATTCCCAGACAGGGACAGCCCGCTTTACATTCGGGAATATCAATCTCATGGAAGGAATCGATTTCCTTGTCATCGCATTGGGATTATTCGCCCTTGCGGAAGTCACATCCCTGATCCGTGAGCGGAAAGAACGGAGCATGTTCGACAGTGAGTTCGGAAGCATGAAATTATCGAAAGCCGAGGTCAAGGAGCTTTCCGTTCCCGTCACGAGGCAGTCCCTCTTGGGCTTCATCATCGGCGTGCTTCCCGGAGCTGGGGGAACCATCGCCTCGTTCCTTGGATATATCACTGAGAAGAAGCTTTCAAAGAAACCGGAGGAATTCGGTAAGGGGTCCATTGTCGGTCTGGCAGCCCCTGAGTCAGCCAATAACAGTGCGTCAAGCGGCGCATTCGTTCCACTGTTAAGTCTAGGGATACCTGGATCGGGTACTACGGCTGTCATGCTGGGTGCATTGATCGTCCTCGGTGTTCAGCCGGGTCCGCTCATGATCAGCGATCATCCGGATATTTTCTGGGGGGTCATTGCCAGTATGTATATCGGGAATGTCATCCTGCTGATCCTGAACCTTCCTTTGATCCCATACATCTCAAAGCTTTTGAAGGTTCCGAAGCCGATGTTGATCTCTCTTGTCATCATGTTTTGTATCATCGGGGTGTACGGGATCAGCTTCAGGACATTCGATTTATTCCTCCTCGTCATCTTCGGGATCATCGGATATTTCATGGCACGCATGAACTTCCCAGCAGCACCCATGCTCCTAGCCTTCATTCTCGGAGGGATGATGGAACGTTCCCTCAGACAGGCCCTTACGATATCCGACGGAAGCCTGCTGATTTTCGTGCAAAAGCCCATTTCGGCTACGCTGCTCGCGATCGCATTCCTTTCCTTCATCGTTCCGTTACTGAAAACATGGAGGAAGAGAAAGTCTGATGGAGATGCAGAAGAAACGGATAGTCAGGCATCATAAGAGTGGGACCCTCTGGGGATCCCGCTCTTCTTTTTCTTTCTCCTATGGTAAGCTTGGGATATGGAAGGTGCGGATTTTGTCTGGGAAGGGAGGGGAATCCCCTGGGGAATTATTCGGAAGAAAAGGCATGGAAGAGAGCGCAAAAGATGGGGAAGGTGAAATACTTAATCGTCATTGGCATCTTGACGGGGGGAGGGGCGTTTTTCGGTTTATCCGTATTGCTCGCTTATACTCGTGGTGCTGATATGGATCTATTCCAGACGTTCCTTTCCGCCCTCTCGTTCGGTGTGGTGTACGGTTATCTGTCCTGGAAGTTCACGAAAAGAAGGTATGAAAAGAAAAGGGGATAGCTTTTGATCCGTGTCAGATATAGGAATGGGATTTTTCTGTAAGTATAAACCTTACATGGCAGGTTCATGGTTGGGGCGCCATCATATCAGTCGGGGACGTCCATGGATGTGCCGAAGGGCAAAAGCGGAAAATGAACAATTAAAAAAAACAGCAGGTATGCATGAATGCATCCTGCTGTTTCGTCAATTCTCAAGTCCACTGGCGTTCTCGACATGGGTCTCGGGTTCAGGGTGAATAAAGATGACGGCTTTCTTGAATTCCTGCCTGATCCGGTCTTCAATGCGATCGCATAGCTTATGGACATTTTCAATGCTTTCTTTGGACGGCACGACCATGTGGAAGTCAATGTATTCAATTGCACCTGCGCGCCGCGTACGGAAGTCGTGAACCTCGATGTATTCATCTTGAAATGAATCGATGACATCCAGTATTGCCTGCTCCTCTTCATCGGATAACCGGGCGTCGATGAGGGGAGGGAAGGCTTCCTTCATGAGTTTCGTTGCTTCAATCATGATATAGATGGCAAGCCCGATCCCGATCAGGGGATCAAGGAACGTCCATCCTGTGACGGTGACGAGGAGAAGACTCGCTGCGACACCAAGGGAAGTGAAGACGTCTGTGAGCAAGTGGAGCGCATTGGATTTCATGGCGACTGAATTCACTCTCTTGGCCTCACGGTTCACAATCCTGGACACGATGAAGTTGATGAGAGCGCCGAGGACCATGACGCCTACGCCCAGTATCGGAAGTTTGATCGGTTCAGGGTAGATGAGTTTATGGACACATTCATAAATGATCCAGATCCCTGCTACGTAAATCAGCAGGGTCTCGATTGTACCTGAAATGTTTTCAACCTTCCCATGTCCATATGGATGCTCCGGATCAGCGGGCTTTCCGGAAATGCGGACGGAAATGAAGGCGATGAGGGAGGCGATGAGGTCCAATGATGAGTGAATCGCCTCTGATATGACAGCGACGGAACCGGTGAGGATCCCGACGATGAATTTTAGTAGTACGACAAAGGAATTACTGAGTACGGATAAAAAGGCAATGCCTGAGGTATTTTTCAACTATCTTCACCCTATTCTATTTTCTATGTTTCTATCGTAACAAGCCCCGTGCGAGTGGGTCTACAGCAACCTTATTTGAAGGAGAAACATATGTTTTGACCGGTGAAAAGGGTTGGATGAAGGAAACTTTATAGGATGTGGAGAAATGCAGACGGTATAAGGCACGAAGCATATTTTGTAATGGGAAAGGGTGTTTAAGATGAAGCTTGGAAATGTGGGTGTTTTTGATAAAAAAAATATCGTACAGCTCTCTCGTGAAGTGGGATGGGACTATAGTGAAGAAGATGTGGAAGAAGTGTTCAAAAGCGGAAGGATGGTTGGGCATCGTCTCGAATCGGGTGAGGTCATTTCCTCAGCGGCCCTGTTCCCGTACGGTGAAGAGCTAGCCACCCTCGGTGTGGTCATCGTCAATCCTGCCTATAAGGGGAAAGGCCTGGGACGGGAGCTGGTGGAATCTGTTCTTGCCTCTAAGGATGAGCGATCGATCTTGCTGGTTGCTACAAGGGAAGGAAAACCCTTATACGAAAAAATGGGCTTTAAGGTGACCGGGATGATTACGAAGTACATTGCTTCTGCTTTTCATCCACCACAGAATCAGCCTGAGTTCTTACTGTCCCCTATGACAGGCGAAGATATTGAAAAGGTGGCAAGCTTGGACGCTCAAGCATTCCGTGGAGACCGGAGCGTTATGCTCAGAGCACGATATGAACGGTCGATTTCAGCCGTTGTCCTCAGGGATTCGCATGGGAAGCTGATAGGTTACGGGATGTGTGTGCAAGGCTCCGTCCACCGGGTTGCAGGGCCCATCGTCGCACCTACTGCATATGAAGCGGCGGGGATCCTTCAAGAACTTCTGAGAATGGGTGAGGGGAGTGTCCGATTGGATACATCGACGGATGATATTGCCTTTCACAGCTATTTAGAGGGATTTGGATTCGAGGAAGACAGTCGTTCCCCGATTATGGTACAAGGTGAAGATGTTCTCGATTCAAGGAATGGGATGTTATTCTCCCTTGCTTCGCAAGCGTTGGGGTAGAAAGATCAACTGCCCTTCCGCCGGATTCAAGTCATGAAAAATGCCCCGACATTCGCGGGGCATCCGATGGTTTATAGTTATTTCAATAGCTTAAGCAGTTCTTCGTTGCACTTTTCCTTTTCATCGTACACAAGGCCATGTCCGCTTTCTTCAAATGGAATCAGCACGGCATCATTCAATTCTTCGACTAAGCGTTCACTGAAGGCAAAGTCACAGATCCGGTCTTGCTTTCCATGCATGATGGTGACGGGCACAGACACAGAAGTAAGCTCACTGCGAAGATCTTCATCCCGGAGAGAAGCTGCACAGGCAATGGTGCCGTGGGCGGATGCTTCAAGCCCGAGACCGAGGAACCATGCGTCGAGCTCATCAGACGTCTCGCTGTGGTAGAAGTTTCCGCCGAATTCTTTCAGTGCTGCCGGTCTATCCGCTTTGATTCCTTCAATCAGCTCATCGACTTCTTCCTTCTTCATACCGTACGGGTAGCCGTCCCGCTGGGTGAAGATCGGGGCTGCCGGTCCCATCAGGATCAAACGCGACAGTTCTTTTCCTGCAAATTTACTTGCATACCGGATGCTGATCGGTCCACCCATGGAGAAGCCGGCGAGATAAAAGTCTTGAAGGCCAAGCTCGTCGACGACTTTTCCGATATCAGAAGCGAGGGTGTCGTAATCGTAGCCGAAAGCAGGCTTGTCCGATTGTCCGAATCCACGAAGATCGACCCCGATGAAGCGATAGCCTTTCTGAGGCAATTCGTTCATCTGATATTCGAACATTTTGTGATTCACAGGCCATCCGTGTATGAATACAATCGGTTGACCTTCCCCGATATCTTCCACAAAGAGCTTCACATCTTTATCTACAGTGATATATTTACCCATTTCTACATCATACTCCCTTTTGGTTAATGAGTTAACTTTTCCCTCAAGGAAAGGCGATTAAACAATCGGGTTCTTTCCTGTAGAAATACCAGTTGCAATCCCCGCCCGATTTTACTAAAGTATAGAGTTAGACAGGTTTTATAGAGGAGGACCCGAAATTGACAACATCCAACCCTGAAACGATGGTTGCGACAATACATGGATTAGACGACAGAGGCTCGGGCCGTGCCAGCGTGTGGCGCGAAAACGAGCTTGGTAATAAACGAAAATTGAAGCTTACAATCCCTCAGACCCTTCCTGGTGAAGAAGTCCAGGTGACGGTGGATAAGCCCGAGAAAAAACGCTGGAGGACAATGCCTCAAGAGATCATCACGCCGAGTCCCGAACGGACAACCCCTCCATGCCCACACTTTGATCGCTGCGGCGGCTGTGTATGGCAGCACTGGGAGTACGAAGGCCAGCTCAAGGAAAAGACCAACCACGTCAAGCATGCCCTTGAAGCAGAAGGATTCGACCCTGCATTGGTGAGGGATGCCATGGGAATGGACAACCCTTGGCGTTACCGCAACAAGATGGAGTTCACCTTCTCTAAAGAAGGGGAGCTCGGACTGCATGAGCAGGGGAACTTCCGAAAGGTCATTTCCCTTGAAACGTGCTTGATCGCAAGCGAGCAGATGGTGGAAGCAGCGATGGAAGTCGCCGCCTGGACCAAGGAACACGGCCTGAAAGGGTATGACAAGGAGGCGCATGAAGGCCTTCTGCGCCACTTGATGGTCCGACAATCCTTTGCTACGGGTGAATTGATGCTGGGCGTGTTTGCAACGGAAGCCCCGACGGGTGATCTTCAGGCTGCCGTCGATGATTTGAAAGCACGTGTAGAAGCGAAATTCCCGCATGTGAAGAGCCTTCTGTGGATGGAAAACACCGATTGGGCAGACCGTACCCAGGCGGAAGAAATCCATGTCCTTGCCGGTCGTGATTTCATCTATGATGAGATGGACGGGTACCGATTCCGTCTGTGGTTCGATACGTTCTTCCAAACGAACCCGACACAGGCACAGAAGCTTGTGGACCTCGCCATTGAAATGGGCAAACCGAAGGAAACGGAAAAAATGATCGACCTCTTCTGTGGTGTCGGTACATTCTCCCTTCCATTCGCAAGCCGTGTCGGCGCCCTTGCCGGCATTGAAATCGTGGAAAGCTCCATCGAGTCGGCAAAACGGAATGCCAGTGACAATCATATTTCCAACACAACCTTCCTTGCGAAGGATGCACGAAATGGCATCGACGAGATTCTTGAGAGCTTTGGACGTCCTGAACTGCTCCTTCTTGATCCCCCGCGCTCAGGTGCAGGCGGCAAAGTGATGAGACGGATCGGCCGTGCCCAGCCGGAGAGGATCGTCTACGTATCCTGCAACCCGGATACGTTCGCGACAGACGTCAAAGAACTTGAAGCCTTCGGATATAAACTGGATGACGTACAACCAGTCGACCTGTTCCCTCACACGGTGCATGTGGAAGTCGTCGCAAGTCTGAGTAAGTAACTTGATAAGGAACGAGGCTGGGGCAAACATGTCTTAGTCATAGGGAAACCCGAATTTATTGGCCAATAAACAGGCATATGAATTCGGGTTTTTAATTTGTTCGTGAACAACATGTGTATTTCATTGTTTCCAGCGGTTGATTGGAGTGCAAGACGTAGACTCCTGCGGGAAGAGTAGCTGATGTGAGACCCCGCAGGCTTGCCGAGGAGGCTCACGGGCTACCCGCGGAAAGCGAAGTCTTGCACGGAAATCATGAGCGGCATCAAGAACCTAGACTGTTGGCGTTCGGCATTAATTTTTGGAAAAGAAATGAACAAAAAGGGTAGTGATGGTAAACTTTAACTACTAAGAGAAAAGGGGCAATCTCCATGAACATCAAGAAAGCAATACTGAGTGACCTTGAGTCAATTGCACATCTATTCAATGAATACCGCATCTTTTACAAAAGGCCATCTAATACCGAAGGCGCAAAGACATTCATCCAAGAGCGTCTAACAACTGGTGACTCCGTGATTTTTCTTGCAGGTGATGATCAAGGAGTGATCGGATTCACCCAACTTTACCCGACATTCACCTCGATCGGGATGAAGAGGGCATGGATCCTAAACGATCTTTATGTGTCAGAAGATGCCCGGGGGGCGGGAGTCGGGGAGGCTCTGCTCCACAAGGCAAGGACGTTTGCCCGGGAAACGGGGGCTGCTTCCATCTGCCTCAGTACAGCCCCTGACAATGACGTGGCACGCAGGCTGTATGAAAAGAATGGGTACCGCCAGGATCAAATCTTTCTTCACTATGAATTGGAGCTGTGAACCGTGGTGAAATTATATATTACAAGACATGGTGAAACGCAGTGGAATAGGGAGAAACGGATGCAGGGGTGGAAGGATTCGGATTTAACACCGGAAGGAGAAGAAGACGCCCGGGCCCTTGCGCAGGTATTGAAGCGGGTTTCCTTTGAGGCTGTATACTCAAGCCCGATCGGTCGGGCAAGGAAGACGGCAGAGCTGCTTGTGAACCAAGCCCCCATCATCCTCGAGGAAGATCTGAGGGAAATCGGGATGGGCGATTGGGAGGGAAGGACGCAGGAGGAAGTGAGGGTCGCCGATCCGGAACGCTTTCATACGTTCTGGAACAAGCCCCATGTCTATGAGACCGAGACGGGAGAGACCTTCAATCAGGTTATGGACCGTGTGGAGTCTTTCTTGAAAAAGGTTCAGGTTCACCAGGGGACGATCCTTGTGGTGACCCATTCCATTTTCATCAAAGCCCTGCTGGCCTATGTAAAGAAACTCCCTCTGGACAAACTGTGGTCGCCTCCCTTTATCGAGGCCACCAGCCTCACGGTCATTGAAGGGGCCGGGGGGAAGTATGAAATTGTGGTGGAAGGAAATACTTCGCATAAAGAGTAAGAAAATTGAAACTTTTTACAGACTGAACCGTATAAGCTAGTAAGAGCATCAAAAGGGAGGTGAAATCTTATGTTATGGATCATCATTGGTGTCGCTGTCGTATTCGGTCTCGGCTCTGCCCTCATCAATGGTCGAAGGGAGACATCCTCCTTTGATGTGGCAAACGATCAGGAACGGGTGCTTCAAGAAGAAGAGAGGGTCAAGGCAAATAGCTGGTTCGGCGGCGGATTGTAAGAAGTGCGCGGGGTATTCATTGCCCCACGCATTTTTTAGTGGGATGGGGAATCGGGAATCATCGTGATGGCGATGGTTCTCAGTGGTTCCCTATCCTTTTTTTCTTGTGTAGCGCCGGTGTAGTATTTCTTCACGATTTCCCCGATTTCCGTCTGCAATTGTTGGTATTCGGCATCACTCAATTTCATTTCAACCATGGAGAAAGAGGCTTTGTCCTCATCGTCTCCAATTCGTTTCAAGTAATCTTCATATTGCGCTGAAACCATCAGCTGATACCGTGAGAAGTGGAGGAGCTTCTCCTCACCTGAAGCTTCCTTCCATTCTTCTTTGGAAATGGTGGCTTCCTCTTCGTTCAATACATAATATTTTTCAGAAACAGACTTTACTTTTTTCTCACGGGTCACACGGATGATCCCTGCATGGGCAAGGGTCTGGATGTGGCGATAGAGTGTGGCCTGCGGGACATCTTCAATCACTTTAACCATTTCTAAAGGCGTCAGGCCTTCTACTTTGTTCCTCATGAGAGCCTGGCATATTTTCATCCGGACGGGATGCATCATCAACTCGGCTTTATTTTTCAATGGAATGCTCCTTTACCTCGCTTTTGTAATCTCATTATAAAAAATGAGAATAGGAATTGCAATTCATCCGTTTATCTATTATCATTATCAATAATGATAACGAAAAGGGTGATGAGAATGAACTTACATTACGGGATAGATGATTTAACATTTTTGGATATAGAGGCCTTGTTGCCGCTTATCCTGCCGATTGTGATCATCAGTCTGATGCTGATCGTTTTGGCCTTAACAGATTTATATAAAAATCGGGAGTTCAGAGAGCATAAGCGTATGTGGGTGTTGGTCATCGTATTTGCGAATACCATTGGTCCTGTTCTTTACTTTGTTTTCGCTCGGAAAGAGGGTCAGAGAAGATGAAGCTTGAAGTGAAAAATGTGAGTAAAACCTATAAAGGTCATGTGGCCGTCCACCCCTTCACCTTGATGGTGGATGAGGGGGCTTGCACAGGTCTGATCGGACCGAACGGGGCGGGGAAATCAACATTGATGCGATTGATGACGGGTATGGAGGAACCTGAGATCGGAGAGATTTTACTGAATGACAAGCCGATTTCCTCCATGAAAAAGGAAATCGGCTATCTCCCCCAGTATCCAGCCTTCTACGAATGGATGACGGCACGTGAATACTTGTCGTTCATGGGAAGGCTTTCCGGTATAGCTCCCTTTGACCTGGAACATGACACTCGTGAGCTTTTGAGTAAAGTTGGACTTTCCAATCGATCAAATGATCGCATCGCCACCTTTTCAGGTGGGATGAAACAACGACTTGGGATAGCCCAGGCACTCTTACATAAGCCCTCACTCGTCATTATGGATGAACCTGTATCAGCCCTTGATCCTGTCGGTAGAAGGGAAGTGCTCTCGATTCTGGAAGAGATCAAAAATCAGACGACCTTGATCATCTCCACTCATATTCTGAGTGACGCAGAGGAAATCTGTCAGCGCTTCGTCATGATGAGGGAAGGGAAAAAGGTTGAAGATGCCATGCTCCAAGATCTTCTTGATCGTTACTCCCATCCGATCATTCGGTTGGATGCAGCTTCTATCGATAGGGGATGGGTGGATCATGTTGCCCGGTTGCCATTTGTAGACTCGGTCAATGTTACAGGGAGAAGCATGAGCATTCTGCTTGAAGATCCGGTTCGCGATAAGGGAAGACTCTTGCAGGAAGCATTGGACCACTCGGTGGATATCCGTAAATTCGAATTGGGCAGGGATTCCCTGGAAGAGATCTTTATAAGGATGGTGACGAAACCATGAGGAATACCTGGACCATTTTCAAGAAAGAGAGCAGGCAGATGGGAATGGAGTATAAGTGGGTCTGGCTTCCGGTCGTTTTTATCCTCTTAGGGGCTACGCAGCCTGTTATAAGCTATTACCTTCCTTTCATCCTTGAAACGATGGGTGGAGAGCAGGGGATTACCGTGGATCCATCGAAGCTTGTGCAGAACGGAGATACCATACTCGCAACCACCCTCAGTTCTCAGTTTGATCAGATGGGACTCATCATCATCGCTCTCTCGTTCATGGGGATCATACAAGGGGAAAAGGCATCGGGGATGCTTTCATTCATGATGACGAGACCTTTGAATCTACGATCTTATCTTTATGGAAAATGGGTGGCAGCCTTCAGTTTGATTGCCTTCAGCATGATGGCGGGGTTCGGAACCTCCATGCTCTATTCTCACTTTTTATTTGAAGGAGTGGATTGGGCTATGGGAATAAAGGCATTTTCGATTTATCTTGTGTGGAGCATGTTCATCCTGACTGTGATCATGACAGTAAGTACACTCCTGAGGGGGAGCGGGGCCGTGGCATTCGTATCAATCATCTTCCTGCTTTCATGTAGAATGCTTGCGGGTCTGAATCCAATACTCGATTTGTTCAATCCTGCTTCTTTAAGTGTAGTGGCTGCCGGTGTACTGACAGGTGTAGAGGTCATGCCAGGTATTCTATGGGCATTCCTATTTGCGGTTGTCTGGATCCTCTTCCTTTTCTCCATTAACGAATGGCTGATCAAAAATAAAAAAGTATATCTCCGCCACAGCTAAGGCTGGTTCTCCGAAACTCGGTATTTATAATATGATTCTCCCTCTGTATAATGGATAATATTGGAGGGTTTTGAGATGATACGGAACGCACAGATGAAAGATTACGGGAGTCTCACGGTTTTGATGGGATATCTCGGCTATCCCGCTACATCAGAACAGATGCATGCGAGGCTTGAAAGAATCGTAGAAAAAGAGGATCACTATACACTGGTGGCGGAACTCGACGGCAGGGTCGTGGGAATGATCGGCTTCCATACGGGTTATCTGTACACTCAAGATGAGATGTATGCGAGGGTCATCGCCCTGGTGGTGGATCCATCGATCAGGAACAAAGGCATCGGCGGGGAACTGCTGAAAGAAGCGGAAACCCTGGCGAAAAGCTTGGGGGCAACCGGCATGGGACTGAACAGCGGGAACCGCACGGAGCGTGAAGACGCTCACCGGTTCTATGAACGAGTGGGGTATACGGCAAAGAGCACAGGGTTTGTGAAGAGCCTTCACTCATGAAAGGGAGGACAGCGATGAATATCACATCACAATGGAACCAGGAGGAACGCGACCTGATACGAAGCAGGGTGATCGAATACAATGGGGACAGGCTCCCGGATGAAGTCAAGCATCCTGTGAAGCAGGTGGGCTTCATGCTCAAAGATGATGACGGAATTGTCTTCGGCGGGATCACCGGTACGATCTTCTGGTACCATCTGCATATTGATTTCCTTTGGGTGGATGAAAGACTCAGGGGGAATGGGTATGGTCAGGATCTGCTACGTCAAATGGAAGAGGCTGCAAAGGAAAACCGCTGCAGGCTCATCCAGCTTGATTCGTTCAGCTTTCAGGCCCCGCACTTTTATCAAAAGCTTGGGTACACTGTTGCAGGTGTGGTGGAATCACATCCGACACCGGAACACCAGCAGTATTACCTTGTCAAAAGGCTGGACTGATGGTGCAGTGGGATGGAAGCTGGAAGACAAGACTGAAATGGGGGTTCTCGGCGTTAGGGATCGTGTCGATCCTGTTATATGGGTCGATTGTGATCTTCGGGTATAAAGGGTCCGGTGACCTTCAGGGATTTCCTGTCCCTGTGTCGGCCCATGTGATGAATGAAACGAAAAGTATCAAAAACTACAAATGGAAACCGGCTGCCCGTGAAGGAGATCTCCCACTATCCTATAAAATAAGGCTTCTTTCTGCAGGATGGAGGGTGCGGGATAAAGAAGGCCACACCGTGACATACGGGAAGAGGGCCTATCGAGTCGAGATGGTGACGGGAGAAGACTATCTATTCCTTGAACAGGTAAAGTAAAACCGGTTTGGAGAATGGATCTTGGCTTACCGGCATACCTATATATCAGATGCCTCTTTGGGTATCTAAAATCGGTGGAGCGGGAGAAGGGATAGGATGGGTACGGTTGCCATGGTCCTTCAGATTTTACTTGGTGCAGGCTTTCTCATGTTCGGCTGGATGAAGTTCACCTCGAAACAGATGGTGGATGAATTCCATCGTTACCGGATGCCGGTGTGGTTCCGGATCTTTACAGGAGTGGTGGAGGTCTTAACAGCAGTTCTGCTGATTTCAGGTCTCTGGAATGAAACCTGTGCGGCTGTCGGCGCACTGCTCGCTGCCGTGACGATGGTCGGGGCGATCTTCACTCATCTGATCCGTGTGAAGGATCCGGTTGCCAAGTCGGGGATGCCCTTCCTTTTGTTGATCCTGAGCTTGATCGTCCTCTACTTGAACAGGGGAGGATTGGGCCTTTAAAGGAGAGCGGGGATGAAGGAAATGTGGAGAGCCCCCATGTGCCGGCCAGCCGGATCATGGGGGCTCTTCGTATTCTGTTCTGTTTGTTACTGCGTACGGCGAAGCTGCAGGGCGGTTTGGACATAGTTCTTGGCAGTGGCTTGATAGTAGGCAGACTGGACGGTCATGGCGGCTACGATCAGCACGTTCCAGACGACGGTCAAATCTTCTTCTGTCACATCGTGCAGTCCGGGTAACAGGCTCCTGCACTCTTCCTGGATGAACTGGTCGATCGCTTCATTCACGGACGTGTCGCCGGTGGTGGTCGCCGTGGGGAGGGCATGATGGTGGATGCGATCGAATACAGAAGCGTAGGCGCTGTAAAGTTCGATCGGATTGATGATGTCATCATGGCGGTCTTCTATATTATTGAACACAAGGGTAAGGACCCCGCGTATGGACTCGAAATCAAGGGATCCTTTCAGGTCTTCGACGATGAAGAGCATGGCTGCCTGGGCCGTCGTATATTTTTTCCCGTGGAGTGGGGAACCGATGAGTTCCCTTACATCCCGCTTCACCCAGTTCTGTACGGTGCTTTGCGGGAAGTTGGTGAATTCGATCTGGTTCCCCAGGGACACGATCTCATTCAGGGAGAATCCTGTATTCCCGACGGGGGAGTCGAGGACCTTAACCAGTATGGGCGGCATTCCCTGTGAAGGGTCACATGTCCCCCAGGCTTCCATGAGCACTTCCTGCGGACTGCGGGAGATCTGTCCTGATAGGGCCATGAGAAGATCGGCCATGTTTTTTCGTGTAAGTTTGTAGGTCTCCACCGCAATCGCTCCGTTTCTTTGCTTTATCTTCTACTATAGTATCGACTGGGGAGAAGCTCGTCAATCGAAGTTTCATGTGCACTTTATTCTTGTCTTTTATAGGAAGAAAACGTATAATAAACTCATATATAAGTTCATTTGAACTTGAAAATAGGAGTGAGGATCTCGATGGGTAAACGCATATTTTATTTTCTGTTGACGAACGTACTCGTCCTTCTGACCATCAGTATCATTTTTTCACTGACTGGTGCAGGGCGCTACATCAATGCTGATGGCAGTCTTAATCTGGTTGCGCTGCTGATCTTCAGTGCGATCATCGGTTTTACCGGTTCATTCATTTCACTTGCCATGTCCCGTTGGATGGCGAAACGCATGATGAATGTCCGTGTCCTCGACCCGAATGGGGCTTTGACGGCGGATGAGCAGAGTGTCGTGGAAAAGGTCCACCGCCTTTCAAGGGCTGCAGGTCTTACGCATATGCCGGAAGTAGGAATCTACGATTCACCTGAAGTGAATGCGTTCGCGACAGGTCCTTCCAAGAAGAAATCACTTGTGGCCGTATCTACCGGCCTCCTTTACGAAATGGATGACGATGCCGTTGAAGGTGTCATCGCCCATGAGGTTGCCCACGTGGCAAACGGTGATATGGTGACAATGACCCTCCTGCAGGGTGTGGTCAATACCTTTGTGGTGTTCCTGTCCCGTATCGCTGCCTGGATCGCTACACGTTTTGTAAAAGAAGAACTTGCGCCGATTGTCCACTTCATCGCCGTGGTTGTCTTCCAGATCGTGTTCTCCATCCTTGGAAGCCTTGTTGTATTCGCGTATTCCCGTCACCGTGAATTCCACGCTGACCGCGGCGGAGCGGATCTTGCAGGTAAG
Organism: Rossellomorea sp. FS2; assembly: GCF_047915635.1. Taxonomy (NCBI): domain Bacteria; kingdom Bacillati; phylum Bacillota; class Bacilli; order Caryophanales; family Bacillaceae; genus Rossellomorea; species Rossellomorea sp. FS2. The sequence continues at coordinate 187,955 of NZ_JBLRVS010000004.1, read as the reverse complement.
GATAAGATGGTTCATGCCCTCCGCATGCTGAAGGATTATACTGGACGCATGAAGGGTAACGATGATACAGCCATCGCCACGTTGAAGATCAATAATAAGAAAAAGTCTTCCATCTTCTCGACTCACCCGGATCTTGATGTCCGCATCAGTCGCCTGGAAGGCAAATAAGAAGAATGAAAGCTGCATCCTTATCCGGATGCAGCTTTTTCTTTTTCGCATCCCTTCACTTCGGCGGTTGAACGGGAAATATGATACCATGGGACAAAAGAAGAAATCTATTGCAGATGAAAGGAGCCACTATGACAAATCAGTCAGGCTGGAAACTAGAGAATACGTATGAAGGGTTGCCACCATTTTTCTACTCGTCGATGAAACCCGTTCCCGTAGAAAATCCTGAATGGGTCCTCTTTAATGAAGAGCTCGCCACATCCCTTGGCATCACGGATCAGGATGTGGCCGTCTATGCAGGGAACCGTGTGCCGGAGGGGGGGCACCCCCTTTCCCAGGCTTATGGAGGTCATCAGTTCGGATATTTTAACAGGCTGGGTGATGGTCGTGCCGTCCTCATGGGTGAACAAGTGACTCCTGAGGGGACCCGGGTGGACATACAGCTCAAAGGCGCGGGTCGCACCCCGTATTCACGCGGAGGAGATGGGAGGGCAGCGCTTGGGCCCATGCTTCGTGAATATGTGATCAGTGAAGCGATGCACGCCCTTGGCATCCCCACGACCCGGAGCCTTGCCGTCGTCAAGACGGGAGAGGACATCGTCAGGGATCGTATCCTTGAGGGAGCAGTGCTCACAAGGGTCGCGTCCAGCCATATCCGGGTGGGGACCTTCCAGTTGGCCGCAAAAGCAGGGAGCCTGGAAGACTTGCGATCCCTCGCGGATTATACGATCGACAGACATTATCCGGGTGTGAAGGGGACAGACCAGCCTTATCTTTCCCTCCTTGAACGGGTGATGGACGCTCAGGCATCACTGATTGCCAAGTGGCAGCTTGTAGGGTTCATCCACGGGGTCATGAATACGGATAATATGGCGATTAGTGGAGAAACCATCGACTATGGTCCATGTGCGTTCATGGATGCATTCAATCCTGAAACGGTCTTCAGCTCCATTGATGAACAGGGGCGCTACGCGTATGGAAATCAGCCCCCGATCGCAGGATGGAATGTAGCCCGCTTCGCCGAAAGCCTGTTGCCTCTCCTTGATGAGAATGAGGAAAAGGCGGTTGAGCTTGCACAGGAGACGATTTCCGCTTATCCTGCCCTCTATCATTCGTACTGGCTGGACGGAATGAGGTCGAAGCTCGGCTTGTTCCATGCCCATGAATCGGACCAAAAGCTTGTGGAAGATCTTCTGACGATGATGGGGAATCACGGGGCCGACTACACGAATACCTTTCTTGACCTGACCCATGACAGGGAAGAGAGGAATCTCCTTGCCGGTACGGTCGAATTTGCCCAATGGCAGGAAAGATGGGAAGAGCGTTTGGATGAACAGCCGGAGTCAGAAGCAGAGGCAAGAAAGCTGATGCGCGACCATAACCCTGCTGTGATCCCGAGGAATCATCAGGTGGAACGGGCACTTGATGCCGCAGTGGAGGATGGGGACCTTTCCGTTTTGACCACACTCCTTCACGTACTTAAGACGCCATATGACCATGAGGGAAGTCCTGGAGCGTATCAACAACCACAGGATCCGGAGGACGGACCATACCGCACATTTTGTGGGACCTGATTGTTTAAGCAGCCGCCTTTCGCACTGGGCGGCTCATACATAGAAGAGGAGAGATGGGAATGCTTGAACTAGTAGAGAAGCTGCGAACAGACCGACCGCTTGTCCACAACATCACCAATGTGGTGGTGACCAATTTTACTGCAAATGGTCTTCTGGCCCTTGGGGCATCGCCTGTGATGGCGTATGCAGAAGAGGAAGTTGAAGAAATGGCCGGTATTGCCGATGCGCTCCTTTTGAATATCGGGACCCTTTCTTCGGGGATAGTGAGGTCCATGATCCTGGCTGGAAAAGCGGCGAATAGGAAAGGGATTCCTGTGGTTCTCGATCCAGTCGGTGCGGGAGCCACGAGCTTCCGTACCGAGATGACGGCCCTCATCCTTAAGGAGGTTGACGTGTCCATCATCAGGGGGAATGCGGGAGAAATTGCTTCAGTCCTTGGGGAGAGTTGGACCATGAGAGGGGTCGACTCCGGAGACGGGGATGGCGACCGTACGGCCTTGGCCGTAAAGGCGTCCCGAGAATTCGCCTGCATCGTCATCCTGACAGGTGAGGTGGATGTCGTGACAGATGGATCCACTGTGTATCGTATACGGAACGGTCATCGGATCATGACCCAAGTGACGGGGACCGGATGTTTATTATCTTCCGTGGCCGCAGCTTTTGCAGCCGTGGGGCACGATCCGTTGCAGAGTGCTGTCGCAGCTGTTGCCTGCTACGGGGTTGCAGCTGAAAAGGCAGAGCGACACTCAAATGGACCGGGCAGCTTCTGCGCTGCATTCCTTGATGAGCTGTCCCGACTTCAGCCAGACGATGAAAAAGACTTCAAGGTGGAAAAGGGGAAAGCGTGATGGAAAAGAGGACATCTGCAATCAAAAAAGCACTGAAGGTGTATTTCATCATGGGAAGCACCAACTGTCATGGAGATCCCGTGAACGTCCTTGAAGAAGCCATCCGCGGTGGAATCACCCTCTTCCAGTTCCGTGAGAAAGGGCATGGGGCCCTGTCGGGTACACAAAAGAAGGAGCTTGCCACAGAACTCCAACAGATATGCCGACAGGCGAACATCCCCTTTATCGTCAATGATGATATCGACCTGGCTGTGGAGATCGATGCAGACGGAGTCCATGTCGGGCAGGAGGATCAAGCGGCCTCCATTGTCCGGCAGCGGCTCGGTGGTGACAAATGGGTCGGCGTTTCTGCCCACACAATCGAGGAAGCCGAGCGTGCGATCAAGGATGGTGCTGATTATCTCGGCCTGGGCCCCATCTACCCGACAAGCTCAAAGGACGACGCAGAGAGCGTAAAGGGAACCGCGATCATCCGGGAATTCAGAGAGCATGGTTTCTCTATTCCCCTCGTTGGCATCGGCGGGATCACGGCAGCCAATGCGGCTGATGTGGTGAACGCAGGTGCGGATGGAGTGTCGGTCATATCGGCCATTTCCAGCGCTGATAATGTGAAGGATGCTGCTATTCAACTAGAGCAGGCCGTTCATTCCGGAAGTGCAAATGGATAACAAATAATGAAATCCGCCTTGAGTTTTGGCGGGTTTTTTTCGTGTATACGTTGAGCGTTTTATGGAATGGGAAATGGGGAAACTGATCAAATGGTACATCCTATCCACGGCATTTACATAAAAGTATTGTCCGGGCAATTTCTGCGAAAGCTATCCCTATCAGCTTTTGTGAGAATGTGCTGATACAGCAGGATGTTCAAAGTTTATTCATTGTTATGTTACTTAATCTATGTTACGATTTATTTAAGTTACATTAGTGGGGAGGGTTCTGGATGGAATATGTCGATCCCATAAGGGATATTGAAAACATCAATGCCATCAAGGATATCCTGCGAACGCAGTCCCAGCGGGATTTGCTTCTGTTCGTGTTCGGGATCAATACAGGAATACGGATCAGTGATCTCCTTTCATTGAAGATCGCGGACGTCTGGGAAGAGGGGAAAGGGAAGGAGTTTTTATGTCTAAAAGACTCTAAAAGTGAAGAGGAGGGTGCTTTCTATCTGAACGGAAAGATTCAGGAAGAACTTCAGGCTTATCTCAGCCCCCTAGACTATTCACCTGATGATTTTCTTTTTAAGTCAAAGAAGCATGCTCAGGCCATAACCAGACAGCAGGCCTATCGCATCATTAACAAGGCTGCGAAAGAAGTGGGTATACCAGGGAAAATCGGAACCCATACGTTGAGGAAAACATTCGGGTATCATGCCTACAGGAAAGGGATCGCCATTTCCATCCTCATGAAAACCTTCCATCATCATTCTTCCTCTGAAACCTTAAGGTATATCGGGATCCATCAGGACGAACTCCGCTTGGTGAAAGTGGATGTCAATCTGTAAAAAAACATATGAAAAACCCCCGCCCATTAAGGCGGAGGCTCGTGTAGAACTTATAGATAGTCGTCATCTTCTGAATCATTCGGTTGTACGGAAACATTCGTCAAGTCCTTGACGATTCCTTCTTCGACTTGAACCTGGAGGGTTTCCCGGTCTTTCATGAACTTGAAAAGCCCATTGTTGAAATCGGTCCCGGATTCCTTGAAGAAGATTCCTTCGTAGCGCATGGCCTTTGTGTGCTTGAACGTGAGACGATATTGATCGTCTTCTTCCACGAGGTAAGCACGGCAGCCTTTCTCAAAATGTCCGTCAGGGTTCTTGAGGGCGCGGGACACAGAAATGATGTGAAGGTCCACAAATGGGACTTCACGCAGCAAAGAGTTGATGATGGACCCTTTGGCGATTTGTTCCCAGCGACTCTGGGCAGTCTGTCCAAGGATGATCTGAGTGACGTTCCGCTCTCGTGATACTTCGGCGATCACCTTGGAAATCGGGCGCTTTTCGTTATCTTTTATGATGAAGGCATCGGCATTGTGCTTCTCGGCTAGTTCTTTCCACTGGGAAATGTAGGCCGATTTCTCTGCATCCAGTTCATCGAAGGGTTTCGGATCGACAGTAAGGATGTAAAGAGGGCATTTCATCATATTGGCGATCTTGCATCCGCGTTGGATGAGACGCTCCCCGTTCGGTCCGTAATAGACACATACCAGGATGCTTTCATCCATCCGTTCTTTTATCGGTTTCATGATTATTTTCACCTCGAAGCTGTGTAAATTTCCCTTGCTATCTTCAAACTATGTATGACTATAACGCATGCCATAATAGTCGTCAATGGATTTCTTACTATATCTAGAAGTTCCGAAAGATTAAGAAATAGATTGTTGAAAATTATTCAAAAAGGAGGGGCTCATTTGTCTTGGATCCATTTAGCCGTCTTGCTCCCGATTTTGTTCGCCATCTTGGTTCCATTCATCTATAAACTGGTTTCACCGAAGATCCATACCGGCTGGTTCGTTCTCGTTGTTCCACTTTTGATCTTCATCTACCTATTAACCTTTATCCCCAATATTTCAGCCGGAAATACGTATGAAGCATCTGTGTCATGGATTCCTGCATACGATATCGACTTTGTCCTCACTGTCGATGGCCTCAGTCTATTATTCGGCCTTCTGATCACCGGGATCGGAAGCTTGGTCATCTTTTATTCCATTTACTATATGTCGAAGCACCGTGAAGCGCTACACAACTTCTATGTGTATCTGCTCCTCTTCATGGGGGCCATGCTCGGTCTGGTGTTCTCGGATAATATTTATGTCCTGTATGTTTTCTGGGAAATGACGAGTATATCCTCGTTGCTCCTCATTGCGTACTGGTATGAACGGGAGCGTTCCCGCTACGGGGCGCAGAAGTCCATGCTCATCACCGTGTTCGGCGGTCTTGCCATGCTTGCGGGCCTCATCATGATCAGCATGATGACAGGAACAAACAGTATAAGGGACATCTTGTCACAGGCCAATGGCCTTCAGGATCACCCACTCTTCCTTCCTGCCATGATATTGATTCTGTTGGGGGCATTTACGAAATCTGCCCAATTTCCTTTCAGTATATGGCTTCCGGACGCCATGGAAGCACCGACACCCATCAGTGCCTATCTTCATTCAGCGACCATGGTCAAAGCCGGTATCTATCTTGTCGCACGCTTCACAGCCTTCTTCGGTGGATCGGCCGAATGGTTCTGGATCGTATCCGGCGTCGGTCTCATCACACTCCTGTATGGATCAGTCAACGCCGTTCGCCAGACGGATCTCAAAGCACTCCTTGCGTATTCGACGATCAGTCAGCTTGGAATGATCATGAGCATGCTCGGCCTCGGTTCCGCCGCCCTGTACTTTGGGTATGGGGATGAATCCACCGTCTATGGGACGGCAATATTCGCGGCGATCTTCCATATGGTGAATCACTCCACGTTCAAGGGTGCCCTCTTCATGGTGATCGGTATCATCGACCATGAAACCGGTACGCGTGATATCAGGAAACTTGGAGGGCTCGTACGATTCATGCCAATTTCCTTTACCCTGACTGTTGTCGGTAGTTTTGCCATGGCCGGCCTTCCGCCGTTCAATGGCTTCCTCAGTAAAGAAATGTTCTTCACTGCCTTGGTAAAAGCGTCGGAACTATCGATCTTCAATGTCGGGTTCATCGGCCTCCTCATCCCGATCATCGGGTGGGTGGCAAGTGTCTTCACCTTTGTATACTGCATGATCCTTGTATTCAAAACATTCGGTGGACGCAACAAGCTCGCAAAGAAAGGGAAGGTCTTACATGAAGCGCCATTCGGGTTGCTGTTGAGTCCGGTCATTCTGGCTCTGATTGTCATCATCTCATTCTTCGTACCGAATGTGATGGGGGATTATCTATACAAACCGGCCTTCAACGCCATTCTTCCCGAGCTTCATGAAACCATCAAGCTGAAAGAAATCAGCGCATGGCATGGATTCAATCTGGAGCTGTTCATGACCTTTGGTGTCATCGTCTTCGGTATCATCCTTTACAAGACGCTCCGGAAATGGTTCCGTCTCTATTTGAAATATCCGCAGGCCCTGACGCTGAATAACGCCTACAATGTCGGGATCGAGAAGATGGAGAAAGTTTCAGGTGCTATGACCGATCGCTATATGACAGGGTTCTTGAGGGACTATCTTGTTTATATCTTCGTGTTCTTCATCCTGATGGTGGGAGGCTCCTTGTTCCTTACCGGCGGGTTTGTCCTTGATACATCGAACGACAGTCCGATCACGATTTATGAAGCCGGGTTTGTAGTGATCCTTGTCCTGTCGGGACTATCGGTCCTGTTCGCCAAAACGAGGCTGACAGCAGTCGTTTCCGTAGGGGCTCTCGGGTTCCTTGTGTCATTCCTGTTCGTCTTGTTCAGGGCGCCGGATCTTGCCCTCACCCAGCTGGTGGTGGAAACCGTTACGACGACGCTCTTCCTGTTATGCTTCTACCATCTTCCGCAGCTGAAGAAGGAAGTGAGCAAGATCCCATTCAAGCTGACAAACGCCGTCATCGCCATTTTATCAGGAGTGGTCGTGACCCTGGTTGCCCTGTCTGCAAACGGTACACGAATGTTCGATTCCATCTCGAGCTACTATGAGAATTCGTATGAAATCGCTGGTGCAAAAAACATCGTCAATGCGATCCTGGTAGATTTCCGGGGGATTGATACGATGCTTGAAATCCTGGTTCTTTCGGTGGCAGGACTGGGTGTGTATACATTGATCAAAATGAGAGGAGGAGGGGATAAGAATGAAAAAGCCAAATGATATCATCATCAAGAATGTCACCAGGGTGGCCATCGTCATCATCCTGGCCTTCGCCATCAACTTATTCATTTCCGGACATCATCACCCCGGAGGCGGATTCATCGGCGGTCTGGCGTTTTCTTCAGCCTTGATCCTCCTGTTCCTCACCTTTGATATGGAATCGGTCCGTCGCAACCTGCCTGTCGATTTTAAGGTCCTGTCTGCCGTCGGTGTCCTCATCGCAGTCCTGACGGGTGTCGGGGGAATGGTGTTCGATAAGCCGTTCCTATTCCAGACCTATGATTACTTCGACCTCCCCATCTTCGGTAAGACGGAGCTTGCCACTGCCGTCCTGTTTGATATAGGAGTGGCGCTCGCTGTCATCGGGACGTCCATGACGATCATACTGAGCATAGGGGATGATCGCTGATGGAAACACTGATGTCCATTGTTGTCGGTATTCTTTTTGCCATTGGAATCTATTTGATTTTGACAAAGACGCTTCTGCGAATCATTTTGGGCACTTCAATCCTGGGTCATGCCGTGAACCTTTTGATCATCACCATGGGAGGGCTGAAGAAAGGTGGTCCGCCCCTTCTCGGGATCAAATCCCTCACCTATGCGGACTCACTGCCTCAGGCCCTCCTGTTGACGGCGATTGTGATCAACTTCGCCACGACGGCCCTTTTTCTGGTGTTGAGCTACCGTGCCTACAAAGTGCTGGGCACCGATGACACAGAACAGATGAGAGGTTATGAGAATGAATAATGTGATCATATTGCCCATCATCATCCCGATCATCGCAGGGATGGTGATGGTAATCTTCAGAAAAAACATACCGTTTCAAAGGTTCCTCGGAATCACAGCTCTCCTGGCATCGATTGCCGTTTCCTTCGTACTGATGGAGGAAATCAAAGTGAACGGTCCCCAGTCCCTTCAATTGGGCGGGTGGGAAGCCCCATTCGGTGTCACGATGGTAGCGGATATGCTTTCGGCGCTCCTGCTTTTGATTTCCGGTATCGTGGCCCTATGCTGTCTCTTTTATTCCTTCCGGTCAATCGGAAGGAGCAGGGAAGAGCATTACTTTTATCCGTTATTCCTGTTCCTCATCACCGGGGTGAACGGGTCATTTTTGACGGGGGATATCTTTAACCTGTTTGTCTGCTTCGAAGTGATGCTTGTTGCATCGTATGTGCTAATTTCCCTTGGAGGGGAGAGGGTCCAGCTCAGGGAAAGTTTGAAATACATCCTCATCAACATCATTTCGTCTTTCTTGTTCCTTGTCGGGATTGCGTACCTCTATGCGACCCTAGGGACATTGAATATGGCCGATCTATCCCTGCGGGTGGAAGAAGCAGGTCAGGATGGGCTGATCACGACGATCGCCATCGTCCTGCTCACGGTGTTCAGCCTGAAAGCCGGTCTCTTCCTGTTCTTCTGGCTTCCTGGTTCATACGGTGCGCCTCCGACGGCCGTGTCAGCCGTATTCGCCGCACTTTTGACCAAAGTGGGAATCTACGCCATCATCCGGATGTTCACTCTTGTGTTCTATCATGACCCGCAGGTGACCCATCTCCTCATCGGCATCCTCGCAGCCCTCACCATGCTGTCAGGGGCGATAGGGGCCGTCGCCTACTGGGATATCAAGAAGATCCTGACCTATAACGTCATTGTCGGTGTCGGCTTCATACTGGCGGGGCTTGCTTCGTTCAATCCAAACGGAATGACAGGATCCATCTTTTATCTGATACACGATATGATCGTGAAAGCCCTGATCTTCCTATTGGGATGGACGATCATCCACTTGACGGGAACAAGCAAGCTCAGGGATATCAGCGGACTCATCACGCTCCATCCGCTATTCGGCTGGATGTTCTTCATTGCCGCGCTGTCCCTAGCAGGAATCCCCCCATTTGGAGGGTTCCTGGGGAAAGTCCTCATCACGAAGGGGACATTTGAGGCAGGCTACTACTGGCTGGGCGGCATCGGTCTTTTGACCAGTCTCATGGTCCTCTATTCCATCATGAAGATCTTCATGAACGGGTTCCTCGGAGATACCGAGCTGACCGAGGAAAAAGAAAAAGGAAGCATCAAAGGCCTCATGTGGCCGATCGGTATTTTAACGGCCCTCACCATCTTCCTTGGACTCGGTGCCCAAGGGGTCCAAGAGTATGTGAATATAGCGGTGGAGGGATTGATGAACCCGTCCATTTACATTGAAGCCGTCATTGGTGTCAATCGATAAGAAAAGAGGTGGTACCCCATGCCCATGCAAATCCTGATCAATCTTCTGATCGGTTTCATATGGATGTTCTTTCAGGAAAGCTTCAGCTTCCTCACCTTCTTCAGCGGGTATTTATTCGGTATACTGGTCCTGTTCATTTTGAGGCGTTTCCTGCCTCATAAGTTTTACCTGGAGTCGCTGGTGGCCATCATCCATTTATTCCTTGTCTTCATCCGGGAGCTGTTTGTTTCCAGCGTCCAGGTCTCTCGTCATATCATCAAGCCCAAGATCGATGTGACACCGGGTGTATTCAAGCTTGAGACGGATCTTGAGGGAGAGCTTGAAGTCACGCTTCTTGCCCTCCTGCTGAACTTGACCCCGGGTTCCGTCGTCATGGAGGTTTCTGATGACAACAAACGATTTTATCTTCACGGCATCAATCTTCCGAGTGCAAAAGAATCGGCATACAAATCCCAGAAGAAGCTGGAGACTGCCATAAAGAGGGTGACCAGAAATGATTAAAGCCATATTGATCTGTTCCCTTGTCGTCCTGACCATTGCCATCCTGGCGACCGTCTACCGGATCATCAAGGGGCCGTCAGCCCCGGACCGCGTCCAGGCGTTGGATGCCCTGGGAGTAAAGCTGATCTCGGCGGTGGCGATCTTTTCGGTACTGCTTCAGAATTCGGGCTTCTTCGAAGTCATCCTCCTCATCGGGATCCTTTCATTCATCGGCACGCTTGCATTTGCGCGCTATATAGAGAGGGGTGTCGTCTTTGAACGTAACAAGTCCGATTGAAGTCGTCGCCGTATTCCTGATCCTGATCGGAACGATCTTCAGTTTGCTGAGTGCCATCGGGCTCGTCCGTCTGCCGGACATCTACACCCGGTCCCACTCGGCTTCGAAGAGCTCCACAGTTGGGGTGCTGTTCACCCTCATCGGTGCCTTCCTGTTTTTCATCATGGAAGGGGTCTTCAGCATCAGGCTCTTCCTTGGCATCTTCTTCGTGTTCCTTACAGCCCCTGTCGCGTCCCATGTCATCGTCAGGGCAGCATACCGCTCCAAAGTCGAAATGTGCAACGAAACGGTACAGGATGAATTGAAAGATCTGCTGGAACAGGACGAAGCCAATTATCATACGGAAACGAAGGATGAGGAAACAGATGCTTCTTCATCCAGTAAAACAGAAAAGGCCACTGAGTGAATCGGTGGTCTTTTTTATGTGAAATTTGACTGGTGCTATGCGGTTCATCCACCTTTTTACATGTGTCGAAACACACCAATAAGCACCAAACTTTGTAAAAATATGTTTGCCGTGAGAGAGTGCGGGTATAAAACTGGTAACAAAATGGTTGACAAATAAGGAGGTAGCTACATGAAGCGAAAGGCAGCATGGTTCAGCATTCTACTGGCAATGATATTGACCCTCGGGGGTTGCAGCAGCCTGCAGACAGCCATCAGCGGTGACAAGGAAGAGAAGAAAGAAAAGACGGAACAAACGGGTGAAGAAAAGACCGCCAAGAAAGATGACAGTGATCAATCTGGAGAAGCAAATGCGGAAGAATCGACGGATGCCACGGCAACAGAGGAAGAAGGTACTGCATCGGGGGATGGGGGAACGGCATCAATCGATGACATTCCGGCAGATGGAAGCGTCCAGGATGATTCACTGAGCACTGAAGAAGACCCATTCAATGATGATTCTTCCGATGCGTTCGATAGTCCGGCTGCAGGTGATGCGGAGACCACGATGCCAGGTCAGGGACCCAGTATTGAAGCCAGTGAAGAAGAATTTGCTGCTTTCGATAAAGAAATTCAGCTTGCCTTATTCCAGGCTAGGATGATGGAGGTCATGTTGTACTACGATTATGGAATTGGCAATCCCGATTTTTACATTAAGGAAAACATGACCGAAGAGGATGTACAGATGGTCAAATCGGAACTTCAGACCATCCAGATAGAGGAACCTGTCTATAAGAGCATGCATGATGAGGCCTTGGGTTTGCTTGATTCGATCGACAACAGCAAAGAAGTGGATGGGGATATCAAGAAATACAAAGAAACGCAGGACAAATACCTGGCAATCTCAGAAGAGATGATCAAAACGATTGAGAAAGTGAACGTGGACAATGCTGCGGAAACAAGGAAGAAGCTTGATGATATGACGACAGAATACTTGAGGATTTCCACTGAACTGGGTGTGATCATGAAGGACATCGTCGTCAAACAGGGACTTGACCACGCCTATTTTGTAGAGGCACTGGATGGGATCATGACGAGTGCAGGGATGGACGGCGTCATCTGATAGTAAATAGAGGCTGCGACAAATGTGTTTCAGTCACAGTAAAACCCGGATTCATTTGCGGATAAGGCAAATGAATCCGGGTTTTCGATTGGTTTCATGACAATTACTATTTACTTGTTTCTAGCGATTGATTGGAGTGCAAGACGAAGACTCCTGCGGAAAGCGAAGTTATACTGATTTGTTCGTCATGACCTTTTTTGTTTTGACCAACCTCTTTTTATTTGGATTGACAATGTGGGCAGTAATACAGCCTTCTGGAAGCGGCCGTGATTTTCTCAATCTCGGTCCCGCATCGATAGCATGAGGAACCTTCACGATTGAAGACCCAATGGCGGTAACGGGACCGCGTCACGCCTTCTTTTTTCAGCTTTTCTACCAACTGCAGGTCATTGGTGATCCCGGCGGTTTCATACGATTGCGTCATCAGATGAATGATGGCTTCGGCTGCAAGGGTCAACTGGTCCTCACGACAGTCCATGGGACGGAGTGCTGGATGAATCCCTGAGACGAATAGGATCTCAGACCGAAGGTAGTTCCCGATTCCGGCAACAAAACCTTGATCAAGCAGTAGATGCACCCATTTGCGCTTCCTGAATGCTTCCATCCGGGTGAGGATGTCTCCGCTTGTTACGTGTTCACTGAGAATATCCGGTCCGACCCTTGCAATGAATGGATGTAAATGAACCTCCTCATCCCGCATGACGTTAATATCAGAGGCGCTGTAGAGCAAAGCGGACTTCTTCTCATTGTGTATGGCTACGCGCAGCTGGCGATTGGTTTTGGGGTATTCATAGGCCTGCTTTACGTACCACCGCCCATACAGCTGGTTGTGTGAATACATCGTATAGCCGTTGTCGAAGCGGATCAACATCGCTTTTCCTTTCGAATCCACCCTGGTGATCTTTGTTCCCTGCAGGAGACTTTCATATCCCTTTAAGTGCGGGAAGGCAAAGAAAATCTCCATGACGGGAAGACGGGCGAGTGCTTTTTGAACACGGTCTGCGGCCCGTCTGATTTCCGGTCCTTCCGGCATGGTGTCATCCCCCTTTTTCTATATACGTTCCCGTATTCCCATGGAAATAATCAAAAGGGTGTTTTATTGCTAAGGATGAGGGATGAGCGCGCTTACAGATTTTTTGTGCGTTCATTTTTATATTGACAGGAATGAGGGTTCTTGTTAATGTTTATACCAATCTCATAATTCTTATCCAGAGAGGTGGAGGGACTGGCCCTTTGAAGCCTCAGCAGCAGATCTTCTTTAGAAGAAACTGTGCTAATTCCAGCGGGTGATCAAACCTGATAGATAAGCAGTTTATTTGTCGGTAACGCACTCGTTTTGAGTGCGTTTTTTGTTTGTCTACTCATCCCAGAATCAAGAACGCGGAGGATGCCAACATGAAAATTGAAGCAAAAGACTTTAAGAGGAAAATGAAAACAAGGCATTTGATCATGCTTTCCCTTGGGGGCGTGATCGGGACGGGGCTTTTTCTCAGCTCGGGGTATACCATCCATCAGGCAGGTCCATTCGGCACGATCCTTTCTTATTTGATCGGAGCCATCGTCGTGTATCTTGTCATGATGTGTCTTGGAGAGCTATCTGTCCATATGCCCGAGACGGGGTCCTTCCACAGCTACGCGGCCAAGTATATCGGGCCGGGTACCGGTTATGCCGTCGGATGGTTGTACTGGCTGACTTGGACGGTTGCCCTTGGATCTGAATTCACGGCTGCCGGTCTGATGATGCAGCGGTGGTTCCCATCGGTGAGCGTATGGATCTGGAGTGGGTTATTCGCAGCCATCATCTTCGGTATGAACGCGTTCACGGTCCGATTTTTTGCAGAATCGGAATTCTGGTTCTCCCTTGTCAAGGTAGTGGCCATTGTCTTTTTCATCATAGCAGGAGGAGCTGCCATCGTCGGCTTCGTGCCGCTTGCCGATTCATCCCCGGCACCATTCTTCACGAATATTACCGATGCGGGGTTATTCCCGAATGGGGCATTTGCCATCATCATGACAATGCTTGCCGTCAACTTCGCCTTCTCCGGCACCGAGCTGATCGGGGTAGCCGCGGGTGAAACGAAGGAGCCCACCAAAACGATTCCAAAGGCGATCCGGACAACCCTTATCAGACTCGTCATCTTCTATGTAGGGACGATCGTGGTGCTTTCTGCCCTCCTCCCAAGCGAAGCGGCTAGCGTATTGGAAAGTCCATTCGTCGCCGTACTCAGCAGGATCGGGATTCCATATGCGGCAGACCTGATGAATGTGGTGATCATCACCGCCATCCTCTCCGCAGCCAATTCAGGCTTGTATGCTTCTTCCCGGATGCTTTGGTCCCTTGCAGATAAAAAGACCATCCCGTCTTTCTTCGGCAAACTGACCAAATCTGGCGTCCCGCTCGTTGCCACCATCACCAGCATGTTGGGCGGTGGGCTTGCACTCTTATCAAGCATTTACGCACCCGACACGGTCTATATCCTACTGGTGTCGATTTCTGGACTGGCCGTCGTATTTGTCTGGATGAGCATAAGTGCATCGCAGTTCTTCTTCAGGAGACGCTTCATCAAAGAAGGCAACAGTGTGAAGGACCTGGCATATAAGACCCCATTGTATCCATTCGTTCCGATTGCTTCGTTTCTTCTCTGCCTTGCATCCGTTATCGGGATCGCTTTCGACGAAGGTCAGAGGGTGGCGCTTTACTGCACGATCCCATTCGTGGGCTTCTGTTATGCGGCGTATTATGTGACAAACTATGTGAAAAAGAAAAGGAGTGTCGAGTATGTCAACACAAGTGAAACACAATCCCATTGAAGCCATCCTGAGGACTCACGCCACGGTCATCCTGGACGGGGCGCTCGCCACAGAACTGGAGTCCCATGGATGCGATCTGGATGATCCCCTGTGGTCTGCCCGGACGCTCATTGAGAACCCGGGGGCGATTTCGGCCGTCCATACGGACTACTTTCGTGCTGGGGCCGATTGTGCCATTACTGCAAGCTACCAGGCAACAGTGGAGGGCTTCGGTCAAAGAGGGATAGGAGAAGGAGAGGCCATCGATCTGATCAAGCAAACCGTATTCCTGGCAAAAGAAGCAAGGGATTCATTCTGGGATGAAGAAGGCAGTCGGGACAACGGCCGTCATAAGCCTTTCGTAGCGGCCTCTGTCGGGCCGTACGGTGCGTACCTGGCAGATGGGTCCGAGTATCGGGGAGAGTACGGCATTTCAAAGGAAGAGCTTGCGGCCTTCCATCGTCCCCGCATTCAGGCCCTCATAGAAGCCGGAGCGGACGTTCTGGCATTTGAAACCATCCCTTCTTTTGAAGAAGCGGAAGTGTTGGTGTCCTTATTGCATGAGTATCCCGGTGTTTATGCCTGGTTGTCCTTTTCGTTGAGAGATGGGTCCCGGATCAGTGATGGGACAAGGGTGGCCGATTGCGCACTTGCCTTCAAGGATGAAGAACAGATTGCAGCGATCGGGGTGAATTGTGCACCGATCCCTGAAGCGACGGAAGCTGTCAAAATCCTTCACCAGCATACAGATCAACCGATTATCGTCTATCCGAATTCAGGTGAAACCTATGATGCGGAGACCAAAACCTGGCATGGAGAGGAAGCGTGCGGAAGTTTCATTGATCAGTCCGATGCCTGGTTCGAAGCAGGTGCGAAAATCATCGGTGGCTGCTGTCGAACCGGACCTTCCCATATTCAGGACCTGTCTGATAAGTGGAGGAAACGCGAAATATAAATCAACAATAAAAAAGGAGGCCGATGCGCCTCCTTTTTTATGTGGGGTCAACCTGCTGCAATGAGACTTGCCACAATGGCGATGATGGGGACCGCCGTCATGAGGGCATATCCAATGAAAAATGTGGTCTGTACCATCGCTTTTGTTTGCTTATGTGCATGAGGATCTTTCACCACGTCCAAAAATGTCCGCAATAACACCACGAAGTTGACGGCGGTAACCGCAATCGTTATGGCGACAGGAATGACGACGGATCCTGTAAAGGACTCGATCATGATGAAGCCAAGGACGATAAGGATCAATGGGAGTGCTTCTGCTATCGCCACCCCGATGAACATCCTCGACTGGATCTGCTGACGCTGATCAGGATGAGCCACCATCTCCCTCATGGCTTTCCGTATTACAATCCCAATTCCCGTGGTCGCAATGATGGCTGCTAATGCCATTAAGTATAAAGCCATAGAATCACCTCATCGTTTCATAGTATTGAAGATTTTGCCACATACCCATATTATAGGAAATGCAGGATATGCAGGCAACCATTAACAAAAGTAGATTCTGAGAATGGAGTGGAAAGATGAATGCAGACCTTGAATCACTGGGATCACCCCTTCGGGACCTGGAGAGGGAATTTAAAGAAAAAATCGAGCCATACCGGTCCGATCTATGGAGATACTGCCGGACCTTGACGAGATCCCCGTGGGATGCAGAAGATCTGGTCCAGGATACGCTCCTCCGTGCGTTTTCATTATTGCCCAAGCTCTATCAGCCTATTGAACCTAAAGCCTATCTATTCAAGATTGCAACGAACCGTTGGATCGATCAAAGGAGGAAGCAGGAACGGATCGAGATGAGGGAGGACATGGAGGAAATCAATGCAGCAGGAGAATTCGACTATCAGCTTCTGGAAAATCTGGAGCATCTCGTCCACATTCTTACCCCTGTTCAATACGTATCGATCATTTTGACTGATGCATTCCTATACAAAGGGAAGGAAGTGGCTCATATCATCGGGACGACGGAAGCGTCCGTCCATGCTCATGTAAGCCGTGCACGAAAGAGTTTGCGGAAGTATAATCCTGTCTCTAATGCCAAATCAGGAACGAGCGCATCTGTGGATTCTCTTCAAGCTGATCCGGTCATCGCCACCATGTTGGAAGGATTCCGGTCCAAGGACCCCGAAAGGATCGCATCCGTCCTTCATGAAGAGATCCAGACGGAGATTGTCCATTCAGGGCTGGAGATAGGCTTGGAAGAGACAAAGAGGCATTCCTTGGAGGATTGGCATCAGATTGTCCAGGATCAACAAACCATCATCGGGGAGTACCGTCTGCTATGGGGTGCCCCGGTGATTGTGGAACTGGAGGAGAAGGAGGACGGGAAGAGGTATCTCAACAATCTTCACCGTATCGAGATCGAGGAAGGCCTCATCATCTCCTGGAGATTCTACTGCTTTTCATGGGATCTGATGAAGCAGGCTGCCGAAGAACTGGATGTAGAATTGAACGCAGCCTACTTTTATCATCTGTACTAAAGAACAGTGGAACGGATGAAGGTCATCAGGGAGAATGCCTGATCGTCACAATTCGATAGTACGGTGATCATCCGGTCGTCCTCCGGGATGATCACAGATCTGAAGCTCACGCCAGGATCAAGGCCCATCAACGAATAAACCGGCGTATCATCCCCTTCGTCCTGGATTACCCATACCCCATATCCATAAAAAGTTCCCGTACCGGACGCTACGTGCGGCTTCAGGATGAGATCCGTGCTTTCTCTCGTCAGGAGATGGTGCTTAAAGAGGGAATCGAGCAGGGCATGGAAATCCTCTGTTGTCGTATAGGCGCCTCCGTCGGGTCCTCCTTTCACGGGAAGGGAGTAGATATTGCTTTTATACAGCCCATCCCCTAGACCGATGTAGCCCGTGGCTGTTCCATCCGGCAGCTGGTCCATCCTGAAGTAACCCGACTTCTCCATGCCTGCCGATTCGAATATATGGGTCTCCACATATTCGGAAAATGTGATTCCTGTGTGTGCCTCGATGATCAAGCCCAAAAGCACATAGCCCGAATTATTGTAGGAAAAGCGCTCACCGGGTGTGGATTTCATAGGCTCTTGTTCAAACAAGGGGAGGAAGTCAGCCGGTGATTCCATCCGGTAGGAAGGACGTTCTTTCCATAGATCCTCGAAGTCATCCATCTCTTCTTCATCAAAATAATCCGGTATGCCGGAAGTATGGGTCAACAACTGGTGAACCGTGATGCTTTCGTGAAAGTGAGAGTGCTTCAGGGGAAGTACATCCCGTAGCCGTGAATCCAAGGAGAAAAAGCCTTTCTCGATCAGCTGCAGGATGGCAATTGCCGTGAAGAGCTTGCAGCCAGAAGCTATCCCGAAACGGGTGTGAGTGGAATTGGATATGTTGTGCACCCGGTCTGCCAGGCCGTAAGCCTGCTTGAATTCTATCTGGGATCCATTTGTCACAAGGATGGATCCTTGGAAGTCCGTATTGATACAGTGGGTATGAAGATCATGTTTTTTCATGGAATCAGTCCCTTCGTTTCCTTCATCATACCGTTTCCCGTGATAGGTTGATAGGCAAAGAATGGTGATAGAATAAGTTTTCCTTATGGCGTTTTTGGGGATAAGGTTGTATAAAAGCCAAATGCAGGAAAAATCCACAATAGAATGAAAAAAGTCTGTCAGGTTTTCATCGTTTCATCCGTCTTACTAAATGAAGACAAAAAGGAGAGTGAACCATGAAGACGCCAATTCAAAATAGGATCCACACCATCTTTATCCATGTGAGTGATTTGAAAGCCTCTGCCCTCTGGTATGCAGAGCTCCTCGGGCAGGAAATCGACCTGAATGATGTCACAAGACCGGTCCACACGATTCCTGTCGCCGATTATACGAGCCTGACGTTGGATGCAGGGCCTGAAGGGGAGCAAAAGGACATCGTGCCTGCCCGCTTCCCGATCTTCAATTTTCATGCGGACGATATTCATGAAGCCCATGGCTACGTGGAGGGAATCGGAATCGAAGTCGTCCAGCCCATCACGAGCTTCGATGATTTCTCGTTTTTTACGGTGAAGGATCCTGACGGTCATCTTATCATGATCTGTACAGGATGAAACAAAAGCATCCCATATCGCGGGATGCTTTTGTTATGTTATGTATGGAAGAGTGTGCCTTCAAGTGCGGCAATATAGCGTTCTGCCGATGCCTGAACCTTCGCATTAGCTCCACGCGTGACGATCCGGTGAAATGCGTTGTATAGCCTGTCGTATGGGAGCGGCTTCACCTGGTCCGCCATCTCCTTAACTTTAAGGGCAGGGAGCGGGATGAGATTCGGATAGCTGTACATGAAGCTGACCCAGTTCCGGTCTGCTACCACCTGGATGACATCCCCTGTGAGGAGCACGCCGAGCTTTTCTGCACCGCTTCTCCAGTGGAGGATGCTTCCTCCTTTGAAATGTCCGCCGATGCGATGGATGGTGACTTCTTCGTGCAGTTCAAGCGCTTCCCCGCTCCAGTAGATGATGCGCTCACTCGGCCGGGTCACCCATTCCCTGTCGTCTTCGTGAATATAGATCGGTGCATCGAACGCTTCTGCCCATTCCACCTGGGTGGAGTAATAGTGCGGGTGGGACAGGGCTATCGCCTGGATGCCGCCTAACGTACGGATGGTCGCAATGGTTTCATCATCAAGGTAGGAGATGCAGTCCCATAGGACATTGAAGCCTCCTTCTTGGATGAGATAAGCGGTTTGACCGATGCCGAACGAAGGAGTGGTGGTAATGCTGAAAAGACCCTCTTCTTCTTGAACAATCTCATTCTTGTATTCTCCTGATGCAGTAAGCTGCTCAAGAGTGGTCCACGACTGACCGTTTGGACTCACGTATTGTCGTTCCTCCGTACAGATCAGACAAGATGACGGCTCTGCAGCCGAGTGGTATTGCACGCCGCATGTGGTGCATATTTGCTCATTCATGATGATCTCACTTCTCCTCTTATTGGGAATTCATTAAAATTATACCATGAACAGGCTGGGACAAACGTGCTTTAGTCATAGTAAACCTGAATTCATTTGCCTAGGATAAGGCAAATGAATTCAGGTTTTTAATATGTTTTATGACCCTTACGATTTCATTGTTTGCAGCGGTTGATTGGGGTGCAAGACGTAGACTCCTGCGGGAAGAGTAGCTGATGTGAGACCCCGCAGGCTTGGCTCACGGGCTACCCGCGGAAAGCGAAGTCTTGCACGGAAATCATGAGCGGTAGTATGAACCTACACTAATCGTGTTCGTTTGTTTTGTCCCAACCTACTACTAATTAAAATGCCTTCTTCCAATGAATCAGATACGCTGTCACCTGAACGAAGGGCAGCAGCATGAAGAGAATCACTGGATAGTAGGGGAGCTTTTCAGCAACGAGTGGATAAAAGACAAGCAGAGCGGCGATGACCGGAGCGGCGATCATCATGCTCATATAGGCGGTCTTACAGGCTTCCGCAGTGATCTGCTTTTCCCTTTCATCGCTTTCCTGGAATTCATCCGGAACCATGAGGGAAAGCTTCCTTCTTTTTTTAGAGCGGTAGGACAGGATGGAAAGGATGCTACACACGATCAAGATCAATAGAAAAGGGAAAGCATTTCCTTCAAACATGACGTCTCCGTCCGGGTTTTTGTTGAACGCAGCAATTTGGGTTGTCATATCAAAAAACTCCACCATTGCCCAGCCAAATAAACCAAATACTACGACATACATCCAAAACAGTTTCATCCATTTCATCTTTCTTCCTCCTCCAGATAGAATATCTCTTCAACGGGCAGTCCGAATGCCTTGGCTATTTTCATCGCGAGAAGCAGGGAAGGGATATAGCTCCCTTTTTCCAGGGCGACGATGGTCTGTCTCGTCACATCGACGGACTCAGCAAGCAGGCCCTGTGTCATTC
This sequence comes from Rossellomorea sp. FS2, assembly GCF_047915635.1. NCBI lineage: Bacteria > Bacillati > Bacillota > Bacilli > Caryophanales > Bacillaceae > Rossellomorea > Rossellomorea sp. FS2. The sequence goes on along the minus strand of NZ_JBLRVS010000004.1, from coordinate 167,333 downwards.
CATGCCTTGCCCGCAATTCTTTTACACGGTTTGTCAGCATCCCATCACTTTCCTTTTCTTGAGTTTATACCCATATTGTATGGTGAACTTTACATTTTGTAAAGTCTATTTTACATCTATTTTTAAAATGGGTACCGGCAAGCTTGCCGACTGTACGAAATAGCTGTGATACAATAAGAGGAGTACGTTATTTTCATACGGAGTTGATTATCATCAGAAAACATCTATACACTTACTCCTGGGAACCGAACGAAGTATCGTTGTGTGCATTGGAAAGAAGGGCGTTGTTCGGCGAAAATCCTAGTACCTTGATCCAGGAAAGCACACGCTTGATCGATCCGAGCAGGAGTCCATTCATAAAAGAACGTCTCACCGTCATCACGGAAGGAACAAGCTTTGAAGAGTTCCTGGGGAAAGTCCATCAATTGGCCACCGTAGATGGTTTCAAGGTCATATATGTTCAAAATCCCGATCGGGAGAAAACAGGCTTCAAGGAAGTACGCAGGGTCGAAAAAGAAGTCGGTCTCCAGCTCAAGGGTGAAGCGGAGCTGGTCAATCCCACGATTTTATTTGGTGTGATGGAGACAAATAGCGGGTGGGTGTTCGGGGAATATGCCCGCAACGAGGCCGTATGGCTGAAGCACCAGTCCAAGCCCCACAGCTATTCGACCTCATTGAATACTCGTGTGGCCCGTGCAGTAGCCAATATTGCCGCCCCGGATCCGGAAGGTGTGACGATGATCGATCCGTGCTGCGGAATCGGGACCGTCCTTGTGGAAGCATTGTCCATGGGGATGGATATCAAAGGAAGTGACCGCAACCCCCTGATCTTGGACGGTGTGAGGGAAAACATCGCCCATTTCGGTCTGGAGGGGGAGGTCAGCCTCATGGACATCAATGACATAACCGACCATTATGACGTTGCCATCATCGATCTGCCTTATAATCTCTGCTCGGTCATTACAGATGATGAAAAGCTCGAGCTCCTTCAGAGTGCCAAACGGATTGCAGACAAGGCTGTGATCGTGACCCTTGAGGATGTCGATGATGCCGTGCGGGATGCCGGTCTAGCCATAGATGACCGGTGCGAAGTGAAGAAGGGTCGATTCGTCCGGGAAGTTCTTGTTTGTTCATGAACGAAACCCACTCCATTTACACAGATGGAGTGGGTTTTATGTTATTCACGAGGAGAATATGACTTTTTTCAGATTTTCTTGATTTTCCTTTACCTCTGCAAACCCCTGCTGTGAAAGCATTCTCAATCGCGCCCCGCCTGGAAATATGACAAGTGTCATATCCCTCACATGACACCTACTACTAACACCATGACACGCTCTCCCCTATACTATGGGTAAGACAAAGAGAAAAGGGGATTGTACTCACATGACCAATATAAAAACGCTGAAAAAAGAAGTAGCTCCTTATGAGAAATCCACAACAAAGGAAAGTGTATGGCAGCTGATCAATACGTTGGGGCCGTTCTTCCTTCTATGGTTCCTCGCCTATGAGAGTTTATCGGTATCCTACTGGCTGGCCCTCGTTCCCATCATCCTGGCAGCTGGATTTTTGACAAGGATCTTCATCATCTTCCATGACTGCACCCATTACTCATTCTTCAAAAGCCGAAAAGTCAATCGTGCAGTCGGTACAGCCATGGGCATCATGACCCTTTTCCCTTTCGATCAGTGGGGGCATGACCACGCTGTCCACCATGCAACAAGCGGGAATCTTGATAAAAGGGGTACAGGTGATATCTGGACGATGACGGTGGACGAATATCGTGCAGCTCCTTTGAAAACACGCCTTGCGTATCGCTTTTACCGTAATCCGTTCGTGATGTTCATCCTTGGCCCGATCTATGTATTCTTGTTGAAAAATCGCTTCAATCGTAAAAACGCCAGGAAAAAGGAAAGAAACAATACGTACTTTGTCAACCTAGTATTAGTTGTCCTGGTCACCCTGTTCTGCCTGACGCTCGGCTGGCTCCCCTTCCTGCTCGTACAAGGATCGATCTTCATGATCTCGGGCGCTTTCGGAATCTGGTTATTTTATGTGCAACACACGTTTGAAGATTCCTATTTCGAGGAAGATAAAGAGTGGGAATATGTGCTTGCGGCAGTGGAAGGAAGCTCGTACTACAAGCTTCCGAAGGCCATTCAATTCCTGACGGGGAATATCGGGTTCCACCATGTACATCACTTGAGCCCAAGGGTTCCGAATTACAAGCTGGAAGAGGCCCATAAAAACACCAAGCCTTTACAGAATGTCCCGACGATTTCCCTGATGACAAGTCTCAGCTCCCTCAAATTCAAACTGTGGGATGAAGAACAAAAGAACTTTGTCACCTTCAAGGCAGCGAAGGTCCAAAAGCCTGCCCGTATCACTCCGCAAGCCAAACCGGAATTATAATCGCAGGTTGAAGAGGAGAGACACGCATGATTTCTATTGTAGTCGCCGAAGTGGATGAAGCATACTTGAGAACCATCTGCACCCTTCTGGAACTGGAAGAAGATGCAGTGGTGATCGGGCAGGCAGACTCCCTTGAATCGGCAGGGAGCATCCTGGAGAAAGACCGACCCGACATTTTCATTGCCGACATCAGCTGGTTATATGCACGGGACTTCATTAAAGATGTAGCGTCCAAGGGCATCAAGATGATCATCCTGTCCACGTTTGCCGATCGGGGGAACGTGCGGATGGTGATGGAGTCCGGTGCTCATGGCTACCTGATCAAGGACAGCACGGGAGATGAATTGATCGAAGCGATCCGTACCGTCATGACGGGAGAACACGTGTATTCTCCCAAGCTCGAAGAACCGGGTGAGGAGTCTAGCGTGCACTCCCTCCCGGTCAGGAAGGTCGGTCCCATCGCTTCTATCGTGAACAGATTCAAATCTTCTGCTGTTTGAGCCTCCCCTTGGGAGGTTTTTTCTTTTTCTGTAACATGTTCATCAGGTCGGGTTTCGGGTAAAATGGAAGGGTCCGGGCTTTTGTAAGGAGGAATGCAGAGTGCCAACGATCAAAGAAGTAGCGAAGATGGCTGAGGTCTCAAGTGCCACGGTCTCACGCTTTTTAAATAATTCAGGTTATGTGGGGGAAGAGGCAAGGAAAAGGATTCTGAAAGTGATTGAGGAGACAGGCTATGTCCCGAGTGAAAATGCAAAGTCCCTCAGAACGAAACAAACGAAAGTCATCGGTGTCATCCTGCCGAAAATCAGCACGGAAACGTCGAGCCGACTTGTCCGCGGGCTGGATGAAGTCCTGGCAAAAGAGGGATATCAGATCCTGCTTGCCAACTCGGGCTTGAGTGCGGAAAAAGAAATTGAACACCTGAGGCTTCTAAAGAGCCGCGATGTGGATGGAATCATCCTCTCAGCCACCACAAACGGAGCCAACCTGAAGTCTGAAATCCAGCGTCTGGATATACCGGTGGTTGTGGTGGGGCAAGAGGTAGACGGTACGCCGAATGTAATCTTTGACGAATATCAGGCTGCTAAGGACATGGTGAAACACCTGATCGACCACGGTCATGAACGCATCGGATTCATCGGGGTTTCAGAAGAAGACCCGGCTGTCGGTGTGTTGAGGAAAAAAGGATACCTCCAAGCGATGCAGGAAAAGAATCTTCCGATAGAGGAAAGTTGGATCGAGAAGGGGATCTTTGATGTGGAATCCGGAGCGGTGGCCATGGAGCGGATGATGGAGGCTGCCATACCTCCGACTGCCGTTTTTGCCGTGACCGATCGCCTGGCCATCGGCGCCATGAATTACGTAAAGTCAAAAGGATTAAGGATTCCTGAAGATATGGCTTTTGCTGGAATCGGTGCTTCGGAGCTGTCCAGGTACATCACGCCTTCCCTCACCACGATGGACTATCAGAACAAGGAGTCCGGCAGGGTTGCAGCTGGGTTGATCCTGGAAGCGATCAAGGGCGGATTAACTTCTCCAGAAAAAAGACTGATAAATGTTCGACTTCTTAAAGGTGATAGTGTATAATCCGAATTAAGTAATCGGTTTCATTTAAATGATGTGGAATCGATTACATCATTTTTATGATTTTGTGTAATCGATTCCACATTTGGTCTCATAGATTAAGTGTTTTTATTTTTGATATTGTGTAATCGATTCCACAGATGAACATGGAGGGGAGAATGACTATGTCAGAGAATCGGAAGATTGCAGAAGAAATCGTCAAAGCTGTCGGCGGGGATGAAAACATCCTCTCTGTAGCCCACTGTGCCACGCGACTGCGCATCATGGTCAAAGACAAGGATGCGATTGACCAGGAAGCGGTGGAAGCAACGGATAAAGTGAAGGGGGCCTTTTTCAATTCAGGTCAATACCAGGTGATCTTCGGTACGGGTACGGTGAACAGGATCTATGAAGAAGTCATGAACCTTGGCTTGAAAGGGGCCACGAAGTCTGAGCAGTCCTCTGAAGTCGCGAAAAGCGGAAGTGCCTTCCAGCGTGCGATCAGGACATTCGGGGACGTTTTCGTTCCGATCATCCCGGCCCTTGTGGCTACAGGACTATTCATGGGATTACGAGGTCTTGTTCTTCAGGAACAGATCCTTGCCCTATTCGGTATGACTCCGGATGATATTTCTCAAAACTTCATCTTATTCACTGAAATCCTGACTGATACTGCCTTCATCTTCCTGCCGGCCCTCGTGGCATGGTCCACATTCCGCGTATTTGGAGGCTCGCCGATCGTCGGGCTGGTACTCGGCCTCATGCTTGTAAGTCCGTCGCTTCCGAACGCATGGGGAGTAGCAGGCGGGGATGTCCATCCCATCGAGTTCTTCGGATTCATCCCGGTCGTAGGCTACCAAGGCTCCGTCCTTCCTGCCTTCATAGCGGGGATACTCGGTGCGAAGCTTGAGAAACAGATACGAAGACGGGTCCCGGAAGCATTGGATCTGATCATTACACCATTCCTTACGTTACTGGTCATGATCACCCTCGCCCTTTTCATTATCGGGCCGATCTTTCACAGTCTGGAAAATGTCATTCTTGACGGGACGATTGCGGTCCTTGAATGGCCACTTGGAATCAGTGGGTTGATCATTGGTGCCCTCAATCAGCTTATAGTCGTCACAGGGGTCCACCACATCTTCAATATGCTAGAAATCCAGCTTCTTGCAAACCTTGGAAGCAATCCGTACAATGCCATCATCACCTGTTCTGTAGCTGCCCAGGGGGGTGCTGCCCTTGCTGTCGGTTTGAAAACCAAATCCAAGAAGCTTAAAGCACTTGCACTTCCATCGTCATTCTCTGCATTCCTAGGGATTACCGAACCCGCCATCTTCGGGGTGAACCTGAGATATGGGAAACCCTTCATCATGGGTCTTGTCGGAGGTGGAGTAGGAGGATTCGTCGCATCCCTCGTCGGTCTGAAGGGAACAGGCATGGCCATCACGGTCATCCCGGGTACCCTTCTATACTTGAACGGCCAGATCCTGTTATATATCTTGGTGAATGTCATTGCGATCGGGGTTGCATTTGCACTTACGTGGATGTTCGGCTATTCGGATAAACTGAAAAACGACGTTGAGAAATAATGACAGCAAGGAGCTTTGCATATGAATGAAAATGAAAAGAGACTGCTCACAGCTGTAGAAGAAAGAATACAGTCATTTCAACAGAAGGCAGAGGCTGATCCGTACCGCTTAACCTATCATCTCATGCCGACCATCGGACTGCTGAATGACCCGAATGGATTGTCCTTTTTCAATGGGCGTTATCACTTCTTCTATCAGTGGAATCCCCTTGAAGAAAGTCACGGAGCGAAATTTTGGGGGCACTATTCCTCAGAGGACCTTACTGCATGGAGACATGAACCAATCGCCCTCGTACCGAGTGAATGGTACGAGAGGAATGGCTGCTACTCTGGTTCGGCAGTCGTTTCGGATGATCATCTGTACTTGTTCTATACAGGAAACGTGAAGAACGATTCAGGAGAAAGGGAAACGTATCAATGTCTCGCCGTCTCGGAAGACGGGGTGCATTTTGAGAAAAAAGGTCCGATCATCACCCTGCCTGAAGGCTTCACCGCCCATTTCAGGGATCCGAAGGTATGGAAGAGGGGAGCCACCTGGCATATGGTAATCGGCGCACAGACGTTGGAAGGGTGCGGAGCGGTCGTCTTGTATACATCAGACGATCTTTATCACTGGACTTATAGGGGGATCATCGCAGGTGCTGGAAGGAGCGGTCTGGGTGATTTTGGATATATGTGGGAATGCCCTGACCTGTTGGAGTTTGAAGAAGGAGATGTCTTATTGATCTCTCCCCAAGGGATCGAACCTGAGGAAGATCGGTATCAGAATCTCTTTCAATCCGGCTATATGATGGGTTCGCTGGATGTTGACTCATCCCGATTCTCACATGGCGATTTTTCAGAGCTTGATAAGGGCTTTGACTTCTATGCTCCCCAGACGATGACAGACGAAGCGGGGAGGCGGATCCTGGTGGCCTGGATGGGGATGACGGACTCTCAGGAGCCATATCATCCCACCCTTGATTACTGCTGGATCCACGCGTTAACCATTCCAAGGGAACTGGAACTCAAGGACGGCGTGTTACTCCAACGACCGGTCAAGGAACTGAAAAAGCTAAGGGCAGGTGCATTCAACGTCCGCTCAAAAAAACTCCTTGCCGGTGAAAGGTGGGACTTTGACGGGATGGGAGTTGAGAGCAAGGAGCTCATCCTGAATGTTCTGGAGGCAGGCTCTTTCTCTATTCGCATCAGGAATGAAGCTGAGATCCACTATGATTGCCAGAAAGGCAGGGTTACCTTGACTCGGCATCGCCTCGATGACGGGTCTGTAGAGATAAGGAGGGTGGACGTGAGTCACGTCCATCAACTTCATCTCTTCCTGGACCACTCTTCCCTGGAACTGTTCTTGAACGACGGGGAGCATGTGTTCACCGCGCGCTATTTTCCCAATGTGTCGGACGACTCCATTGTCCTTCTTCCGAAACAAAACGTCATGTTTTCTGTGGAGGCGTATTCCTTAACATCGACTTTCAACGTCCATTCCTGATAAAGGGTGGACGTTTTTTGTGTAGGAAAAGGTTTGGTGAGCGGGAATATGGGGTAAAGACATTTCGGGAAAAAGAAAGACCGTACCAGTGGATCGGCACGGTCTGCATTGCTTTGCTTTCTTACAAGAAAAGGTCGATTACATAATAGATCAGGGCTGCCAGCGTAGCAGAAATCGGAAGGGTAATGACCCAGGTGATGAGCATGCGCTGTGCCGTACCCCATTTGACTCCTCTCAATCGGTGGGCAGAACCGACACCAAGGATAGAGGAGGAAATGACGTGTGTCGTGCTGACAGGAAGGTGGATCGCTGTCGCACCGAAGATGACGGCCGCACCTGTAAGGTCCGCTGCCACTCCATTGACCGGGCGGATCTTCATGATTCCTGCACCGACCGTTTTGATGATCTTCCATCCACCGATGGAAGTCCCGAGCCCCATGGCCGTTGCACAGGCAAGCTGTACCCACGTCTGGATGTCGTCGGAGGTTTGATAGTTATTGACAATCAAGGCCATGGTGATGATCCCCATCGCCTTTTGCGCATCATTGGTACCGTGCGTAAACGATTGGAGGGCAGCCGTAGCGATCTGGATGCTTCGGAAGTTCCGGTTCGTTTTGGCGAGGTTCCGGTTTTTAAATACAACCTTGAAGATGCTGTAGATGATGAAACCGACCACGAAAGCAAGGATTGGCGATAGAATAAGCGCTTCGACGATTTTGATGAAGCCTGTATAATTCAGTGATGATAATCCGGCTGCAGCAATCGCTGCACCTGCGATTGAACCGATCAGGGCATGTGAGGAGCTGCTCGGGATTCCGAAATACCATGTCACAAGGTTCCAGATGATGGCGGCAATCAAAGCCGCCAGGATGACAATCGTCCCGTTTTCAAGTGCAAAGGGGTCGACGATATCCTTTGTGATCGTTTTGGCCACACCGGTGAAGGTCATGGCCCCGATGAAGTTCATGCTTGCCGCCAGGATGATGGCGTGTCTTGGCTTCAATGCCTTGGTCGATACGGAAGTAGCAATCGCATTCGCTGTGTCATGGAATCCATTGATGAAATCGAATGCAAGGGCAAAGAAGACGATCAAGACGGTCAGAATTAATACTGTATCCATATTGAACTAAGCTCCTTACGCATTTTTCATGATAATGGTTTCGAATGTGTTTGCTACGTTCTGACAATAATCCGCTACAAGTTCAAGTTCTTCGTATATTTCTTTGTATTGAATGATACGGATCGGGTCTTTCTCTGTATTGAATAGATGTTTGATAGACTGACGAAGGATTCCGTCACATTTAGATTCAAGGTCTTTGATTTTGATTGCAGATTCACGCACCTTGATCCATTTCTTTGTGGAAAGGAGCTCGACGGCTTCTTCAATTTCATTTGAACATTGACGGATGGCTTCCACGAACTGCAGCATGAACTCATCTGCCTTCGTGATCGAGTACATTTCAAACATGGCCGCAGTATGCTCGAGACCGTCCAATACATCATCCATGCTCATGGACAGGGCAAGGATGTCTTCCCGTTCGATCGGTGTGATGAACACTTTGTTCAAGTCCAGGATGACTTCATGCACATAGTTATCGCCTTTTGTTTCATAATCCTTCATGGTTGTAGAGAATTCTTTCAGGTCACTGACATTGTTCAATTTATAATCAGCGAAATAATGAGCACTCTCTTTCAGATTTTCTGCGATGTTGCTCAAAATCGTACCGAATTTATCCTTCTTTTTGAAAACCATATATTTTCAAACCTCCAACATTTCGAATATGGAATTAATAAACCTTCATAATGATATCGCAAATTGTCGAAAATATGTAGAATTTTGATCGAAAATTTACATTAACTTAACATAAGAACGGTTTCTTTTTTAATAGTATCTTCGAACACAGGTATTTCATCCTGATTCACCAATGAAAAAAAGGCCGATTTTCCTAGGACCGGCCCCGTCATCTTCATTTCTTTTCTTCTGTTTTCTCATCCTCCATAATCCCCTGGGTCGCCTTTTTGAACTCCTTCAACGTGACCCCGACTGCTTTCCCCAGCTCAGGCAGCTTGCTTGGACCAAAAAACAATAAAGCCACAAATACAATCAATGCAATTTCTCCAAATCCAAGATTCATACTCAGACCTCTTTCCTTCTTGTAAATGAGTGGCATTTCTTCTTATATCGTACTTCTTTTCTAGTGGAAATCAAGAGGAGATTCCGGTTTTTTCAGTGAATTAAACAGGTAATTGGAATAATATTCTGAATATGGGGTATGAGGATATTAGTTCCATGATAAAAACTAGCAAAAAAGTAGTAGGAAGAAAACAAAAAACAATCCGAATTTCCTATATAAGACAAAAATGGTTTTTGTAATAATGAGGAAGGAAAATAGTAGGAACAAGAATATGTACATAAAATGCCAAGGGAGGAGTGTCATCATGGAGATCAAAGTAGAATATTCAAGTGTGGAGTCCCAAATATCGAATGTAAAGGGATCACTTCAGGGCCTGAAGGCGAAAAGCGAGGGGTCCATTGAAGGGAACGTCCTCGATACAGCCGATAAGCTGAATGAACTGGCCTCAAAGCTCGACACCATTCTCGCTTCCTATAAAAGTGTGTTGGAAAAAAACCTTGAAAGCACAAGGCAAGCCGTGGAATCCATGCGGGAAGCCGATGCCACCATCGCCGGCGGAATGCAACGCAAATAACCAATGAATGTGAGAGATGAGAGATGAAAACATTAAAAGTCCAATCACTTCAGGAAGGGATTTCCCGAAGCAAGTCCATGCTCGATACCCTTGATGGAGAAATCCAATCTCTTAAACAATCGATTACCGCCTTTTCTGGAATGGAAGAGGCACTGAAAGGAAAGGGCGGGAGCGCCATCCGATCTTTTTATGACGAATGCCACGTGCCCCTTCTTGATTTTATTGTGAAATTCAGCAGTGAATACAAGTCCACCCTCGAAAAGATCAAAAGCGAACTAAGCACCCTCGAACCAAGCTCAGACGGCTACATCCATCAACCCTTTCTCGACCAGGAACTCGAACAGAGCTTAGACCGCATCAAGCAGCATACGGAAAGCCTCGTTGCAGATGCCAATAGTACCATCAGCTCCATTTCTGATATCGTCTCCATCTCCAGCATCCAGGATTCTTCCTTCATCCAAGGCGTCCAAAGCGCCAAAACGGAATTGACTGAAACCGTCGACAAACTGACTGAGTTCGACTCCAGCCAGTCGAAAGCACTCTCCACTGCTGAAGAAGACCTCGTCATGATGGAGAACTGGATTTCTGATATCGAGGGATTGATGCAAGATGGGAAGGTGAACGTGAATTTCCCGACCACCGTTTGGAAGGAATATGCCGAACTGAACCCTTTAACGAATAAATTAAATGGGACACCGCCTAATATAGAAGAACTCGAAATTAAAGATGATAAGGATAAAACCGGTGATGTAAGCGGGGGTGCTAGTTCCTTCCTACTCACAGCGAAGAAGAACCTGGATCAGTTCGATCAGTTGAAGTCCAGGGGAACCCTGTCGTTCACAAGCTTGAGGACCTTCTATGCCGCAAGAAAAAATGGTCTCAAGACGTATAAGGTATGGGATCCTAAAAAAGGTCAATACGGCTACCGCATCACCGCGACACCGGATGCTCTTCGGAAGCTGGGGGTAGAACCGGACTCACGTGCGTTTAAAGAATTGATGCATGGTGTGCCTAAGGGCGGTAAAAAGCTGTCTCCTAAGCATAAGGAAATTGCTAAAAACAATACGGTCACCCTTAAATACGCGACTCAAAAGAAAGGCCAGACAGGCTGGTCACCGGTTGGTGAGAAAGTACTCGAGAAAAATCCGCACCTGAAGAATTGGAACAACAATGAACTGTCTGCCAAAGATAAATTCAAGACCATCGGTAAAGCAACGGCAAAAGGTGTCAAGGACTCATATAAGGATATCGTCGACATCAAAGGCATTGCGAAGCCCCTTCAAGAGAGCGGACCTGTCAAAGGCGTATTGAAAAGCAGCCTGAAAGGCCTTGCGCCGATCTCAGCAGGACTTTCATTCTACGAGAATCATACAAATGCCAAAGCTGACGGATTGACCGGTGCAGAAGCAACGAAGCGCGCAACAGTGGATACAGCCATCGACGTCGGGGTTTCAAGCGGTGTACAGACGGCCTTCACTGCAGCAGGTACGGCCCTTATCCCTATCCCAGGTGTCGGTACCCTCGTCGGGATGGGCGCAGGAATCGCCGTGAATACACTTCTGAACCATAAGTTTGGGAAAAGCAAGAAGAGCAAGGGGAAATCCGCTATGGACGTAGTCAAAGGCTGGTTCAGATAGCCCCATTTCGTTTAGAACAAAAGGAGCGTACCGCTTATGTTGAAAGATTTACCTGAGAGTCATTTTTATGTGTTGAAAGGGCCATTCGAAAGTGGGCGTCAGAGCCCCGCGGCCCTTACACCCAGCCTGATCGTTTCGGTTTTCATCAGCTGGCTCCTTTACTTTTTAACCTACACCCTGATGGGAGGTTCCTCCGCTTTCCCGGCAATTGAATTGGTGAAGGAAGCGCACTTCTACATCACCATACTGCTTTCCATCCTATGTCTGATTGCAAGCGTTCCGTCATTCTACAAGAAGTATCAGAAGGCACAATACGGCATTAGCATCTTTGCAATCCAATTCCTTTTCGGTATTTGTATGTATCTGATATCCATGATGTTTATCGGAACACAGCAAGGCGTGACCGAGGGGAATATGACGACGCTGCTTCTGCTGACTATCGGGGTCGGGGTCCTCCTGCTTGCCGTTACCGTCATCCGATTCTTCCGGCTGTTAAAAAACGGAGAGTATAAGTACGGATCGGCTAAGTGGAAAAGCCGGATGAACCTGGAATTGAAATCAAACGTACCGCTCGCCATCGTCATCGGCGTAAGCATTGTGTTGATCCTTCAATATATAATAAGGAATTTCAATGCTGATTCGCTCGAATTCTATATCATTGCGCTCATGCCCCTTGCGCTATTTTATATGATGCTCTTCATCCTGCCGGAACAATTGGTTCTTCTTTATTGTAAGAAGAGATTCACCAGCTTTAACTTTGAAGCCGATGGGAAGACCCTGAAGCGTGATACGGCAAAGGGTGAAGCCCAATTTATACCCAATGTACCAACCACTATATTGGAAAAGAAAGTGTCTCCACACGATAAGAAGAACAGCTGGTTTCAATGAAAAATAAAAACAAATGATGAAAGGGAGTAGGTCATGGCTATCGAAAAGAAATCCTTACAATTTGATCATGTATTAGTGTATAAGATGGAAGGCAAAATGGAGGACTGGCAGGAAGGCTTTGCTGTCATGGAGGAAGCAGAACTGGAACAGGTAGTATATAGAAACGGCCCCGTCATCTTTACATATGAAGCAAAAGGAGATAGCGGGACCTTTACGTATTATATGCCGGTGAATGACGAAGTCGAGCTTGCCGATGATTCAGACATTCAATATGAACGCAGGCTGGACCTGAAAGATGCTCTCGTCTTAAGGCAGGCACAGGAAATTCACGATTTCTCAACGGCCTTTGAACAAGTGAAAACGTATGGCGAAGTGAACGGAATTCCCCTCACAGACCAATTCTACTGTGTCCTGTTAGAGGTATACGGTGATATCATCATCGATCTCTATGTGCCGAGGAGTGTGCCTCATGCTATTCACTGATCACACCCTGACGTATAAGAATGTAGCCTCCAAGCTCTACCGATTCGCACCCGAAGAATTGGAAATGGCATTTGAAGACTTTGCAGGCATCCTGGAAAACAACGGATACAACCCAACAGGCGATCTGTTCTTCTGCATCATGAGCAACCCTCTAGAAGACGAAATCATGACAGCCGAAATCTTCCTACCGATTGAAGAAGACCGCATAGATTTACCTGAGAGTGAGAACGTTCACTTCAGAAGCTACTTCTACTTGAAGGATATGGTCATGTCCCGCGTGATGGAGAACTTTGATGAATTCTCCCAATACAAGTTCTGGGAAATCGTAGAGTACATTGAGCGAAGTGGCCAAACCCAATCGACACCGATGTTCGTTGTCTACAAGCAGTCGCCTTCAGGGAAGACCTATGTGGAGATGAGCGCGGGGGCTGAATGAAAGAATAACCCCTGACAGGTCGTCAGGGGTTATTCTTTCATTCAACATTTGTTGAAGAAGAGAACTGAAGTGGAAAAATAAATCAGCTTCCGTAAAAGGGGTCCAGATAGATTAGGGGTGGGTTCAATGTTTAGAACATTAAGAGAAAAAGACTTCGAAGCTATTAGAAATTCTGCATTAAGCAGGCAAACACCCTCTAATTTAGCAGGTGCATTCATCATTTGTATTCCATTACTTTGGTTAATGTATTTTCTAGTTTTTTATGTAGCAGGTGATGCGACGAGAGATGTCACGAATTACCCTTTATTTTCAGAAATGATGTTAATTTGTTTTTGGTTTACCGTAGTATTAACAGTATTGATGAGCGTGTTTACATTTCGGTACTTCTACATGAAATTTCAGAAGATCCAGTACATACTGGCAATTGTATTGTCTCATGCATTATTTAGCTTAAGTGTTTACTTAGCTGCACTATTTATTATAGGAAAGTCTGATAGAGTATCAGAGGATGTATTAACGAAGATAACCCTGATAAGCCTCAGTTCAATGGTGCTCGTTGTTATTGTGACTATAATAAGGTTCATTATATTACTAAATAAAGGTGCATATCGAAAAGGTACTGCGAAGGATATTCAAAGGGCTAAGTTTGAAGGGTATTCTTATGTGCCAGCTGTTGTTACAGCTTCAACAGGCTTAGTTATCAGCCTGCAAATGATTATAAGTAGCTATGGTTTTCAAGGATTCAGAGAAATTATTGTTATAGTAATCGGATTTTTAGTGATACATGTTATGAGTTTTGTTCTACCTGAACAACTAGTGATTCTCTATTGTAAATATCGTTTTAAGAGTTTTAATTTTGATAATAGAGGGGAATTACATTTAATGGAATGAAACCACTGTGGTTCATGGACTATGGTGAGGGCATTTATTAGGAGAAATATTTGTAAGCACTGGTTTTGAAAAATGGGATCTCAGACTGGAGCTGTAACGTTAATGACTAAATTACCTGTTGAGTACTATGCTGTATTAAGGAAACCCCTTGAATCAGGTAGACAAAGCCCGAAGAAGCTTGCCGAGGCTTTCTTACTAAGTGTTCCTATTGTTTGGTTATTGTACCTTGTAACTTTTACAGTAGCATCGGATTCTACAAACTATCCTAACGTGGAAAAAATTCGTACCACTCAGTTTATTATGACTGTAGTTGTTTCTATACTAGGGATTATATTTTCATTTCCAAGCATATATAGAAAAACTGGTTGGTTACAGTATGCATATAGCGTCCTATTAGCACAATTCACTTTTACTGTGTACCCATTTATCAGTGCATTTTTCATTATGGGCCAACAGGAAAATGCAAGCCGTGAAATCCTTATAAAACTGACTTATTATGCAATAATTTTAGGTATTTTAGTACTCCTGGTTACTAGTATAAGATTTTCCATCCTATTAAGAAAAGGAGCCTACAAAAAAGGGAGTAGCAGAGATGAAACGAGAAGCAAGTTTGAAAACAAATCCTACATACCAATTGCAATAGTGGCTTCTACAGGGTTTGTCCTTATTATGCAATATGCTATTCGGAAAATTCAATTCGTCTCTTTAGAAGACGCTATACTTACTTATTTACCGCTTCTTATTTGTTACGTATCCGTTTTTGTTCTTCCTGAACAAATAGTTATAACCTATTGTAAGATCCGATTTAAAGCATTTAATTATAATTCAAGAGGGTACTTACACGATATAGAGAAAATAGAACTAAAAAGGAAAAATGTTTAGTCTTTACAATGGAATGATGAATGGTAGAACCAACTCCAACTCTTTTAAAATCATTCTCCTTACCATTCGCGCTAGGTAACCATGTACAGAACGCGGGACATAATTAAGATACATTAGTTGAAATATAATTGTTGAGAAGTACTTCAGAAATGGTCGGAAAACTTGGGGTGAAAATGTGGCTGGGAAATTAACATACAATGACTTTGTCGTATTGAGAAAACCTTTTGAATCCGGGAGACAAAGTCCAAGTAATTTGGCGGCTATACTTTTATTGGGAATACCGTTTCTTTGGTTATTTTATTATTTGACCTTTTCTATTGCTGCGGAAATGACAGTATTTCCAAACGTTGAACAAATGAAGAATATTCAATTCAGTTTTACATTAATCATTTCTATTTTGTGTTTACTGTTTTCTGTACCGACAATCTATAAAAAACTTGAGTGGGTTCAATATGTAATTAATACACTGTTTTCACAACTGCTTTTTTGTGTCTACCCATTTCTTATCGCCCTATATATTTTAGGGGAACAAGACAGTGCGAGCCGGGAGTCACTTATGAACTTTACCTATATGGCACTTGCAATTGGTATCGTCATTTTTTGGGTGACTTGTGTTCGATTTTATCTATTGTTAAGAAAAGGTGCTTATAGAGAAGGAGGCAGCAAAGATCGAGTAAGAAATAGATTTGAGAAGTCCGATTACTTGCCAGTTGTAATTGTAGCTTCAACGGGACTCGTTCTGCTCATACTATATGCTATAAGAACAATACCCTCCCATTCTATTGAGGACCTACACCTGATTTATTTCGGACTGATCATTTCATATATGATGATTTTTGTGTTGCCGGAACAGCTGGTATTGATTTATTGTAAGCTGCGGTTCAAAGCATTTAATTTTAACTCCCGCGGATACTTATATGATCTAGAAGATAAAGGCCATCAATAATTATACGAAAAAGACCTAATAGTGCAGCGTAATGGCACCAGAAAGTTTTATTAAATGGCTGACTATGTTAAGGCTGAACTTCTATTCTATATGTCCAATAGTTGAGGGGGCTCTAATGAAGTGGTTTCATGAAAAAGATGTAGAAGTGTTGAGAGAGTCACTGGCTAACAGCCAATCTCCAGGAGGTTTGTCTTCAGCTCTTCTTTTTAGTGTTCCCCTGATATGGTTGCTGTATTATCTCGTATTTCATTTAGCAGGGGAAGCCGCAATATATCCTCACATAGAAAAAATAAAAGAGGGATCATTGTGGTTTCTCGTTAGTTTGACCATAGCCATCATTATGTTCTCGTTTAAGAAAATCTATAGTAAGTTTCAGAAAACCCAATATGTACTTTCAATCGTTTTCTCACAATCCCTTTTTGGAATTTTACCTTATATGGCAGTAATATTTTTAGTATGGGATCAACATACTATCACTCAGGGGGCATTATTCAGCTTTATATATAGTACGTTGATTGTTGGGCTTCTAATCTTTGCCTGCTCACTCATAAGACTCATCATTTCAATCATGAGGGGTTCATATAGAGCCGGTTCAAAAAAACATCAGACAAGATCCAAAATGGAAAACCGTTCATATATAGGGATTGCCATTGTGAGTGGACTTTCTATTTATTATACCCTGCACTATTTGATTAGGAGTTTCGGTGGGATTGGGTTCCTTTTAGGAGAGGGCTTGATGATTCTGTTGGGACTACTTCTCTATTATGCCATGCTGTTTATCCTACCTGAACAATTAGCTATCCTTTACTGCAAAGCTGCATACAAAAGTTTTAATTTCAGTCCTATATCCGGGCGACTATACTCTATTGAGGATGTTTAATCTGGTCATTCATGAAAAATGGTTAAGACAGGATCATATTACGAAGAGGCTTCTGAAAGAATCATTATGAATAGTTACCTATTCCACCACTCATCAGAATTAAAGAGTGGTTTTTTCATTTCCCCCTTTACCTTCACGCAACGTCAACGTGTACAGTAGACCTAGGAGGTGCCACATGGAATACACAATAAAGAAGCTGAGTGATTTGGCGGGAGTCAGTACGCGGACACTGAGGTACTATGATGAAATCGGGTTGCTCTCACCGTCCAGGATCAATTCATCCGGCTACCGGATCTATGGACGTGTGGAGGTCGACCGCCTTCAGCAGATCATGTTTTATCGGGAAATGGGTATGGAGCTTGAAGGGATCAAGCTCATATTGGATGATCCAGACTTTGATTCAGTGGGAGCGCTGAAAGAGCATCGGAGCCGGCTAGTCGAGAAAAAGGAACGCTTGCTGATGTTGATCCGAAATGTCGATCAGACGTTGGAAGATAAGGGAGGAGGAGCCACAATGAGTGATCGGGAAAAGTTTGAAGGGTTCAAGAAAAGGCTCGTCGATATAAACGAGAAGGAATACGGGAAAGAGATCCGGGAGAAATATGGAGACGAGTCGATAGGTGCATCGAATCAGCAGCTCCTGAGCATGGACAAGGAAACATATGAAGAAACCAAGCACCTGGAAGAACAAATGATAGCCTTGCTAAAAATAGCGCATGAAAAGGGCGATGCAACTAGTGAGGAGGCACAGGAAGCTGCGCAGCTCCACAAAGAATGGATCACCCGCCAGTGGGGTCATTATAATAGGGAAGCCCATGAAGGCCTTGTACAGATGTATGTGGACGATGAACGTTTCAGGTCATACTACGATAAGTACCAGAATGGTATGGCAGAATTTCTTCGCGATGCGGTGGGTCATTATATGAAGAATGAGGGGAAGTAAAACAACAATTCGAACTGATTAAGAAAAAAATCCGAAACCCCATTGCTATATCTCCCACTATCTGTTATTATTAAGTTAATTATTTTTGTTCGGTATATAGGGAGGGAGCAATCCTTCCACCTGAATTGAGCAATAATAGTAATAATTGTGGAGCACAATCCACGCAGGAGGAAATAACATGCAAGAAGGTACAGTAAAATGGTTCAACGCAGAAAAAGGTTTCGGTTTCATCGAAGTTGACGGTGGAGAAGATGTATTCGTACATTTCTCAGCTATCCAAGGCGACGGCTTCAAAACACTTGACGAAGGTCAAAAAGTGACTTTCGAAGTTGAAGAAGGCCAACGTGGACTTCAAGCTGCTAACGTTGTAAAAGCATAATTTCTGCTTTTATCATGAGAAAGATCCCCGGTTTCGGGGGTCTTTTTTTGTTTTAAATCACTATGCATCCTCCGCATGGCAGGGGATTTTCGACAGCAAATTTCCCCGGAAATATACAGAGATGGGGAAAAGATTGTATGTGACAGTTAGATGAACATACTTCTTTCCTGAACGTTATTGCGATATAATAGCTAAATTGACCAAATGATGCCTGTTCACGACAAAAATGGGTATAGTAAACGGTAATACAAGATACGACAGAAAGGTAGTAAGAGAACATGAAAAAAAGCTGGAAGATATTCTCGCGGGACGGAAGAAATCTTGTTACGAACTATGTAGCCCTCATCGTCATCGGTGGTTTGATGATCCTCCCGTCCCTCTATGCATGGTTTAACATTGAAGCATCTTGGGATCCGTACGGAAAGACCGACCAGTTACCCGTAGCGGTCGTCAACGAAGATGAGGGAGCGACGATCAGGGACGAATCGATCGACGTCGGAGGAGACCTTGTCAAGGAATTGAAGAAAAACGATGATATGGACTGGCACTTTGTCAATCGTGAGAAAGCCATGGACAAAGTGGAATACGGTGACTATTTTGCTGTCATCGTCATTCCGAAGGACTTTTCTCAAAAGCTTTCGACCGTCATTGAAGATAAGCCTGAGAAAGCGAAACTTGAGTATTATGTAAATGAAAAAATCAACGCCATCGCCCCGAAGATCACGGAAAAAGGGGCAGGGGCCATTGTTGATAAAATTACAAGCTCATTCATTTCGACTGTGAATGAAACGATTTTTGATATGTTCAATGAGCTTGGACTGGAAATCGAAGGCGATCTTCCTGATATCAAAAATTTCGAGAACTATGTGTTTGAAGCAGAAGAAAGACTTCCTGACATCGGGAAGACCTTGAACGATTCACTCTCTGATGCTGAAAAGGCCCAGGGGATGATCGATGATGCCCAAAGCATGATCCCGGAAGCAAGCCGGGTGACCAATGAAGGGTTGGAAACCATCGACAACACAACAGCCTTCCTTGATAAGGCCGAAAAACGATTGGATGAAATTGCACCTCAGGTACAAAAAGACCTTGAGCAGGCTCAAAGCACATCAAAGAAAATCAATGATTTCCTTCAGAGTGTGCAGACATCCGATATCGACCTTAGTCAAGGCGACACCATTTCAAACGATGTCCAAAAACAGGTGGATTCGACCATTCAAGACATTGAGGCCATTGAGTCGAGCCTCCAGCAAGTAAAAGAACAGAACCCTTCACCACAAGAGGGGGAGGACAATCAGAACGAAGAGTCCCAGCAAAACCAGGAGCAGATTGATCAGGCTCTTGAACAGTTGGCTCAAGTGAAGAAACAACTTCAACAAGTCCAAACGGATGGGGATAAGATCAACGACTTCCTTTCTGGAAAACAGAAGGAAGTGGATGATGTCATCAACGGCATTCAAGAGCGTTCTGCTGAGACAAGTGCCAATATCGATGCGTTTGTGAAAGAATATAACAATAACATCGAACCGGCTGTCCGCTCAGAAGTGGCGAGCGCCAAAAAGACGCTGAGCGATGCTCGTTCGATCTTGGTTGATATCCAATCCACCATTCCTGAAGTTGAGAAAATCCTCTCCAGTACGGAAGGGAATCTTTCAGACGGGGAGAAAACATTGAAAGATGTGTTGGGTGAATACCCGTATGTGAACACAAAAGTGAATGAACTCGCAGACCGGATCAGAGAAATCCAGGGTGAGACAGACATCAATGAAATCATCAAGCTCCTTAAAAATGATCCGAAACTGGAGAAAAGTTTCTTTGAAGAACCGGTGAAAATGAACAAAAACAGCCTGTATCCGATTCAGAACTACGGTACGGCCATGACGCCATTCTATACGGTCCTTGCTATTTGGGTAGGAGGTCTGCTCCTCATCTCCCTTCTTGCTACCGACGTGATGGAAGGCATTCCGGACCTCAAAGAAAGGCATATTTACTTCGGTAAGCTGATGACCTTCCTGTCAATCGGGTTTATCCAGACAATCATCGTCACCCTGGGGGATATCTTCCTTCTCGGAGTAGACATCTCGTCACCAGGATGGTTCGTCCTATTCGGCCTATTGATCAGTGCGGTATTCATCACCATTGTCTACACATTTGTATCGGTGTTCGGAAACGTCGGTAAAGCACTGGCCATCGTCCTCCTTGTCCTGCAGATTGCAGGATCGGGTGGTACGTATCCGACTGCATTGCTGCCTGAGTTCTTCCAGATGATCCATCCATTCCTGCCATTCTCCTATGCGATCGACCTTATGAGAGAAGCGGTAGGCGGAATCGTCTGGGAGCGTGTCACAAAGGATATCCTGTTCCTAGTCCTATTCTGGGCCATCGCGATCTTCCTGGGCACGTTCCTGAAACAACCGCTGAGCAAACGAACCAAAGCCTTCATGAAAAAATCCAAGGAATCCGGATTGTTCCATTAATACAAACAGCCGCAACGATATCGTTGCGGCTGTTTTTTTGTGCCTGGCACCGAATGCAATGCTGGTGCCAGGCACAAAAAGGGGAAAAGGTGCCAGCCACAAAAAGGGGAAAAGGTGCCAGGCACAAAAAGGGGAA